>DMXO01000004.1 GCA_003482855.1 Candidatus Magasanikiibacteriota bacterium
TGCATATGGTGAAGTGTTTGTGTCATGGTGGCGCAAAAAGTGGGAGTGATCAAAGTTGTCAATATTATGAAGATGCACAGTTGGATTTTGATAGAACTTCTGAAACTGAAGAAGCATTCCAAACTAAATATGCAACAAAATGTAATTCGTTCAATGATGCGGCGAAAAAATGTAGTGTTATTTCTGGATATACCAAAGATTCACAGGCAACTTCTGATCTCCCAGTATTGCCTGCATGCAACACTGATATAGATACAGCAAATACTGATTGCCCAAGTTTAAATGACCGAGGCAAAGATGCCTGCGATATGAATACTCTTTGTTTTTGGTCAGAAAAGCTTAAATGTGTAAGTAAATTTGACGGAGGTATATGCAAAGATTTGACTGAAGAAGAATGTAAAAAATCTGAAAATTGTGGGTGGAGTCCTGACCAAAAAACGTGCGTATCAAAAAGTTCTGCAGTCGTAGATGCGTATTTGAAAGATAAGTATGCTGTTCCCCCTGGTTACAATGGCCCGTTGCCCCCCTGTGCTTTTTCCGGTACGTGCAATGATGTGAACCAACTGCTCGAAGTCTTTCTCAATTATGCGCGCATGATATTGGCAGGTGTAGCTGGTTTTGCTTTTGCCTTTTTTGCATACGGCGGATTTCTCATGATTTTCTCATTTGGTAATGCAGAACGAGTCAAGAAAGGACAACAGGTACTTGTTGCTGCGGTTGTGGGTCTTGCAATTGTGTTTAGCGCATATATCATTGTCAATTTTGTACTTGATGCGCTTGGGGTAGAGGAATCATTTAGAGGAATCACATAACTACGCATAACACATGACATAGATAACATGACTGACAGCCCGTAACTCATTAATAATGTGTCATGTTATCTGAGTTATGAGTCATATTTTGAGTTATTATTTACGTTTTATGTTACACAAAAATATTTTTATTGGGATAATTATCGCTTTGAGCTTCAGTCTGTTTGTATTCACCACGCCTCAAGCAAAAGCAGAGGGTGAATGGTGTCTCACTCCAGAAAAGACTTGTGTAAAAGGTGCGGGTGGACCATGTGCAGGATCTACCTATGCAAGTGAAGCGGAATGTACCGCTGCAAAGGCCGCAACAACAGGGGGGGCGACTGCTGCTACACCGGCAGCAGACACACCTGCGAAGACAGACACAAGCTATGAATGCAAAGAGCCAGACTGCACGTCTCTCAAAAATCCTTTGGGGGAGGTTAAAATGCTCCCTATAGTGTTTGGGAATATTATCCGCGCGCTTACGGGTATCATGGGGTCTGCAGCATTGCTCGTCTTTGTGTATGGCGGTGTGATGTGGCTCATATCTGGCGGCAATGCAGAGCGAGTGAAAGCTGGTACACAGGCAATGATATGGGCAGTCATTGGAATTATTGTAGTTTTTAGCAGTTATGCTATAATTAGTTTAGTTTTAAAGGCTCTCGGAGTCTAAATAATGTTATGGTAACAATTATCTTACATTTGAAGGGAGGTGATACGCATGTACTTGATGTATAAATTAGCACAATACAAAAAGGTGCTCGCTATTGTGTTTATATTTGCGCTTGGTCTTGTATTGTCACCTCAGTTGGTAGGCGCAGTAAGTGGAAGTGACCCATTTGGTGTCAAGGTTATCGAACAAGGTGATGGATCAGCAGGCAGTGCACTTTTGCTTGGCAGCCGTGACTTGAGAACAACCGCTACCAGTATTATCAATATTGCTTTGAGTTTACTTGGTATCGTGTCTGTTGTTATCGTGCTTATCGGTGGTTTTCGTTGGATGACTGCTGGTGGCAATGATGAAAAAGTTGCAGAAGCTCGCAAATGGATTTTCTCTGGTATTATTGGTCTTGCTATTGTCTTGTCAGCTTGGGCAATCGCTCGTTTCGTGTTGAAACAGCTTGCTACAGCTACAGACGTTACAGGAGCCTCTACCGCTTTCTAATATTAGAAAACTTTCTGATAAAGATATTAATATCTTTATCTCATTCTCTTATCCCCGCGGGGGTAAGAGATAATCTGATAGACACTGTCATATTATCTCTTACTCTTCTCATATTATCCCTATGCGCAAACAACATGTCAGGACATTTCTATTGTTGTGTCTTTTTTTGTTTTCTTTGTTTATTCCTCGTCTCGCTTATGGAGACGAGACTATGACCGCATATTGTGATGATGCCAATGACCCACTCGGACTTGAGTGTGTGCGTGATAGTGGGCTGAGTGATCAGGATCCACGTATTGTCATTAGTCGTATTATCAATGTGAGTTTGGGATTGCTTGGCATCATTGCTACAGTTCTTATTCTCTATGCTGGTTTCCGTTGGATGACGGCAGGAGGTAATTCAGAGAGTGTCGATACGGCACGTAAGACATTGTTTGCTGCAGTTATCGGTCTCATTATCATCTTGTCTGCATACGCCATTTCCAATTTTGTTTTGAGAAATTTGGCTCGAGCTACTACAGGTGTACAGTATGGCAATGATATATTGCATTAATCGCTATACTCTATGAAACACAAACATATTTTTTATCTTCTCAGTGGCCTGTTTTTTGCAGGTGTTATATTGTTTGCTGGCACGCAAGTACTTGCAGATGACTATGGACTAGGTGCAACAGCAGGGGCGGCAGGTCTCAACAAAGGAGATGTGCCGACAATCATAGGCAATGTCATAGGTACTGGTCTCTCACTTATTTCAGTGCTGTTTTTTTTGCTTATGATATACGGGGGTATTCTCTGGATGACTGCTCGTGGCAAGGATGAACAAGCAAGCAAAGCGCTTGATACGATTATCGCTGCTATCATTGGTATTGTTATTATTTTGGCAGCATACGCTATTACCAACTTCGTATTCAAGAGTGTGGGTGGCGGTGGCGCTACTGCAGGAGGCACGAGCGCTGGGTCAACCAGCAAAATGTTTAAAGTGTATGGAACTACATCTGAACACGGCTGTGATGATGGCACGTGTGATGGCGTACTGTGTGTTCACTCGCCAGACACTACAAGTCCTTGCGCGGTTAACATACCAGAAGATACGTGTGTCGAATCTCTCAGTGAAAGCGATGGACAATGGCAGAAAGTGAAATATTCTGGTACAGAAGGCTGGGCACATTCAAATTACTTGAATACAAGTCCAACAGATTGTGGAGAGACTGCTCCTGCTACTTGTACTGCTCCAGCAGCTTGTTCTGGTGCATCGGCTTCCGGAGGAACAAAAGCAGAAGATTACTGTATATGTATAGAAGATGGTGGAACATCCACAGATTGTGAGGAAGCCGCAGGATGTACAGGAGATTGATGATTTTATTTATGAAGAAGTTTTTTTTGATATTTTTTGTAAGCATCTTTTTAGGTGGGAGTTTGTTATGTGTTTTACCAGTTGAGGCAAAAAAAACTCTCAGTGACGCTAACTCAGCGCTAAGTACCGTGAGTGGCAAGACAGGTATCACCGAAGGTGAAGTGACGAGCATTGTCGGAAATGTTATCAAGGGTATATTGCTTATTTCAGGACTTATATTTTTTGTCCTCATGGTGTATGCAGGCCTCGTATGGATGACTGCACAGGGCAAAGATGAACAAGTAGAAAAGGGGCGCAAGACGCTTATTGCCGCGACTATTGGACTTGTGATAATTACCGGGTCATACGCACTTACCATCTTTGTGCAAAATATATTGCAAGCTAATTCAACGACCCCGGGGGCTGATGTACCTGATACAGCAGGGGATGATTCACCGCTTGGTTGTTGCTATGATTGGGCAGCTGCCACGCAGGCAGGAGAGCTTACGGGTGGTATCAAGGCAAATAGAGGTATTGTAACAAGATTACAATGTGAATTAATGGGTACAGACAACCCCAGTGATCTTATTAATGACAAATGGGAATTTTATGAAGGATGGGATGCAAAAAAGTGCGATGAAAATTTGTCTAGATGGTATCGGGATAATAAACCTATAGAAGAATAATTATTTCTTATGAGCATGAAGATAAAGTCAATGTATATTTTAGTAAGTTCTTTGTGTCTTTCGTTTGTAGCTACGGTCAAAGTTTATGCACAAGGCATAAATGATCCCAAACCTCTTGAGGATGTGGTAAAAAAGACAGGCCTTCAGAACAGTAGTAATATAGGTACTCTTGCAGGTTCATTTATCAATGCAGCTCTGAGTCTCGTAGGTATCATATTTTTGGTACTTATGGTGTATGCCGGTGTCCTCTGGATGACTGCTCGTGGCGCAGATGAACAGATAGAGAAGTCAAAGAAAATTATTTATGCATCCATTATAGGACTTTTTATCACGGTAAGTGCATACGCTATTACTATTTTTGTTACCAAAAGATTTTAACTGTCTTTGTATGAAACGTATTATAAATTTTCTTTTTTCTTTCATTTGTGTATGTATTTTTTGTGTGCCCGCGTATGTGTTTACGGTGGATTTGGGAGTGGAAAGCTATGTAACTGATGCTGGTAAAGCGGCTGGATATGATGTTGCCAATACTGATGAATTTTCTTTGTCAAAAAATATTGGGCAAGTAGTGAATATCGTGTTGTCCATCATTGGCGTGTTGTTCACCGTGCTCATGGTATACGCAGGGTATCTCTGGATGACTGCTCGTGGCGCAGATGAACAGATAGAGAAGGCAAAATCAATGATTACTGCTGCTATTATTGGTATTATTATTACACTCGGCGCATATAGTATCTCAGCATTTGTTGTGCCACGCATTTTGGCGAGTACTACGGTATAATGTATGAAGTATTTTATTATTAGTTTCGTGTGTGTTGTAGGGATTATAACCAGTCTATCTCCTGTTTTTGCTACTGATGTCAAAGATAAAGCTATAGAACAATTGCAAGCAGGTGGTGTACAGGCAGGCTATGGTGAGGAAGCTCAGGACCCTCGTGTCATTGCAGCTCGAGCGATTCAGATGTTTCTTGGTCTCATAGGCACTATATTCACGTTTTTGTTTGTATATTCTGGCTATCTTTTGATTACGTCTCACGGCGAAGAAGACAAAATCACCAAAGCACGCAAGACTATGATGGGCGCAGTCATAGGATTGTTTGTTACACTGCTTGCTTTCAGTATTACGTATTTTATTGGCACTCGCGTGCGTGAAGTCACCGGAGTCGGGTCATCTTCAATTATAGATTAATGGGCATATGAAAGAATTTTTATATATATGTATAGTATTTCTTGGATTATCTTTTTTTGTCCCGCAGATTGTACACGGAGAAGACGATGAGAATGTAGGAACTATTACTATGCCTAATATAGTATCTCAGATGCAAAATCAGAACCAGGCATTCGCAGGTGAAGATGGAGCAAATTTGGGTAATCCGTCAGATATACGTGTAATAGTTGCCCGCATTATCAAAATATTTTTGGGTCTTGTAGGGACACTTATGGTCATATATACGTTTTATGGAGGATTTCTATATATGACATCAGGAGGTGCTGAAGACAGGATAGAAAAGGGGCGCAAGATTATTTTTTATGGGGTTCTAGGGAGTCTTATTGTTCTCATGTCATATAGTCTTGCATGGTTTGCGTATTATATTGCGTACAAAGGGGTTGAGCAAAATCCATACGGCGGATTTTTCAACTGGGGCGTGTCTGTGGGCCCTGATACAAGCCAATTTTATCAGACTGATCCACTTGAGCAAAATACTGTGCCAGACCAATTACAATTGGAAAATATGCTCAAAGGGAATTAAGATGTATCGTATTAGAGACTTGGCCGTAGACGATGGCCAAGTTTTGTTTTTCAACATAGTTTGATACAATATACATGTATGGAAAACAAAAAAATACTATTTTCTATTATTATACCTGCGTATAATGAAGAGCCTGTTATACAGGATTGTATCGTATCAATACAAAGCCAGACAGGAGATATACTGTATGAAATTATTGTTATTGATAATAATTCATCTGATCATACGAGAGATGTCGTGGGTAGGTATGCGGGAGTGAAGCTCATACAAGAAAAAAAACAAGGGGTTGGTGCAGCACGATACTCAGGGACGGCTATTGCACAAGGTGTGTTTGTTACTCATCTCGACGCAGATACACATTTGCCTCCAGATTATCTCAAAAAAGTTTTTGATATATTTGAACATGATGCTAATTATGTCTGTGTCGGAGGACAGATGTTTTATTATGATGCTCCATGGTGGAAGAATATTATAAGGTATCCTGTTCATTGGGGATTTTGGTTCTTTGCACGTATTGTATCTCGTGGTACGGTTGGTCCTATGGGCAATAACATGACATTCAAAAAAGAGATATACGATAGGACTTCGGGATTTGATACAGATCTCCAATATGGAGAAGATATGGATTTGTGTCGCAAGCTGAGTGTGTATGGTAAAGTACGTCTTGATATGGGTCTTTCATGCCATGTCTCTATTCGTCGTTTTATGTTCAATAAGAAGCTGTTCGAATATTTTTTAAATTTTATGAAAATGTGTCTTGTTGGCAAGCCATACAAAAATTCACTGCCTCATTCAAAAGATATATAATTTAAATTATTTTAGTATGATTAAAAAAATCATAATATTTATCAGCCTCGTATTTGTAAGTAGCATTACTCTATTATCACAGGTGGATGCCGTGGGTTGCCCAGAATTGAATCCTGGAGATGTAGTAAAAGCGCAAAATGGTTCTGCCGTATATTTTATTACCGAGGATTTGGAGAGTAAATATTATCCCAATGACGAAGTATATTTCACTTGGCATGATAGTTGGGATATCGTGAAATCTATTCAGGGTTCATGCCTTGATTTGTATCCACTTGCCAATCCAGCTGGCATGACATATAGGCCAGGATCTCGTCTTGTGAAGCGCGTAGAGTCTCCCGCTATTTATGTTATTTTGTCTCAAGGTATCCGTTCAAAAGTGGCAGATCCTTCCATTCTCGAAGCACTGTATGGGTTTGCATGGGGCACGTTGGTGCGGGATGTGCCGTCGTATAACTGGTCTAATTATGCAAAAGGTTCTGACTTGGTGAGCGCGTCTCCTCACGATGGTCAACTATTAAAAATTTCTACACGTAATACTACATATTTTGTTGACAATGGAGGAATATATAAGTTCGATGGAGATCTGGGTATCCTTGCCCAAGATATACGCACGGTTGACGAACACATATTTACGAGTTTACCTGAACGAGGACAGACAATTACCAAAGACGCTATCATTGCCAATTTACTTGGTACTTCAAGTGAGACAATAGATACGGTGCCAGACTCAAGTGTTGTTGAAAATCCATCAGTGGATATAGATACAGTCGTGATAGACAATAGTATTCCTTCAACTCCAGAAATTGACAATACTATTCCTGATTCACCTGCAAGTAACTTATATACGTTGAGTACATTGGAACAAGAGACTATCAACCAACTCAATGCATATAGGAAAGCCAATGATTTGGGGATAGTGGTCCATGACGATGCGCTGTATGAGTTGGCAAAAGAACACAGCCAGTATATGTATGATACAGATATTTTTGAGCATGTGGGGTTTGAGGATCGTTTCAATCGTGCGCAGAGGAATTTGTGTGTAGAAAATTTGGCGTGGAATTACCAGAGTGGATATGATGTTGTGTGGGTGGGATGGAAAAATTCACCAGGACATAATGTAAATATGTTGCAAAAAGATATCACCCATATAGGTTTGTCATGGGTAGGTCCTTATACAACCATGTTTGCATGTAAATAATATATATTAAAATCAGGGTTCACTACCCTGATTTTGCTTGCAAGAAATACATTGGGGTGGCCAACGGGAATTGAACCCGTATTGTCGGTACCACAAACCGAAGTAATAACCTTTATACCATGGCCACCACAATATATTCCTTATAGAGATTTATATTTTGTAACGAAGGATAGTATAGGAAAAATAAACTTATTTGTCAATAAAACCTCCCGAAAGGAGGTTTTATTTAGTATAATATTGATTGTCTACTTATTACCCATTCGTTCAAATGCGCGTAATACTTCAAGAGGCATTGCAAATATCACTGTATTTGATTGGTCTGAGCTTAAATCGTTGATAGTGCTCAGTGTACGTAAATGTAAGGCTCCTGGAGAATGTGATAAGAGCTCAGCAGCTTTGGCAATATTTTCTGCGGCTTGCAGCTCACCACTTGCTTTGATAATGACTGATCGTTTTTCTCGCTCAGCTTCTGCTTGTTTTGCGATGACGCGTTGCATATCATCGGGCAAAGTCACATCTTTGAGTTCTACACTTTCGACTTTTATCCCCCATGGGTCAGTGGCCTTGTCTACGATCTCTTTTATTTTTTGTGCGGCTGCTTCTCTATTTGCCAAGAGTTCGTCAAGTTCAAGTTCACCTACTACATTACGCATCGTTGTCTGAGCAAGTTGACTCACTGCATACCAAAAATTTTCTACTTCAAGTATTGCTTTTGACGCATCGCTCACCTTGTAATATATAACAGCGTTTATTTTTGCTGAGATATTGTCTTTGGTAATAGCTTCTTGATAGGGGACATCAACAGCTTTTACACGCATATCTACTTTTATCATACTTTGGAACACAGGGACGATGAGACGCCAACCAGGATTGACCACGCGGACGAATTTACCAAGTTGGAATTTAACGCCGCGTTGGTATTCATTTACCTGGCGGATGCTGATGAGCAATATGAATCCTACTATGATAAGTAGGGGTATTAATGCCATATTCTTATATTTAAGTATAAAATCGCCTTTGTTAGGCGATTTTATTATAGCAATTAGTCGAGCAGGTTGCAAGAAGCAATTTTGACTCAAGATTTGGTTCTCATCTGTGTCCCGGCGAAGAATCGAACTTCGATCTAAAGCTTAGAAGGCTTCTATTCTATCCATTGTCAGCCCGAGGCTGATCCGCCTTTGGCGGAAACTACTCTATATTTTGTGTCCCGGCGAAGAATCGAACTTCGATCTAAAGCTTAGAAGGCTTCTATTCTATCCATTGAACTACCGGGACTTTTTACGTGGCTTATTTTAGCTCTTTTTTATTTATTTGTCAATCTTTACTACGTCTTTTATCATGAAATTTTTTATGTATATTGCGGAGTTCTTTATCAGTAATATGAGTGTAGATTTGCGTAGTAGTGATGGATGAGTGTCCAAGCATGGCTTGCACGCTGCGGATGTCAGCCCCATTTTGTAGTAAGTCAGTTGCATATGAATGGCGCATCGTGTGAGGGGTGACTGGTTTGGTAATACCTGCTTCGCGCGCATGTTTTTGTACAATACGTTCTACTGAACGAGCTGTGAGTGGTTCATCATTTTGTGTTTCAGCGCTCGTATGTTTCAGCGCTCGTATGTTTCCTGTTCGTTTGTCATGAGAAACAAAAAGGTATGGATTTACATCACCTCGCACATCAAGGTATTTTTTTACCCAATATTTTGCTTGTTCTGACAGGAAAACAACGCGGGTTTTTCTTCCTTTTCCGGTGATACTGAATTCGTCCCGCTTGAGATTCACGTCTTCTATTTTGAGTTTGACAAGTTCTGACACACGCAGACCAGTAGAAAATAAGAGTTCAAGAATAGCTTTATCTCTATATGCGATCAATAATGTAGGAGGAGTTTTCTCTTTTGTTTTTTCGTGTTCGAGTGCTTTTGTGCTTATGTTTTTGAATGGAGATTCGAGCATTCTATTTAAATCACTGCCATCAAGGAAACTTACCTCTCTATCGGGCATTTTCATAAGTTCTATTTTTTCTGAAGCAAGAGTATCTATATCACGTTTGGCCAGATATTTGAGAAATGATCGTAGCGCAATAAGATGATAATTTTGAGTATTTTTTTTAAGTTGTTCCCCGTGGACATCTACGAGACGGTTGAGCCACAGGCGATATTGTCGTACTTTTTCCATGGTAATATCATCGGGTTTTGTATTGTCCCCGAGCCATTCCAAAAACCTATGTAAATAAAAATCGTAATTTTGTACGGTTTTTTGGCTGCGGTTTTTTTCAATCTCGAGATGTTCAAGGAATTGGGTGAGGTAATCTTTTATGGTCATATGTTTATCACTCGTGATGCAGATAACATAACACAGATCATTCGAATCATGTTATATGTGTTATGAATTATGTATATTGTACGACACTTTTTATAAAAATTCAACTTTGCTTGGTCATGTACTATCTGGCACAAGGTTGACAAAAGCGTTTTTTTGTGGTATTATAGTATTGTTACTATTGATTGTATTGGTTCGTTTGATCACAGCCAGCACATTTAGTAGTAATCAAACACACATATGCAAAACAAACAGACAGAAGTTCAGGCAGATATGTCTTTTGTGTATTTTTATTTGGTGGCAGGTATTGCAATAGCAGTAGCTGTTTTTTTGTTTGTACCAAAAGTTTCTATAGGATAATTTATAATACTATTTATGTTGATCAATACGAAAAGTGTCTATATAGTTTGTATATGTGTTCTTTCACTTTGTTTTTTTACACCAGCTTTAGCCTGGGAGGATGGCCTAGATCTAGTAAGCACTACGCAGACTACTCAAGAATCTGTTTCAACTGAGTCTGAGGAACTTGAGGGAATTGAAATAATTGTTCCTACGGAAGTTCCGTCAGCGTTTGGTTTATGGTTGCGTGGAGTAAAAGAGCGTGTGAAAATTGTAACGACCCTTGATCCTATCAAAAAAGATGAATTAAGGCTCAAATATGCAGAAGAAAGGATGAAATTGGCTGAGTTGATTGCTGGAAAATCTGATAAATTAGAAGTCCAGGCAAAGGCGCAAAAAATGATAGAACGATCCCAAGAGCTTATGAATCGCGTCGAGGAACATAAAGATAAGTTTTTGGAAAATCCTGATGAGCGCGTTCAACGATTATTAAAAAATATCGGTCTGCACCAAATCCATCGGGAACAAATGATGGACACTGTCGAAGAAAAATTGCAAGATAAATTAAGTGAAGAACAAATACAAAGGCTTCGTGAATTGCGAGAAAGAGGGCTTAAAGATGGAGAACGTTTATTGAATGCTATTAATAACGAGAAATTACCTGAAAAAGTTCGTGTACATTTACAACAAGTAAAAGAACGTGTCGAAGCTCATTCTCAAACCGTTCAGCAATTTCAAGAACAAAAAAAAGATATCCTTGATGCAGTAAAAAATGGTGATGAACAAGCAAAAGAAAAATTACAACAATTATGGGAAGAGAGGAAATCTAGTTTGCAGGAAATTCGAGAAAATGCAAAGGAACAAATTAAATCAAATACCACAACACGCACTATGTTGGAAAAGGTAGAAGAGCGCGTTGAGGTGAAACCCGAACTACGCGCACTTGATAAGGTCCGTGCTCTCAAGGATAGAGTCAGAGATAAAGTAGGGGGCGCTCAAGAAGTTGAGAGTGTTGAATAATTTTTCAAAAGATCCGTTTCAAAAGACGGATCATTTTGTTATACTACTATTGCTTGTAAACACTGATTACACTCCGTATACTCACTACGTTCGTACGGGGTAGGCAGATAAAGAAAGATTATACAGATATGAAAAGACAGTTTTGCCTCATTTTACCTGATATTCGTTCTTGTCATAATGTGGGGGCAATGTTTAGAACAGCTGATGCCTTTGGTGTTACCAAGATTTTTTTGGTTGGATATACTTCTTGTCCTCCCAAACCACAGATTGATAAAGTGTCTCTTGGCGCAGAGACATGGGTGCCCTGGGAACAGAGGAAAGATTTGAAACGTTTGATTAATTCTTTGAAGAAAAAGGGAGTGTTTGTTGTGGGATTGGAGAAAACCAAGACGAGTGAAGATATTGGGATATTGGATATTAAAGATATTAAGGATATTGCACTCATAGTAGGGAATGAAGTGGATGGGATCAGTGAAGACATTTTGAGATTGTGTGATAACGTTGTACATATACCTATGCACGGCAGGAAGGAAAGTTTGAATGTGAGTATTGCCGCTGGTATTGCTATGTATGAAATAAAAAAATTGTTATGAATACTGTAATTTTTGATATTGAGACTGTCGGGATGGATTTTTCCAGTCTGGATGATGCCCAGAAATTTTATTTGTTCAAAGGCGCAGAGAACGACGAAGACAAAGAGAAGGCAATTGATCAGATGGCATTATGGGCGCCCACTAATCAAATTGTGGCTATTGGTATGCTTAGTGTAGAGAGCGAAAAGGGGGCGATGTATTTTTCCGCTTCTGCTGAAGCTTTGGCGGACAAACAATCTTATAAAATCGAAGATTGGGAAGATAATGGTATTAAATATTGGGCGGGCGATGAAAAAGAAATTTTGGAGAAATTTTGGAAAGCAATTAGCCATGCCAATAAATTTGTTACGTTCAATGGACGTGGGTTTGACTGTCCAGTTCTTATGCTTCGTTCTGCTATGCTTCAGGTGAAGCCAAGCAGAAATCTTATGACCTATCGTTATAGCACAGAGACACATGTTGATCTTTTGGAGCAACTTACATTTTATAATGCTACACGCAAGTTTAATTTGGATTTTTATTGCAAGGCTTTTGGCATAGAGAGCCCCAAATCGCATGGTGTAACTGGTCATGATGTAGGACCTATGTTCAAAAATGGTGAATATGAAAAGATTGCCCGGTATTGTGCTGGTGATTTACACGCCACTCGCGAGCTGTATTTACGTTGGAAAAATTTTATGAATTTTTGATGTTTGTGGTAGTGATTAATGTTTGATATACTAATCTTATAGAGCAAATGTTTATGTTAATTTAGAGTTATTTTTTATATGCGTCGTCCCGCTGTACAGCACACAATTACTATCTTTGAAAAAATTCATCGTGATCTGCCTCCACTTGTGCCCGAAGATATTATCCAAGAAATGGGGCGTTATTTGAAGTCTTTGCAGACTAATAGTGATGTTTCTCTATTGGAGCTCGAACAGGTCATGATTGATATGGGTAAGCAGATATGGCCTTATATGCAGGCTTTTGGCGATATATATCGTGTATATGAAGATAAACTTGCAGAAAAATTGCTTGCCCAAAAAGCATCCCCCATGATACGAGATAAGTATCACATGTTCAAAGAGATGGGGGGATCATTTAGAGATTTGTATCATGGATCTGTACACGAGATGTTTGATGAGAACGAGCGAGGAGAACTTGTAGAACTTTTGGTAGATTTGAAAGAAGATATTCGCAAACATGCAATACAGGCAACAATGACGCACGATCAGGAGCTATATACTCAAAAGATAGAGGAATATGGCAAGATAATACATGAGATAAACAGTGTTATCAAAGATTTGCATGCACTTGCCAATGAAGAAGAGCATGAAGATTTTGCTCGAGATATACATGGCCGTGCGCATGCCATTGGGCAGAGTCTCATCTTTTTGGGACCGAAGATGAGTATAGAAGAAATTCGAGGATCTCATGATTATTACAAAGGGAAAAAAGAAGATCGTCGTATGCGTATCATGTAATATGATTGATTCTGAACAAAGCCTTTCATCCTATGTCACTTCTTTGTCTGAAACACAGCGTAGGAATAGGCAAGAATTTATAAGATTGGCTTATGACGATGCAATAGTATGGAAAATTTTGCAAAGAGTGGGCGTTGCAATTGGGAAAGGTGGAGAGATAAAAGATAAAGATGTAGTGTATGCGGAGCAAATACTTGCAGGACAAAAAAATGATTTGTATATTCAGTTAAGAAAAATTAGGACAGAAGACCAAGCACGATTGCCCGAGGTAGATGAGATGACACGGAAGCTCGATATGGTATTACGAGATTACCTTATTATTCACATGCGTGTGACCGGAGAGCTAGATGAAAATTTTTAAAACCAGCTTATCGCTGGTTTTTTGTTATATTGTTTGTGATGTATTTTATTACATCTATTCCTGTGGTAGCTTCAAATCCTTTTATCATAGGGCTCTTGTTTACCTCTATGATAAAAGGCCCTTTTGCCGATCGTATAATGTCTACACCGGCCAAATCTATCTCAAGAATCTTCGCAGCTTTTTTAGCTGTTTTTTTCTCTTCATTTGTTAGCGTTACTTGTTTTGCTGATCCACCTTTACTCAAATTATTGTAGAATCCATCTTTTGAAGTTCGTTCAATAGCTCCAATAATGTTATTTTTATAGACAAGGATTCGCAGGTCAGCCTTATTTGGAATATATGTTTGGAGAATTATTATATCTTTGATAGAGTATAATTTGTTTTTTAGTTCTTTTTTGTTGTTTATTTTCCATACGGCATTTCCTCGTCCTCCTTTTGCTTTCAAAACAAGAGGGAATGCAATGTGTTTATAAATAGTTTTCTTATTTTTTTCAAATGATACATGCGTACAAATTACTGATGATGGATAGGGTAGACCTGCTTGAGAGAGTTTTATCGCTTGTGTTGGCTTGTCTGACTTTATGTGATATCTGTTTATGGCATCTTCTGTTTGAATCCCTCGTGCATGTGCTATATCGTAGATGAGTGATAGGAAATAGGAATATTTTCCGTGTATTCTCGTGAAAAAAATGCTATTGGTAAGAGGTACATTTTTATTGTTTTGTATGAGTGATATACAGTTTTTTTTATCCAGTATAATAATGGTATCTTCAAGATATACTGGATACGTTTTTATATGTTTTATGTTTGTTTCTTTGCAAAAACGGTATATGAAATTGTGTACATTGCGCGTGACTTTTTTACTCGGGTTGAATAGAATAATATGTTTCATATTATTTTTTTGTTTCAATTACAATCATCTGTTCAAGCCGTCGTATATCTGCCAAGAGCTTTGATCTTTCTTTGTTGAACATAATGATATTAAATACACTCCCTCCGCCATTTTTGGCATAGGTGCACATATCTCCAATGTGTTTGTTTATTTTGATGGTTTTGAATGATGCGAGTTTTTGGGCTTTTTTAATTCCTTTCAATTTTGTAAGACGTCCTTCTTTCTTTGCGAAAAATTTCATGGCTACAGTGTACCCTTTTCGTTTTCGTGGAATACTTAGTTTTTTACCTGCATGTATGAGTATGTCGTTCATGGTATGGTTGATACCGAATGAATATTCGTATAAGTTGTGCCTAAACCCACCAAGTCGTGGGCTAAGCTCTATTACTTTCCAGAGGTCTTCCATTTTCATGAGTTCAATATGCACGGTAGTACTGCGTAATCCGAGTGCATGTATAGCCTCACTAGCAACAGCATGTGCTTTTTCAATATTTTGATTTTTGAGTAGTGTCGGAGTAATTTGTCGGTAACCAAAGAAGTCATCAAACCCTATAGTATTTCCTGTTTTGACGTGTACCATGGGACAGAAGTGAATTTTGCCACGACTAGTCACATACGCATCAACCGAGTACATGTCACCCTCCATGAATTGTTCCACGAGTATTTTTTGTTCCTTGTGGGACGTCTTTTTGTCAGCAGCTATTTGAATTTTTTTGAACATTTTTTTTAATATGGCCTCTAGTTCTTCTTTGTGGAAGCATATGCTTACAAATTGACTCGCGGCAAGTCCTGTCGGTTTCACGATGAGGGGGAATCCAATTTTTTTGTTTATTTTTTTCAATGTTTTTTTGGATGTATCTACCACGACTGTATATTTTGGATTTATTTTTTTGTTATGAATATTTATGCGTCTGCGCATGAGTAGTTTGTCAGTCGCCCACAAGAGAGATTCACTGGTTGGATTCTTTATGTAAGGCACATGCGGTACAATACGCGCGAGGAGTGGTATGTGGTATTCTCCACGCGTAGTGACAGAAAATATTTGGTCCTTGTATGGAAGTAAAGACTTTTGTATAGAGGATGGGTCGTGTGTATCACAGGTGATGATAATGTCTATGTTGGTGCTTTGTTTGGTTTCCTGGTGATTTTTTCTTTCTTTTATGTCACGAAGTAGACAAATACGAAATTTCGTTTTTGTCTTTTTTTCATAACTATGTATTGCGCGTACCACTGATTTGAATAATGACCCTGTTAGTATGATTATATTTTTTTTGTGGGATATCATAAAAGATAGGAATTGAGATGTCGCATTATACGGTCATATGTTGAAAAAGTCAATACCAAAATATTGGCGGATTAGTACCACCATTTTTATATTTTTTTTGGTTTGACACGAGGATATAGTGTGATGAGATGTTCTAGTTTTTGTTTTGAGAGGAGACCTTTTTGTGCTCCGAATTCTTGGATAACCCCCCCAGCGTTTGCAGTGCCCCATTGCATAGCCTCTGGTATGGATTTACCATACATAGTAGCGGCCAAGAAACCACTCGTATATGCATCACCTGCTCCAGTTTTTGCTTTTGCGACAATGGGATAGGGTGTCATAGCATAATATGTCCCTTGGTCAAATGTATAAGATCCTTTGAGACTGTCAGTTATGACAGCGTGTTTTACTCCTGTTTTTATAATGCTCGCGATAAGATTTTTTATATTATTTCCCCCCCCCACGAGTTTTTCAGCTTCTTCTTTGTTGACAAAGAGTATATCAATTTTTGGTAGTAATTTTTTAATGTGATGTATTCCTTCTTCAGAAAGTTGGTATGACCCTGGATTTACTGCCAGTTTTGTAGAAGGATTTTTGACTAGATAAGCTTCAATTTTTGTTTGAATTTGTTCAAATGTTTTGCCAAGTGATGTGTAATATATCCATTTTGTCTGAGGAAGCCTTGGTAATGTGTAGTTTCTAGGTGCATGGTACGAGAGTATAGTACGTTCACTGCAATAATTGAGCACAATAGAATAACGTGTCTCTTTGTTTTTTATCAATTTAACATATGCAGTATCTACGCCAGTTTGTTCAAGTTCATACTTTATAGTATGGCCATTTATGTCATCACCTAATTCTGTTATGATAGTCGATCGTCTTCCTAGTTTTTGTATGCCAACAGCTACATTGGCAGCATTACCCCCAATAGATTGCGCCGTATGTCTGATAGGAATTTTCTGGGCATAATTGAAACAAACAAGTTTTTTATCTTTCGTCAGTGTACATCCTTTTGCTCCGTCATCGAGTATGAGGAATGTATCAATAGTTGAGTCACCAATGGTGATAATATCAAACATATGGCGTGGTCTAGGGTTATTGTTTATTAATTTGTTTCATTTTTTTGAGTGTATGTTTCCCGTCTTCTTTGTGAAGACCAATAAGGATTTCTATAAATTCGACAAGTGACGCGAGTGCAAATCCAGCCATAGCAATCATAAATATGCGATTACCAATATAGAGCGCATAGTCAAAAAGACATAGAGCTCCTACAAGAAATACAAGATCTTGCCTGCGTTCTGTCTCTAGAAATACTCCATACGTAATGAGTATTATGCCGAGTGCTGCCACGATATAGATAAGTGTTTCAATAAGTTGGAGTGGCAAAAATGGGAATAATGTTTGTAAAAGCATATATTAGATATTTAGGTAGGTTAGGTATTAAGTATTAGGTTGTAGGTATGTGTGTAGTATATCAGAGTTCTATGTTGTGAGAAAGGGTTTCCTCACGTATAATACACGAGTTGAAATAACAAATACGAGATATGAAATATGATCTAAAAAAGTTTTTACATGACCCTATTTTGATTTGCATGAGTATTTTTTTGGCTATATTAAGCATTATATATATACGAAATATATTTTATTATGAGACATATTGGGCGTATGATGGTGGGGCTCATGTCAATTATATTTTTACTATTATAGATGAAGGGAGATTGCCAACTCCAGAAGAAAATTATCTCGCATGGCATGAACCCCTATTTTACGTCATTAGTGCTTTGCAAGCAAACACTTTTTTGACACTTGGTTTTTCACGCGAGGCAGTCATATATATGATTCAGTTTAGCAGTGCTTTTATTGGGCTATGGTTTGTGGCGGGGTCAGAGGTTTTGTCTTATATAGTCACCAAGAAGAAAGATGTGTCATTGTTTGTAATGATTTTCGTTGGATTGCTTTATGTAGTATCATCTACAAGTCGTTATATTACCAATGAATTATTTTTTCACGCGCTTACCCTGTGGTGGCTTATATTGTTTTTTTATTGGCGCATGCATACACACAGCTTTTGGAACTGGAAGCGTTGGCTTGTATTGGTGCTCGGTTTGAGTATTTTGGTATGGGTTAAGTTGACAGCATGGGTCGTTGTTTTGGCAATTATTGTATGGCTTATCATATATAGTCTCACGCATAGATATTGGAGAGGACTACTTATAGCCGGGTTTATTTTTATAGTTGTGGGAGTATTGTATAGTCCGTGGCTCATACATAAATACAAGGTGTATGGCACAGCATTTACTATAAATAGTTATGAAATAGAAAAAGATACACATATGACCCGTAAATTTTTTGTACGTTGGAATAGTGATGTATTGGATTATCCTATCTGGGATAGCAGCAAAAATTCTTTTTGGTCAATGTTTCTGGCAAGTACTTTTGTAGATTATGATAATGTGTTTGAAAATTACGAAAGTAGCCAGTATGAACAAGGAAAATTTTTTAAAACTTCAAATGAACGCGCTGTGTCTACAAAAAGTGTCGCAAAACAAACAATCCTTTTGTGGTTTTCTTTGCCTTATATATTATTTTTTGTAATTGGTGGATTTGTGTGGTTGGTACAGATGGCGAGATCGAGATTCAAGAATAATGATTTACTTCTTGGCATTTTGGCAGCAGGCTTTTTTGCTTCGCTTGTTTATAATGTTTGGCAATACCCGTTTCTTGATCGGGGAACTATGAAAACAATTTTTATTTTAGTTTTTTTTCCTTTGGTTGCGTTACTTAGCGTTGGTTCATTGCAATGTATTGTAGAAAAATGGAAATACAAAACAGTGATGTATGCACTGTTTTGGGGTTACGTGGTTGTATGGAGTGTCTTGAGTGTGAATGTAATTTGGTTGCCAGTCTAATTTTCTTCCGTCTTTTCAAGTAAGTATAACGTGTTATTAGGATTCCAGCCGGGGATCTTTTTTGTTTCTTTGATTTTATATGGTTCAAGTGGCGAAAAGCTGACGATATAGTTCTGCGTATTATTGACAAAAATATTGCGTATCCACCACGGTCCGTTCCATGCCCCGTGAGGTGTGCCATTTTGTTGTGCTTCATACGCAGACCAATATGTATGCCAACCGTTCCATTCATAACCTGCGTCAATATGGTATGGCTCGATTCTTGTTTCATATAGTATATTATTTGCGAGCTTCCAACGTGTTTTATTCCAATTCAAATAAAATGCTGTTTGGTTAATACTAAAAAATGCAAAACCTATAAGAATTGCGATCGCCACTAGAGCAGATATTTTTTTGAATGTCAGGTATTGTGCGATGATGATTCCCATTATTATAAAGAGAGGCAAATAGTATCTGTCAAAGCTTTGGAAAATAAGTATAGGTATAAGATATATGAAACCAAACACATAGAATAGACCTTGTATTTTTTGGTTTGGTTGTTTGTTTTTTCCCATTATATATAAGAGCCATCCACCGCTTGCAGCACACGTAAGTGTAATAATGCCCCATATTTTGCTTGAGAAAATAGACTTCAAAATGCCATTTAGTGTATATTCCACTCCGCCAAGCCCATATTGGGTAATGATGTTCATGACATAGGGGAATTGTGTTTTTAACATTTGTCTTATGACAATAGCAATGATAACTGTGGTAAAAATGGTAAGAAGTAGTTTCCAATTTTTGAAATGGCTTTTTGTTCTTTTAAATGCGTATCCCATGGCGAAGGGAATGGAAAAGAATCCTAGGTATATAAGTGAATACCAGATCCACCACAGAATGTGTTTGAGCATTTCACTTGAAGCTACAGTGTGGTATGAGGAACCTTGAGGAAGTAGATTGTTGTTATCCAAAAAAATGTAGATAATTAGCCATAGTATAGAAGGTATTCCGAAAGACCAAAGTGAATGTTTTAATGGAATATTTTTTAATTGTGTAAGAGAATATATGCCGGCTGCTACCATGAGTAAAATATTTGTTTGTCTTGTATAGAATCCAATAATTGAAAAAAGAGATCCCCCCAAAATGTATAATGGTTTTTTTTCTGTAAAAGCAATGGAGTAAAAATAGAGTGATACGACAAATAAAAAGAGTGCGGGTATGTCAGTCATGAATGTAAATGAGAGGTTGTAGAAAATTGGATTGAACCAGAGGGCAAGGACGATGAGTAAGTTGATGTGAGGTTTGTGATTAAGTTTGTATAGTAGGAAGTTGAAAGTCAAAAGTGTTCCTAATGCTAAGATCAGTGTGGAGATACGTAAGATGGAGAATGAAAATCCAAATATTTTTGTAAGTGCCGCGCCATAGAGAATAGGAACATAAAATGTGGGACCGGCATAGGTGGACATGCGAAATTCCCCCGAATCGACCCAATGTTTCATGATTTCAGTATGGACCCAATCGTCATTTAAGGCGAATTCACCAATAGGACTGATAAACAAAAATTGTCCCAAGAATAGGATAATAATTATCAAAGAATAATATATAGCCGGTCTTTTGAGAAAATTTTTCATTTTTTTGTTTTTATATGCCAGATTTCGTAGAGGCTCGCGAGTGTAAATACGATTTGTAATGGGATGAATATAGGATCTCTGAGCGATATACTGTATATCAGTAGCAGAAGTCCGCCGATGATGAATACCCAATCTTGTTTAATTTCATCTTTTATGAAGATTCCGTAGGTGATAAAAAGGAGACCGAAAGCTCCTAATACTTTGGGCAGATATTCGAGCATAGTGATATGTGTGAAATGTTTATTATAAACAGAGTATAGCAAAATGTCCTAAAATAAAAAACCCTCGGTGATGTCGAAGTGTATTTAATTTGATGGGGAAGGGCGGCGCTATCAAGCAACCGCCCCATGTGTCTTCCTACGAGAACCTCGGTAGGAGTCCGGAGTGTTACACGAAGCTCGGTGTAACTCCAGAGGACCTACGAGATTGTGCGGTAGGTAGCCGGCATCGGATTTTCTACGAGAGAACGCGGTAGAAAACCGGCGACATACACCTACGAGAGACTCGGTAGGAATCCGGAGCCTGGACGAGAAACTAGGTCCAGCTCCGGAGATTTGTCCACGAGAAACGCGGTGACAAGCCAGCGACAGTTTTTCTCACGAGATTCGCGGTGAGAAACCGGCGGCAAGTCCACGAGAATCTCGGTGGACATCCCGGAGCGTCTACGAGATTCGCGGTAGAACAGCCAGCGTCAGAATTTCCTACGAGATAATGCGGTAGGAAACCGGCAGTGGACTATCTACGAGAAACTCGGTAGATACCCGGAGGGTCATGAATTCCTCACGACGGTGTGTGCAACTACTTAGTAGTGAGACACATCGTCGTGGAGAATTACTTTTTCATCTTTAAAGAACAGCATAGTATAACATGAAAACATAAATATGTCAAGAGTATCAGGTATATGTTTATTTTTTAAGCATAAAAAATGCTAAGATAAGCCATTTTAAAAAAAATAAATATGTTAACTAAATACTTTACAAATTTGATATAATATGTTATACTTAAGCTGTAATTAGCAAAAAGTTGTGTTAATTATATACAGCCAATATAATAAAAAATGGCTTAAATAAGCAAAATATGAAGTCTTTATATGAATCACTTGTTTCTATAGGGTTTGAATCTCTTGCTGCTCAAGTATATGTCTTGCTTGTAGAAAAAGGCGAAATGACTGTTTCGCAAATAAAAAAAGATATTGGCCTATCTCGTACAAGTATTTATGAGGCTTTTACTTATTTACTTGCGTATGATTTTGTCGAATATAGGAAACAAGGTAGGAACGCTTTATACAAAGCGAATCATCCTAATAAAATTTTTGGAAGTATCGAACAAAAGCATAAAGATTTTGAATTAGAAGAACAGAGAGTAAAGAATGATGTGAAGACGCTTATAGGTATGTATAATTTGGCAAATAAAAAACCAGGTATTAGATACTATGAAGGCAAGGAAAGTTTTTGGCAGTTATATAATGAGACGCTTGAAAGCAGAGATATTGTGTATACTATTGAAAATGAAGAGGCTGCAATTGCAACGCAAGGTTCAATGGAACATTATGACAAGGACCGTGCTCAAAAGAAAATTACACAATATATTATTGTTCCAGATACGCCAGCTGGTCGTGCCCTGAAGTCACGGACAGAGAATGATCCATATACTCAAGTTCGTATATTGCCAAGTGACAAGCCATCATTTAAATCAACCATAGATTTGTTTGGTGGCAAATTGCTTATAGCTACTCAACGTAGTGAAGAGCCAATAATGGTGGTGATAGAAGACCCTGATATTTACCAGATGCAGCGTCAAGTATTCGAGATGTTGTGGAGTTCACTTAAATAAAAAGACGGGCATGAGCTCGTCTTTGGTTTTGTGGCGTATTTTATTTTTTTTCTTCCCATTTATTTATATATTCTATCGCGCTCAAAGCTGCGGTAACACCTTGTCCTGCCGCAATGGCAATTTGTTTGAACGGGACATTGGTCACATCACCTGCAGCAAAGACACCCGGACAATCAGTTTCGCATTTGGTAGTGACTTCTATCTCACCAATTTTATTTTTTTTGCCACACGTCACAAATTGTGAGTTGGGTATCATGCCGATATGTACCATGACTCCTTGCACCTCAAGTTGTTTTTTTTCTCCAGACTTTGTATCTTCATATATTATTCCCGAGACCATCTCGTTGCCCAATATTTCTTTTGTGCTTGCATTGTAGATTATCTCGACATTATCAAGGGCTTTTATTTTGTCAATCAATATATTTTCCCCTTTGGGGAATCCGCCGTTATTTTCCTTAGTATCTGAGTATTTTGTTATGAGGTACACTTTGGACGCAATGCCCGCCATCATGAGAGCTGATTCAAGCGCTGAATTTCCAGCTCCGATAGTCGCTGTTATTTTTCCTTTATACAAAGGGCCGTCACATACGGTACAATATGTTACACCTTTGCCACGCATTTTTTCTTCTCCCGATATTCCCAATAGGCGTGGGTGAATGCCGCTGGCGATAATAACTGTCTTTGTTTTGTATGTGCGCATTTCTCCAGCGTAATCTTTTGCAATGACTACATGATAATTACTTTCTTTTTTTATATGTTCTATATTAAACCCCTCATCTATAGCAACGTGATATGATTTCATGTGTTCGTGGAAATTTTTTGCCAATTCAAAACCAGTAGTATGAATAATACCTGGCCAGTTTTCTACTTCTCCGGAAAGCGCGACCTCACCGCCAACGTCTTTTGTGACTACCACAAAGTCGAGGTTTCTCCGGGCAGCATACACAGCAGCAGCAGATCCTGCAGCCGCGGCGCCGATGATCACAAGGTCTAACATTTTTTCATCTGACATAATTGATTATTAATAATCAAGAAACAAGAAACAAATAAAATTCGAAATCCTAAACTCTAAATCCGAAATAAATTCAAATTATTTAATTTCAAATGTTTAAAACATTGATAATTTAGACATTTATATTTGTTTAGGATTTAGTGCTTAGAGTTTTTATTGTTTGGAAATTGTATCTTGTATCCTATATTAGGTCAACCTGTTAATTATTTCCTCCATTCTTTTTACGTTATCCTTTGGTTCTCTGTCATTTTTAAAAATTGCGCTCCCTGGGCAGATAGCATCTACCCTTGTTTTTGTGATGTCAGGCAATGTTTCTTCATTTACTGCACCATCCAATTCAACAGATATTTGTGGATGTTTTGTTTTGAATTGTTTTATTTTTTGTAATACTTCGGGAATAAGTTTTTGGCCTTGTTTGCCCGGATATACGCCCATAAACATGACTGTCTTTATTTCATGGATATATGGTTCGAGGACATCAATTGGCGTATCAGGATTAAGCACAATACCTATTTCCCAGCCATAGGCATGCAGAGTGGGCATAATCTCTGCCAAATTTTTTACAGATTCATAATGTACGAGAATTCGTATGACTTGGTCTACAGATCCCCAGCGCGCGAGTTCTTTGAGAGGGCTTTCTACCATGAGATGGAGCTCTATATCCATAGGTGTTTCCCTTTTTACTATTTCCGGATTAGCCCATGTCGTGTTTGGTACAAATTTTCCATCGGCAATATCAAGTTGAACCAAATCGAGAACATTGTCGAGAGCTTTGATTTGTTTTTTGAATTCGTCCTCTGATTGGACAAGAATTGAAGGAATAATTATCATAAAATTCACCTAATTATTTAATTCATCTAATAAAAATTCGAAATAAGAAATTCAAATATTCAAAATATTTAGAACATTAATTAATTTGAAAATTTGAATTTGTTTCGGATTTAGAATTTAGGATTTTTGTTTAGGTGAATTGACTGCTATTTTTCTAGTTTTTCTATTTTTTCCAGACGTCGAATATGTCTCTCCTCCCCACTAAACTCCGTATCCAACCATTTCTTCATCACAGCCATAGCGTGTTCTTCGGATAGATGGTCGGCTGCAAGAGATAAAACATTTGTATTATCATCTTTCATCATGCTTTCTGCAGCTCCAATATTATAACCGATCCCACATTTTACACCTTTTATTTTATTTACCGCGATACATACGCCTATGCCATTTCGGCATATTACAATGCCGCGTCCTTTTTCTGCAACTACTTTTTTTCCAAGCGGAATGACGAAATCAGGATAATCATCATTTGGATCGTGTTCAAGTGGGCCCACGTCTTCTATTTTTATATTTAACTCGTTTTCACCATAGCGAATAAGCCTTTTTTTTAGATTATAACCGCCATGGTCTGAGGCGATATATAGTTTGCCGTTGTACATAATGTTTACATTTAAGCATTAAAAGCACTCTAGCACATAAGCACTTGAGCATTTTTACTAAGGACATAGGACTCCAGTGCTGTAGTGTTTTGGTGCTCTAGTGACGTGAGTATTGTATCACGAGTGCATATTTGGCTCAACCTATAGTTGACCTCGCTTTATTTTTTTGATTATATTAATGTAACCAATAAAGCTCCCAACTGGGAGCGGAGGTGAGACGCCATGTCATACGTACTGACGCGGTTCGACCTCTCGCTCCTGGTAGTTATCCAGGGGCTCGGAGGTGTGCCCGGCGCAGAGTCGGTGCACGGACGAAGTGTCGTTGAACTCGCCAGAGCGACCGGGGCTCTTGGTGAGTTTTCAACCGGCGAGCTTCTCGCCGCGACCAAACATCTCGCAGAGGTCCTCGGGCTTCTCGAGGTGGAGACCCCAAAGAAGGGGGGTCTCAGGTCGCGGCTTACGCCGTCTGGGGTCGAGCGGCTCGCAACCGAGCTCGAAGTGCAGTCGTGGGCTCATGAGCTCGCGACACGGCTTCGCGGCCACATGTCTGTGGCTGCTTGACCCTGAGGGGGGGTGTCGATCGTTCTCCGGCCACGGTCGACAAACTCCAAAAAACATCAGTTAATCTGGTGTTTTTTGATTTTGATATTGACAAACACTCTTGATTTAGTATACTTTCTATATAATTACAAAGCATTAAGCCGTCATCAGCGGCAAGCTGGGAGAAGAAAGTTTAAAAGACGAGTAGAACTCCACGGGTAAGCCCGTAAAAGCTGTAACGAAGCACCAAAACAGGGTGGTACCGTCCCACATCGGGGCCCCTGTAGGATAATTGGTGTTTTTTTATTTAATTTCCAAGAAACAAGAAACAATTTTCAAATAAATCTCAAATTACAATCTCCAAAATTTGAAATTATCTATTAGGAGATTGGAAATTATTTGGAAATTGTGTCTTGTTTCTTATAATTTATTCTTATGCCCTATAACGCCAACCAAAACGAACAAGAAATTCTTAAATATTGGGATGAACATAATTGTTTTGGAAAATCAGTGAGTGAACGTCCGGAAGACAAACCGTACGTATTTTATGATGGTCCTCCATTTGCGACGGGTCTGCCTCATTATGGTCACATTGTTGCCTCACTTATGAAAGATGTGGTGCCTCGTTATTGGACAATGCGTGGGTATCGCGTGGAACGTCGTTGGGGCTGGGATTGTCATGGATTACCTATTGAAAATATTATTGAAGATCAACTCAATTTGAAAACAAAGAAAGACATTGAAGCAATGGGGGTGGCAAAGTTTAATGAAGCATGCCGTTCGACCGTGCTCAAATACGCTGAAGAATGGAAACACACGATTCATCGTATGGGGCGATGGGTAGATATGGACAATGCGTACAAAACAATGGACATAGAATTCATGGAAAGTGTATGGTGGGTATTTAAACAACTTTGGAATAAGGGTTTGATTTATGAAGGAAAAAAATCCATGCATATCTGTCCTCGTTGCGTGACACCACTTTCCAATTTTGAAGTTACCCAAGGGTACAAAGATGTAAAGGATTTGTCAGCCACTGTAAAATTTAGAATTACTAGCTTGGAATTTAAAGAAAAATTGGGGATAGAGGGGGAATTATATATTTTGGCATGGACGACAACACCATGGACATTGCCAGGAAATGTGCTTTTGGCAGTTGGAGAGAATATTGAATATGTGCTCGTGCAGTGTTTGGAAAAAAATAATGGCTATTTTGTTTGTGCAAAAGACCGCGTCGGTGAAGTATTCAAGCAGTGCGAGAAGGACAAGTTTGAACTGGTAGGTAGTTTCAAGGGTTCAGATTTGCTTGGTCTCACCTATGAGCCGTTATTTCCTTATTTTGTAAATACTGAAAATGCGTTCCGTGTAGTTGCTGGAGATTTTGTAAGTACTGAAGATGGCACTGGAGTAGTACATATTGCACCTGCTTTTGGCGAGGATGATTACAAGGTAGGTGAACGGGAGAAAACAGGTTGGGTACAGCATGTGAATATGGATGGTACATTTATCCCCGAAGTCACTGACTTCGCAGGCGTGGAAGTAAAGCCAAAAGAAGATCCGACACGCACGGATGTAGAAATTATTAAATATCTATCAGCGCATGGTACGCTTTTTGCAAAAGAAAAATTTGGGCATAGTTATCCGCATTGTTGGCGTTGTGACACACCGCTTTTGAATTATTCCACTTCATCATGGTTTGTACGTGTGACCGAAATGAAGGACGAACTTTTAGAAAATAATAAAAAAACAAATTGGGTACCCGATCATATCAAAGATGGCCGGTTTGGTTTGTGGCTTGAGGGTGCGCGGGACTGGGCTATTTCGCGTAATCGTTTTTGGGGTTCGGCATTGCCTATTTGGCGTAGCGAAGATGGGGATACTCTTTGCATAGGCAGTGTAGATGAACTCGAAACCCTGTCTGGTCAAAAGGTAAAAGATCTCCATAAGCATATTGTAGACGAAATAGTTATTACAAAAGATGGGAAAGAATATCGTAGGATTCCGGAAGTTCTTGATTGTTGGTTTGAGTCTGGTGCCATGCCCTATGGTCAAATGCATTATCCCTTCGAAAACAAGGAAAAACTTGAGGCAGGTTTTCCCGCAGAATTTATTGCAGAAGGTCAAGATCAGACACGTGGGTGGTTTTATACACTTCATGTGCTTGCGACCGCACTTACTCGTGGTGATAATCCTTCTATACCTAAGAAAGAGATTTTACCTGCTTTTCGCAATGTGATTGTCAATGGCATAGTGCTTGCTGAAGATGGGAAAAAGATGAGTAAACGTCTCAAAAATTATCCTGATCCTTTGGAAGTGCTTGAAAAATATGGGGCTGATGCTATGAGATTCTATTTAGTCAACTCCCCAGTCATGCATGCTGAAAGTCTTAATTTTTCTGAAAAGGGTGTGTGGGAAATGTATAATAAGCTTATCAATACATTGTGGAATGTATATACGTTTTATTCTATGTTTAACACAGATTCCACTGATTATACAAAAGATTCCACTGGTTCAAATAACATTTTAGACAAATGGATTTTGGCTAAGTTGAATGTTTTGGTAAGAGAAGTAACTGGAAAAATGGATGAATATAAGCTGGCTGAAGCAAGTCGTCCGATTGTAGATTTTGTTACTGAGTTATCCCAGTGGTATGTGCGTCGTTCGCGTGATCGATTTAAAGGTGACGATGAAGAGGATAAACAAAACGCACTTTCTACTTTGCGTTTTGTACTTCTGACCTTATCTAAAGTGATGGCGCCGTTTACGCCTTTTATCGCGGAAAAGGTGTATCAAGAAATTACAAAAACACAGGAATCTGTGCACTTAGAACTATGGCCGAGCGTTGATAAAAATTTGGCTGATAAGAAGTTGCTAGAAGAAATGGACAAGGTCCGTAAAGTTGTAGAAATGGGACTTGGTTTGCGGGCAGAAGCAGGTATAAAAGTTCGCCAACCACTTTCTCAATTCTCAATTCTCAACGAAAAGTTGCGTGGCAACCTCGTTGCTTTACGCAATTCTCAATTCTCAAACGAATTAAAAAATATTATCTCCGAAGAATTAAATGTAAAAGAAGTCGTAGATGGTGCGCAGATTGGGAACGATTGGATAGAGAAAGAGGACAATGGGATTAAGGTTGCTTTGAATATAAAAGTTACCGAAGATTTGAGAAAAGAAGGACTAGTGCGCGAAATCGTCCGCACTATAAACCAAATGCGTAAAGAGCAGAAAATGACCATTCACGATCGTGTTATAGTAGAATATTATACGCCCGATGAATTGTTGAAGTCCGTTTTTGCAGAGTTTAAAGATGATATCAAACGACAGGTACTGGCAAGTGATATTTGTGAGGAAAAGATTGAACTCGATGAATCAGACCAGACATTGGAGAATATCGACGGCAGGGCAGTGAGTCTTTCTGTGCATAAATAATATTGACGCACAGGCTCATGGTGATAAAATGATTGAGGAGTCATCGACTTCATTTCGTGGCGTCACCGTCGCGGGACAGAGCAAACGCTCTATTGTATTTGTATGGACCTCTTGAGGTCTCTAGACGAGGATCCTTTTCCTCAAAAATTTAAATAATTTTTTACACCCAAGTAATTAGAGTTTACTTGGGTTTTAGTTTGTCTTATGCATACAGAATCTATCGAAAGTCTTAAAGGGAAGACAATACTTCTTGTAAATACAGGGCCACACAAGAAACGTTTTATTGTACAACGTCTCAAGAAACTCGGTCTCGTGGTCGTTGTTCTCAATAAAGAAAAAAATTGGGCAGCTCCTTACGTAGATCATTGGATTATTGCAGACACGTTCAATCATACTGAAGCGGTGAAGGCCGTGGAATCTTTTGTGAAGACAAATTCAGATATTCATATTGATGGTACTGTCACGTTTTGGGAGGATGACGTACTTTTGACATCAAAAATCGTCGACAAATTTAATTTTGTTGGGGTCCCATATAGCATTGCTCGTCAGACGAGGAATAAATATTTATTTCGAGAATTTTGTATGGCAAATGGCATACGAGCCCCGCGTCATCATCTACTCAAAGATGAAGATGATATTGATTATGTTTGTGATAATCTACAATTTCCTTTGGTAGTAAAGCCTGCCTATGGAGCAAGTAGCGCTTATGTGGTAAAAGTGTATAGTCGAGATGATTTGGTCAATACATACAAATTTTTGAAACATAATATAAATACAGAGCTTGAAAGCGCATTATCAGATGGATTGGATATATTTGTTGAGGAGTATATTGATGGAGACGAAGTCGACGTGGATATCCTCATGCAGAATGGGAAAATAAAATTGAGCATTGTATCTGATAATTTCAACAAAGATAAAGGTATCTTTTTTGTCGATAGTGGTCAGACGACACCTTCGACACTCCCTACGCCACAAATTCAAGCATTGATCGATATAGCAGAGGAGACACTTGAGAAACTGGGTATCCAAAATGGATGTATACACTATGAGGCCAAATCTACCAAGACTGGTCCCTGTCCTTTGGAAGTTAATCTACGCATGGGTGGAGACTATGTCTACTCATATATAAAAAATGCATGGGGTATAGATCTTATAGAATATTCAGTGAGGATTGCTATAGGTCAGTTTTTCAAAATTAAAGATATACAACCACGGCAATATATTATTGGTTGGGATTTACATCCAGATTCTTCAGGTCTCCTTGTTGAACTGTCTGTAGATGATAATTTGAAAAAGGAAAAATATTTTCAAGAAATAAATTTGTATAAAGAGGTTGGTGATCCTGTCTTACTGCCTCCCGAGGGTCAAGAGCATATAGGCTGGTTGACCGTATCTGGAGATAATTTTCTTGACGCACAAGATAATCTAAGAAACGCCCTTGAAAAAATACATTTTAAAGTGGTGAAATTTGATTCAGATTCGTCTGTGGGCAAGACACTTCGCAAGGACAGATTTTCTGCTGCAGTACTTAATAAAAATCTGTTGTTGCGTGCGGCAAAGCTTGAAAAAGTAAAACGTGTATCACATGGAGATCAAAAAGGGTTGCATATCGGGATTGCAGGAAATATGAGCGAAGAATTAAATGGCGACGATCCTATAGGGAAAGTAGTAGTAAAAACATTGCGCGAAAGAGGATACAAAGTGACTTTTTTTGATTTTAACAATTTGGCGAAGGCTTTTGGCGATTTGCGTCGCAGTGATGTAGACCTTGTATTCAATATGTGTAAAAAAATAAGTAATTCTACAGATCTTGAGCCTGCTGCCGCTGCACTGCTTGAATCACTACAAATCCCTTATACAGGATCAGACAGCTTTGTATTGTCTCTATGCCGTGACAAAATAAAAGTCAAAAAATTACTTACGTATCATGATATCCCGACACCCAAATGGGACTATGCATATGAGCTTGATGATGAGATACGAGATGATTTGCGTTTTCCACTCATTGTGAAGCCAGGTACGAGTGATAATTCTATAGGTATTACCAATGAATCTGTTGTCACCAATCGAGAACAAATGGAAAAACAGTTACGACGTATCATCGTAGACTATGGTAAGCCCGCAATAGTGGAAGAATATATAGAGGGTGATGAATATGATGTATCTATTCTTGGTTGTGATGATGATAATCTGCGGGTGTTGCCCTTATCGCGCGCAGTGTTCAAGGGACTCCCCAAGGATTATTGGCATATATATACATATGTGGCAAAGCAAGGTGGAGACCCTACGTATAAAAAAATTGAGATTCAACATCCGCCCAAGAATATCGGCAGAAAATTGGAGTCACTCATTACCGAGATCGCGCTCGACACATATTCTATATTGGATTGTCGGGATTATGGTCGTGTTGAAGTACGTGTAGATGAAAATGATAATCCTTATGTATTAGAACTTGACCCTAATCCGTCATTTGATGTCTCTTATGCACACTTACCTCAAGTAGCTGCACTCGTAGGTATGGATTTTGGAGATTTGTTGGAAGAGATTATTTATCTTGCAATTCAGCGATACAAACGTACTAGCTAGTTAATATATTATTGCTATTATTATATGGGTAAAAAGGATACAACTTTAAAGATTGAAGCTCATTTATTGAAAAATGGTCTATCAATTACTGTGAAAAACAAGACATACACTATAATATATCCAGCATACATATGGGCGCCTCTTTCTAAAGAAACAAAGAACATGCTCGTGGATAATATTGTCTTTACAAGCACCCATTTTCTTTCAGTTGTTTTAGATAAAGATACACTCGTATACAATACAAATTTTCCATTGTGTGAATCATTCATATTTAGAAATCATATAGAAGATATTCTTGATACTGAAAGGGTAGACGGCGTTCCTTTCCAGTCATACATGAAGAAATTGTATAATGCCACTTTTGAATTTACTGATAAACAGACATCAGTGCCTCCATTTGTTGAATCGCCAGGTAAAGGCATACATACTTTGAAATCACCAGTTATTGTTCCGTTTACATTTGGAAAAGAGAGTTTGTTTGTCGCGCTGATGGCAAAGAAAATGGGAATGAACCCTATACTTGTTTATTTTGAAGATCCCATGGAACGTTATGAGACAGAGTACAAATTGAAACGGCTTTCTGCTATGGGCAAGATGTTGGATTGTCCTGTACATTTTGTTAAGAATGATGTTGGTCTATTTCGCGGAGGCCTTGCATTTGGTAAGCATAGCGATGTCGGGTGGGGTGTACAGACTACATTATATACCATTATGTGTTTACCTTTTGTGTATTATTATAATGCCCACCACGTATTGTATGGTAATGAATATGCGAATAATGAATACGAGTATGCTCAAGGATGGAAACTGAATCATTCGTATGACCAGACAATTTTTTGGATGAAGCAACAAAGTGTTTTGGTGAATGTACTGAGTAGCGGGCGATGTAGTGTGCAGAGTATGCTTGAACCTCTTGATGAACCAAATATTTTTTATCTTTTACACTCTTTGTATCCAGAGTTTGGTCGGCACCAATTTTCTTGTCGTGCGGAAAAGCCTTTGTTGAAAGGTTCTCAATGGTGTCACAAATGCTATAAATGTGCGCGTATGTATCTTTTTGCTTCAGCCTTTGGTGTAGACCCGTCAGCGATTGGCTTCAAAAAGAATTTATTGATCAAAGAAATGTTTAAAGATTATCTTTTTTCTTCGTTAGAAAGTGGAGATCCCAAAGATTTGGATTTTGCATTTTATACATTGTTGCAGAAAAAAGTTCAAAATGAAGTCGTTGACCTATTCAAGAAGAAGCGATTACCACATCTGAAGTCATGGTCATGGTATGTTGATTACTATACAAGTCTACGTACTATGCATAATGTGCCAAGCGTTCATGCCTCAAAGCTTATGTCTGTATATCGTAAAGGGTTAAAAGAATTTCGTTCATATTTATTGAATATATGACAGGTAATTATGTTGCAAAATAAATTGTCTTCTCATCTTTCATTACTAACAAAAAAGGAACCGGTAATCAGTCGTCAATTCATCCCTTCAGAATGTGAAAATATAGTTACACAGTCCGCGTCTGAGGACCCTCTAAATGAGGAGATGTATAGTCCTGTTCGTGGTCTTGTTCATAAATATGAAAATCGTGTTCTCGTCCTTCTGACTATGAATTGCGCAGCATATTGTCGTTTTTGTGATCGACGACGCAGTGTATCTGAAATAAAAAAAGGAATTATCACTGCCAAAGATATTGATGTTATGTGTGCATATGTGACCAAGCATCCAGAGATTCATGAGGTAATTTTTTCTGGTGGAGATCCCCTCACAGTTCCTGAAATTCTTAAACAAGCATTACAAAAATTTACGTCATTATCCCAAATAAAGATTATTCGTATTGGATCGCGTTTACCTGTATCAAATCCTCTGCGTATTACCTCTCAAGTGCTCGATGCCCTGCGCGTAGTAAAAAAACAGCCACTATATATGATGCTTCATTTTGAGCATCCTGCCGAAATCACTCCAGAGACGGTGAAAGCTGTCAAAAAATTACAATCGGTAAGTACCATGTCATTATCCCAGTCAGTATTTCTCAAAGGTGTGAATGATTCAGAAGACATATTGTGTGAGCTATTTACTCGGCTGGTAGAAATAGGAGTTAAACCATATTATCTTTTTCGATGCGAGCCAGTGAGAGGCGCAGAACATTTTATTGTGCCTTTTGACAGAGAGGTGGAGATTGCCACTCGTCTGCATGAAAGATTGAGTGGTCTATCTGTACCTTCCTATGTCATCGATGTACCGGGAGGAGTAGGCAAGGTGCCTGTTGCATTGAATTTTTGGAAGGTAAACAGAAGCTCATTTACAGATTTTCAGGGCAAAAAGGTCAAGACGGCTTAGTTTTTGACTCATTATACAACAAAATTCGTATATTATTGACAACATATATGGTGCGTAGTATACTGTAGACTTCTATATTATATTTTTTATGGGCGTCGCTTGTCTAAGCGCTTCTGACAATTCAGAGCCAGACAGTTTGCAAGTAAATTATTTATTTTATCTTTAGACCCAGTGGTTAACAGCCAGTTGGGTTTTTATTTTTTATGAAAAAGAGATATATTCCACCAGAATGTAAAGGCAAAACACTTCTTGTTGTCCATGCTATGAGTCCAAGTAAATATTTTATCATGAAGCGGATTAAGCGAATGGGTGTGAAAGTTGTATGTCTCCACCGTGAGCGAGTTAGCGCGCTTGAGGAATATGTGGATGAATGGATTATTGCTGATTTGGGCAATACAACAGAGAGTCTTCATGCTGTCAAAACTTTTTTGGTTACAAAACCTGAGTTTGCTTTTGATGGTGCTGTGACATTTTGGGATGAAGCAGTACTTTTGACTTCTCGTATTGTTGATACTCTTCATCTTAATGGCATACCATATCATATTGCCGAATTGGTTAAAAACAAATTTACCTTTCGTAATTTTTGTGAAAAAAATGGTTTACCTGCCCCGAAGCATCATGTTTTGCACAGTAAGAAAGATATACCTTCTCTTGAAAAAAGACTTTCATATCCTCTAGTAGTGAAGCCTATGTATGGAGCTTCAAGTGCATATGTAGTTAAAGTTTTCAATCGTCAGGATTTGGAAGAAACATATGATTATATTAAAAACAACATGAAATCATTTTGGCTTGCTTCTGAGTGGGAGAATCTTGAGATTTTTGCTGAGGAATATATTGATGGCGACGAAGTAGATATTGATATCCTGCTTCAAAATGGCAAAGTTAAATTTTATTGTATTTCGGATAATTTTAATAAGAGTCGGGAAAAATTTTTTGTAGATAGTGGCCAGTCATTGCCTTCCAGTTTGCCTGTGGGTCAGCAAGATGCACTCATTAATATGGCAGAAGAAATACTTGAAAAGCTTGGAATTCTGAATGGGTGTATTCATTTTGAGGCTAAATATGGAGAAAAGGGACCATATCCTATTGAAGTAAATATGCGTATGGGAGGAGATTATGTATATTCATATGTGAAAAGTGCATGGAGAGTTGACTTGGTAGAGGCATCAGTCCACATCGCATTGGGTATATATGTTAAGTACGAAAAACCAGAAAATCCATACCAATATATAGTTGGATGGGATTTGCAGCCAGATGCATCAGGCATGCTTACTGCCCTTGAAATATCTCCAGAATTAAAGAAAAAATCTTATCTTGAAGAAATATATATTACGCAGGAGGTCGGAGACGCGATTTTGAGGCCACCTGAAGGATACAACAGTCTAGGTTGGCTTACAGTTTCTGGAAATAATTTGCTTGATGCCAAGGACAATCTACAAGAAGCATTGTCTTTTATCCATTACAAAGTGGTAGAATTTGATGAGGAGTCGGCCTTGGGCAAGACAGCACGCAAAAGTACACTCTCAACCGCTATTTTGAAAAAGAATATTTTACTTCAGGCTGAAAAAATTGAACGTGTACACCGCGCTACCTTCAAGAGTCAACGTCATCTGAAGATTGGGATTGCAGGTAATAAAGTACATGGAGGAGCTAAAAATAACCCGTCAAATGCTCCACTTACGAGTCTTATTGAAGATACTTTACTTTCTCGAGGGTATGAAATTTTTGTATTTGATTTTAATAATTTAGGTAAAGCCTTCAGCGAATTACGTCAGACGAATGTCGATTTTGTGTTTAACGTAACAGATGGAATTAATAATAACATGCATTTACAGCCGCAAGCTGCCGCGATTCTTGAATCTTTGCAAATTCCTTACACGGGCACTAGTTCAGCAAATCTAGCGTTTTGTCGGGATAAAATTAGACTTAAGAAGTTATTTGAATACCATGACATACCTACTCCTGAATGGGATTATGTATATAAGATAGGTGAAACTATTAGCGATAAACTCAGATATCCACTTTTAGTAAAACCTAGTGATAGAGATGATTCATTTGGTATATCCAATGCTTCGGTTGTAACTGATAAAAAATCTCTTCATAAACAGATTTCTTATATTATTAATAAACTCAAATGTTCTGTCCTTATTGAAGAATATCTCGATGGGGATGAATATGAAGTGTCTATTATTGGAAATGATGAGGGAGATGTACAAGTATTGCCACTTACACGTTCTATATTTACTGGAATGCCAAAAGGCTATTGGCATATTTATCCAGAAGGTAAAAGGGAAACCCCACCATCTGCGTATCGAAAAATTATACGTCAGAATCCTCTTAAAAGTGTAAGTCCAAAATTACAATCACTTATCACTGAGATAGCCTTGGATGCTTACCATGTATCTCGGTGTTATGATTATGGACGAGTCGATATCCGTTTGGATAAAGAGGACAATCCTTATGTTCTCGAAGTAGATCCGAATCCTCCATTGAGTCGCGAATCCGAGTTTGTAAAAGCTGCCAAAGTGGCAGGCATGGATTACGGAGATCTTTTGGAAGAAATCATCGCAGCAGCAGTGAAACGATATTAAAAAATTTTAATTCATCCCATATAGTTAATTAGACAATATATATGTCACTAAAGTTTAAAAAGATTTTCATGGAATTGAAGCCATCAAAAATTCATCAGGGTGGAGTTGGTTTATTTGCTACAGTAAATATTAAAAAGAATGAGGTTGTAGAAAAAGGTACTTCAAAAGAAGACCACCAAAAAGTGACCGCATGGAGTGAATTGAAAGGACAGCCGTCTCTTGTCCGCCGTCTTGTGAAAGACTTTTGTATTGGTATACCAAATGGTTTCCGTCCGCCTTCAGATTTGGATTTTAATCATTTGTCTATCTCATGGTATTTGAATCATTCTTGTGATGGTAATTTGGGGTTTAATGAAGATGGCGATTTCATTGCTTTGAGGTATATTCGTAAAGGAGAGGAACTCTCTTATGACTATGGCTTGGCAGAGTCTAATCCGAAGTTCAAAATGGTTTGTTATTGTGGTGCTAAACAGTGCCGAGGTGTGATTACAGGGAATGATTGGAAAAATAAAAATTATCAACAAAAATATTTTCATTATTTTATCCCTATTTTGCGTGAATTTGCAGGAAAATTTTCTAAGAATTGAATCAAAGGTTTAATATATTTTTGTTTTTTCGGTTTAAGGGATGATTTTTTTAGTTATTTGCGTTGTGTGGGTAGAATGGGGTGGAAGGTCTTTTGTATATAATAGATACGACGGTATTATCTTGGGTGTTGTTTTTTATTGACTAAGCTTTCTTTTCACGTTACAATGACCTAATAATATATTAAATTGGTATGCTTATGATTCGTTATAATACTTCGAAACAATGCCACGGCACAGATTGTCTCATTATCCCTGTATTTGAAGGTCAAAAATTCAAGGGATCTCATTTTTATGGTGTTACCTTAGACCGTTCAATTGAACAATTGGTAGAGGGGGACATTACGGGGAAAAAGATGGAAGTATGCATGATGCACGCTACGCATAGTACGGTCAGAAAAGTTTTGTTTGTGGGCTTTGGTAAAGAAAAGGATCTCACTCTCAAACGCTACAAAGAAACCATTGGCACTGCGGTTGTATATGCACAGGACAGGAAAAATCAGAAAATTTCTATAGCTTTGCCTTTGGAAGTTATGAAAAAGTGGGACATGAAGACCTTGGGAAAGGAAACGGCTGTGGCAGTAGAAGTTGCTTCTTATGCATATGATGAACACAAAACAGATGAAGACGCGCGAGTTCTTCCCATTACACATGTGGAATATATTTTGGATGTTAAGTCTGGAGAAAAAAAGAAATTTGAATTGGGTCTAGAAGTAGGACGCGTGGTTGGACAAGGTATTAATCTTGCGCGACATCTGGGGAATCATCCACCAAGTATCATGACTCCCACATATTTGGCGAGGGAGGCGCGATTGCACACCAAAAAATTGAAAGCTCTTAATGTTAAGATATTATCAAAGCAGGATTTGGAAAAGATGGGTATGGGGCTGTTGCTCGGGGTTGCGCGCGGTTCAGCAGAAGAACCAAAGTTTATCATTATCGAATATCGTGGTAGTCAAAAACCTACAGAGAAACCTACCGTACTTGTAGGCAAGGGTGTTACCTATGACTCGGGTGGGCTTAGTTTGAAGCCACGCGATTTTCTTATTGATATGAAGTATGACATGCTTGGTGCAGCTGCTGTTTTGAGTACTATGTATGTAGTTGCTACTTTGAAATTAAAACGAAATGTGGTGGCTCTTATACCAGCTGTAGAAAATATGCCAAGTGGTTCTGCCTTTAGACCTGATGATATCCTCAAGGCTTTGAATGGGAAAACAGTAGAAATAAAAAACACAGATGCTGAAGGACGCTTAATTCTTGCTGATGCTCTGTGCTATGCTATGAAATATAATCCAAAAGAAGTGATTGATTTGGCGACGCTTACTGGTGGTTGCATGATTGCTGTTGGGCTCGAACGCTCAGGCCTTTTTAGCTCAGAAAAAAATATGGTTGAAAGTTTACTTAGATCATCAGAAGCTTGTGGAGAACAATTGTGGCAATTGCCTTTGGGGGAGGAATTCGATGAAGTAAACAAAAGTGAAATTGCTGACATTAGAAACTCTGCAGGAACCAATGCGGATAGGTTTGGTCAGGCAAGTATCGGCGCTTCATTTCTTGAATTTTTTACCAAAGATAAAAAAGGAAATCCTCTATATCCATGGGCGCATATTGATCTGGCAGGCGCTATTTATAGTGGTAAAGGCAAGGCTTGGATGCGAGCTGGGGCCAATGGTTTTGGCGTACAAATACTGGTGGAATATTTGGACCGGAAGTATATATGGGAATAGATTCACTAAGCCCTCTTGAAGAGGCGCGGAAAAAAGCGCAAGCTCTTCTGGCAGAAAATGTTCGGATATTTTTTGATGATTTTGGTGAAAGTGAAGATGCAATAGAGGCTTTCGCTATGAGTATAGAGGGATTTGATAAATCTCAATTACAAGAATATCGTCAAGCTCTTGCTCTCACGCTAAGCAATTTTTCCAGAGATAGCAGGGCTGGTAATCCTCTTGTTATATTTTATGAAAAATGTCTTGAAAAGGTTGATGCTCAAATGGAAAATGTAGAATAATTATAGTATGGGAATTCATAAGAAAAAATTAGAACTCCTCGCTCCTGCGGGGAGTCTTGAAAAAATGAAGTATGCCTTTGCCTACGGGGCAGATGCGGTATATATGGGTATACCGGATTTTAGTTTGCGCGTGCGTATCAATCAATTTACTATGGATAATGTGAAAGAGGCGATTGAGTACGCGCACGTATTAAAAAAGAAAATTTATGTGACGGTCAATGTCGTTGCTCACAATGAACATCTGGAAAAACTTCCTTCCTATCTAAAAAAATTGAACGTGTGGAAACCAGATGCGCTTATTGTGTCAGATCCTGGCGTCATGGTATATGCAAAGAAGTACGCATCAGATGTGAAGATCCATCTTTCAACCCAAGCAAACGCAACAAATTGGGAAACAGTAAAATTTTGGTATGATCAGGGCCTTGAACGCGTCGTCCTTGGTCGAGAGGTGACTCTCAAAGAATTGAAAGAAATTCATGTGAAAGTACCTAGATGCGAGTTGGAGTATTTTATTCACGGTGCGATGTGTATGAGTTATTCTGGCCGATGTATGCTCTCCGCATGGCTTACGGGACGCAGTGCAAATTTGGGTGATTGTACACAGCCATGCCGATGGAAATATAATGTAGACAATGCACAGATGTACGTGCTTCAAGCTGAAGTAGAGGAGCCTTTGCGTCCCGGAGAAAAAATTCCTGTTGAACAAGATGTACATGGCACCTATATATTCAATTCGAAGGATATGTGTCTCATAGAATATCTTCCCGAACTTATTGATGCAGGAGTCGTGAGCTTCAAGATAGAGGGTCGTGCAAAGAGTGCCGCATATTTGGCAAGCGTAGTAAAAGCATATAGACAAGCATTTGATTATATATTGCATGAAGGACAACATAAAGATATAAAAATACAAAGAAGAACATTGAAACACATCAAAAAGAATGTATTGGATAAACTTGTTCATCGAGGTTATACGACGGGTTTCCTTTTTGGTCGTGATACAGTAGAACAAAATATAGATAATAGTCATAAGGGAAGTGATGCAGAATATGTTGGCGAAGTAATAAGCTCTGTACGCGTAGGGAAAAAATGGAAGACAACAGTACGCCCGCATAATGCTCTGCGTGTGGGAGACAGAATTCGTATTATGCAACCAAAACATGATGATTTGCGTATGATAATCAAAGAGATGTATAATGAACAAGGAGAATCTATCGGCAGCGGACATGGAGGCAGCGGCAGGCGTATAGTGATATATACAAGTCGCGAGGTAAAAGAGTTTGGTATTTTGTTTTTGTGTAATACATAGTCTATGATTGCCTATTTGAAAGGAATTATTATTCAAAAAGAAAAAAATTGTTTTGTCGTCATGACTGAGAGTGGCGTTGGATATGAGATACATGTACCATCGTCATTTTTTTTGAAATTGAAAGAAGGTCAAGAATGTGTATCATATACATATCTCAAGGTATCAGAAAATAATATGGAGCTTTTTGGATTTGAAACAGCACAAGAGAAACAATTTTTTGAATTATTAATTACCGTGAGTGGTATTGGCCCGCGGACAGCAATGAATATTTTTGGTTTGGGGAGTATTGATGAAATCAGGCAGGCAATTTCGCGAGGGGACGTATCATATCTCACCCAAGTGAGTGGTATGGGCAAAAAGACAGCAGAGAGACTGTGTGTGGAGCTCAAGAATAAGGTGGGGCAAGAGACGTGGGGACATGGAGAAGAAGCCGCAAGTGGCAAGCTTGGAGAAATAATTGAAGGGCTCATGACAATGGGATATAGTAGAGAACAGGCTCGGGCTGCTATTGTTGGTTTGGATAATAGTTTGCCTATTGAAGAATTATTGCGTCAAGCATTACAACATATATAATTTTTATTTTATACTATGGAAACACCTTCCAATCCAGTAGTAGTGGGTGAATCAAATTTCACCTTTGGTAGCATCGTGAGGCATGTCTATGCTCTTATGAGAGAATTTTATAAGGAAATTCTCATTATCGTTGCTATCGTGTATATACCACTCAATGTGGTATATGAGTTATTGCTTACTTCTCTACAAAATGAGACAGCATGGGCTAGCTTCCGTACGGCCAATAGAGCGTGGACATGGCTTGAGATGCTTATCGGTGTTATTGCGTCTATAGCTATTATTATTCTCGTGCAGGCATTTTTGGAGAAAAAAGAAAAAATGATATGGCAAGACAGTATAAAACAGGCTCTTTCATTTTGGTCACGAGTGTTTACGACACAAATCACCCAAGGAATATTGCTTGTAGGTTTGTTTCTTTTGTTGGTAATACCGGGGATTATATATTCTGTATATTGGTCACTCATTATACCCATTGTGGTTGTACTTGGTAAAAAGAATATGGAAGCTCTTGATCATAGTAAAAAACTTGTATCAGGAGATTGGTGGAAAATATTTGGTTGGTTTGTTGGGTTATTTTTGGTTGCAGTAGTGGCTGCTTTCATCTTGTCTATTCCTTTTATGTTTCTGCCTGATTATATGGTAGTCAATGTGTTGAGTGATACGGTTATGGATTTTACATTTGTTGGTATTACTATTGGCTCATTGCTTATTTTTAGACATTTGCAGGAGAAAAAGGGTAGGGAAGTACAGACACAAGTCGACAACGCAGTAAAATAATACAAACATATGAGTAGAATTGGACGAGAAGAAGGAGAAGGTTCAGAAGCTGTAGTGCAAGAGCGTATTCGGCAGGCAGAAGAAGATTTACAATATATTGAACAGGGTGATTATATGCTTCCTGCAAGTAGAGATGCACAGGGGAGTAAGACGTACTGGCTAACTTTGAAACAAGGTTTGGAACGGTCACCACAATTTGGACCTGAGCATATCGTAACAAAAGAAGCAGCTCGTATTTTTGATGTATTGGATAATGGCGGACAAATACGGGAACAGAGTCTCGTTGCATTCAAAGATCTTGTTAATCGTTTAGCTCTTCAACAGGCAGCTTAAAATGAATAACTAAAATAAAACACTCCTTTGCCAGGAGTGTTTTTAGTTTGACTATGTCAGCCTTCAAGTAATGCTGTACTTGCCACTCTATCTCCATCTTCTTTGAATCTCATCACACGCACACCTTGGGTTGCACGTCCGAGCGTAGATACGCTCTTGAGAGGAGTACGTACGACTTGACCATTGACTGAGATCATCATGAGGTCTTTATTTTCTGTATTATTTATAATGCGTGCGCTGATGATAGGGCCTGTCTTTTGTGTGACAGCCATCGTTTTTATACCGCTACCACCTCGTCCTTGGACTTTATATTCAGTGAGATTGGTACGTTTGCCAAGCCCATGTTCAGAGACAACGAGGAGCTCGAGGACTTTCTTTTTTACAAGATCAGATGATACGACGTCCATGCCTACTACGTGGTCATTTGATTTGAGTTTCATGCCTCGTACGCCGCTTGCGGTACGTCCCATACCGCGCACATTTTTTTCTTGAAATCTGATTGCTTGTCCTTGTGCTGTGATAATCATGATATCATTGGTGCCAGTCGACGGGCGCACCCATTCGAGCATGTCATCTTCTCGTAATTTGAGTGCGATGAGACCTGACCTGCGAACGTTTTTGAAATCATCAAGCGCTGTCTTTTTGATAGTTCCTTTGGTTGTCAACATGACGAGGTATTGATATTTGTTCATATCTTCCATAGAGAGTATGGCTGATACTTTTTCATTGGGCGCAAGTTGCAAAAAGTTGACGAGGGCCTGTCCTTTTGATGTCCTACTTGCTTGTGGAATATCATATGCACGGAGTTGAAACACACGGCCACGTGTAGTGAAGAAAAGAATATTGTCATGTGTATTGGTTGTAATGAGTTCATCCACCACGTCTTCTTCTTTTGTTGCAAGACCAATAACACCTTTGCCACCGCGAGATTGTGTTTTGAATGTGTCTGGTGGCAAACGTTTGATATAGCCATCACGGGTTGTAATGATAAGCGTCGGTTCATTGGGCACGAGATCTTCTATACTAAATTCTTTTACACCATGAGCAATGATTTCAGTGCGTCGTTCGCTCGCGTATGTTTTTTTGATATCTATCACCTCATTTTTGATAACGCCAAGGATTTTCTTGGGACTGGCAAGGAGCGCTTCGAGCTCAGCAATAAGTTGTTTCTTTTCCTTCAACTCATCTTCGATTTTTTGTCGTTCGAGATTAGCAAGCTGTTGTAATTTCATTTCAAGAATGGCTACTGTCTGGCGTTCAGTAAATCCAAATTTTTTCATGAGATTAACTTTTGCTTCATCTTTGTCCTTTGATTTGCGTATGGTAGTTATGATGAGATCTATTTTATCAAGTGCTTTTTTGAGCCCTTCAAGTATGTGCGCACGATCTTTGGCCTTTTCGAGATCAAATTCAGTTCGTCTGCGGACGACTTCTTGTCTGTGTTTGATATATTCTTCGAGAACTGTCTTCAGGTTGAGGACTCGTGGTTGTATACCGTCTACGAGCGCAAGTAGATTTACATGGAATGTTGTTTGTAGATCTGTTAATTTAAAAAGTCTGTTCAAAATCTTTTTTGGATACGCGTCTTTTTTGAGTTCAATAACAACGCGTACGCCATCTTTGTTACTTTCGTCGCGCAAATCTCTGATGCCTTCGATCTTTTTTTCTTGGACAAGTAAAGCGATTTTTTCAAGCAATACAGCTTTGTTCACTTGATAAGGCACTTCAGACACAATGATCTTGAATTGTCCAGCTTTGTCTTCTTGGATATCTGTCTTTGCACGCAATACAATACCTCCGCGTCCTGTTGCATATGCAGCTGCAATATCATTTTTGTTGTAGATAATGCCACCTGTTGGGAAGTCTGGTCCTTTGATATCCTCCATGAGTTCTTCTGTGGTTGTTTTTGGATTATCTATGATCCGCATGATACCGTCGCATAGCTCACCAAGATTATGTGGAGGAATATTTGTTGCCATACCAACAGCAATACCCATACTTCCGTTCAAGAGTAGGTTTGGTAGTTTACTGGGGAGCACACGGGGTTCTCTATGTGAGCCATCATACGTAGGGGAGAAGTCTACAGTATTTTTTTCGATATCATAGAGGAGTTCTTCTGCAAGGGCTTCAAGCTTTGCTTCTGTATAACGCATGGCAGCAGCATTGTCGCCATCCATAGAACCAAAGTTACCTTGTCCATTTACCAATGTCTGGCGCATGTTGAAATCTTGCGCCATACGTACCATAGAATCATAGATAGCGGCGTCACCGTGTGGATGATACTTTGCCATTACTTCACCAACAACGTGCGCTGATTTTTTGAATTTTGCATTATGTTTGAGCCCAATACCCCACATTGCATAGAGGATTCTACGATGGACAGGCTTGAGACCATCACGAACGTCTGGTAGCGCGCGGGATACGATCACGCTCATGGCGTAATCCAAATATGATCTCTGCATTTCGTCTACGAGATTGACTGGTTCTACCTTTCCTTCAGGAGATATAACTTCAAATTTTTCTTGGGTAGGTTTTTGTGCTGAGCGTGATGCTTCAGCAGAAATTTTTTTGTTCATGCGGGGCATACATTGCTAAGGTTGTGATTGAATAGTAGTAGTATTGCTGTTGGATTCGGTATTCGTTGTGCTACTTACGAAGAGAGGTAAGAGTGTTTCAGACAAAGCTTGTTGTATTTTTTGTTCTTGTGAGATGGTTGTTGTTGGAGCGGTTGGTGCATCTGTGAGTTCTTCCTCTATATCTATCTCTTGCCCGGCGAATGTTTTTATAATTGCTTGCAAATCATTCTTGCTCGTATTGAGCATCTCTTTTGCTGGGTCTTGCACTTGGCTTGATTCATAAAAGAGGGTTATGAGATTCATACCCCATAGGGCGAAGATGGCAACCATAAATATAATAACTCCTGTCCACATCCACATTTTGCTTTTGTGTGGAGTGATATATGGTTCAACAATTTTTTTTGCTGCCGGAGTATTATCTTCAGGAATAGAAGACATAGTGGGTATATTATATTTATTCTTTTTCTAGTATTCTGACTTCTAGTTCTTCTTGAGGCAAGTCTTTCTTTTTGAGAATTATCTTTTTTTCAGGTTCGTTATTTTTTGCTCCTATTTCTTTGAGAAATGAATCTATAGGTTTTGCCTCTGGGTCATTATCTGATTTGAATGCACAAGGTATGACTATGCGAGGTTCAATGGCATTTACTATTTTTACTGCTTCTTCTGCGTCAAAAGAGTCTGGATGGCCCACAGGTATACAGAGAATATCTACCCCCGCAAGCATAGCAAGCTGTTTTTCAGTGAGAGATTTTTTGGTGAGCCCTACATGACCAAGGCTAAGTCCTTCCGTGTCTATTCGTACCATAGTGTTGCCAGGCTCGTGCCCCTCGACTGCACTTGCAAGTACGCCATGTACATCTATTTCACCAGGTGTTGAAAGTACAAAAGGATTGCCAGATAGTGTGACACTGTCTTTTTCTCCCCGTGTGTATAGTCCCATATGAGGTGTGAGACTACGGGGGAATAGTCCTTTTTCTGGTCTGTATGGGTCTATGACAACAGTAATTTCTTTGTCAAAAGGTTTTGTCTGTATTTTGATAGCTGTTGTGCCGAGCCAAGATATGTGCATATTAAAAGGCTTACGAGGTTTAAAAAGCTTATAATGCTTACAAGGGGCCTTACTTACGTCTTGTAGGTCTATTGAGCCTTCCAAACTCTTTTGTTACGCCATTATTATACAGGATTTTTGGCTGTGACGCAAGGTAAAAATATGTGTATAACATGTTGATTTTGTGGCTTAATTTAGATGAAAATGTTTATTTCTTAGACACTTGACTATTTGGAAAACAGGTGGTATAGTATGCGGGCTCCAAATAGAGCCACTGGCCTGTTTGGCATAGGTATTTATTTAGCCTCTGCAATTACCTAAGAGGGCTCGGGCAACCCCGGGTTAATACGCAGCAAAGCTGCAGTATTTATTCTTAATATGGCTGAACAAAAATTTGAGGATCTCCTAAAGGATTATTTTGCCAATATTCCAAAAGTTGGGGATCTAGTAAAAGGTAAAATAATCTCTATTGATAAAGGGGAAGTGCGTATTGATATCAATGGTATTATCATTGGTGTGGTGCGTGGAGAAGAACTTTTTTCTGAATCAAAAGAATTTACACATATCAAAGCAGGTGATGAAGTCGAAGCCACTGTTGTGGAAGATGAGAATGAAAATGGTGAAATGGAGCTTTCATTCCGTGTTGCTGGCCACCGATTGGTATGGGAGCGCATGGCAAAGCATGTGAAGGACGGAGATGTCATCACCGCAAAGATATTGGCTGCAAATAAGGGTGGTCTCATGATTCAAGCAGACGCACTTGTTGGTTTCATGCCAGTATCTCAACTCAATCCGGACAATTATCCTCGCGTACAAGGTGGAGATAAAAATAGAATTTTTGAACACCTCAAGAAATTTGTAGGCAAGGCTATCCGTGTCAAAGTAATAAATGCTGACATGGATGAAGAGAAATTAATTTTCTCTGAAAAAGAAGTTTGGGAAGAGGAACAAAAGAATATTTTGGATGCATACAAAGTCGGAGATGCTATTGAAGGAGAAATCAGTGCGCTTACCCCATTTGGCGCATTTGTCAAATTTGGTGAAGGGCTTGAAGGTCTTTGCCATATTTCTGAAATCGTATGGCAACGCATTGATCATCCAAAAGATATTTTGAAGATTGGTGACCATGTCAAGGCTCAAATTATAGACCTCAATAAATCAAAGATTTACCTTTCTCTCAAACGTCTTATTGACGACCCATGGAAACATGTGAAGGAAAAATATAAAGTGGGACAGGTAATTGCAGGTGAAATACATAAAGTAGAACCATTTGGTCTCATGATCAAACTTGATGAGGAAATTCATGGTCTTGCTCACATATCAGATCTTACTGATAAACGTGTGAGTGACCCAAAAGTATTACTTTCAAAATTTGTGGTAGGAGAAAAACATAATTTTGAAATTATTTCCATGGAACCTGCAGAACATCGTCTCGGTTTGCGTCTCGAGGGCGTACAGGTGAAGCAGGAAGAACCAAAAGAAGAGGTAAAACAAGAAAAGCAAGAACCTGCAAAATCTGAGACAGCAGAAGAAAAAAGTGAGTAATTGCTTAGGATACATTAGCTCAATATACATCAATCCACCCCAAGTACTTGGGGTGGATTTGTTATATAGAGAGGATTGACAAATTCATATCAATTTCATATACTTCGGTATACTCTTGTATATCTAATGGTTTATTTTTATGAAGAATTTGATAAAAAATTTTGTTCTCGTGTTTCTTGTGCTTTTACTTGTCGCAGCTCTTTTGAGTTCGGCCAATTTGGGTAGTGAAAAACCAGAGCAGGTAGGTATCACACGTCTTGTTCAGGAGATCAATAACGAACAAGTACAGAGTATTGAAGTGCGAGGGGACACCCTGAGTATTAAGCTCAAAGATACTAATGCTAAATTACTTGAAGTACGCAAAGAGCTTGGACAATCATTTTCAGAGCTTATGGATAATTATGGTGTGGATGCTACCAAATTATCCCAGGTGGATGTGCAAGTAAAGGATGAGACAGGATGGAAGTTTTGGCTTAGTGTCATAGCACCATGGATCATTCCACTTTTGTTATTTATTGCATTGATTTATTTTTTTTCTCGACAAGTACAAGGGGTCAATAATAAAGCGATGGGCTTTGGACAATCACAAGCAAAGCAAGCAAAGCCAGATGATAAAAATAAGAAGACATTGAAAGATGTCGCTGGGGCAAGAGAAGCCAAAAATGAAGTGCTTGAAATTGTAGATTTTCTCAAAGATCCCAAGAAATTTACTGACATGGGAGCAAAAATACCCAAAGGTTTGTTGCTCATGGGTCCTCCAGGTACTGGTAAAACATTACTTGCCAAGGCTATTGCAGGAGAAGCAGGTGTACCTTTTTTCCACATGAGTGGCTCTGAATTTGTAGAGATGTTTGTCGGAGTTGGCGCAAGTAGAGTGCGTGATTTATTCAACAAAGCCAAGAAAGCGGCCCCTGCCATCGTTTTTATTGATGAAATGGATGCTGTGGGACGCAAACGTGGTGCTGGTCTTGGAGGAAGTCATGATGAGCGCGAACAAACACTCAACCAAATTTTGGTTGAAATGGATGGATTTGATCCAAATCTTGGTGTCATTGTCATCGCTGCGACCAATAGGCCTGATGTACTTGATTCAGCACTACTTCGTCCTGGTCGTTTTGATCGCCGTGTTGTCATAGATATGCCAGATATCAATGACAGAGAAGAGATCCTCGCTATTCATGCATCAGGCAAGCCATTTGCAAAAAATGTTTCTCTGCACAAAATAGCAGAGCGTACGCCAGGATTCTCTGGTGCTGATCTTGCCAATTTACTCAATGAAGCTGCAATACTTGCCGTCCGTAGAAATAAAAAACAAATAGACGAAATAGAGGTTTTGGAAAGTATTGAAAAAGTAATGCTCGGACCGGAAAAGAGATCACGTGTGATGACTGACGAGGAACGAGAGATGACAGCTTATCATGAGGCAGGGCATGCAGTAGTTGGTCATTTTCTCGAGAATTGTGACCCTGTTCGCAAAGTGTCTATCATCGGGCGTGGTATGGCAGGTGGATATACACTTTCTATGCCAGAACGAGATGTGCATTATACAACACGGGTGAAATTTACTGATGACCTTGCTATGATTCTCGGGGGCTACGTTACTGAACGCATGATATATGGGGATGATCGATTATCTACTGGCCCTTCAAGTGACCTCAAGAAGGCTACACAAATGGCGCGTAATATGGTTCTTCGCTATGGTATGAGTGACAAGCTTGGCCCACGCCAATATGGTGAAAATGAAGAACTTATTTTTCTTGCTCAGGAAATACATGATAAGAAAAATTATAGTGAGAAGACCGCAGAGCTTATTGATGCCGAGATAGACCGACTTTTGTTAGAAGCTAGGAAGCAATCCGAACATATTATCACCAAACATAGACATCAGATGGATGAACTGGTGAAAGTGCTTCTTGAGAAAGAAACAGTGGAAGAAGATGTATTCAAAGAAATTATGGGTAAAGGTGTCGCACATGCCGAAGAAGTAAGCAAATAAATATTGGGAAATTGTTACATTGTTAAATTATTGAACCCGCTAAGCGCGGGTTTTCGTTAGAACATATGACTACTAAGTTGCCACAATTAATTCTCAAACCAGGCAAAGAAAAGCCGATAAAGAATTTTCATCATTGGATTTTTTCTGGTGCTATAAAACAATTTCCTAAAGAAGCAAAAGATGGTGATTTTGTAAGTGTGTATGGTTCAAACGGCGAATTGCTTGGTAGTGCCTATATAAATCGCAAAACATCAATTACCGCACGCATGGTGTCTTTTGATAATACTGAGCCTATAGATTCAATTGTCAGCCATATGGATAAGGCAATTGCAGTGAGAAATAATTTTTTTGATGATACACAGACAAATGCATTTCGTTTGATAAATAGCGAAGGAGATGGTATTCCTGGCTTAGTTGTAGACAAGTATGATGATGTGATTGTGGTACAGATAACAACACTCGGTATTGAAAAAATAAAAGCGGATATTGTAGATTATTTGGTCAACAAATTAAAACCAATTTGTATTTACGAGCGGTCAGACATGCCCTCACGTAGAGAAGAAGGATTAAAAAATCAGGTTGGGCTGCTGTATGGTGAAGGCGTAAAAGAAAAAGCGATAAAAGAATACGGGGCGTTGTTTAAGGTAGATTTTGTTGATTCACAAAAGACAGGGTTTTTTCTCGATCAGCGCGAAATGAGGCAGCAAGTAAAAAAATTGGCAAAAAATAAAAAAGTTTTAAACTGTTTTTCATATACTGGGGGATTTTCAGTTATGGCAGGGATTGGGGGCGCACAGAAAGTTGATTCAGTAGACATTTCAGATCCGGCGATTGAATTAGCCAAGGAAAATTTTTGTTTAAATGATCTTGATATCAAACATAACTCTTTTATTGTTGAGGATGTTTTCGAATTTTTGCGCAAAGATTCTGTAAAAAATATATACGATTTTATTATTCTTGACCCGCCAGCATTTGCAAAAAAAAGAGGAGATATTGTGAAGGCTTGCAGAGGATACAAAGATATCAATCGTCTCGCATTACAAAACATTCAGTCATCTGGAATTCTTATTACCTCATCGTGTTCGTATTATGTGGATGAGAAGTTGTTTCAGCAAGTTGTATTTGAGGCCGCGGTAGAAGCAAAACGGTCTGTTCGTATTATTGACAAACATCATTACGCGCCTGATCATCCAATAAATATTTTTCATCCGGAAGGAAATTATTTGAAGAGTTTGGTGTTGTGGGTGGAATGAACGAATGGGATATTGGATATTGAATATTAAGATATTTTTAAACAAAAAATCCGCTGGTAAGGTGGATTTTAATTACAATTTTTTTAATCAAACTCTCCTACAAATACCTTTTTCATCGCGTCACTTTTTTTGAGGTTGCAACACAAATCATGCGCGATAACTCCGCCTTGAACGAGGATATATCCTTCATCAGCTATGTCCATTATACTTTTGAGATTGTGTTCAACTACGAGAATCGTAGTACCAAAGTTGTCGCGTATATTTTTGATATGCTGAAACATTTCTTTGACAAGCTTTGGTGACAGTCCCAAAGATGGTTCATCCATAAGCAAAAGTTTGGGAGAGCTCATGAGTGCACGTCCGATTGCGAGCATCTGCTGTTGTCCACCAGACAAGCTAAATGCATATTCTTTTTGTTTTTCTTTGAGTATAGGGAATTGTGTGTATATCTCTTCAAGTTTTTTTTCTACAGTATTCGCATCTTTGATCCGGTGGATACCCATGAGTAGATTGTCTCTCACTGAAAGAATTCCAAAATTGATTTTTCCCTGTGGTACGTATGAGATTCCTTTTCCTATAAGTTTGTAAGCAGGGAGTTTGGTGATATTTTCGTGTTCAAAATAAATATTTCCTGATGTAATTTTTGTAATGTTAAATATTGATTTGAGAAGTGTAGACTTGCCTGCACCGTTTGGCCCCATGAGGACAGACATCTTTCCTTTTTCCAATTCAAAATTGATGTCTGTCAAGACTTTGAGTTCTCCATAGCCGGCATGTAGGTTTTTGATTTCGAGTAATGGCATATTATTCTCCGAGATACGCTTCCAAAACTTTTGGATTTTTTAATACTTCATTTGGTGCTCCTTCACAAATGACGATACCTGCATCAAGTGCAATTACATGGTCGGCAAGTCTATGTACGAGTTCTATGTCATGATCTATGAGTAAAATAGTTTCATTTTTTTCTTTGAGTTTGAGCAAGAGGTTTTCGATTTCAGTTTGGATTACTTTGTTGACCCCTGCGACTGGTTCATCGAGCATAAGGAGTTTGTGTGGTTTTTGGAGAGCCATAGCGATCTGGAGGAGTTTTCGTTGCCCGAAACTTAGATCATTGATATGTGTCTCAAGTGTTTGCTTGATGCCAAAGTCTTCCAATACTTGTTCGTATGTTTCTTGTTTCACTCGTTTCACTTTTTTCTTTCGGAAAATATTTTTTATGAGATTCATGTCCCCATTATTTTCCACCATACTTAGATGGTCGCCAATAGTCAGATTTTTGAAAAGTCGTACTTGTTGGAATGTTCTGCTAATTCCCAGATTTGCAATGATATGGGGTTCTTTGTCGGTAATGTCTTCTCCTTCATATAGCACACGACCTTCATCAGGCCGAGTAAATCCTGCGATAATATCAAAGAGTGTTGTCTTGCCTGCGCCATTTGGTCCAATGAGCGCGGTGATTTTATTTTTTTCAATTATAAAATTTGAGCCTTTGATTGCTTCTACACCGCCAAATGATTTTTTTATTCCTTGTATCTCAAGCATATTAGTCAAGGTCTATACGACCAAAAATTCCTCGTGGTCTAAACATGAGAATCAAAATGAGAATAACTGCGTATATCATTTGTCGCATCGGCCCTATCATACTTGAGGGTATGTCAATGAAACGCAGTAACTCAGGTAGTGCAATGATAATAATTGCTGCGATAATGCTTCCACGCAGAGACGCAAGTCCTCCGACAATCACGATCGTAAAAATAATAATAATGTCAGACAAAAAGAAAGTAGATGGATCAATATAGCTAATATAGTGAGCATAGAGACTACCCGCAATTCCTGCAAAAAAAGCAGAGATCATCATACTTTGCACTTTGAGGTGATAGATATTTTTTCCGAGAGCCTGTGCACCTATGGCGTCATCTCGTACTGCTTCGAGAAGTTTCCCATAGCGTGAATGCACTATCCGATAAATAATGAGAACAATAAATAGGGCAATTACAGAGGCAAAGATAAGATAACTTCCTGCGCCGGTGATCTGCCATCCGAAGATATTTGGTTTTTGTATACCCGGAATGCCCAGAGGACCTCTAGTTAATTTCGTCCAATTGAGCATAACCGCATATACAACAAAACCAAATCCGAGTGTTGCAAGGGCAAGGTAGTCTCCTTTTAGTTTTGCAGTGATTTTTGCGAGTAACCAGCCAAATAGCGATGCCATGATGCCTGATGCGCACAGAGCTAGTGTATAGGGTACATCATTTTTGGTGAGGATCGCTGACGCGTATGCGCCAATGCCAAAAAATGCAATATGACCTAAGTTTAATAGGCCTGTGTAACCAACAGCCACATTCAAACTCACCGCAAGTATGGCGTATATGACGATGATGATGGCGATGTGGATTAGGTAAGCGCTTAACATATTCAGTTCATAGATAATAGTTTATAGCCAATAGTATTTTGCCAAAAGTCACTATGAACTGTTGATTATTGGCTATGAACTATTTATTCACGTGCTCCTTTATTTATTCCAAATATTCCCTGTGGTCGTACAAGCAAAAATGCGAGGAGGAGTACAAATGCAATTGCGCTTTTGTATCCAGACGGCAACCACCAAATACCAAAATTTTCTACAAGTCCCAAGACATATGCGCCAACGATAGATCCAGGCAATGAGGTGACGCCTCCAATAACTGCCGCGGTAAACCCTTGGATCATCAGATGCGTGCCCATGCTTGGTTCAATGTTGTGTTCAAGCGCTATGAGGATACCGGCGAGCCCTGCGATTGCAGAACCGATAACAAAACTCCAGTGTTGAATTCGTACACTATTGATGCCAGTTGTTTTTGCAAGTTCTGGATTGTCTGCCACTGCGCGCATAATTTTGCCAAGCCTTGAGTATTTCGAGAATGTCCATAGGCCGACAAAAAGGATGAGTACGATAATCAAAATGGCAATTTGGATAGGGGTGATGTACGCCCCCAAAAATTCAATACCTCTGCCATGGGGGAAGATAGAAAGAATTTTTACATTAGCTCCAAATAACAACTGCATAAGATTGTCACAAAAAATCATGATGCCAATGCTTGCGATAAGCAGTATAACGCTTGATGTTTTGCGTTTTTTGAGCGGAAGATATATGACGAGATGTATGAGAAAACCAAACAATGCGGCGACAAAAATGGTGAGAGGAAACGTAATGTATATAGGTATTCCAAGTCCTGAAAATGTCCAATACAAAAAGTATGCAGCAACTGTCGCTGTTGATCCATGCGCGAAATGCACAAATTTGTTGGTTGTGTAGATAATCGAAAAGCCGGATGAAATAAGCGCATATATTGATCCAGCAATGAGACCATTTATGAGGAGTTGGAGAAACATTTTTTTAAAAACTTAGAATCTCTACGAGGCTGTGAACTATATTTGATTATATTTTAGCACAAAAATGATATTTTTCAAATAAAATCACCCCTAGTTAGAGGGATGATTTTTTGTTTGCTATGGCTTATTGAGCACTGTATTTTTCTGACTTATTGTTTTTGATTACCATGATTTCATAATTTGCCGTAGCTAGATCGCCATTTTTGTCAAAAGTAATTTCTCCAGAAACACCTTGGTAATTTTTAACATTATATAATTCGTTTTTTATCATTTCTTTATCTGTGCCGACCTTTTTTATAGTTTCTAAGAGAATTTTTGTAGCATCATACGCATGTGTTGTGTATATAGGTACGTCGGTTCTCTTTGTGGCAGCCATAAATTTATTATTGAAACTTTCATTTTCTGGGGATACAGGGGCTGTGTACATAGTATCGTGTGTTCCTTCAGCAGCTACTATTTTTGGATCAGCATAACCTTCAGGACCTATGATAGAAATTGAGAGACCTAGCTCTTTCATCTGTTTGAAGCCAACAACAGCTGCCTCAGTATATGTCGGAAAATAAAGTGCCTCAGCCTCTGAGTTTTTAACTTTGGTCAATTGGGTTTTTAAATCACGATCTGTTTGAAGAAATGTATCAGTTAAAACAACCTCGCCGCCTAGTTTTTTGTATTCATCTATGAATACTTGTGCGATACCTTCTGTATAATCGGTCTTCGCATAAAGTACTGCAACTTTTTTCTTCCCGAGTGTTGAATATACAAAATTTGCAGCATATTTTCCTTGGTAACTGTCTGATGGTACTACGCGAAATATATAATCCCCTGCTGTTGTAAGAGAAGGGGCAGTAGAACCATAGGCAACCATAACTACTTTATTTTCTTCGGCTACTGTTGTATTGGCGAGTGTTTCTCCCGAACATAGCCCTCCCACGATTGCAGTTACCTTTTCAACATTTATCAACTTGTTACCAGCGTTGCTTGCTGTTTTTGAGTCACATGCACCATCTTCATATACTACTTCAACTTTTCTTCCATTTATACCACCTGCGTCATTAATTTCTTTTACTGCAAGCTCTGTACCCTCTCTATTTGCTGTTCCTACAGAAGATACATCACCAGTCAAAGGACCAAGCCAACCTAATTTAATAGGACTTGTATCCTTTACAGCAGGTGTTTCAGTGGCACCTGACGTATTGGTCGTTGGCGCATCTGTGCGTGAGCATCCTCCCCCTATGAGCAGGAACAATGCAAGTCCTGCAATCATGATACCTAATTTTTTAGGCATAGTTTTTAATTTAATAAATTAAACACCCTTATATAGTAGGTGAAACTAGATTAAATGTAAATACTCTCGTTCGTTTGTATACATAAACAGGTTTAGTTTACTAGTTTTTGTATTATTGACAAGCGTAGTTATCAACAGTTTTTATATTTTTTGGCTAAATTTAAATAATTTTATTAATATCTTATATTTTTGTCGGAGTAGTTTGACATTTTTAGTTTTTGTATTATACTATGCTTATATGCATGTGAAATTAATCAAACATTTGGTCGATCTAGGATTTCAGGAGAATGAGTCAAGAATATATCTCGCGATTCTTGAGCTTGGCAGTGGTACTGTAACTGACATTAGCAAAGTCGCAGGACTCAATAGAACAACGGGTTATGATATTTTGGAACGTTTGTGTCTTTATGGCATGGTACATCGTAGTGTGACTGGGAAGAAACGTATATATGCAGCAGAACCGCTATCTCGTCTCGGTCATTTTTTGGAAAATAAAAAGAAACAAGCAGAGCGTCGGCTTGAAGATTTGAAACATGTGTTGCCTGATTTACAGTCAGTCCATAAGACTGAACTAAAGCCAGTTATAAAATTTGCCGAAGGGACCGATGCAATGCAGAATCTTTATTTGAATATACTTGATGCAAAAAGCACTATCTATTCTATTTTAAATTTGAAGAATTATGCTGAGACGTTTCATGAATTTGGTGATTATCAGTTGGCTGAGAGGATGAAACGTGGTATAAAACAAAAATGTCTGACTATAGACACTGACATGTCGAGATGGTGGTATGACAAAACATACAAAGGTAATAAAAAAAGAGAAGAAAACACCCAGTATCGGTGGTTGCCGTGGGATGGAAGATATTCGACCGGAGGCGAGATAATGATTTTCGATGACAAAGTGATTGGTATGCTTTCGCGCGCAAGTGAAAACGTCGCGTTTGAGATTACCAGCCAGACAGTTTCAGATTTTTTGAAAATTATTTTTGAAATGGCGTGGGAAAAGACAGGAGAGACTAAGATTGAGACCAAAATTAAGAAAAAGAATTAGATATTATGATATTGGGATATTAAAATATTAAAAAACCGTTCGAGATAATTCGAACGGTTTTAGTATATAAAGAATTTATCTTGCATCTACAATTGCGTCGTTCATAAATTCTTTTATCTCGTAATTGGCGCTACTCATATCGCCGTTTGTATCAAACGAATAGGTATCAGCAATACCTTTGTAGTTTTGGATTTTGTAGAGTTCTTGCTTTATTTTTTCTGTATCAGTGCCCACTTTGTCTATGACAAATCCAAGCATTTGTAAGGCATCGTAAGATCGGGGGGCGTAGGAATTTATTTCATCAGTCCCTGTTATGCTACGCATAGCATCTACAAAAGATTGTGGTGACTTTTCATTTGCAATGCGTGTAAATTTAACGCCGTCTGCTACAGTTCCTAATTTTTGTGGCATAGTAGCGTCGTCCCACACATCTCCGCCAAAGATAGGAGTAGTGATTCCTGCTTCTCGAATTTGCTTGATGCCAACTAGTCCTGATTCTACAAAGCTTGGGAAATAAATGAGTTCAGGATTTGATTGTTTGATCTTGGCAATTTGTGTCTTGAGATCACGATCTGTGGTCGCAGTGCTCTCTTCGGCAACGATAATTCCTCCAAGAGACAAAAATTGTTTTTTAAATACTTCTTTTACACCCGTACTCCAGTCTTTGTCTGCATTATACAATATCGCAATATTTTTTTTATTGAGTGTGTTGTATACGTAGTCTGCAACAAATTTCCCTTGGAATAAATCTGATGGGATGATGCGGAATACATAATCTCCGGCGTCAGTAACTTTTGGATTGGTAGACGCAGGAGAGAGAATTATTGTTTTGTTTTCCTGCGCGATTGGAGCAGCAGCAAGTGTTTCATCAGAGCATGTGGTCATGAAAGCTATTACTTTATCGACATTGACGAGTTTGTTTGCCGCGTTGGCAGCTTCTTTTGCACCACATTGTCCATCTTCAAAAATGGTTTCAATCATCCTGCCTTGTATGCCACCATTTTTGTTTATTTCGTCACGCGCTACCTCTACAGCAGCACGCATATTTTGACCTATGTTTGCTACATCTCCAGATAGAGGACCGATGAATCCTACTTTGATAGGACTTGTGTCTTTGACCTGTTGAATTTCATTAGTTTTGGATATGTTGTTTGTAGTAGAGCATCCTGCACCTACAGATACTACAAACAATAAGGTAACCAAAACTATGCGAGTGAGTAATTTCATACGCATGTATATTGATTAAAAAATTATGCTGTATTCAACGTTGAACAATGTATACTAAGAGTAACTATAGCGTATGTCAATTATTAAGACGAAAAATATATTATCTTATAGATTTTTATTTTTTTATCTTAAATAAGCCAAAATTGACAGAAAAAATTAAAAATGATATTGTCTAAAATATAGACGGATGAATATTATGCTAAGGAATGATGCTTGTGGGAGAGGTTATTCACAATTAAGATAGATATGATTCATGACTCAGATAACACGACCCATATGTTTTTTAGAACTTTAAATTATGAGTTATGTTATTTGTGTCGTGTTTTGTCCGTAATCTGTAGCTAGAATTTATGTCTGAAGTTGTCAAAATATTAGAACAGCTCGGTATAGACGAAAAGCAGGCTAGTGTATATTTGGCTTGTTTGGAATTGGGAAGTGCAACAGTGCAGGAGCTTTCGGAAAAATCCGGTGTGAAGCGTACAAGTATTTACAACTTTCTTGAAGAAATGAAATCAAGGGGGCTTGTCACAGAAGTAAAACAGGGAAACAAAGTTTTGCTCATTCCAGAGGATCCAAATATATTGCTTCAGCGAGCGCATGAGCATGTGAAGAAAATATCAGGATTATTACCTGATCTCATGGCAATATTTAATCGTCCAGGCAATAAACCAAAGGTACATTATTATCAGGGCATAGAAGGACTTATCCGAGCATATGAAGAGATGATTAACGTGGGAGAAAACATTGTTGGTTTTTCTGATTATGAAAAAATGTTTGAAGCACTACCGCATGAATTTCTTCTTAGTTATCCTCCGAGACGTAAGGAGAAAAATATGACCTTCTCCTCTGTGGCAAAAGATGGACCGTGGGGTAGGAAAGTAAAAGAATGGGATAAAGATCAAATGCGTGAAACGAGGTTGGTCAAAGATATTGAGCTTGATACTGAGGTGAACATCTATGGTAACAAAGTTATGTTACTTAGCTTTCGTAGGCCGTATGCTGGGGTGATTATAGAGGATCATGCTATCGCAACCACTATGAAGAGTATTTGGAAGATGGTGTGGAAGACGTTGGAATAGAGGAAAAATAGGTAATGTGGTATACTAATAGAGTTCATAAAGTAAAAAGTCCATAAAGTTTATAAAGTAGAGAATTTAACTTTACGGACTTTATGAACTTTATAAACTTTTAAACTATTTTTATGCGCGAACCAACATATCGTGACGCTATAAAAGCAGGCTGGCAACTTGCGTGGCATCACAAATCTCTGTGGATCTTTGGTATGTTTGCTGCCTTCCTCGGGCAAATGGGGATTGTCGAATTACTATCGAAGATGACGTTTGGCGTGAGTTATTTTAGGGCACCATCATTTTTTGTATATGCATGGGATACGTTTTCACAGGCTGGGCTGTCTTCACTTTTGCGTGCACTTGATTTGAGTGTAGACAAGTGGGTATGGCTTATTTGGCTTATTATTATTTTTATAGGATTTGGTATTTTTTTGGCATTTGTCGCCGTTGTATCTCAAGGAGCTATTGTCCATAGTGCCACACGCTTCATAGAAAAGAATGGCAAAAAATTTGAGAGTACAAGTGTTTCTTGGGATCATAGTAGAAAACATTTTTGGAAACTATTTGGCCTCAATGTGCTCAGAAAATGTGTTCTTGCTTTATTTATTTCATTTGTAGTATGGGGCACATTTAATGCACTAATAGAACCGAGTGCAGGAGACATCGTATTATTTTTTGTATTGTTTCTCATGGCTGCTATGGTTGGCATGGTGTTATCATTTTTGTTGGTATATGCTGTTGGCTATGTGGTAGTAGAGGAATTTTCTTTTATAAAAGCTATACGATCAGCATGGAGATTGTTTACGAGACATTGGTTTGTATCATTTGAAATAGGATTTATATTTATTATTCTCAACATCGTGTTTGTTGTCATTATGCTTTTGGGCATGTATCTCTTGTTTTTACCAAGTCTTGCGCTTTTTGCCGCTGCGTTTCTCATACAGAGTACAGGATTGTATACGGCAGGGATTATTTTGGGGTTTGTATTGTTTATTCCTTTTATTGTTGTCCTTGGTTCAGTATTTACCGTGTTTGGTACTGCGACATGGACATATTTATTTACCAAGATGCATAGAGAGGGAATCATAAGCCATCTCGTACATTTATTTCACGGGGGAAAATAATTTAGAACAGAAGCAAAGAATATCGTATGTCAGGATTTGGCAATTCAATTGATGATCTTCTCAAAGGGAATGCAGCTTCTTCAGGTGGTGGGCAACCGCAACAATTACACGTTTCAACACCTGAGACAGAGGAAAAATTTGGGAAAAAAATGAGCGAAATAAAAAAGAAAGAACTTGAAACAGAGGCCGAGCGTTTTGCTATGGAAGTAGGATACCCCCATATAGATCTCAAAAAATTTCCTGTGACGCACGAAGCTTTGAGACAGGTAAGCCGGGAAGTGGCGGAGCAGATTGGCGCTGTATGTTTTTATGCAGACGTAGATGAAATACGCGTGGGAGCCCTTGATCCTACACACAAAGATGTCCAAGATCTTTTTATACAAATTAAACAAAAGCATCATGCTGAAGGAGTGGTGTATGTCATTTCTCAAGTAAGTTTTGATCGTGTTCTTGATCTTTACAAGACAATGCCAAATATCAAACCCATTACCAAAGATATTGAAGTCAAAGCAGAAGATCTCGAACGCGTGCAAGCAAATGTAAATGATTTTAGAAGTGTTCAGAAGCTCCTCATAGATGCAAATACATCTGATCTCATCACCGTGCTTCTTGGCGCCAGTCTAAAAGTAGATTCTTCAGATATCCATGTGGAGGCAGAGGAGACGCGTATTGTGGTGCGTTTCCGTCTCGATGGTATTTTGCATGATGTTGCTGAGTTACCAAAGGAATTATTCCAAAAGCTGTTGTCTCGTATCAAGCTCGTAGCATCTCTCAAAATAAATATTACTGATAAACCGCAGGATGGACGTTTCACTATAAAATTTCCTACGGGTGATGTCGATGTGCGTGTATCTACTATTCCGACTGTTTTTGGTGAGAGTATTGTGTTGCGTCTTTTGAAACAAGATCAAGAAGGAATCACGCTCGAAAAATTGGGTATGTCTTCACGAGATTATGAAGTCCTCAAACAAGAGATCACTCGGCCCAATGGCATGATTATAACAACTGGTCCTACAGGTAGTGGTAAGACAACTACTTTGTATGCTATTTTGAAAATTCTTAATCAACCAGGCGTAAAGATAATTACTCTTGAAGATCCAGTTGAGTATCGTATGGAAGGTGTGAACCAAAGTCAGATTGATCATAGCAAAAATTATACTTTTGCCAAAGGGCTCCGCTCTATTCTCCGTCAAGATCCAGATATCGTGATGGTGGGAGAAATTCGAGATCTTGAAACAGCAGAAATAGCTATACAGGCAGCTTTGACTGGGCATCTCATGCTATCTACTATCCATACCAATAGTGGTGCTGGTGCTGTTCCTCGTTTTTTGTCTATGGGTGCAAAGCCTTTCTTGTTGGCTCCAGCGCTCAATTGTGTGATGGGACAACGTCTTGTGCGTCGTGTTTGTCAGGCATGTTCACAACAAGTAGAGGCGACACAATTGCCAATTGCAGTGCAAGAGCGATTGAAGATTCAGCTTGAAATGATGCCTGAGAAACAAAAGCAAGAATTGGTCAATAAACAACTAACATTTCGTACAGCAAAAGGATGTGAAGCATGTAATAATATAGGTTACAAAGGACGCGTTGGTATTTATGAGATTTTTCAAGTACAAGAAAAGATAGAGCAACAAATACTTTCGGGAGATATATCTGAGCATGTCATAGAAGATGTTGCACGTGCTCAAGGTATGACAACTATGTTGCAAGATGGTATACTAAAGGCGCTTGATGGTGTCACTACGCTCGATGAAGTGTTTAGAGTGATAGATTAATTGATTGTTTATTATATTATTTTTTATCTTAGATTATAAAATATTTCTATGGTAAGTACTCGTTCAAATGGGACACAGCCGACTGGCCAACCCGTAAGATTTTATAAATTTGTTGCTCTTAGTTTTTTGGTTATTACTATAGTGTTGCTTGGTGTAGTCATATTCATGTCATCCAAGCGTGCTGACATCACCATAATCACACGTGCTGAACCTGTAGACGCGACAATGTCTGTAGATCTCGGGAGTACCAATGCAGTAGTATCTGGATTTGTCACGAGTACCTTTGTCGAGATGACCAAGAATTTTAGTCCAGAAGGGACAAAGACCGAAGAAGGCACAGCAGAAGGAGTGGTGACGCTTTATAATGATACTGATGTCGCGCAACCGCTTGTTGCAACAACTCGACTTTTGACCTCAGATGGTGTTTTGTTTAGATTGAAGAGCGCAATCACTGTACCTGCACAAGGTACAATACAGGCAAATGTATATGCAGATAAGGCTGGTACAGGTAGTGATATCGGACCTGCGAGTTTCACTTTGCCTGGTTTGCGAGAAGACAAACAGACATTGATATACGCAAAAAGTGAGATGACTATGAGTGGTGGCACCAGGAGTATAGGCGTGTTGAGCCAAGATGATGTATCAAAAGCAGAAAAAATATTGCTTGAAGAATTAAAGAAGAAAGCATCAGAAGATATGACAGCTCTGTATCCTGATAAGGGCGCCTTGTTTGAGGTTGCACAGTATGCATTTGAACATGATGCAGAACTTGGTGTAGAGACGAGCCTTTTCAATCTGACAGGCAAGGCAACTGTGGTTGGCGTTTTTTATGACAAAGATAAAATTAATACCTATGCTCAAGGTATATTGGAAAAGCAGGTAGTGAGCAATAGCGAGGTACTTCAATCTGTCCAAGATGCGCCCACAGCAGTCATAGCCAATTATGATATGGAGCGTGGGCAAGCCACATTGACGGTCACACATACAGGCTTCGTAGATATAGATCCCAATAGCAAAGAATTACAAAAGATAATGTTTTTTGGGAAAACAGAAGATGAGGTACGTAGATACGTGATGTCACTCAATCATGTACAGGGCGTAGAAATGCATTTTAGACCATTGTGGAATAGGAGTGTTCCTCATGTGGCTAGTCATGTAAATATTGTTGTGAGGCAGGTTGAATAGATTTTAAGCACTTGAGCACTGTAGCACCAAAGCATGTGAGTAATTTGACATAAATTATCTTGTATTATAAGATGTACATATCAGCGATTGATGCGTCTACCAAACGCATGCCCACATAAGGTTTCTCTTGAACTAAGCTGATAGACATTTAATGAGTTAAACATCTGGGTGGAAACGTCCCCAAGGACCCCGGTGCATGATTTTGAACGATGAGTTTGAAGTTGTGCATCGGGGCTTTTGATTTAATTTAGAATTTTAAATTAAGAATTAAAAATTAATTTATTTATATGAAAGAAAATAATAACTTGGAAGCAATGCGCCATTCATGCGAACACGTGCTGACGATGGCCATGTTGCGTATATGGGGGAACAAAATTGATGCGGCAATGGGTCCTGCGACGGATGATGGCTTTTATTTTGACTTTGATTCTGACATCAAAATAACTGAAGAGGATTTTTCTAGAGTTGAAAAGGAAATGGCAAACATTATCAAAGAAAATTTGCCTATTGTTAAAGATGAAATGACCGTATCAGAAGCGAGAGAATTTTTTAATAAAAATATATATAAAGGGAATGCATATAAACATGAATGGCTTGATGAAATTGAAGGACGCGGGGAAAAAGTGAGTGTGTATTGGATGGGTAAGAAAGATGGAGATATCCCCGATACGTTTGTTGATATTTGTGCTGGTCCTCACCTGGAGTCGACGGGTAAAATTGGTGCATTTAAATTGCTAAAAACTGCCGGTGCATACTGGCATGGTGATGAAAAAAATAAAATGTTGACTAGAATTTATGGTACGGCGTTTGAAAATCAAGAAGAATTGGATAGTTACTTGAATATGCTTGAAGAGGCCAAGAAACGGGATCACAAAAAATTAGGCAAAGAACTCGATCTATTTACTTTTTCTGATTTGGTGGGAGGAGGTTTACCTTTGTGGACGCCAAAAGGAACCCTGCTTCGAAATACGTTGGATAATTTTGTATGGGAACTGCGCCAAGCTAAAGGTTACCAAAAAGTGACGATTCCACATATTACAAAAAAGGATTTGTACGAAACAAGCGGACATTGGGCAAAGTTTTCAAATGACTTATTTAAAATTCAAACAAGAGAAGGTCATGAATTTGCGATGAAGCCCATGAATTGCCCGCATCATACGCAAATTTATGCACATGTTCCTCGCAGTTATCGCGATTTACCACAGCGTTATGCAGAGACAACCATGGTGTATAGAGATGAACAGACAGGCGAATTGAATGGACTGTCTCGGGTACGGTGTATTACTCAAGATGACGCCCATGTGTTTTGTCGTGAGTCACAATTGAAGGACGAATTCTATGCAATTTGGGATATTATCGAGACATTCTATGCTGCGTGTGGTTTCCCTGCTCTAAAGATTCGGTTATCTTTGTCTGATCCCGAACATATGGAGAAATATATGGGAAGTAGAGAGCAGTGGGATAAAGCGGAAAGTCAATTGCGAGAGTTTATTTCTGATAGAGGAGCTGCATTTTTTGAGGCAAAAGGTGAGGCTGCTTTTTATGGCCCAAAAATTGACTTCATGGCAAAAGATTCCCTTGGTCGAGAATGGCAAGTCGCTACTATTCAGGCAGACAGAAGCATGCCAAAGAGTTTTGATTTATTTTGTAACAATGAACAGGGAGAACAAGAACGAATTGTGATGATACACGCAGCAATCATGGGTTCGATTGAACGCTTTTTGTCGATTTTGATTGAACATTATGGTGGGGCATTTCCTTTGTGGATCTCTCCGGTTCAAGTTCATTTTGCTCCGGTATCTGCAAAACATGTTGAAGGGACGAAAAAGTTAGCCGAAGAGTTTTCCCAGCTTGGTATTCGCATTGCAGTTGACGACGCAGATGAGACGGTCGGTAATAAAGTCCGTAAAGCTGTAGCACAAAAAGTTCCATACATTGTTGTCGTGGGCGACAAAGAAATTGCAGGAGAGGACTGGATGATACGCGTTCGTGGGGTTGAGAAACAAGAGAAGATGAGTAAGGACGAATTTGTGAAGAAAGTAATGGAAGAAATTAAAGAGAGAAAGTAGAAATTGGGGATATTGGATATTAAAGATATTAAGATATTGTTGAATTGTTATATTGTTAAATTGTTATGATACATAAGAAAATTGTCTGGTTTGCAATATTGATCACACTTGCTTGTGCAGGTATTATAGTTTTGTCTGTAAAAGAAAAATCGATAGAAAGAATAGAAAAACCAGTTGAAAAAGTCATATACTTTCTTCCTCACCAAGACGATGAAATGGTCTTGCTTGGTTCAATTTTCCAAAATCTTGAACAGGGCAAAGATGTATATACCGTGATGGTGACCGACGGTGGCAAGTCGATCATTCATGATACTGTAAATGGCGTTGCATTTTGTACATATCATGATCAATATCATAACCCAGATGAGGAGGGCTATTACGAATTAAGTCGAGAAGATTTTGTACGCGCGCGTAATGACGAATATTTCCGCGCCATGCAATCAATAGGTGTTTCGGAAGATCATATTTTGTTTGCAAATCCAGGTGGCAAAGAAGGAAGCACAGAGCTAACATATCGAGACAGCGAACTTACCCAAGCGCAAGCACTTGAAGTTATTCAAACTTTCTATCATATGCTCGGGGATGGGACATATATCACGCTCGCAAGTGAAGCTATTGAATCTGATTACCCACATAGTGATCACATTGCTATTGAACGTGCTTTGAAAGAGTTTAATGGAATTCAAACCAAGTTATTTTTTGCTGACCGAGAAAATCCTGCGTTTGTCATAGAATTATCTGGAGACGCGCAAAAAGCAAAAGCGCGTGCTTTACAAGAATATACTGTATGGAAACCAGAAGAAGGGAAATTTATGATTGGAGGGCATTCGATTTTGGACCGGTTGAAATTGTGGGGAGAAAGTAAGAGGGAGTATATGATTGGAAATTAAGATATTGGATATCAAAATTGTTCTATTGTTAAATTGTTATACTGTTGACGACGCAGCTCGGAAGGGCTGTTTTTTGTTTTTGACAAGTGACACTTGACTAATACGGATTTTTATAGTATATTATGCCATTAAAAAAGAACGAAATAGTCTTATTTTTTGTAGTACTATTTCGCTCTTTTTACAGTCTACCTGACAAACAGTAATTTCCCCTTCACCTATGAAAGGTGACGGGCTCAAGAGAAGGGGGTTTCGTAGATGCTTCAGATCCACGACAGAAAGATCTCCGCGGTTCGCGCGGGGATGCTCCAGGGTCACTGTGGGGCCATGACCCCACTGTTCTTGACCACACATGATGGTCTTCGTGTGGTGGAGTACCTCCAAGGCATCGCGCGTTCGTTTTCGTGGTCGGAGGTGCCGTCGCTCCTGGATCAGATCACGGCTCTTCGTCTGCCCGCGGACGACGAGATGTTCGGTCGCTGGCTCGACCAGATCGAGCCGACCGGGCGCTCGGAGATCACGATCGCACGTGGTCAGATCAGAGGCGACGTTTACGTCGCCGCGTTCCCTGTGCGTGAGGGTCGTCCGATGACCGACGCGCCGATCTACTCCTTGACCCAGGCCATAGAGTTCGCCCGGGTTTGGTTCTCGGAGGGGAGGATCACCACGGCCGAAGTCATCCACATGATCAAGGGTCTGCACGCCCTCGGGCTTGGCACGCAGGCCCCGCAGGCGGTCCTTCGGGTGTTCAACACCGACGAGATCATCTCTCGTGCCCAGCTGGGCCTCCGGGTCTTCGCGGCGCGGGAGTTCACCGGTGACGATCTCGCGCTCATGGAGCAGATCGCGGTTCGGAAGCGGTGCTTCAAGACCGCATTCCCGGGCCGGGAGTACGAGGCATTTCCTGGGCTGTAGTCAGGCGAGAGTCTCGCGCTAGATGTCGTACCTGCTGAAGAGTGGGTATGGTAGAGGCGCGTGGCTTGGCGTGGCTGGCGATGTGCGATTCTGTCGCGCGTCGTCGGCCGGGCCTGACTCTTGTGCACATTTAAAAATGTGTAGAAGAGTCAAAAAGAACGAAACGAGTTCATCAAAGTGGATTATTTTGGTTCTTTTGTGTTTTGTGTCATTCGCTAACTTCCTGCCCGTGGGCAGGTGAGAGGAGGACTCGTGAAGAAGAAGCTGTATCTCCAGACCGAGTACAACCCGCGTGGTATCGTGGGGTGGTTCGAGGTCTGGAGCGAGAGGGGGCAACTCCTCTCGAAGACCCTCAAGTTCGGGGATATCGCGGCGGCGCGTCTCATCGCCCTGCCCATGCTCGTCGATGAGGGTCACGAAGACCTCGTCGCCGAGGGGTCACGGATCATCGACGTGCTCATCGAGTGGCTCCGAACGAACCAGATGGGGGGGACCGTCACCTTCTCGTTTCAGGACGGCCGTCCGAAGATCGAGGAGAAGTACGTCCCTAACCGTCGACCGGAGCCTTCTCCGTCGAGATTCTCGGCCGTGATCGGCGGTCGAGACGGTCTTCGGTTCCGACCAGTCGGCAGCGGCGTCCCTGAGCTCACGCTCGGTGGGCTTTTCCGCTACCTCCGCCAGGCCGGCGTGGCCACTGAGGTCGACGAGAGGCGGTGGCGGGTTGCCGTCGGCGACGGGGACCCGGAGGACGAGGACATGTCCGGGGGCGGCGACGACCCGGCGTGTGGCGACTAAGTGTCTCTTGTCGCGTCTGCTACGGCGGACGCGACGGAGCATGAGACTACCACAACAATGGCCGGCGCGTGTGATTCATTCGCACGTCGCCGGCCAAGGAGTTCAGTATATATTTGGGATAAAAATATATAGTGAACTAAAAACAACCGCTTTGTTGGTTGTTTTTTTGTAACGTGTTTTGTATTACATGAATTTAATACCGATACCACTCGCTCTTAAACGGCCCTTTTTCATCTATACCAATATAATTTGCTTGTGATTTTGTGAGTTTGGTAAGTTTTACTCCAATTTTTTCCAAATGCAATCGCGCCACTTCTTCATCCAAATGTTTTGGTAATCTGTATACACCGATTTCGTACTTATTTTTCCATAAATCAAGTTGAGCAAGCACTTGATTGGTAAAACTATTGCTCATGACAAAACTTGGATGACCAGTTGCACAGCCAAGATTCATGAGACGGCCTTCCGCGAGCATATAAATTGCTTTACCATTTGGCATGATATATTTATCGACTTGAGGTTTTATATTTATTTTTTTCACGCCTTTTGTTTTATTCAATTTTTCAACTTGGATTTCATTGTCAAAATGTCCAATGTTTGACACGACTGCTTGATCTTTCATTTTTTTCATGTGTTCGACCGTAATAACTTCTTTATTTCCTGTCGCAGTAACATAAATATCTGCTTCGCCAAGTGTATCTTCTACTGTTTTTACTTCATATCCTTCCATAGCAGCTTGCAATGCACAAATAGGATCAATTTCAGTGACAATGACACGCGCACCTTGCCCGCGTAGAGCTTGGGCGCATCCTTTACCAACCTCGCCAAACCCGCATACAACTGCGACCTTGCCGCCGATCATGACATCCATTGCGCGATTGAGTCCATCGATGACTGAATGACGGCAACCATAGATATTATCAAATTTTGATTTGGTAACAGAATCATTCACGTTAATTGAAGGGAAAAGAAGTTTTCCTTCTTTTTCCATTTGATACAAGCGATGCACGCCGGTTGTTGTTTCTTCGCTCACGCCTTTTACTTGTTTGGCAACTGCAGTCCAGCGAGTTTTATTTTTTGCATATTCTGTTTTCAATAATTTCATCAATTCTCTAAAATCCTCTTGCTCTTTTGAATAATTTTTTTGCAATAATTTTGGATCTGATTCTACCTCAACGCCTTTATGGATCATCATAGTAGCATCTCCTCCATCGTCAACAATCATGTTAGGACCTTTGCCATTAAAATCCAATGCTCTCTCTGTGCACCACCAATATTCTGCAAGCGTTTCACCTTTCCACGCAAACACGGGGACTTTTGAATCGCGAACCACTGCTGCGGCTGCATGATCTTGCGTAGAAAAAATATTGCAACTTGCCCATCGTACATTGGCACCAAGCGCTTTCAATGTTTCAATTAAAACAGCTGTTTGGATAGTCATGTGCAAACTACCCATGATATTTACATTTTTTAGTGGTTTTTGTTTCGCATATTTTTTGCGAATTGTCATAAGACCTGGCATTTCTTGTTCTGCGATGTCTATTTCTTTTCTACCCCAGTCGGCGAGTTTGATGTCTTTTATTTTAAATTCAAATTTTTTTGTCATAAAAATAGTTAACCACGTTGAATAAGATACATTGTATATATAATATATAATGTGACAAATGTAATGCCTTGCCAACGGTCTACTTTATTTCTTCTGCCAATAAACATAAATACAAAGAGTAATACGGTCGCTCCAACGCCTACCAAGACATCAATATTTGCTGTAGGATTGAAAGGTAATTGGAGCATGGTGCCTGTAAGACCAAGTATCCAAAATACATTGAATATATTTGACCCAACGATATTACCGACAGCAATGTCATCGTGATGATGCATTGCGGCGATGATAGATGTAGCTAGCTCAGGTAGTGATGTACCTACGGCAACTATGGTAAGACCGATAAGCGCTTCAGACATTCCGGCAATTCGTGCAAGTATAATAGCGTTGTCAACCAGCAATTTTCCTCCAAGGAATAAACACACAAGCCCGCCGACGGTCATGATAATTGATAATCTCCATGAGTATGTGGTGATGTGTTCAGGCTTTCCTTCTGCTTTTGATAAGGCAAAAATATAAAACATGAAAATGATAAATATGGCAATAAGAGAAAAACCATCTGTTCTTGTAATGGCGCTGTGGGAGACACCGTCAAATAGCATGTCATTTCCCATGGTATAGACAAGCACTATAGCCAGAATTGCAAATGGAATTTCTTTCCACACTGTGTTTCCTTTCACATTGAGTGGGTATATGATAGATGCAATACCGAGTATGAGGAGTATATTTGCTATATTGCTTCCAACAATATTGCCGATGGCTATGTCAGCAGAACCTTTTACTGCTGATATGATATTTACAATAAGCTCTGGGGCGGATGTACCAAAGGCGACCACAGTAAGACCTATGACAATAGAAGATATGCCCCATTTTTTTGCCATGGATGCTGAACCGCGAACCAAAATTTCTGCCCCGAAAATCAGTACGCCGAGGCCTAAGATAAGAAATATAATTGCCAGAGTCATAAGAAAATTTAAAAATAAAACACGCGTAGTATAGCGTGTTTTTGGTTTGAAATCAAGCAATTTACATTTTTAAACTCATAGGTTCACCATACGTCTCTACGTACCTTTTTTCAAATTCTTCTGTTGTATAACTGTGGTTTACGGTGCCATAGTTTTCTACTGCATACGTTGCTGCAACACTTGCCATCTGCCCACAAGTCTTGAGATCAAGACCACGTGTATACCCCGTGAAAAATCCCCCTCGGTATGCGTCGCCTGCTCCAGTTGGGTCATCTACTGATAGAGCAGGACAGGGTTTTATTTCAATTGATGTATCCTTTGTAATAATCACAGATCCTCTGTCTCCAAGTGTAATGATGAGTACTTCTACATGGTTGAGGAGTTCATTGGTATTCCAGCCAGTTTTTTCTTCTACAAGTTTTATCTCATAATCATTGCCAATAAAGAATTTTGCTTGTCCGATAACAGCTGCGAGTTCTTGATTTGAAAAAGCAGTAATCTGTTGGCCTGGGTCAAAACAAAAGGGGATACGTGCATCATAACATTCTTTTGCATGTTGTATCATGGCTTCTTTTTTTGTTGGTGAGATAAGCGCGAAGTCAACTTTTTCTTTTATATTGGCGATATGCAAATCTGTTGCTTCGCTTAAGGCACCATTGTAGAATGCAGTGATTTGGTTGTCGTCTTTGTCTGTTGTGATATGAGCGCCCGCGGTGAGTAAATTTTTTGACATAGAGATACCAGAAGTTTTTATATCATGTGAGGCCAAGAAATCAAGAAGTTCTTGTCCGTCTTTGCCAAGTGGAGCAAGAACAACTGGTTCGCCACCGAGTAATTTTGTAGTATACGCGATATTTGTTGCTACGCCGCCAATGTTTTTTTGTAATTTTTCTACAACAAAACATACATTTAGGATATGCAGTTGGTCTGGTAAGATATGATTTTTGAAACTATCAGGGAAATCCATGATGTAATCGTAGGCCAATGAACCTGAAATTAAAATGTTCATAATTGAGGTAGTTAGATTTTAGGTATTAGGTTTTAGAATATATTATATGTTATAGACTACACGTTACAAGATAAAACCACAAGCCCTTCGATATGCGGTGTGCGTGGAAAAAAATTATAGAGCCTAGAAAATGTTATATGGTATTTGGAGGAAAGCATCTGTATATCGCGCGCTTGAGTAGAAAGATTGCAAGAGAGATAAATGATTTTTGGTGGCGTTGCTTCAAGTAATTTTTTTATGACGTCTTCATGCAATCCTGCACGCGGTGGGTCAAGAATAATTGTTTTGTTAGAGGTAATGATGTCAGTTATTTTTTCAGCAGGCACACAATATGCTTCGCAATTTTTTAGATTATTGAGTTTGATATTTTCATTTGCATAGTGTATTGCTTCATCATTGTTATCCACAAGTGTTATATGCGTGTGTTTTTTTGCAAGTGGCAGGCCGATACTTCCGACACCAGAATAAAAATCAATGAGATCAGTATTATTGTCTGTATGTTCTGAAATATCTGCAAGTGCGTGTTCAAAGATGGGGGCGTGTACTTGGAAGAAAGAGAGAAGACCGAGTTTCAGCTTTGTATTGTGCAGTGTTTCTATAAGATAATCTTGTCCTATAGAATAGAGGAGTCTCGTTGGAACGCTTGCTGGAGATTTGTGTGTAGAATAATAAAGTTGGAAGCCTATGAGCGTATCATCGAGCACCGGATAATCTTTGAAGTTAAGTTCATCTTTTATAAATAATGCAGCGATTGTTTTTCCCTCAGTATCACTTCTCACGATGAGTGTTTTTAAATTTTTACGCTCAAGATTTTGTTTATTTACCCAATTTAAAATTTTTTGGGCAGTAGTATTGATACAGTCTTGCGCTAGTTCTGATTTTTGAATAGGAAATTTTTGTTTGCCTCCGCGATTGAAAAAAGCCAAGGAAAAGGTGCTGTCTTCTTTTTGAAAAAAACTAAATTCCATTTTATTTCTGTACCTATATTCTTCTGTAGGAAAGATAATGTCTGGATTGATATTTTCAAAAATATTGCCACCAATTTTTTTGTATGTTTCCATTGCTATTTCCTTTTTCCATTGATTTTCTTTGTCGTATGATACTATTTGCCATGGACTTGTAGAGAGGAAATGTGCGTCTTTTGGTTCTCTACGTTCGGGAGACGATCGTATGATTTTTGTTGCAATCGCTTCTGCATAATCTTTTTTATTCTTTATATATTCAATTTCTACTTCTTCGTCTGGTAGCGCATTCCATACAAAAATAGCTTTGCCATTGAGACGGGCAAAACCTTGTCCACCAAATACTAGTTTTTCTATAGTTACTATAGGTGACATAGTGGGGATATCATAGCAAAAAAACATTCTTTGTACAAAAAAACTACCTGGCAGTCCTACAGCGTCTCCCATGCCAAGCCTCCTTGGAGCAAATGGGTGCTATTCTGAACGTCAGGTAGTTTCTAGGCATTCGCTTTCCATAGCTACTCGCCTTATCCCGCCTTTTTGTTTTTGCACGTAGACGGGTTTAGTACGTGCAAAGTCTAGTGTACTAGGTACACAGACTCGTATAGGTACTATAAAATGCATGTGTATACAGGTCAATGTCAAAAAGTGGACATGTTGTGGTTATCGTGTGGATATTATAGTAATATTGTATTATTTTACGTACATAAGAGATTAATTTTTTTAGGAATTGAGTTTTTTGTATATAGGGCAACTGTCGTGTTTACACCGAGCAGGACAATACATCCTACCATAGGATATCATACGATTGGTAAGATGGAACCATTCTCTTTTGGGAAAGAGCTTTTGAAGATCTTGTTCAATTTGTTCTGGTTTGTCGTAGTTTGTGAGACCAAATACGCGTGAAAGTCTTTGGACATGGGTGTCTACAGCTATACCTTCAACAATATTATATGCATTGCCAAGAACTACCAGCGCAGTTTTTCTGCCGACTCCAGGGAATTGCATTATATCTTTTACCGTTTTTGGTAGTATGCCATTGTATCTTGTATGTAGTAGTTTCGCTGTAGCACAGATATGCTTTGCTTTTGTTTTGTAATAATTGATACTGCGTATATCACGCGCAAATACAGAAGGTTTTGTATGTACGTAATCTATGAATTTTGGGTATTTTTTGAAAAGTGTATGAGTTGTCTTGTTTACTTGTTCGTCAGTTGTTTGTGCAGACAACATCACAGCGACGAGAAGTTCCCAATTATTTGAAAAATTAAGAATAGTTTCTGGTATGGGGAAAAGTTTTTTGAGCTCCTCTAAAACTATCTGTGCACGTCTTATGTGGCTATACATACATACTTTTATAGTGTATACTTATGTCATAATTATCTACGTTGTATGGGCATGAAACATCATTATAATCCATCATATATACATCATCAAGCCACGAGGATTACTTCCATGATTCGTGAAGTTGTCTTTGGTATGGAAGATGGTATGGTATCTACACTCGGTGCTATTACGGGTATAGCTACGGCGACCAACAGTCATTTTGTTGTTGTACTATCTGGGCTTGTTGTAATTTCTGTGGAATCTATTTCTATGGGTGTAGGTTCTTATCTTTCCAATAAGTCTGAAGATGATGTTGAGAAACGTAAATTATTTGAAGAAAAGCAAGAGTTGAAACATTTTCCTGATGAAGAACGGGAAGAGTTGGAAGACATTTATACCAAAGATGGGTGGCCTCGAGATTTAGCTCGTACTATGGCGCAGACAGCTTCTGAAAACAAACAATTATTTTTGCACGAGATGGCTTGTCATGAGCTCTCCATCTTTCCGCAGGTGGAAGACAGGCCAGTCAAAAAGGGAATCGCTATGTTTTTTTCATATATCATCGGGGGGATGATACCACTTATACCCTATATATTATTTAGTATACGTACGGGTATTATTGTGTCGATAAGTGCCACATTCGTTGGGCTTTTTTTGCTTGGTGTGGGTACGACTCGGCTCACCAAACGGAAATGGTGGCGTGCTGGTCTCGAGATGTTGGTACTCGCAAGTACTGCAGCAATTGTTGGATATGTGGTGGGGCAACTCGTTGATATATTTGTATTGAAGGCATTATGAAAATTAGTAGATAATGATTTTTTTGTCTTTGCAGTCTACCAATTTCTCATGTATTAGCAAATGTAGTATATGTGTAATTCGATCTGGGTCTTCTCCCAGTTTTTTTATTATTTGGTTTTTTGTTAGAGTGTTGTATTTGGTAAGAAGTTTGATTATCTTACCACGAATTTCTCTGTCTGATCCTTTAAATTTTGATTGCTTTGTATAATGTTTGCTTTTTTTATTTGGATTTCCATAGGTTTCCTTTATCATGGTGCCATAATCCATGAGAGCGCTGTACCATTCTCGTGGGTTTTGTTTATCCAGTGTCTCAGCAACAAGGGCTAGGATATCTTTGTCTAGTACGTCTTTTTGGGTTGAAAAGAATTCATGTATGAAAACACTTCTTATATTTGTTTCGATGAAGACTACGGGTATGTTGAATGCAAAAGCACAAATTGAATTTGCCGTGTTTGGCCCTATTCCTGGTAAAGTCCTGAGGATATCTGGTTTTTGGGGAAGCCTACCGTTATATTTTTGCGTAATTATTTCTGCAGTAGTTTTTAGATATTTTGCTCGTCGATTATAGCCCATGCCTCGCCATGTTGTGAGTACATCTTTGAGTGGAGCTTTTGCCAATGATTTGAAATGAGGGAATATATTGATAAATTCTTTGAATTTTTTTTCTACTCGAGACACTTGGGTCTGCTGGAGCATGACTTCTGAAATAAAAACTCTGTATGGATTAATAGACTTCCGCCAAGGGAAGTCTCGTTTGTTATTTTTGTAATAAGAGTATATTTTGTTTTGGAATTGTTTGATTTGTCTCTGGGTCAGTGTCGTGGTCGTTGGCATATGAGACGCAGATAAACAGATTTAGTGAGTTGGAGATGGTTCTGTCTGGAGTTTTTTGTGTTCTTTTTGGTGCATTTTTATATCAAGTCCGATCTTGAGTAGAATGAGGACAATTAAAGCAAATAGTGGTTCTCCCAAGATGAATGTTGCCCCACCTCCTATGAGAATAACAACATGGATAAGGACGATACGTTTGTATGGCTCGAACATGAGTTGTTGTACGGTCGTGTGAGTATATTCTTTTTTTTCAATGAAATTTTGGAAAAAAGAAATTCCGTGGCTTGCAAATAGCGATAATGCGGCTACTATAAATGGCCATGTACCTATCTCGCCATAAGATATTTTGTACAATAAATAGACAAATACACCATGTCCTGCACAAAATCCACCATAATGTAGAACAAAGAAGCCTATGAGTGACCATTTCAAGGTTGTATCAGTGACATACTGCGGTTCCTCTTTTCCAAGTGGCGACATAGCCATTTTGACAGCGTTATAAACACCGATGACAATATTTTCGAACCAATACATGAGCAAGATGCTTCCCACGTTCCAATCCCAAAATAATACGCCAATGAGTGGTACTATGTTTGATGCCACGAGAAACGATACTGATATTTTATCTCGCGTAGATGGTGCAGAGATAGTTGTCATACAGATGTATTAGATTTTTTATTTCTGGTGTGATAGATGGATATGACGTATCATCTACAGTTTGTATGGGAACAATTTTCCCTGATGTGTTGGTAAAAAATGCACCATCATATTCAAACATATTTTTGAATAAGATATCTTGTTCTATTATCTCGTATTCATTTTTTTGTGCACAATCTATCACTGTTCGTCGAGTGACTCCATCTAAAACTTGCGCGATTGGGGGAGTATAGAGTGTCTTATTTTTTATCACAAAAAAATTTGATCGCGTTCCTTCTGTCACATTACCTTTGTGATCAATGAGAATTGCGTCAAACGCTTTCTGTTTTTGTGCTTTTTTGAAAATAATATAGCTAGGGAACATATTGAGTGTTTTTGCCTGTGGCAAAAAACGTTCATAGCTATAGCTAATTGCTTTGACTCCGTCTCTATATTCTTTTTTTTCTACAAATTTTGGTGCGAGAATAAAAATATAGAGCAAAGCATCTAATGCTGTTTTGCCTCCAATCAAAATTATTTTGATATTGGAATCTTGTGTTTCATTTTTTTCAATAAGCGTATGAATCCATTGTTTTATCTCATCTTTTTTTAGTTCATGTCCAAGACCAATTATTTTTGCAGAATAAAAAAGGCGATCTATGTGGTCATCAATAAAATACACAATGCCTTTTCGTATTTTCAAATTTTCATATACGCCAAAGCCGTAGGCAAATTCTATATGATCTACGGGGAGTTTTGCTTCATCATGAGGGATAAGTTGTCCATTGAGAGAGGAATATTGCATAGTAGACAAAATGTACCATATCTAGCGTTTTTCGACAATAATGATATACTACTGTAGGTTTAATATATCAATTTATTCATATGAAAAAAAACTATATTATTCATGGAGCTTTAGCATTAATGGGAGTTATTTTTGTCGGAGTCGGTGGTTATTCTTTTTTAGATTCACAAAAGGTAATCAAGACATTTGCGTCAGCCCAAGGTACGGTCGTAGAGCTTGTTCGTTCATCTACTTCTAATGAGAGTAATACATATTCACCCTTAGTATCTTTCGTAGCGAACGAGACAGAATACCAATTTAAATCAAATTTTAGTTCTGATCCTCCTGCCTATGATGTGGGAGAACAGGTAAATGTCTTGTACAATCCAGAAAGTCCTCAGGATGCGCGGATTAATTCTTTTCTGTCTCTGTATCTCATCTCTTTGATATTTGGTGTTACTGGTCTCATTCTTTTGGGTATAGGCGCAGGGTATATTGCTTATAGAGTGATAAAGAATAAATCAAACCAACAATTGAAGATGACTGGTAGAAAAATTGATGCAGTCGTAAAATTAACTGAACAAAATACATCTGTGCGAGTGAATCGCAAATCACCCTACGTTGTCTATGCAGAGGGGAAAGATCCACAATCGGGTGCACCTATGACGTATAAGAGTGAGAATATATGGGATGCTTCGAAAGTTCCTGCTCTTGGAATCCAGGTAAGTGTGTATGTAGATCAGACAGATTTGAAGAAGTATTATGTAGATATTGAGTAAAAAACATACAATAGGAAGTGGAAAAGAAATCCCCTTAATAGGGGATTTTAAATATCTATTTCTATTCCTATAGGACAGTGGTCGGCACCAGTTTGTTGGTCCCAGATGAAAGCCTTTTTAATTTTAGGTAAAAGTCGTTTGCTGATAAGGATATAATCAATGCGCCAGCCAATATTTCGTGCGCGCACATTAAAGCGAAAACTCCACCAGGTATATTGCACTTTTTTTGGATTGAGACTGCGATATGAATCCACAAATCCGGCTTTGAGAAATTGCGTCATCCATGCTCGTTCTTGCGGAGTAAAACCGGCATTCTCTTCATTATCTTTTGGACGCGCGATATCTATTTCTTCATGCGCAACATTGAAGTCTCCCACGGCAATGACTGGTTTTTTCTTGTCTAATTTTTTTATGTATTTCAAAAAAAGATCATTGAATTTTTCTTTGAAATCAAGTCGCGATAAATCATGTCGTGTATTGGGAAAATAAGCATTCACGAGATAAAATGTGTCGAATTCAATTGTTTGGACACGTCCCTCATTATCAAATTCTTCGCACCCAATACCAGCCCAATGTTTGATAACGCGTTTTTGTAGGGGTGTTTTTTCTTTTATAAGTGTCATCGTTCCTGCATACCCGGGGCGTTTTGCAGAGTTCCAGTATTCAGTATAATTTGAAAAATCGAATGTTTCTTTTTCTTTGTGCCCATCAGCTATTTTTACTTCTTGTAATCCTAGTATGTCGGGTTTTTTTGTTTGCAAAAAATCCACAAACCCTTTTTTTATTGCCGCGCGGATGCCGTTGATGTTCCATGATAGGATCGTGATTTTCATAGAGTCGGTGATTTCAAAAGTTTTAATTATCTTCAAACGCTCTCATGTATACTACATTTTCTATACGTTTAATATAATTATATTCTTCACCAGAAAGACATTGATCATACTTTGAACAATACGTCGTGACCACATCCCCTCTCATTTCTACTGTTTTTCCTTCCAAATCTTCGGAGGATAGAGAAATTAAGTGTACTTGCTCGTCACTTAATAAAATATCAGTTACCATAATTTGTCCGCCCTTGGTTATGCGAGCTGTGCCAGTAACTGTGTTGTCTATATCAATTTTGTTTTCGGGAAGGATTTCGCTAGTGGTTGTCTCAGAATTGCTGTGTGTGTTTGTCGTGGAAGATTTCGGAGGTTGAGTTAAACTACAGCCAGCTGTAAATATGAAGACGAGGATGACGTATAATGGTATTTTACTCATATGTATCAAATTATTTTTTAAGGTACCGTGCCCGTTTTAGAGGATCAAATTTTTCAATCGCATATCGGAGCATTGTTCTTGGCATAATTTTATAATACTTCTTTAAAAATGTTTCTTCAACTTTTTGATTTCTATTCCCAATTTCCCGCAGCATCCAGCCAACTGCTTTGTGTATAAGATCGTGCGTGTCGTAGAGTAATACCTCAGAGATGTTGAGTGCATCGTAAAAATCGTTATCGCGGATAAAAGTAAATGTTGAAATGATTGCAATCCTTTTTTTCCATAGGTCTTTTGACTTGGCAAATGTATAGAGAATTTTTCTGTGGGCAGGTTTATCAAGTAAATATTGGCCGACGACATGTGGAGCAGAGATATCTACCAAATCCCAGTTGTTTATATTTTTGTAGTTTTTTATATATAGATTAAATATTTGTTTGCGTGCTGTATCATCTGCCTTGGGGTATTTGTATACCAGTATCAAAACTCCCATTTGTCGGAATTCATGAATAGAACTTTTTAATAATTTTTGTATGGCATCAAAATTTGCATCTTTATATTTTTTTGCAATTGTACGCATCTGAGAGCTCGTAATACCTATAAATTTGTCTCCCTCGCCATATTCACCCGGTCCGGTCTTAAAAAACCACAGACAATTTTTGGCGCGTATAGGATCTGCATGTTTTTTGAGTTCTTTTGTTATTAGTGAGAAAGACATAGTGCTGCTATTTGATAACATTCAATTTAATTTTTCGTGGTGTCACCTTGAGTAATATCATAGCAATAATCGCGCTACTTATGCCAAGCAATGCAAGTGTTTCAATATGACCTAAATGTTCTGATGCAAAGCCTGCGAGTATAGGGCCTACTACATATCCAAGATTAGTTGATGAATCTTCGAGAGTCTCTATCTCTTTTTCTATCTGAGGTGCTTCGGAGATGTAGTCAGCATAGACACCATTGATAGCTGGCCATGCAAGCGAGACACAGAATGAAGCACAAAAATTGACTAAAATTAAAATGATAGGTTGATTTCTGAATAAGAAAAATAGTGTCATAAGAAGTGACCCGGTGAGTAGTGATATAAAGGCTGTTCTCTTTTTTCCTAGTTTGTTTGTCATCGTGCCAGCAAGCCATCCCACGAGTAATGGTGGTAGAGTATAGGCAACCATGAATAAACCGCCAAATTTTCCTAATGTACCGAGACTTTCGGCGATAAGCGGCCCGATAAGCCAAAAGAATCCGTCAATTGTGTTCAAGACAAAGGTAAGAACAAGGACTGGTAGTATTATATTGCCTACCTTTTTCCATAGTCTGAATTCTTGCGTGAGGCTAATCTTTTTTTCTACATCATTTGAAATAAATTCTTTTTTCTTCGACTCCCGCTTGTGTACTATGAGTAATAACAAATAAAAAAGTATTGAAATGAAAAGTAAAATCCACGCCATGATGAATGGTTTGTATCCCACGTGCTCTTCTATGAGCATTCCTGCGAGAAGTGGTGACAGCATGTAAGCCAATGATACAAATACGCGTAATACCCCAAATCCGGATGAGTGCTCGGCCGACGGAAGATGCCTGCCAACGAAATCAAAATTACTCCAATTGAGTAAGTCATAATAAAGTCCCCAAATGGCCATTGCCAATAGGAATAGCCAGATGGTGTGTGCATATGTAAGTGTGAGAATATACATCGCACTGAGTATAAGCATGGCTAAATATAATCTTCTAAAATTAACTTTTTTTAGCAGGCGGCAGAGCATGAAGTCGAAGATCATACCAGCTACAGAAGAAGATCCAATAATAATACCCATGGTGGATTCAGAAAAGCCAAGATCTTCGATCAAGAGAGGCAAGATGAACATGAGGATACCATCGAACATTGCCCAAAATAAAATCATGAACGAAATGACATACAACATGCGATGTTTTGTCTGGTATGTCTTCATGTGTCTGACGAGGTGATGAAATGTGGGCATATTAATTCAATTTTGTAAAAAATATAAATTGGCGGAGAAGGCGGGGTTCGAACCCGCGGTACGGTTTCCCGCACACCACTTTTCGAGAGTGGCACCTTAAACCAGCTCAGACACTTCTCCATGTTAGTATATACTAGTATACATTACTTGTAGAATCAAGGGTAATAAAAAAACAGCTTGAGGGCTGTTTCTTATTTTTGAATGTAGTTGAGAATTATTTTTTTTCTTGGATCTTCCATTTTTTCCAATACTTTTTGTATAATATCTTCTCTGAATTTTTCTTTGGTTTGTTTGGGGTTTTTGTTTTTCGTATAAATAAATTCTACATTGAATATCAAATCTAGTTCTTCTTCTATCTTTTTTTGTGTTTTAGCTTTTTGAAGCAAAAATTCTATAAAGCAGTTTTTGTATTGTTCTAGTGTTTTACAATTTAAGAAATTTTGTGGACCAAAAAGTACTTTGTCTTCATTGCTTGCTTTGTAGAGTCCAGCAGAAAAATTGTTTTTCTTTCGTTCATCTTTTACCAGATTATAAAGAGGACAGTTTGGACAATCATTGTTACATTTTCTCACATCATCTGTGTCAAATATAAATCTAAATCCGCGCCAATCGTCTATAATAATATTAATAAAATTGTTATATTCTTTTGAAAATTTATTGAATTTATTTTGTGCAATCGTAAGGATTTTTTTGTTCATATATTTATGGTTGGAATGGTAGTCGGGTACGCGAGGTGCGTACCCGACTACCTGCTTAATCCTCCTTGAGGTGGGGTAGCGGGCACAGGGTGTATCCGCCACAGGGGTCACCCATACCCTCGACCGTCGCGCGGCAACCACCGCGGCACTTGTCCCAGCGGTCGCACGAGCCACATGGCTCGCCGACGGTCTCCTGGGTCAGGGCGAGGCGCGAGCAGATCAGGTCGGACTCGTACGCCGCCCGGATGGGGTCTGGGTCGTCGACGTGACCGAGCGGGACCGTGGAGTTCGAGCACGCACGGATGCTTCCGTCGACTGCGAAGTATAGCCCCTTGTCGTAGAAGGGACATGAGCCGAACAGGTGGGGCATGAGTACTGCGGCTCGTGGGTTTTTGAATTCCGGCCAGAGGCCGTCGTCCATGGCCGAGGCGGAGGACTGCATGTAGTCGCGTCCCTGGTGCTCGAGCGTGCGGATCAAATCCGCAAGCTCCTCGGGCGTCGGCGCGACCTCGAAGTACTCCGGTCCGACCGGCTCGCCCGAGCCCATGAGCTCGAGATCCACACCGATTCCCCTCATCCTGCAGAACCGGATGTAGTCGGGCACGAGCGCGATGTTGTCTTTGCGGATCAGATTCTGGAGCCGGAACAGCGGATCGCGATATCCGACCCCGCAGAACACGTCGATCGCCGTGCGCATCTTGCGCGCCATGTCGACGGTCGATCCAATCATCTGTACCTGGAGGCGTATTTGGTCGGGGTCGTTCGAGTCGGCGATGTTCCACTTGCCGGTGATGTGCACGCGGCGCTCGTAGAGCCAGGCGGCGAGTTCGGGCGTGATCGAGATCATGTTGGTGAACACCCACGGTTTGATGCCACGGGAGATGAGGATCTCGATGTATTCCTTGAGGTGGGGCCACAGGAGTGGCTCTCCGCCGAGGATGTCCATGGTCTCGAGCTCAGCGCCACGGTATTCGCGACAGAGGTCGAGAATCCGAACCGCCTGGTTGAGTGTCATTGATCCGTTGCCCAGCTTGTCACGGCGCACCATATAGCAACCAGGGCATCGGAGTTGACAGCGCGAGGTCACTTCGATGATGCCGTAGCGTAGGCCGGCCCCGGTCTTCTCTTCGTAGCGCTTGCTGATGTCAGTCATGTCGTTCTCCTTGGTTTTGGCACCATGCTTCCATTTCGTGCATGATGCGATTCCATTCCTCTTCGTTTCCTGAGCGGTGGATGTACTGGTAGTTGGGAGTATCTTCGACAATTTCTATTTTTTTCCGTATGTTCTCCCTTCTTTCTCGAGGTCGTTTGTCGTCCACAGAAGGCCAACATCGGTTGAACCATGTAGCGAATACCACTTCGCCGTCCTGTTTGAGGACAACGATGTCGTCGCCGTGTCCATAAAAGAGTACATTGACCTCAGTGGTCGGATCCTCTTTGATCAGACTAGCTACGGTTTGCCATGTCTTATTCAAGCTTGGCAGATCCCAGATGCTTTTCTTCATGTCGTACCTCTTGGGTTGTGAAATGAACAAGAATGGCCGCAGCTTTCTAAGCTATTGCCGTGCGGCACTTGTAGGTTCTGCCCCTGCAACTCGTTGGTTCACTACCACGTGTGATATCTTTTCACCAAAGTACCTTTTGTAAATAAAAAATCGCCTTTCAGCGATTGGACGACCTCAAAGTAAACTAACCCATTGGCTGTTTACCCGAGGCCTTTTGTGTGATGTAAATTATTTAAAAATATATAGTTCATAGTGTTATAATGTATTAACACATTAATACATATTTTATCTTATGTCAAATAAAGACTGTGGATAAAAAAGCGGCCATGTTGGCCGTAATTTATTTCTCGGAATCTAATGCTTTGGGATATCCTCCTTCTCCATGATGTAACCAATGTGCGATACGTGTCACTGTCGTGGTGCTCAGTCCTGTTTTTTGTGCAATATCTCTGTAAGGCACGCCTTTGTGTATCAGGTGTACTGCTTCCCAGCGTCGAGACATTTCTTCCAATTCTTCGAGCGTACATAGATCGCGCAAAAAATTAAGGATGTCTTCTTCTTTTTTCAACGAAAGAAAAGCCCGCGAAAGTTTTTTAAGTTGTGGTGTTTTCCAGGTTTTCATAGGGTGAAATTAAAAGTAATCCAATAATTCCCCAAAATAAAATTGCTAGGTCATTTTTCATGTATGGTGTGTCGACAAGACCCATGACTACTATAATTAGTATGCTGCTTATAAGAAAATAATTCAATGTTGGAATTTTTTTATGTTGTTTGAATATCACATATTGGATACCAGATATTGAAACCAGAATCCAGACAAAACCAAATAATCCAATTACACCAATATTTACCCAGAGTGAAATAAAAAGATTATGCTGGAGATGAAATATTTCAATATTTTCTCCATTCACTTGCGTGTGGTAAGGAACTATACGATCCACATACGACTGTAGTCCTGCACCGAGTATAGGTCTATCAGATAATAAGGCAAGCGCTTCACCCCACATAGCAATACGGATTTGGCCAGAACGATCTTGGGCAAGAACTTCTTGTTTTATAGGGTTTGATCCTGGAAGACTTACCAGACTTACAAAGCCCACAAGGCCTATTATCAGAGTTGGCCAGCGGGTTTTTTTGTATACGAGTAAAAGGATCCCGATTCCTGCGGCAAGACCTATGAGGCCGCCGGTGGATTTGGCGTAAAGAATTGCAAATATAAAGGAAAAAGTAGAAAGTAGAAAGAATAGAGTGTATGTATATTTTTTTACTTTATACTTTATACTTTCTACTCCTTTTATTTTATAAAAAAACTGTACTGCAAAATATAGCGTGAACGGCACAAGTGGTGTCACAAACAACGCGACCGCATTTGGATATCCATACCATCCTGTTACACGAAATGTATTTCTATTTTGCCAAAAAGCATAGGGGACCATCCATCCGGTGGAATGTTGGTAAATGGCTAAAATGCTTGTAGCAAGTCCGCAGAGAATTAATGCGAATAGAATATTATTAACATTGAGACATTGAGATATTGAGATATTTTTATTTAATTTATTTTTGGCCGTTGTAATAAGTATAAGAAATAACAAAAACGGTTCTACATAAAACGCTTTCCATTCACCGGCTGCTTCTTTTATATGTAGGGAAGAGAATACGGCGATTGTAGCCCCGAGCAAAAATACCGTGGATGCAATAAAAAGTGATTTATGACGCAAGAATAAAGATTTGAGATTAAAGATTATAGAACGATTATATTTTATTATCCATATAATACTTAAAATCCAAATCATTATTTCTAAGAGTGTTGTTGGTAATGGTCCAATATTAAATCGTATGAGATATGTTGGTAAGAAGAGAAATAATAAAAATAGACCATAGTGAAAGCGGTACCATGTGGTGAAGGTAAATAAGAGACAATATATGAGGATGAATATGTTCATATATATTTATGTCGCATACTTGGTAAGTGCTGGGTTAACTGATTTTCTTTTGATAGAAAAATATACCCCAATCATCATAACAATAATCCCTATCCATTGATATATGGAGATTGTTTCTTCACCAATAAAGAGAATTATAACCAAGCTAAATAGCGGGAAAGTCATGAGCAATGATATTGATTTTGAAATGTCTAGGTACTTGAATCCTTCATACCAAACGATTTTTGTTGCACCCATGAAGATAAGGCCAAATAATATTATATGTCCAAAATTGTTGTATATAGATGATATATGAAAAGGTTCTATACATAAACTAAGGATACACAAGAATAATCCTGCAAGTAAAAAGCGTATAAATAACACTGCGCCCGGAGCTATGTAGTTGAACGCCTTTTTTACATAAAAATTTCCGACAGGATATGTAATAGTGCTGAGTATAATTAATATATCGCCGTTATTTATTTTTACACCGTCATTGAATAATAGGAATGCTGCCCCAATCAATATCCCAATAACACCTATTACCTTATATAGATCATTTTTTTCACCAAAAAATGGAGTAAATAAGAGTGTAAAAATTAGTTCAGAAAGAAGAAGAAATGATGTGTTTGTCCCAGATGTTTCACGGGTACCTATAAATAGGAGGAGCATGGGTAATACAGAGACACATAGAGCGACCATGGCCATAGGAAACCACCCACGTTTGTCTCTGAGAGTGTGCAGCGTACGAGTGACTGCCGCATATATGAAAGCTACCGATGACCCTAACAATATGGTTAGCCCTGCAAATAGTATAGGAGGTATTGTAGCACCGTTTTTGTTGAGAATGACGGGGAAAGCACCATCCAATGCTGCGTAGGTGAGTGCGAGGGTGACGCCAATATTTTCTTTTTTCATAATGTGTTACTGACGTATGGAAATAATTTCCCTGATTGTTTTTCGGGAAATGGCCTGTGTTCCAATGATAGCAAGGCTATAAGATATCATACCTACAATGATAAGCAGGATTATATGTATATGTTGAAAAAGAAATAAAATTGACCCCATACATATTCCAGAAAGTATAATTTTTCCAAATGTTTTTATTTCTAATTTAATTTTTATATAATGGCGGATGACAAAGAACAAAAGAATGCCCGCATATAATTCTGAAAATACGGTCATCCACGCCGCGCCATACATTCCAAATTTTGGAATGAAGATGAGGTATCCTATGAGCGTGATAATGGCATCTGAGATATAAATCCACATAGTTTGTTTTTGTTTGTCTATGGCTACGGCGACATGACCGAATATACCTCCAACAAATACACCAAATACTGCAAGCGCAAGTATTTGTAATGGCTTTCCAGAAGTCGCAAATTCTTCACCAGCTATGAGTATCATAATTTTTTGGGCGAGCATGATCGTACCTACCATCATGGGGATAGCGAGTAACATCATGGCATCAAATGACATCTGATATCTGTGTCTAAATTCATCTTGCATGTGTCGTGACCATGCATATGCAAGCAATGGGAGCATGACGCCCATGATCATCATTGCAGTTTGAGCAAGTATATCTATAACACGGTATGCAGCCCCGTACATGCCGACCTCTGTCTGGGTTGTGAATAATGTCAAAAGTAACGTGTCTCCTTTTAGGTAGACGACATTAAAAATAATGGAGACAGTAATTGGCCACATTTTTGTCATTATTTTTTTCCAAATATCCCAATCAAAGCCAAGTTTAACCGGAGATTCTCTGTGTGCTCTGAGTATAAGCACGAGCATGTATGACACACTTGCGAGTGTGACAATCCCCATGATAGGCAAAAATGTTTCTCCATTTTTTATGAGTAACCACAATCCAACAACAAGTACGATACGCCCCACGACTTCACCTATTGCTTGTATATGCATTTTGAGTTTATGTTGATAAAAACCAACAAGCACCTGATTCATCGCAATTGCTATAAAAGAGATACTGGTAAATGTAATGGCAATTTTTACTTCTGGCGGGTAAGGGAATAAGAGCGCTGTGAATGGCATGATGCCAAGGAATACAACTGCGGTAGCAAATCGAAATCCGAGTAAATTTTTGAAGAGCTTCTGTTCTTCTATTTGATTTTCACCGAGCATAGAGGCAGTCACTGGCGTGAGACCGAAGTCTACGAGAATGCCGATAAATTGTAGAAATGTAATGGTCGTAATGTACCATCCAAATTGTTCCTGGCCTAGATAACGAGTCATCATACCAATAGCAACCAAACCAAAAAAAGTAGAAATAATTTTTCCTACAATTTGGTACGCAGTATTGTGGGCTATTTTTCGTGTGAGACTCACAAAAGCATTTAAGCACAAAAGCATTTAAGCATCCCTGTCTATGTTTGTTGGTGCCCAAATGCTGTAGTGCTTGCGTGCTACAGAGTAGTGATACTGTAGCATTTTTTGCTAAAATAAGCAATCCATTTTGAGATTGGAAGATGTATGTATTTGTGGTATACTTATCATATATTATTTTACCATTATGTTTAGAAAAACAATATTAATTTTGGGAACTGTATTTGTTGGAGCCGGTTTTTTATTATCCACGAATTCAGTTTATGCTGCACCGGACTATGCAAAGATTAAAGATGAAGGTTTCCACGCACAGTATATAAGCCAGTCTGTGTCTGATCCTGTAGCTGTTGAAGCCGGGGAGACCATTTCAGTCGTATTTCGATTCAAAAATATAGGTACAAAGACTTGGGATAGTAATAGCACGCATTTTGTCTCAGCATATACTATGAATCCACGATATCGCACTTCAGATTTTCGTGCAGACAACTGGCTTGATTATCGTCAGACCGCAAAAATTCCTGGTGTTGTCCGCCCAGGAGAGGTGGGAGAGCTTACTGTTCAATTCAAGGCTCCAGAGAAAGTAGGTACATACAAAGAAGAATTTTGGCTTGCGTCAGATGGGTGGTCGTGGGTAAAGGGTGGTTATTTTTTTGCTGAGATTAATGTAATTGCCAAACAAGAGGTCGGCACTGCACCAGATGTAGTTGAACAGCCTACCCAGATAGAAAATTCAGAAGAGATACAGACCAATTCTCTATATCAAGCAAAGAAGATAATGCAAAGCAAAAAAGAAATTTCTGCGGCTGGTGGTGAACGTGTCAAACTCGTAATTGGCTATCAAAATGTCGGAGCACAAGTATGGGATACTTATGCATTTGTCGTATCTGATGAGACGTCTCTAGCTGCTTCAGGAGATATTGTTAGTTTTGTAGATGAAAGTTGGAAAGATAATATAACGATAATACAAGTAGACGAGCCAGTGCCCCAGTGGGAGGCTGCACGTGGTAAATTTTATGTAAAAATGCCTTCTCAAAAAGGGTCATATACACTTACACTTGTGCTTCAAGTGGCAGGTGAAAAATTAGAAGATACGGTATTGCATATCCCCGTGAATGTAACAGATAGCGCGCCTTCTTATTTTTCTAATTCACAAACATCTGAATCAGTAGATAGACCTCGTCTTGAACAAGAACCAACTATTCGTGTTGGTGTATGGCGTGAACCAGAACAGGGTGTAGAATTTATATCTCATGACGATACATATATTGTATATGCAGGTACTGAACGCAAAGGTACTCTACCTCCTGGTATGCGTGCGAGTATGTTTTTTGGAGGAGGTACGTATCATTTTCAAAGTGACGGTCTCAATTTCATGTCTACACAATATATTCGATTGGAACCAGAATACAATAAACATGCGGTGTTTACGCTACCTAATTATGAGAGGAAAGTTTCGTGGAAAGGACCTCAAAATTTCAATGCATATCGTGGTGTCGCAGAATATCGTCGCACACAGGATGACGCCATTATGTATCTTATCAATGAATTACCATTTGAAGACTACGTGGCTGGTATTGCCGAGACATCAAATGCTTCACCTATAGAATATATAAAAGCGCTTCTAACTGCTGCGCGGACGTATGCTTATTATGTACAACAGACAACCAAACATGATGCGCGCAATTTTGATGTCGTTGCACACACTGGTGACCAACTATATTTGGGATATGAAAGTGAAAAACTTATGCCGCGTGTAAAAGAAGCCCAAGAAGCCACAAGAGGCTACATGATAACGTATGATACAGACAAAAATTTTGATACACAAAATGATATTGTTATCACGCCATATTATGCCAATAGCGATGGTCGAACTAGAAGTTGGACAGAAGTATGGGGTGGTAGTGCAAAACCATGGCTTGTATCAGTACCTGCTAAGTATGATGCGCGTGATGGCAAAAGTATGTACGGACATGGCGTAGGTATGAGTGCACGTGATGCCGCATATAAGGCAGAAGAAGAAAAAATAGATTATCAAACAATTTTGAAATATTATTATACAGGGGTTGGGGTAGAACGAATATACTAATTTGTGCCTAATTATTTGAACACCTAATCAAAAAAACCGGCTCGCGTGAGCCGGTTTTTTATGCTGCTTTTTTTTCATCTAGATCCGCATGTGTGCGGGTTTGTTCAGTGTATGTCGTATTAATGAGAATTTTTATCATGCTTATTATATCATTGTACAACTCGCCATCTTCCCTTTTTAAATCATCGAGTGTGCCTGTGAAATTATCCTCCTCGAGTATCTCTAGGCTACTTTGGAATAATTGAAGTGCCTCATTGATTAATTGTTCGTGAATTTTATCTCTTACTTTTTTTATATCATAGACCTTTTTCCCGCCTTCTATTTTTTTGATCCATTCTTGCAATATAATAGTTACTGGTCGGTTGTGTTTTGTTTCCATTTCTCTTAGCTCTGCTTCTATTTGAGCGATATATTCATCTGACGGCGATGTCTTTTCTTGTATATGGGTATCGTCTTCTGTTATATACCTTTCTGTTTTTGCATGTCGTATATATCTCTTAGTTTTTTTGATGAATTTAGCAATCGCTTGGATGATATCTTCATAGAGTTCAATATCTCTTTGTGATAGCTCACGCATTGTTATGTCGGGGTAATCCGATTCTATTATTTCCAACACACCGGTAAGACCACCCAAAATATTTGATTTTAGATGTATATCGAGATCTGACATATTAACTTCATTCAGCCAATATACCACTATAGTTTGTGCGTCGTACCCATCATGGTCATATTGCTCTTTCAATGTATGTTTGATAGCGCGTGTTATTTCATTTTCTAATTGTCGTTCAAATTCTTTTTTTTGTCTGAAATCTTCCTGCTTTTCTGTTTTAGTTTTGAATTTTTTATAATACAAATCATCGGGGTTGTATCCAGACTCATCTGGCTCATGGTAGTCTCCCCACTCTGTTGGCATATCAAAATAATTTAAGAGTTATGGAGATAAAGTTACTATTCTTCTACGTTTTCTTTTTCTCCCTCCATACCCTTTTCTTCTTCTGGCGCTTCACCGCGTTCTACTGCTTCCCAAATTTTATCGTTAATCTGTTTCATGAGTTTGGGATTTTCACGCAAGTATTGCTTTGCTTTTTCACGCCCTACACCAAGTTTTTCTTCATTGAACGTATAACTATTTCCAGATTTTTGTACTACTCTATGCAGTACACCGGTATCAAGCAAATCTCCAGATGTAGAGATACCCTCATTATACATAATATCAAATTCAGTAGTACGGAATGGAGCTGCTACTTTATTTTTTACCACTTTTGCTTTTACTCTGTTGCCGATTATTTTGTCTCCCTGTTTTATTTGTGCTGCGCGACGTACCTCAATACGAACAGATGAATAAAATTTGAGAGCATTGCCACCCGTTGTCGTTTCTGGGTTGCCAAAGAAGACCCCAATCTTCATGCGTGTTTGATTAATAAATACGACAACTGTTTTGGTTTTGCTGATAATGCCGGTTAATTTTCGCAATGCTTGTGACATGAGGCGTGCTTGGAGACCCATGTGACTTTCTCCCATTTCACCTTCTATTTCAGCTTTTGGTACAAGTGCTGCTACTGAGTCTACGACTACGACATCTACTGCATTTGATCGGACAAGTGTCTCCATAATTTCGAGAGCTTGTTCTCCAGTATCTGGCTGAGAAATATATAGATCTTTTACATTGACCCCAATTTTTTTTGCATAATCTGGGTCAAGTGCATGTTCAGCGTCAATGAATGCCGCGATGCCACCTTGTTTTTGGACTTCAGCAATAATGTGTTGAGCAAGCGTTGTCTTGCCACTTGCCTCAGGGCCGTATACTTCGATGATACGTCCTCGAGGAACACCTTTGACTCCAAGCGCGATATCAAGAGATACAGACCCTGTAGATACTACGTCTACATTGCTTGCCTTCGCCTCGCCAAATCGCATGATGGAGTTGTCGCCGTACTTTTGTTTTATTTGTTCTATAGCAGTTTGGGCCGCTTGAATTTTTGGATTTTCTTCTTTTGGCATATATTTTTAAGTTTGATTTTAAGATGGATTAGGGGTTTAATTTTTGTTTAAAAAAGAGAGGTTATCCTCTCCGTACACTCAATTGTACAAGGATTATCTAGAGGTGTCAAACTGTTCTCTCAGAGAGAATTGTTTATTTGTTTTATAAATAACATGCATAGTTTCCTCTGTAGTTTTTCCGTGTTTATTTTGGGCAGTTATCACGAGCGTGTTTATTCCGGGGGACAAATCTATTGTCTGGTTGAAATTGCCTTTTTCATCATTTTGTATGGGTTCGCCGTTTATAGTTATTTTGGTTTCTGGGGGCGTCTTGCCGGTCACTGCCACACTATTTTCTACAGTAATGAGTCCATTGCTCGGTGATATAATAGATAATTCAGGGGCTTGTAGAATATGACGTATATGGTTGCCGAGATATATGAACACGCTGAGTACAGCAGTACCTACGAGCAAAAATCGTATAATGTTAGGCAGATTACTAAAATGTGTTTTTTTGCATCCTACGCCAGGATGTTTGTTGCACGCATGCTTTAGTGTTGATTCTTCCTCAGTGAATTGTTGCAAGAAAGATTCGGGATTTTGACCGAGCGCTTGGACGTATTTTTTTATAAAATTTTTTTGATATACAAAAGCCTGTCCTACCTCATCAAAACGACATTCTTCCAGAGCTTGTAAATATTTTTTTTGTATGCGTGTGCGTGTTTCAAGCTGACACAAAGAAATACCTGCAGCTTCGCGCGCGGCTTTGAGTCGTAGACATACACGTTTGTTTGGGACCAAACACTTCTTTTTGAAGACAGCAACCATACACGGCTATCTAATTATACAATTATTTTTTCAAGTGGATTCATTAGAAAATGGATGTACCAGATGAACTATTTTTTCCTTCTTCATTATCAAGACCCTCTTCATTTTCTTGTTCCTCATTGGTATCTTCTTCTACTGAGTTTTCTTCATCTACGTTTTCTGGCTCATCAAATGTATTGAGCTCTCCTCCTGCATCCATTGTATCACGTACCTCTACTTCTGTCACGAGGATTTCACGTGGTTTTGCTCCTTGGGCAGGACCAATAATCCCAGCTTCTTCGAGCTCATCTAGTATACGGGCAGCACGCGCGTATCCTATTTTGAGTCTACGTTGCAAAAAAGATGCACTCGCTTTGCCTGCTTTTACCATAGCTTCTTGTGCTTCTTCGAATAAGGGATCTTGGTCATCACTCGTACCCCCAAACATATTGGCAGTGCCACCACCTTTGTGATGTTCTACGATAGATTCATCATATTCAGGTTCCTCATCGCCTTTGAGATAATCCACTACATCCTTGAGTTCTTCTTCGGAAATAAAAGCACCTTGAATACGAATTGGTTTACTCAATTCTGCTGTTTGAAATAGCATGTCGCCACGACCCAAAAGTTTTTCTGCGCCTGGAGAATCAAGAATAGTGCGTGAGTCAATTTGTGATGCAACAGAAAAAGCAATGCGCGCGGGGATGTTTGCTTTCATGAGTCCGGTAATGACGTCAACGCTCGGACGTTGTGTTGCTAGAATGAGATGTATGCCAACTGCACGCGCCATTTGAGCAAGTCGGATAATACCTGCCTCGACTTCATTTGCTGCAGATGCCATGAGGTCGGCAAGTTCATCAATAATAAATACAATGTGTGGTATCTTGTGGTCTGGATATTTTGTGTTGTATGAACTTATGTCGCGTGACCCGACGCTTGCCAAAAGTTCAAACCGTCTATCCATTTCCCCAATAGTCCATTTGAGTGCATTCACTGTTTTTTGTACGTTAGTAATAACGGGCGTTAGCAAATGTGGAATACCATTGTACAAAGTCAGCTCAACACGTTTTGGGTCAACCATAATCAGGCGCAATATTTCTGCGGTGTTTTGGAATAGTAAACTCATGATGATGGTATTGACACATACAGTCTTTCCAGATCCTGTTGCACCTGCGATAAGCAGATGTGGCATGCGTGGTAGATCACCAAACCATACTTTTCCTGCGACATCTTTTCCAAGTGCGATCATCATGCTGTGTTGTCGGTTTCTAAATTCTTTTGATTCAAGCAATTCTTTTACTGATACCAATGCCGCTCGTTCATTTGGTACTTCAATACCCACAAGTGGCTTACCAGGAATAGGGGCTTCAATACGGATCGGGTGTGCGGCAAGCGCGAGAGCCAAATCATTTGAAAGTCCGGTAATGCGTGATAGCTTGATACCCTTGTCAGGTTTGAGTGAGTATTGTGTTACGGTTGGTCCCACGCGTATTTCACCCATAGCCACACCAATGCCAAATTGAGAAAAAGTATCTTGAATAATTTCCGCGTTCGCAACTATGTCGCCACTTGTTGGTTTTCCTCGTTTGTCTGACAATAGTGTTAATGGAGGTAAATTTTTTATGATAACTCGTTTTGACCAGACATCACTTGCTTTTTGTTTTTCAGGTTCTTCCTCGCCCCCCTCAGTGTCTTCCCCATCGTCTTCTTCAGATGAACGCAAATGTTTTTTTGCGAATCTTTCTTCCACAGGTTCTTCGGATGTATCTTCATCCACTTCATCATTCTCATATATTTCTTCATCATTTTCTTCATCACGCGTATCTTTGTTATAGTCTCCTTTTATCTTGACGTGATTACCTGTAGGCAGGAATAGCTTTTTTATGATAGACACAAGTGATCTCCCAAACCATCCAAGTGCTGCAAAAAATTTTTTGTGTATGAGTACAAATGCGGCAAGTGTCGTATTGAAAATAAGAAATATAGAAATGATGACAATACCGATGAGTATGACATAACTTGCGACAACACCCAGGTATTCTTTCATAGGCCATGCAAGCATACCAAAGATGCCACCCCCATGACCTTCAAGTGCCTGGCGCCACATATCTCTCGTTTCAAATCCTAGATGCATGACACTTGAAAGTGATAGGAAAAATAATAATGCGCCGATGCCATGTGTAGGACGATAGTCGTAATCAATGTCTTTCAATAGAAACCACGCAAGAATGAGAATAATTGCTGGAGTAAAATAGCGAATAGATCCAAATAAAAAGCTCAATATATATTCATCAAGCATGGTACCTACAAATCCAGCTCTGTCAAAAAAACTAAGTATGATGATGGCTGCGAAAACAGCAAGGAGTACAGCGATGATACCGCGAGAAAGTGTAGGATCGAGGCGGGATGTTTTTTTACGTCTGGTCATAGATTATAGGTCATGCATTGTGAAACATGTAGCAAAAAATAAATACATATCAAATGTAATCATATTGTAACATATTTTTTTGTATTGAGAAATAGAATTTATTTTTGACTGTTGAACAAAAAATAAGGACAAATTTTTATACATATATTACTGAGATGAAAAATAAGAAGATATTTGGGATATTAAAAAACAATCGCTTTTGAAGCAATTGTTTTAATTATAACTTCCAGACCTTGGTACTCTCTGCAAATAAGTTACCACGTAAAGAAATTTTATTCCCACGTGGTTTACAAAGAATATGCAGGGGTCTGGAAGTCGGAACTTCATGCGCGCACCCCCGAGTAGCGCGCATCTCTTCAGACGCCGGTCTCTTCGTACCAGTGTTGCGCGACCGAGGCCGCGTGTTCGAACCGCTTGGCCAGATCCCCGGCCAGCTTCCTGCCCTCTCGGGACAACCCCCGCAGACGGGCGTGCAGCCTGAGCCGACTGGCCATGTTGTGGGTCAGCCGGAGGATCTCGAGCGATGAACCACTCTCAATCTCCGGCTTGAGCTGTTCACTGTAGAGGTTGTCTGCGTCGTACCAGATCGCTTTTGCGATCTTGTCATGACCGGCTTGCTCTACTGCTCGAGCGAGATCCTCTAGCCTCTTACAGGCTCTCTCGAGAGCTCTTGCCCAGCTTTTCACTGCGCCCTGATTCATGCTTGTTCCAATCCACCCCGTCGTGGGGTTGTTGTGGGACTTCTGGGTTTAGTTTCTGAGAACAAAACACGATAACATAAACATAAAGAGAGAGAGAAGTCAATGCTTATTATTTTAAAAATAAATTGTGGATAACTTTGTTAGTAAAATAAGCCAAATTTTTATTTAGAATTTTAATTTTTGCTAGATTAAGCTAAAAAGTAACCATGCTTGACAATTACTTATCCACCTGCTCAATGTTTGACATTGTTTTGTTTTTCCTGTATTCTAAACCTGCGTGTAAAACTTCTAGAAAACTGTCAAAAATTGCTTAAATAAGCACAATTCTGGTATTATCGTCCTCCATTCGCACTTGCAAGGGCGAATTATCCGGATCACACATGGCTAGAGATTTCTCCCAAAAATAACGTTTTTTCATTATCCTTTTCTTAAAAAGGAATTTTTTGTTATCTAGCTACATATCACTGGTATACAACATACGAAATATACAAAACGCGTTTTTTATCTTTCGTATTTTGTCTACATAATCTCTTTGCCCTATGTCTGTATACAAACGTCAACCGCTCAAGACGCTTGAGCGAAAGTTTTTTACTCCTTTGCGTGATGCTATCGAGACTCCGGATTTGATTGAAGTACAAAAGTCTTCTTATGCATGGTTTTTTGAAGAGGGTCTTCGTGAACTTTTTGATGAATTGTCTCCTATTACAGATTTCACTGGGCGTGACCTTGAGTTGTATTTTGAAGATTATTATTTGGACGAGCCCAAATTTGATGAGGTGGTGTGTCGCAACAAAAATATTACGTACGAATCACCATTGCGTGTAAATGTCCGTCTCACCAATAGTCGTACAGGTAAAAGTGAAAAACAGGAAATCTACCTCGGTGATGTGCCTCTCATGACTGATCGTGGCACGTTTGTTGTTAATGGTATCGAGCGTGTCGCCGTGTCTCAGCTTATTCGTAGCGCTGGTGCTTTTTTCACAGCAGAAGCTGTACGTGGTAGACGTTTTTATGGAGCAAAGATTATCCCTAATCGCGGTGCTTGGATCGAAATTGAAACTGATCAAAATAATGTACTGTGGATCAAGGTAGATAGAAAACGTAAAGTTGCAGCTACTTCATTATTGCGCGCTTTTGGATACAAGAATGATGAAGATATCAAAAAGTTATTTGAAGATGTTAACACACATCCTAATATTGATTTCATAGATAATACGATCAAAAAAGATGCTGCACGTAGTGAAGAGGAAGGTCTCATCGAAGTGTATAGACGTATTCGTCCTGGCGATCTCGCAACTGCAGACAATGCAAAAGGTTTGATCCATGCAATGTTTTTCAATTTTGATAGATATGATCTTGGTAAAGTTGGTGTATATAAATTTGCAACAAAATTTAGTTTGAATCTGACACAAGAACAGTATGACAATAAAGAAGAACGTGTACTTTCACCCGAAAAATTGGTCATGGTGCTCCGAGAAGTTGTGCGTCTCAATGTAACGCAAGATGAACCAGATGATATCGACCACTTGGGCAATAGGCGTGTCCGTGGTGTGGGTGAGCTCGTACAAAATCGTTTCCGCATTGGTCTTGCTCGTATGGAGCGTATCGTGAAAGATCGCATGAGTACCATGGAAATGGATAGTATTGTTCCGAACAAGCTTATCAACGCACGCCCTGTGATATCAGTCATGCGTGAATTTTTCATGAGTTCACAATTGTCTCAGTTCATGGATCAGGTAAATCCTTTGGCAGAATTGGAACACAAGCGTCGTATCTCTGCACTTGGTCCAGGTGGTCTCTCTCGAGATAGAGCAGGATTTGAAGTGCGTGATGTACACAAGACTCACTACGGTCGTATATGTCCTATTGCGACTCCAGAAGGTCCAAACATTGGACTTGTCGGTCATTTATCTACATTTGCAAAAGTGAACCGTTTTGGTTTCCTTGAAACTCCTTATAGAAAGGTAATACACGTGATACCAAATGAAGCTCGTTTTACTGAAGGAGAAGTTGCGTATGAAGATGTTGTACATATAGTCAAAACAGGCGATGTTATCACGAGTGCTCTTGCGAAAAAACTTGAACAAGAAAAAAAGATTGCACACATAAAAGTAAAGCCACGCGTTACTCATGAGATTATATATCTTAATTCATTTCAAGAAGAGAGAACTACAACTGCAAGTGCAACGGTACCTCTTGATGAAAAAGGATACTTTGTCGAAGATCGTGTGCCAGCTCGTGTGCATGGTGAAGCACAGGTAATCAAAGCTGAAGAAGTAGAATATGTTGACGTGGCGTCAAACCAGATATTGTCTCTCGCAACAAGTCTTATTCCATTTCTTGAACATGACGATGCGACCCGTGCACTCATGGGTACCAACATGCAACGTCAATCTGTGCCTTGTATTAAACCAGAGCCACCACTTGTAGGTACTGGCGTAGAACGTGCAGCAGCATTGAATAGTGGCTATGTGGCAAGGGCTCCTGGCGCAGGTGAAGTAACATATGTAGACGGTGGTAAAATTGAATTTACTGATACCAAAGGAAAAATATATACCTATCCTATTTCAAAATACGTACGATCTAATGCATCAAGTAGTATAAACCAACGCCCGACAGTTGTACCAGGACAGAAACTCAAAAAGGGTGATCCAATGACTGATGGTCCTTCTATCAAGGATGCAGAGCTCGCGCTTGGACAAAATGTGCTTGTGGCATATATGGTATGGGATGGATACAACTATGAAGACGCTATTATCATTTCAGATAGACTTGTTAAAGATGATCGCTATACATCAGTACATATTGAAGATTACACGACCGATGTACGAGAGACCAAGCTTGGTGAAGAAGTAGTTACGAGTGATATACCAAATGTGGGTGAAGAAAAATTACGCAATCTTGATGCAGAAGGCATTGTGCGTATTGGCGCTGAGGTACATTCAGGAGATATATTGGTTGGCAAGATCACACCGAAAGGCGAGACAGAATTGACACCAGAAGAACGTCTTCTCCGTGCTATTTTTGGTGAAAAAGCTCGTGATGTGCGTGATTCTTCACTATATCTCGAACATGGTGAAAAAGGAAAAGTTATTGATGTAAAAGTATTTTCTGCAGAAGCAGGAGACAAACTCCAACCAGGTGTTATCAAGCAAGTACAAGTAACTGTCGCAGACATGCGCAAAATTCAAGTAGGTGACAAGATGGCTGGTCGTCACGGAAACAAAGGTGTCATCTCTCGTGTCGTACCTGCAGAAGATATGCCATTTTTGGAAGATGGTACTCCTGTTGATATTATCTTGTCACCACTGGGCGTCGTGTCTCGTATGAATTTGGGTCAATTACTTGAGACTCATCTTGGCCTTGCAGCAAATGCGCTTGGTTACAAAGCGGCAACCCCAGTACTTAATGGTATACACGAAGAACAGATAGAAGAAGAACTCAAAAAAGCAGGATTCCCTGTAGATGGACAATTGCAGCTCTGTGATGGACGTACGGGTGAGCCATATGATCACAAAACCACAGTGGGGTACAACTACATGCTCAAACTCAATCATATGGTGGAAGACAAGATTCACCAACGTTCTATTGGTCCTTATAGTCTTATTACCCAGCAACCACTTGGTGGTAAAGCACAATTCGGTGGACAGAGATTTGGGGAAATGGAAGTGTGGGCACTTCAAGCATATGGAGCAGCACATACATTGCAGGAAATTTTGACGATCAAATCAGACGACGTACCAGGACGTGCAAAGGCGTACGAAGCTATTATAAAAGGTGAACCAATTACCAAGATCAATCTCCCCGAGAGTTTCAATGTATTGGTACGAGAAATGAAAGGTCTTGGCCTTGATGTGGAGCTTCTCAAAGATGTGAATGGCGAATATATACCAGCAGAAGAAGTAAAGATTAAGATGGAAGAGATACGAAGACAGGATTATGGTACGACACTCGAGACAGAAAGTACCAAACGTGGACAGACTGAAGAATAATTCTCCTCATCTTATAACCATAACCTAAACATCTAATAATCTACATATGGCACGTGATTCACTACACACAATGAACTTCGATGCACTCCGGTTGCGGGTTGCATCACCAGAGACCATACGCAAGTGGTCATACGGAGAAGTATATAAACCTGAGACGATTAACTATCGTACTCAAAAACCTGAAAAAGGTGGCTTGTTTGCTGAAGAAATTTTTGGGCCAACCAAAGATTGGGAATGTTATTGTGGCAAATACAAAAAGATTAGATATAAAGGTATTGTCTGTGATAAGTGCGGTGTGGAAGTAACACATTCGCTTGTTCGTCGTGAACGCATGGGCCATATTGAGCTTGCAACACCAGTATCTCATATTTGGTTTTTGCGTACTATTCCTTCTCGTGTTGGTCTTGTGCTCGATTTGTCTATACAAGCACTTGAAAAAGTAATTTATTTTGCATCTTTTATCATCACGCATGTAAATGAAGAAGAACTCAGGATAACTCATGACGCTCTCAAAAAAGAGTATAAATCAAAGAAAAAACAAATAGAAAATGAATTCAACCAAAAAGTGGCTCAAGCAGCAAAAGGAGACATTGCAGCATGTGAGAAGGAACGTGATAGAAAATATGAAGCATTGGAAGAAGATTTCAAACAGGCAGATGTAGAGCTCAAAGAAATTGCCATGCTCAATATTATTTCAGAGGCTCATTATCAAGAATTGTCATTGCGTTATGGCCATCTGTTTGAAGCAAGTATTGGAGCGGAAGCTATCCGTGGTTTGCTTGAGCGATTGAACTTAAGCGAAACAGTAGAGCGTCTAGAAAAAGAAATCAAAAAGAGTAAAGGAGCAAAGCGTGAACGTCTTTTACGTCGCGTGAAGCTACTCAAGAGTCTTGAAAAAAATGGTTTGCGTCCAGAGTGGATGATTATGACCAATATTCCTGTTATTCCACCAGATTTGCGTCCTATGGTTGCTCTCGATGGTGGACGATTTGCTACATCTGATTTGAATGACCTGTATCGCCGTGTGATTAATAGAAATAATCGTTTGAGACGTTTGCAAGAATTGAATGCCCCAGAAGTTATTTGTCGAAATGAAAAGCGCATGTTGCAAGAGGCAGTAGATGCTCTCATAGACAACAACGCACGTGCCACAAAGACGGTGCGCGCTTCCACTGGACAAAAACGTCAGCTTCGATCACTTGCCGATATTCTCAAAGGTAAACAAGGTCGTTTCCGACAAAATTTGCTTGGTAAACGTGTCGACTATTCTGGTCGTTCAGTTATCGTTGTCGGACCAAATTTGAAAATAAATGAATGTGGTTTGCCAAAAACTATTGCCCTCGAACTCTTCAAGCCATTTATCATGTCTGAAATTATCAAACGCGAACTTGCCCACAATGTGCGTAGTGCTTCTCGATTTATCGAAAGCAATGCACCTGAAGTATGGGATATACTTGAAGCATTGACCAAAAAGACTCGTGTACTTCTCAATCGTGCGCCAACATTGCATCGTCTTGGTATACAAGCATTTCGTCCAATACTTGTTGAAGGTAAGGCAATTAGACTTCATCCGCTTGTATGTCCTGCTTTCAATGCTGACTTCGACGGAGATCAAATGGCTGTACACTTGCCACTGTCTGAACAAGCAAAATGGGAAGCTGAAAATCTCATGGCTTCTGAAAAGAATTTGCTCAAGCCAGCTACCGGTAGCCCTGTGATTACGCCAGCTCAAGATATTGCTCTTGGTTGTTATTATATGACTAAATACAAGGAGTCTGATACGGCTGAGGTCAAGAAATATTTTGCTAATATCACTGAAGCAAAATATGCGTACAAGACCCGTTTCATTACACTTAAGGAACGTATCAAAGTGAGATTTTCAGATTTATCTAAATTTGAAGAAGGACAAAGTGCTATTGTAGAAACATCCATTGGCCGTATATTTTTTAATGAAATTTTGCCAAATAAGTTGGTGTATTTTAATCAGGTGATTACCAAGAAAGATTTGAGTAATATAATTCAGTCACTTCTTGAAATTTATGGACAGGAAGTTACTGCACACCATCTCGATAAGATAAAGAGTCTTGGATACAAATATGTAACTAAATCTGGATATTCACTTGGTAAAGATGATTTCCCTTCTCTCGATATGAAAGCAGAAGTGCTTGCTGCTGCAGATACCCAAGTACAATTGGTTCAAGAACAATATGGCGAAGGGTTGCTGACTGATTCAGAGCGTCACAGTAAAATACTTGAGATATGGGCTGAAGCAAAAGATAATTTGCTCGCACATAGTAAAGATGTACTTGATAAAGACAAATCAGTATTTGCAATGATTGACTCTGGAGCTCGTGGTTCATGGGGTCAGCTCGGTCAGGTGATTGCCATGAAGGGCCTCGTGGCTTCTCCAAGTGGAGACATTATCGAACTTCCGGTGAAAGGTAATTTTAAAGAAGGTTTTGATGTACTTGAGTTCTTTATTTCAAGTCATGGTACACGTAAAGGTTTGTCTGACACGGCTCTTCGTACTGCTAATGCAGGTTATTTGACTCGTCGTCTTGTTGATGTAGCTCAAGAAGTAGTAGTCAAAGAAGAAGATTGCGGAGATACTGTAGGTGAGCTGTTTACGAGAGAACAATCAGAACAAATGGGTGAAAAATTATCAGAACGTGTGCTTGGTCGTTTTGTCCTTGCAGATGTGAAGGCTGGCAAAAAGACGATTGTAAAAATGGGTGAAGTAGTGGCTGAAGAAGCGGCACGTATTATAGAAAAAGATAAAATTGACAATATTCATGTACGTTCAGTCTTGCAATGCAATTTGCCAAAAGGCGTGTGTTCAAAATGTTATGGATATGATTTGGGCAACAGGCAAGTCGTGAGGGTGGGCACCGCAGTAGGTACAATAGCCGCACAGTCTATTGGTGAACCTGGTACTCAGCTCACTATGCGTACGTTCCACCTTGGAGGTGTCGCAGGTGGCGATATTACTCAAGGTTTACCTCGTGTAGAAGAATTGTTTGAAGCGCGTAATCCAAAAAGAAAAGCAGTATTGTCTGAAGTAGATGGTGTCGTCGAGATTGAAGATGCTGATGGCAAGGTTATCACAAGTCCTACTGGTCGCAAAATATTTGAAGGACGACGTGGACAAAAAATTATCAAAGTATATCATGAGGGTATAGAAGAAGTAGTGTTTGATGTAGAAGAGACTGATGATGTGAAAGTAGAAGATGGGCAGAAAGTAAAGAAAGGTGATAAGCTCATCGTGAGAGGTGGTTCTGGCGAAGATATCAAAGCTGGTGATCCGGGTACTATCCGTCGTGATGGAGAAAAACTTATATTGGTTTATGACGGCAAGACGACCAAAGAATATGTCATCCCTATGGGATATAAACTCTGGGTCAAACATGGTGACACGGTGCAAAAAGGTGACCAGCTTACCGAAGGCGCTGTTGATCTTCAAGAATTGTTTGAACTCAAAGGTCAGGATGCTGTCAAGCGATATGTTCTCATTGAGATTCAGGAAATTTATGCGTCTCAAGGTCAACGTTTGAATGATAAACATATTGAGATCGTTATCAAACAAATGTTCTCTCGTGTCTTTGTTGAAGATCCTGGTGATACAGATTTGTTGCCCGGTGAGGTAGTAGAGCGCGCACAGCTTATTATCTCCAATAGGCAAGCAGAGAAAGAGGGTAAGAAGAAAGCAAAAGTTCGTGATATGCTCATGGGTATTAGCAAAGTGTCTCTCACGACACAAAGTTTCTTGTCATCTGCTTCATTTCAAGAAACATCCCGTGTGCTCGTAAATGCAGCTATCACGGGTAAGATGGATTATCTCGAGGGATTGAAAGAGAATGTCATTATCGGTCGTCTCATACCTGCTGGTACCGGTATATATGGTACTGGCGTACGTGTACCTGAAGAAGAATAATTTTGTAGAAATTTAAAAAACTCCCCGTAAAAGCGGGGAGTTTTTTGATTAAAATGGAATTTAGTGCTTGGAGACTAGAAAAGGTTTCATTAGGTTTTTTATTTTTATGAAGTTTTGGTTTGCGTTGACCTCGACTATATCACCAGTTTGAAAAAATTTTGTCGCTGAACCAGTACCCACGATACAAGGCACTCCGAGTTCACGCGACAGTATAGCAGCATGACACATTATTCCACCTTGATCTGTCACTATTGCCCCAGCCAACCTCATAGCCGGTACATATTCAGGGCTAGTCATGGTTGTAATCAACACCTCACCCTTTTTAATGTTTTTAATTTCATTAGCTTCGCGAATGATCCTTACTCTGCCAGTATAAGAACCAGCTGATGCTGTCACTCCCAAAAGCAAAGATTTTTTATTTTTTATTTCTTTTTTGTGCCCTACTAGGATTTTGTTTGCTTTTACACCTAAGAACATTTCTACTTTATTTTTATTAAAAACAAATAAGCTATTTTTGCTTCTATCTTTCAAAACATCTTCTCTCGTTAAGACATTGTTTAATAAGGCTGATTTCAATTCTTCTGGCAAATGATATTGTATCAATTCGCGCCTAGTATTTAATCTTTTGGAAATTTCTTCAAGCAAACCAATGATATGATAATGTACCAAAGTGAATTTTTCTTTTTTATAATCCTGTAAGTAAGATGCCAGACGCAAGTTATTAAATAAATTTTTATGTGTCCTGTCAACTTTATGTTTTTTTTCTAAATTTGTTTGCTGTTTTCGCAATTCCTTAGAATATTTTTTGCTAGTTAGTAAACGATTTTTCATGTCACCTTGTTTTAGAATACGATCTAAAATCACAAAAAAATATTTTTCATCCCACAAGTCTAAGCCATAATCATAAGGCACCCAAGAATATTTTTTAGTGTGTATTTTTATAGCTTCCGTCTGGTCCTTAATTTTTTTATTTTTTATTTTTAAAGCAATATTTAACAAATCATCCTCTTCTTCTTTGGCAAAAGATTTTTTTTGTGGTGCTGAAAGAATTGAATAGGTGGCTGTTAATTCTTCAGGATTAAAAATTTTTTTGCTTAAATATTTTTTTAAATAACTGCCTAATGATTCTTCCAAACCTAAAACCACCGGTTCACTCCACGGGTAAGCAGCCGTGTATAATGTAAAATACTTAGAAAACACCTGCCAAAGTTCCTGATTGGTCTTTTTACTTAGATTGGTTTTATAAATACTAAAAGCAAATTTATTTAGGTGTAACATTTTTTGATTATATTTTTTGATTATATTATCCAAAAAATTTTTATCTTTTTTAACTAATAACAAAGTTTGTTTGTTTACTTTATTTACTCTCGCTTCCGATGCGTACCAATACATTATGCCATCTACATATTGTACTAGGGTAATACCAAAAGACAAGCCGAGTGAATCTTTCATGTGTTCACTATAAGATTGAGCAATTATATAAGCATTAGGTATTAAATGAATCCCTTCTTTTTGCTGCATGAAAATATAATCCTTATTCATAAAATCTAATTATTGTTTTGTGGAGTTAAAATTCTAACTGTGCCATGATTGGCTCGCACGGCCACAATATCACCGGTTTTAATTTGGGTAGTGGCAGTATGAGTATTTATTATACACGGCTTACCAGCCAAGCGAGCGTTAATAGCTGCATGACAGAGCATGCCTCCAGCATTGGTCACTATAGCTCCGGCTTTTTTTATAATTTCTATCATAGTATCGTCAGTCATTTCTGCAATTAAAATTTCTCCAGTTTGAAACTTTTTTATATCTTCTTTTTTTTCTATCACCCGAGCAACTCCCTGAGCATAACCCTGAGCTCCAACTTTTCCCGCTACTGAATGCCCCAGTTCACTTTGCTGTAAAATTTCCTGCAATTCTTCATAAACTTTTTTAACCTCTATTCCTTCAATTATTTTATAATCTTTGCCTAATATAGAAAGCAATAAACCCTGATTAAATCGATTTTTCAAAGTCTGTTTTTTAATTAGACCATGCAACAAATTATCCAATTCTTCAAAAGTTAAAAAATATAAAAAATCTATTTCTATTCCAGTAATTTTTTTTAGTCGTTTAAATACTTTATTCCACAATTCTTGAATTTGCAAATTCACTGTTTGTCGATACTCACGCCATTGTCCCAATTCTTTAAAAAATTCCAAAGGATTGGCGCTTAATTTATATTTTTTCAAAATCGTTTTAATAAACTGGTGATGTCTCTTGGCGCGCGCCATTGTCTCTTTGGTACGCTGGCTTTTGTCCAAAATATTTTCACTAGTCAAAAGTTCGGCAATTTCTGCTTGAGTAAAATTATAAATCTTACCAATTCGCGCCACTTCTTTATTATCAAATCCCAAATCAAAGCTATCAATAAAAATTGCCGTGGACCAAAATTTTTTCAAAGTATTTTGCCACTGCTCTAAAAAATTCAACAATTCATTAACACCCCATTCTAACGGAAAATCAGTTGCGTATTCCTGGCAAAAGGCTTCTACCTTTTTGCCATAATCAAAAAGACTTTCTTTTAACTCAAAATGTCGCCGACTTAATTCTCCATATTCTTTATAAACTGCCTCTGCCATTTCTGCAAATGAGGAGGTAGTATGCCAAAAAACTTCACACACGCCATTTTTAAAATAAACATCGCAAGTGCCCAAACCCTCATCAAAAAACTTTGGATTAGGATGAATAATGCCTGCAATTCTAGGCCAAAAAATTATAGGACTTAAATTCAGTACTTGGCGATACATTTTGGGAACACTTCCTTCATTTTGTTTGGATTCAAATTCTACTATATCAGTAATATCAAGGCCATAACGTTCACAGAGCCGGTCTAAGGTAGAAAACCACACCCCATCGGCTTTGCCATGAAAAAGTGCTGTAACAGTATTGCGATTTATACCAGTTTCTTGGCTAATTTCAGAGATATTTTTACCCAGTTTTTTCGCTACAGTATGTATTTTTAACTTAATCATAATGTAAGTATTTATAAGCATATTATAGTATATTTATATAATTTTGTCAATATTTCACAGTTTTTGTAATGATTTCATTACAAAAATGTACATAATACCATTGAAAATTAGTCATCTTTTGATATTATATGCAGTTCCCTACACAGTGTCTGGGGGAAGATCTTTACAAAAGGAAAAAGGAGGAGGCCATGAAGGCTTTCATCGTTGCGTTGATCTCGGCGTTTTGGCAGCTGTTCGGGTCGCATGGGGTTCGGGTTGCCTTGATCCAGCCGGTGCCACGGCTCAGGTCAAAATCTTTGGGAATTTTCAAGTCCCCGGAGAGTATTCAGGCCCTCGCGGGCCAGCTCGAGGCATTCGGATACAACGTGCGGATGTACCACTCATCCACAGGCTGGGGCATGATGATCAGGCTCCTGTTATTCAACCCTAACGTGGTCGGGGTCAGTACTATGACCCCAAATTTCCTCGAGGGGAAGCGGATCGCTCAGCTCCTGAAGCTGTGGCGACCTCGTCTTCCCATTGTGCTCGGAGGCTGGCATGCCTCGGGCGCGATCCAGGCTCACCTCCATGGGCAGGAGAGCGAGAGTCTTGGGGAGATTCTCAACCCGAACTCGCCATTCGACTACGTCGTGGCGGGCGAAGGGGAAGAGATCTTCCCCAGGCTCATCGCGAGCCTGCTCGCGGGGAAGGAGGTCGAAGCCGAACCCGGCGTTAGCATCTTCCGCAATGGGGAGATCCAAGTCGGCGGCTCAACCCCGAGGATTACCAACCTCAGGGAGATTGCTGAGCCCTCGTGGAGCGGACTCAAGATTAAGCGCTACCGAGACAAACGTTCCGGAGCGCTCGATCTGAGCGTCCACTTTAACCGATCGTGTCGGTTTCAGTGTGCGTTCTGCTCAACCCCCACGGTGTACGGCCATGGGGTGAGGGTGACGCCTGCCCTGCAGGCGTTCGCCTACTTGAAAAGTGTGGTGGTGACCCACCGCCCACAGGTCATTACTTTCACCGACGAGGACTTCTTCGCCCACATGTCGTGGGTAGAGGAGTTGGTCAGCCTCCTCGAAACCGACAACCTCGCAAAGCAGTTTGGAGTGTCGTTTGATACTTTTGCGAGCATCAACGACATCCACCGGCTCCGCAAGGCCGGCAAGGGATATTTCCTCGATCGTATGCGGGCGGTCGGGTTCGGAAGCTTCACGATCGGGGTTGAGAGTTTCAATCCCAACATCCTCCTTGCTTACAACAAGGAGATGATGATCCTCCCGACGATGAGCCGGGAAGAGCGTGGGACCTACACGGGACTCGACAACGATCAGAAGAAGCGCGCACTCGTCACTCATTACCGCAAGCGGACCCAGGAAGCGATCAACTTCGCTTCCGAACACGGCCTGCTGGTAGTCGGCGACTACATACTCGGCAACCTCGGCGAAAGCGTGGAGGACGTGCGAGCGGGTTTCGAGATTTTCAAAAACCTCGAAAACCTGCTTCTCGCATACATCCCTGTCTTCACACCGTTCCCGGGCACCAAGATCTGGGGCGACGCCTACTCGTCGGGTCTGCTCCCGCGCAACCCTGACGGAAACATTGACTGGATGCGCTTCAATGCATCAGCCGGGGCTCTCAACCTCGGTTACGACATCGGAGCGCTCCGCAATGAGCTCGAGATTGAGTTCTACACGTCCAGCCGCTACCGGCGAGACATGCTGAAAAACTTGGAGAGCACCCCTGCTCTCCGTGGCCTGTTCGTGGGCCGCTTCAGCTATCTCGGCCGACTGTTTCCCGGCGACGTCCGCGTCCGGGAAATGATCCAGCTACTGGGCTGAGATGCCCAGTTTACATAGTTCTTTTCTCCCACGGGCAATTGTGGGTATACTCAAACTGGAGGATGATTGCCCCGTCCTCCCACTGATTATCATTTTTATTTGTAGAAGTGATTGAAGTGATAAAAAACACCTGTTGGGAGGTGTTGTTTACAGGATTGTTTAGTAGTAATTTACAAAATAATCTCTACGCTTGTAGGCAATTTTTCTTTGATGATGTTTAGGTCAAGTGTTGAGTAATTATTGCCCGAGATGTTGAGTATTTTTATTTTTTTTAAATTTCCCAGCTCATAAGGTAACCCCGTCAGTTCGTTGTTTGATAGATCAAGTATCTCTAAATTTTGCAATTGACCTATTTCTGCAGGAACACCTGTCATGTTATTGTTATTTGCTTTTAATACTTTGAGATTTTGTAAGTGTCTGATTTCAGCTTGTATCGCGCCAGTTAGTTGGTTATTGGCGACATCGAGTTCTTCTAAATTTGTTTGTTTAAAAACATATTCAGGAATTTTTTTCAATTGTTGATTACTGAGGTTTAGTTTATTTGAAGGTATCTTATTTTCTGATGTTGATTTGCTGTCAGTAGGTTTCACCCCCTGGTCAGTACTTGTCGTCGGCTTTTGTTGTCCCAACAAAGTACAGCCCCCTAACCACAGGGTCATAAAAACGACTAAAAAAATTGCGTATTTCATATATTGTTGGGTTAGATATTATTTTACTTCAAGAACCATTCGTGTATCCTCGTTTCATGGGCAAGTTCAGGGTGAAAGCTTGAAGCCAACATATTTTCTTGTTCAAGGAGTACAGGTTCATTGTCATGTGTCACTAATACTTTAACATCACTACCATGAGATGTAAACCGCGGTGCACGGATAAATATTCCTTTGAGATTGGGGAATTGTTTTGATACTAAATCGGCAGAAAATGAGTCAAGTTGGGCGCCATAGCCATTTCTTTCCACTTTTATATCCATGCCAAATTTGGAAAGTAAAATTGCGCCGGCGCAGGTTCCAAAAACTTTTAATTTTTTATTTTTTCCGCTAGGAACGGATATTTTTTCATTGAGAACATCCCACATATCAAAATCTTTGAGAAGTTTTGTCATAGTGGTAGATTCACCGCCAGGGATGATGATGTGCGTGAGATTTTGTAATTGTTCTTTTGAACGTACCAAAGAATAATCCACGTGTAGTTTTTGTAGGATTTTCTCGTGTTCGATGATGGAGCCTTGGATTGCAAGGATACCGATGTTTTGTCCCATATAAATAATAACTCCATGGTGGCGATACACTGTTTTTAACGACCAGCAAATTTTGTTTCAAGTTTATCAATCTCAAGACTTTTCATCGTGTTGCCAAGTCCTGTGGAAACTTCGGCAATAATTTCAGGTTTGTCAAAGTTCATAGTTGCCTTGACAATCGCGCTCGCCATTTTCTCAGGATTTTCAGCTCCAAAGATACCTGATCCGACAAATATACCTTCTGCTCCCATTTGCATCATCATAGCAGCATCAGATGGCGTTGCAATACCTCCTGCGACGAACATGACAACAGGTAATTTCTTTTGTTCAAAGACTGCTTGTACAATATCTGTGGGTACACGATATTCAGCAGCCTTTTCTTTAATGTTATGTGGAGTTAATTCTGCAATTTCGCGTTGTATTTTTCTCAAGTGTCGCACTGCTTCTACCACATTGCCTGTGCCTGCTTCACCCTTTGTTCTGATCATGGCTGCGCCTTCGTGGATCCTGCGTACAGCTTCCCCCAAATTTCTACATCCACATACGAAGGGGAGTCTAAATTTGTTTTTTTCAATATGAAATTCTTCATCTGCTGGCGTAAGTACTTCGGATTCATCTATATAGTCAATGTCGAGATTTTCGAGTATCTGCGCCTCGACAAAATGTCCAATACGCACTTTTGCCATAACAGGGATTGTGACAGATTTTTTGATGTCGAGGATCATTTGTGGGTCAGACATACGGGCTACACCTCCATCCTCTCTAATTTTGGATGGGATACGCTCGAGTGCCATGACAGCCACAGCGCCGGCAGCCTCGGCTATCCTGGCTTGTTCAGCATTCATAACGTCCATAATGACACCGCCTTTGAGCATTTGGGCTAGCCCAGATTTTAGTTCAAATGTATTTTTTTGTTCCATACTTTTGTGTAGTTAAGGCTTGATTTGGTCTCCGAATCATACTATAATTGTTTTGCCTTTTCAAGGGGCATTTATTATATATATCTAGTATGTCAGGTCATTCTAAGTGGCACAATATTCAAGCAAAAAAGGGGAAAGCTGATAAAGCGCGCAGTAACGTGTTTACCAAAATTGCACGCATGATTACTGTTGCTGTCCAGCAAGGTGGTGGCGATTCAACTATGAATTTTACTTTACGTTTGGCAATAGACAAGGCAAAAGCTGCAAATATGCCAAAGGAAAATATTGATCGGGCTATTAAGCGAGGGACAGGTGAGCTAGATGATGGTACTACTTTGCAAGAGTTATTGTACGAAGGGTTCGGGCCAGGTGGAGTCGCGATACTTGTCGAAGTGGTGACTGATAATCCAAACAGAAGTGCCTCTGAGGTCAAAAATGTTTTTTCAAAAAAAGGAGGTTCAATGGGTGGCCCGGGGTCAGTGAAGTGGCAATTTAGTCGCCTTGGTGTGGTACGCCTTGGCACTAATGAAAAGTTGAAAATAGAAAACAAGAAGTCGGATTTTGAATTAGCACTTATTGAGGCTGGCGCTGATGACATAGAAGAGAGTGAAATGGGAATTGAAATAAGATGTGCTGTTGAAAAGTTTAAAAATGTTTTGGATGTAGTACAATCGTTTGGTTTAGAGCCTGATGATTCTGGCTTGCAATGGATAGCAAAAGAAGATGTAAGTATAGATGCCGAAACAAGCGCAAAAGTACAACAATTGTATGATGCGTTTGATGAACTGGATGATGTGCGCGAGGTATATACGAATGAGGCATGATTAAAATTTTGAAATTAATTCATTAAAAATTGTTTCGAAATTAGAAATTAAAAATTCGAAATTATGCCAGGTAAAATGGTAGGACATAGAATTTTGGGTATTGATCCCGGCTTTGGTCGTACCGGTTTTGGTATTATTGAAAAGGTAGGTGGCGATTGGAAGCTTGTAGATTATGGATGTATAGAGACATCTACAAAAGATATATTTGTTCAGAGATTAGAGGAATTGAGTATCCAATTGACCAATATAGTAAAGAAATATAAGCCAACACACGCTGCAGTAGAGGAGTTATTTTTTGCGAAAAATGTTACCACTGCAATCAAAGTGGGGCAGGCACGTGGAGTTATTTTGCTTACCCTGCGTCAGGCGCGGGTTCCCGTCTTTGAATTTACGCCGTTGCAAGTCAAGCAGAGTGTAACTGGGTATGGACGTGCAGAAAAAGGACAACTACAACGTATGGTGAAGATGTTGCTTGGTCTCAAAAAACCAATTACACAAGATGATGCAGCAGACGCGCTTGCAGTCGCATTGACATGTGCCTCTTCGCTCAAGATGTCTGCCGTGTTTAGAAAATGAATTTTTGTCCCCATTAAATTTATATGATATACTATATATATCATATTTTTATTATCTATTTTGTTAGATTATTTTTCTATATAATTTAAATTAATTATATTTTTATGATAAAAAAACATCTGAAAGAAATGAAACTATACTATATAGTTTCATTAGCTTCGTCTTCTTTGCTCGTGGGCATATACACTGTGCTCATGTTTGGCTATATTTCAGTGCACGCGGGGACAAGTCAAGATGGGTCATTTACTATCACTCCAGTCACCTCGACCTATGACAATCTCATAGGAGCTGATAACACGCGATGGACATTTACTGCGACGACAACAGCAGATTTGGTCCGGGGTGATGTGGTGCAATTTCAATTTCCAACGGTCATGCAGGCAGAACCGTTTGAAGTAAGTAGCGCGTCAGTTGTTTCTTCAGACAATATTACCCTTTATGAAAGCCTTGCCAATTCACAAAACACAGAGTTATTGACAAATGGAAATTTTGAATCAACAACAACAACATACACGCTGTCTAGCTGGTCAGTCACCACTATGGGACCGCCTCCTGTTTCTGCTGGCGCCTCTACTGGCAGGTCAGTTGATCCACGTGGGGGTTCGTATGCTTTTGAATTTACAGTTCCTACCAATCCAGCTGGCACTGGCTATGGATTAATGCAATCATATTCTGGCCTGACAGGCGGAGGTTCGTATACAGGATCATTGTATGCAAAAAGTGCAGATTCTGGTTCTGTGTGTATATCATATGTCAGCGATGATTTTTCAGAGATATATAACTTTACTTTGTCTTCCTGGGTTTCTTTTGCAGGCTTAAATGGAGATACCATGTCATGTAGTGGCGTACTCAGTGCGACGTATGCGGCAGTAACATTTAGTGCAGTTACTGCGTCGTCAAGCGGCCAGATGGTTGCCGTAGTTGCTGGTAGTGGAACTAGTGGCGGAGAACAGATTATTATTGATGATTTTTCACTTGTGCTCGATGGCGGGGGCGATGCAGCACAGAATGGCGGGCTTGAAACGTGGACAGGCCAGGATGTACCTACTAGTTGGACAGATGATTCAGAAGACAATTCAAGCCGCAATATATCTACAACTACGGTGCATGGTGGACAGTATTCCTTGGTATTACAAACAGGCCAGACTGGTACTAAAGCGATAACATATCAAGTGCTCACTGGCTTGACTCCAGGGGCAACCATTGATGCAAGTGTATATGAATATGATACCAATGGACAAGGTTATTTCATCGTACTCAATAATCAAGTTGAATCACAGACACAAGCATGGAATTTCGTCACGAACCAATGGGATGCTAATACAAGCACTATGGGTAATTTGTGGGGCGGTGGTAATTATAGTTTGGCTTTGAGTTCGCGAAATACATGGGCGCAGTTTAGCGAAAGTATGACAGCGCCAGCTAATGGCATTATGTACATATATCTCGTAACTGGCACAACAAATGGTTCTGTAGTATATATTGATGATGCATCTTTTTTGGTAGGTAGTCAGAGTGGTAGTGATGTTGCGGGAGTTGGTAATAATTATATAAATGACGTACCTATTGTATATGGTATTGTGAGTAGCACTATTGCTGCGGGAACGCAGATCAGTGTGACTGTAGGTGGCATAGATAACGCGGCTGGGAATTTACAAAATATGCAAGATTTAGAGTTTCAGATTCTTGCGGGCACACCGAGCAATAGTGAACAGCCATGGAGTACATTGAGTAGTGAAAAATTCAATAAGACAGCGACTCATTCTCTGGTACGTGCAGGGACAGCGATTGTTTCAGATTCAAATTCATCTATTATGTCGAGCTCATATGAGACAAGCGCGACGAATGTGGATTATACATTTGGGTTTACCGCATCGAGCAGTCTCGCAGTAGGGGACAAAATTGTGGTGAATTTTCCCGCAGAATATAGTATGAATGGTCTTACCGTAAGTACGACTGCAGAAATAAATAGCAAGGGGACTACAATTGGAAGTTTCGCTACATCTACAAGTTTTGGACGTAATCAGATCATCTTGACGCTTGCGGCCACGTCGACAGATCCAGGCGATGCAATCACGGTGACTATTGGCGATCTCACCAATCCCAGCACCGCAGATGTATATAGGCCATTCTATATATATACTGCAAAAGCAAATGGCGGTCTTGTGGATGGTTCATATTATGGGTTTGAACAGAGTGATTATGCGACAGTGTCACCAGTCGATACTGTTCATATCGGAGGTACCAATGATATTGTTATAACCGTGCAAAAAACGACGACCACAACTACGCGCATATTGGAAGGCGCAGAGCTGGCGCAGGTGCGTGTGGGTGTAGGGTGTCCAGACAAAGGATTTTTTGTGGGAAGCAGATTTTTGGATAGCAATGCTCAGGTGACATTTAATAATTTACTTGATTGCAATTACATGATAGGCGTTGAACCTTTGGATGGTACTGGTGACGCGTCATTTTTCCAAAATTATTTACCCCCCTCTTTCAAACAAGTGCCTGCGTTTGGAGATCAATCTGTGTCTACCACGCTTACGTTTGGCACGCCAGATGGGTTCATAGTAGGTGCGCTTACCAATGCGGTTGTAGGACAAGAGATAGAGGTACGGGCCTACACAACAGAATATGAATCATGGGGTGAAGTATTTACTGCTACAAATTATGTAACACCTGGTGTAAACGGAAGTAATGTTGGCTATTTTAAGATTCCTGTAAAAAGTGGTTCAAATTGGAAATTGAGTGTAGAGAGCCAGTCTCTTGATGGGGGCACATCAAAATTTTGGCCACCAACCATACCATCGGTATATGTTGCGCAGGCAGGCACAGTCAATATAGGATCCCATGCATATATAGAGGCAAATAAAGATTTGGTAGTGACGCTCGCAAAAGTTGGCGGTGGATCTGTGCAAGATGCGTGTGTTGGTGTGAAGTCAAATTCAGCAAGTATGTTTATGCCACCGCGTGATGTTGTGTGTCAGCCAAATGGTACTGGCGGGAACACAGGAAAGTATGTATTTAAGGTTCCCCAAGGTTCAGTGCTCATCAATGTCATGCGTCCGGGTAAAGGAATGCCGGAAGAATATCCTATAGCTGTCGGGGCAAGCGGTGCGACAAAGACAATTTATTTATCAGCTCCAGACACATATATTTCAGTTTCTGTGGTAGATGGAGAGGGCAATGCAATATCTGGCGCTCCTATATTTGCTCAAGGGTCTAATGGTTTTTCTCAAGACGTGACCGGCTCTGGTGGTACCACAACGCTCTTCATTGCTGCAGGTACTTATCGCCTCGAAGGATTTGCGCCAGGTCTTGGACCGCTTACGTCATGGACAGAAAATTCGGGCACGGCAAATGATGGTACAGTTGTAGTTTCGTCTGGTGTAAATCCAAGTGTTACCGCTACAGTCAATACAGCAAACTTTAGACAAGTGACAGGTACTGTGACCGCAGGTGGATCTGGTATCGGGGGCGTAAAGATCGGAGCTCGTGGCATCAATGGTACAAGTGGTGGTAATGGCACAGAGACAAATTCCAATGGCACGTATATGTTGTATTTACCAACAGCAGGTTATTATGAAGTTGGCGGTTGGTCAGATGAGACAGGCGGCCTGCCTCCACAAAATGTCAATGTGACGAATGGTAATGCAACAGCAAATTGGTCACTCAATGGACAAGGCACTCTTCGATTTGAAATTTCAAACGCATCCAACATTACCCCATTGTTTGGAGGAGCTTTTGATCCATCTACTGGTCGTGGCAATGGTACAGAATCATGGACAACAAGCGGTACGACCAAGATAGCACAATTTAATTTGTCTGCTGGCTCATATGAGGCGCATGTTGGCTCTCCTATGATAGGTCCTCTTGTTGAGGGAGAGACAGTGACTGTGACTCAAGGTGAGACAGTTATTGTTACGGCGGATGTAAGTTCTCTAGGCGAATTGGTCACATTGAGTGGTACAGTGACTGATGGCACTAATCCATTGTTAGGGGTCACTGTGTGGGCGTCACGTATCAATGGCCCAGGACATTATGAAACAGAAACAGATGATAACGGAGATTATAGTCTCAATGTGCCCGATCTTCGTACGTATATGGTTGGGGCTCGTGAGCTCGGCTATATATCTGCAAGCGGTGATGTAGAAGTTTCTGTAGATGGCAATACAACCGAGGATTTTACTATGACTGAGGCAGCTTCCACTATCACTGGACAAGTGACTTCAGGTGGCGTTTCAGTATCGTGTGTATGGATAGACGCACGTAAGATAGTTAGTGGTTTTGATGCATGGGCAGGGGCTCCGACAGACAATGGAGGTAATTATGAGTTGAGTGTGGATAATGGCACATGGATATTGTATGCCAATGGACCAGATGGATATAGAAAACAGGTGGGACAGACAACCGTGACTGATGAAAGTCGAACAGTAAATATCAGCCTTAGTGATTTTAATGGGTGTGTATTTAAACAGCCGGATTTACACGCAATTAGTGATGTAAGTGGCGGACAGGTAGCTACAGAAAAAGTTACCTTAGATATACCTGCAAATGCTTTGGGCACAAGCCAGAGTACGGTAAGTGTCTCTGTGTCAGATGCAGATTTGATAGTGGGTTCTTCAGGAGCTACCCCGCTCGCAACTTCCACAATTACACTCGAAGCTACTGATAGTAATGGACAATCAGTAAGTTCTTTTAATCAATGTATTAATATTACTCTGTCATACGATGAAACGAGTTTGCCTATAGGATTTGATGAATCAGAATTGCAGTTTGGATATTGGGATAGTACTGAAGGACGATGGAAGACAGAAGCAGCTACAGTCAACACAACTCTCGACACTATGACTGCATGTGTAAATCACTTTACTGATTTCGGACCAGTGTTACCAGGTGTGCCAGACGCACCATCTAGTGTATCTGCCACAGCTGCATCGGCCAGTCAAATCAATCTTACTTGGGATGCAGAAGAGAGTGCTGATTCATACATCATTTATCGCAACACAACAGGTAACACGACATTTACCGCAGGTGACCAAATTGGTACTACGTCAGATACGAGCTATAGCGATACTGCGCTTAGTGCACAAACAACATATTATTATGAAGTCGCAGGAGTCAATGAAAATGGCGAAGGATTCAATTCTGATACTGCCAATGCAACTACTCAAGCGGCCGCTGTAAGCAATAGTCCTGGTAGTTCGGGGAGCGGGTCTACTCCAGCCAATCCTCCTCAGCTTCCTGCCGGTGAGAAAGGCATTGTGATAAATAATGGTGATGTGCTTACTTCATCTCGCAGCGTTACACTCACATTGCATGCGCTCAATGCGACACAAATGGCGATTTCAAATTCGTCAGATTTTACCGGTACATCATTTATTGCATACACCGAAAGTTATGTCTGGTCAGTCACCCATGGCGATGGAGAAAAGATGGTGTATGTGAAATTTAGAGCCGCTGACGGAAGCACTCTCGTTGTGCAGGATATGATTGAACTTACAGGTCAGGGATTTGACCAATATTCTGCCAAGGCAAATTGTCCAATTGATACAGAAAAAGCATACAAATATGTAGGTAACTCTGGAGTTTACTTTATTACGAGCGATTGTACCAAACGTCCATTCAAGGATGAGGCAAAATTTTTCTCTTATTTTAATTCTTGGTCACATGTCAAAATGATATCCAAAGATACATTGGATGATATACCTCTTGACACGCTCGGCTTCATGCCATGGGGTCCGCTTCATGATCCCAAATATGGCGCAATTGTGAAGACAGTCACGAGCCCAAATGTGTATTTACTCTTGGGCAATCAGCGCCATCTCATTGTGAGTGATACTATTTTCACAGCACTTGGGTATGCATGGAACTGGATTGAGGATGTAGCTTCGTCTCTTATAGACAAGTACAGTGACGCAGACCCAATTGGTAGTTCACAGACACATCCAAATTATGTCTTGATCAAATATCCTAATTCACCACATGTTTATAGATTGGAACCAGATCCTGTAGATGCCACAAAACAGATTAAACGTAAAATTAAAAATGAGCGTGTTTTTGAACAAAACAAGTTTAGGTGGGATCGAGTAGTGGAGGTGGATGCTGAAGAAATATATTCAGATGGCGAATCACTAGAATAAAAATATATATAAAAAAAAGGCCCGGCACAGAACCGGGTCTTTTTATCCACTTTTTGACTCAACTGAGTCATTTTTTTGTGGTATACTATACATACATGAAAACAGAGATTTGGGACAAGATTCCTTATCACTTTTATAAGTTAATAAGTGTTTTTTTTGTTGCTCTATTATTTGTATTAGGGTCGTTTTATTTTACTGATGCATACACGTGGGGTTCTATCCAGACAGTAGATGCTGGAGTTGGAGATATGATGTATATGAATCATCGTGGCGGAGTGCTTTTTGATAATAGTTTAGCTGTGATGGTGACTTATCACGATGCAATAGAACATGTACAATATTTCAAATATGCACCTAACCCTGCCAGTGTTTCATGGACCACTGTTGCTCTAGAGGATTATGCAGGTGGAAGTGGCTATGGATACAATTCGTCCATACAGATGAACCCAAATGATGGTTCTATTTTAGTTGTATACAATATCCAGCATGCTGATGCGATCACCTATCTCAAATATGCCAAGTGCAATGCAAATTTTGATGGCTCTAATTGTACAGACATATCTGATTGGACTATTGGTACATTGGATGATTCTAATCCAGCAATTACCTATTTCCAAGATTTAGAGTATGATGATTTTAATGATCGATGGGGTATTCTCTATTTTGGAGGGACAAGTTTGACAGAACTGTATTATAAGACTTCGGTAACTGGCACAGAGTCTTTGGATAGCTGGACAACTCAGCGTACCCTGACATATGACCTTGGAAATTGGCCAGACGGATATCATCGCAATCTTGCTTTTGGGCCAAGTGGGCAGGCAGCCATTGGTGCTTTCAGAGCTTCTGGGGGAAACACGTGCCCCTTGGTACATCATTACAATGGGTCATCATGGACACAAAAAAGTGATTTTGAAAATTGTGCCGCACAAAATACGCCAGGTACGAGTGTTGGGTATGATAGTTCTGGCAATCTTCTTGTCGCATACATGAGAAAAGTGGATGGAACACCATATTGGGATTCATGGAAATACAGTGCGAGTACTTGGACAGACCTTGGTACTATAGAGGAGTCGGTGGATAATGAGGTTAACAATGGAGAAGGTGGTAGTCTAGTTCGTATGGCAAGTGGACATCTGTCTTATGTATATTATACGAACTCATTTACTAGTTTTGTTTATACTATTCGCCATGTGGAATGGGATGGTTCCAATTGGGGGACCCCAGAGACAATAAAGGCCTCGGGTGGCCAAAAGTATAAAAATCCATTTCATGATATGAGTTATAATGATGGATTTGGCGTAGCTTTTTTTGATGATCAGGCGTCAGATATTTTGAATTTTGTATATTCAGCCCCTCTCAATGTTGCTCCTACTCTTACAGATTTTTATCCTGCTCAGAATGTAGGATTTAACACGGTCACGGTTACTACCACGATTGCAGATGCAGATGGCGATATTACGAGTTCCACATTTCAGTATTCTTTGAACGGGACAGATTGGTCAAACGCGACCATCAGTTCTGTGACTCAAGTTGAAGCGGGGGACGGCGTGGTGACATCGGCAGGATCTTTGACAGATATTGACACAGACACAGATACAGACAATAGTGTGAATTTGACTATTGTATGGAACGCAGGAATTGACGCGCCAAATACCAATACGACGACTGCATATATACGTATGATACCCTATGATAGTACTACGAACGGAACTACGTATACATCCGCAGCATTTACTTTAGACACACTTGATCCTACAGCCCCCGGAGCGCTCACCATGAACACCACGTCCACCAATTCAGTTATACTTAATTTTGGTAGTGCATCGAGTGACACGCATTTTTCTGAATACAAGATATTTTATAAAATAGGTTCATCGAGCGTGACCGAATCAGACACGGCATTTACTTCAAGTAGTGATATAAATCTCTCTGCTGAAAATTTTAATGCCGCACTTACTACCTCTATTTCTTCGCTTGCGTCCAATACGCAATATGTAAACAATATATGGGCGTATGATACATTTGGCAATAGCGCGTCGTCGACTTCAGAATTAGCATTTTATACGCTTGCACCTACACCGACAAATGTCGCGACTACTTCGCTTGCTACGAGTTCCGCAGCATTTGATGTTGACACATTCAATAATCATAACAGCGCGTCTTCAAGTTATTATTTTCGTGTTATTAAAACAGTAGATTTGTCAGAGGCAGGTAATTCTGGATGGCAGGCAGGGGACAATACATGGAGTATTTCAGGGTTGAGTGAACTGACTGGATATGAAGTATTTGCCCGATATAGAAATGGAGATGGTATCGAGACAGCTGAAGAAAGTCTGGTGTTTACGACACTTGAAAGTGCGCCACTCGTACCTGCCATTACATCGGCGACAAGTACGGCATCAAATATCATACATATAATTCTTGACCCAAATGGCAATGCATCGACCACGACATATCTCGTGCATGATTCAGTAGACAATGTATATTTGCAAGCAGGTATGACATGGAGCGTGGGAGAAGCATGGCTGTCCTATGAGCAGTTGGGAGAATTGTCTGGGATTAGTACGACAGGTTTGTCACCAAATACACAACATACTATAGAGGCAAAGGCAAAAAATGTTTCAGAAGAACAGACAGCGTATGGATCTTCCCAAGGTGTATACACATTGGCCAACATTCCTCTGGCTCCGACGCTTACGGCCTCGAGTACGAGCATAATACATCTAGCTATTGGCACGAATTCAAATCCAGATGCAACAGAATATGTATTGTGTCAGACAGGTGATGGTGCAACATGCGCATCCAATGGATATGTGCAAGCAGACGGGACTTTGGGTGCTTCTGAAATTTGGCGTTCATACACATTGTGGGGTGGTGCATCAGGGATAGATATTTCCGGACTTGTAGCAAACACGCAATATCAATTTTTGGTAAAAGCGCGGAATGGGGATAATACAGAGACATCTTTGGGAACAGGCGCGAGTGCCTATACCTTTGCGTCAGCACCAACCTCAGTGAGTGCTTCAGTAGAAGGAAGCAACGTGATTGTCTCATGGTCAGGGACAGCGAGTGCCTATTATGTAGAAGACAGTGCAAATGCAGGGACAAACTCAGGTTGGATTACTGCGACTTCATATACCTTTTCAAGTTTGAGTAATGGTTCATATACATTTCATGTAAAAGGAAAGAACGCGGCGGATGTGGATACTAGTTTTGTGAGCGCATCGAGCGTGGTAGTGAATGTAGGGAACCCATCTACCCCTCCGCCTCCGCCACCTCCTCCACCGCCCCTCTGTGTAGATGATACGTGTGATACATGTGATGACCCACCGTGTGATCCACCACCAAGTGGGCTTATGAATATTGATAACAATGCTGCCTATGCCTTGTCAAGGTTTGTTACGTTATATTTTAATACGCAGTTTGTAAATCAATATGCCGTGTCAGTAGATCCAACATTTGCTGGCGAAAGTTTTCATCCTATTGTTCCATCATTACCCTTTACATTACCTGATGGTTATGGCAAAAAGACTGTCTACGCTCGGTTTATCAATCAGTACGGTACATATGATACATACGATGATATTGAGTTGGCCAAAGCATCCTGTCAAAATTATCCACCTGATTTTGTATCAGTGACGGATATAGATGGTGACAATGTTCCTTTGGATGGTAAGGGGAATCTTCATGTTACCTATAACGTAAGCACATTGGATGTATATTTTGATTATCATGATTGCCCTTATGATTATGATAGTTATCGTCTGTATATAAGTGACAAACCATTTTCAGATACGAATGAAGGTATTCTGTGGTCCTCTTGGAGTCTTTTTGGACAGCATGTTTTTGAAGACAAAAGATTAAATTTCCGGACAAATTTTTTCTACAATACAGTCAATTTGAAATTGGGGAAATTGCCAGAAACATTATATATGAGAATGCTTTTTACCCTCAAAGGGGAGCTGACATATGGCGATCCCATCTCAGTACATGTGGTTCCGATGTCCAATCAAGAATTTTGTAATTATTTTCCTGGAGAGCAATATATTTCAGATAAGATGTATTTATTAGATTATCCTTTTCCTTTCATACCGGCTTTCACGTATAGCAAAATTTGTGTAGGAGACGAAGATACAGACCATGATGGCATTATCAATAAATACGATAATTGTCCAACGACGCATAATCCTGATCAGAAAGATAATGATGGTGATGGCATGGGTGATGTCTGTGATTTGGATGAAAAGGATACTGATCAAGATGGTATTCCAGATAGTCAGGACAACTGTTTTGCTACATATAATCCGAATCAATCGGATGTGGATGGCGATGGTATGGGTGATGTTTGTGATGAGTGTATGCATGATCCTCAAAATGATTTCGATGGGGATAGGACGTGTGGCGATAAGGATAATTGTCCACTCGTATCAAATTTTGATCAACAAGATAGTGACACTGATAGTGTCGGTGACGCATGTGATGTGTGTCCAGGTGATGTACTTAATGACATAGATAAAGATGGTATTTGTGGTTTGATAGATATATGTCCTTATGATTTAGACAACGACCAAGACAAAGACAGTATTTGTGGTGATGTAGATAACTGTGTTAGTACATATAATCCTGATCAAGCTGACGTCAATGGCAATGGCGTGGGTGATGTCTGTGATAAGCCACCAGCGGTTTGTGGTAATAATATTGTTGAACAAGGTGAGGATTGTGACGGATTTGCTACAGATAATTTTTATTGTAGTCTAAGTTGTAGACTTATCCAGATTATTCCAGATCCAATTTGTGGTAATGGGATTGTTGAACAAGGTGAAGTGTGTGATGACAGTAATATCGCCTCAGGTGATGGTTGTTCGCCTGCGTGCTCTCTCGAACAAACTGACCATATAGACACAACAGGTGATGAAACTACAAGAGACGGCCAATTGTTTTCTTTCACAGATGGTATCACTCACACGATTGCGCGTATCACACACAATATTGCTGAGTCAATTAAAACATTAGGACGTGCGGTAATTGATGTAGTGCCAGAATCAGTAAAAGCACTAGCACGCAACGTAGTACAGGCGGTTCAAAAAGTCATAGACAATCCACAAGTCGAAAAAATAAACGAGATATTTGTTGCTCCGACTCTCGTAGTTGTTGGAGCTGCAAATGTTGCAGTAGGATTCCAGTTGCCCAATATATTCGCATTTTTACGTTATATATTTGGTCAGCCTATTATGGCATTGCGTCGTCGCAAACAAAAGAAATGGGGTGTGGTGTACGACGCATTCACCAAACAACCTCTTGACTTAGCTACTATTCGTGTAGTTGATGCAGAAAAGGGGAATGTTGTTCGTTCCCAAGTCACTGACACCCAAGGGAGGTATTATCTCATTGTCGAGCCAGGGAAGTATCGTCTCGAAGTTAGTAAACTTGGTTTTGGCGAGTTTAGTGAATATCTTTTGCACAAAAATGAGGATGCAAAATATATTAACCTATATCATGGTGACGTGTTTACTATTGATGATGAACATAGCGAACTTAATTATAATATTCCGCTTGATGCAGAAAAGAAGTCTGCTGATACAAAACAGATTCTCAAAGATTATTCAAGCAGGGCGTGGCATTATGCGGTAGGTGTAGTTGGTATAATTATCAGTTTTGTTTCTTTTGTCGTTTCCCCGAGCCCTGTTATTTTGTCACTCTTCTTTTTCCATTTGCTTTTGTTTGGAGTGGCATATCAATTTGGCCACAACAAGTTGCCACGTTCATGGGGTGTTATTATTGAATCCATTTCTAAACAAAAATTGGGGAAAGTGATAGTGCGTATTTTTGATGCGCAATACAATAAATTGGTAAACACGGGGGTAACTGACCATAAAGGTAGATATGCCGTGCTTGTGGGTCCAAGTACATACTATGCTACGTATGAAAAAGAAGGATTTAAACCCAAAAAGGGTGAAGAAATCAACCTGTCTAGTATAAAAACAGATGGTATGGGTGGTATTGTTAGTAAAGATGAAGAGCTCGAGAGACAAAAAACATAAGGGACTGGAATACCAGTTCCTTTTTTGATACACTATATCTGTGATGACTCATAACACAGATAACATAACCTCTTGCGTTATGCTATATGAGTTGTGAGTTATGACATATTTTAGATATTCTAATATTTTGTTTAACAACATATATATGATACATATCGCTATTAACGGTTTCGGACGTATCGGGCGCCATGCATTCAAGGTCGCTCTGGGTAAAAAAAATGTAAAAGTTGTCGCAATCAATGATTTAACTGACACAAAAACACTCGCGCATCTTTTGAAACATGACACGGCGTATGGTAATTATGAATTGCCTGTTAGTTTTGATGAAAAAAATATTATTGTCAAAGGTAACAAATACCCAGTCTTAGCAGAAAAAGATCCCAGTCTTTTGCCTTGGAAAAAATTGAAAGTCGATGTTGTTTTGGAATGCACTGGTCGTTTTCGTGATAGCGCGTCAGCTGGCCTTCATCTCAAAGCTGGTGCAAAAAAAGTTATTTTGTCCGCCCCAGCAAAGGGTAGTGATATCCCCACATATGTACGCGGTATCAATTGTGGACTTGTTGGAAAAGAAAAAGCAAAAATTATCAACAATGCCTCTTGTACTACCAATTGTATTGCTCCTGTTATGGCAGTTCTTGATGAAACTTTTGGCATAGAAAAAGCAATGATGAGTACCGTACATGGTTACACCGCAGATCAAAATTTACAAGACGGTCCACACAAAGATCTGCGTCGTGCGCGCGCTGCTGCTGAAAATATAGTACCGACATCCACTGGGGCCGCCAAAGCAGTGGGTGAAGTGAAAACAAATATGCGAGGTATTTTTGATGGTGTTGCATTTCGTGTTCCTGTCCCTACGTGTTCACTTTCGGATATGACTATTGTCCTCAAAAAAAATGTTACTAAAGATGAAATCAACACTGCGTTTGTCAAAGCGTCAAAGACCTCAAGATTCAAGGGAATACTTACAACTACGGAGGAAGAACTTGTTTCTGCAGATTTTGTTGGCAATACCTATTCATCTATTGTGGATTTGAAATTAACCAATGTTGTGGGAGGAAATTTGGTCAAAGTTGTTGCGTGGTATGACAATGAAACAGGATATGCAAATAGATTAGTAGAGTTAGCGGGGTTATACGCATAATTTCAGCTTTAGAAATTGGGATATATATGAAAAGTATAAAACAAATTCGCAATTTGGCAGGAAAGAGAATCCTTGTACGCGTTGATTTTAATGTTCCGATAAAAAAAGGAAAGGTGGCAGAGGATTCGCGTCTTCTTGCATCTTTGCCCACTATCAAATATTTGGTTGAGAAAAAAGCAAAGGTGATTTTAGTGACACATATTGGGCGACCGGAGGGGATCGATGTTTCTTTGAAAGTTGAGCCAATAGCTAGACGTTTAGGTGAGTTCGTGAAAAGGGATATTAAGATATTGGATATTAAGATATTACGTAGATATTATAAAGATATTTCCGCCAAAGGCGGACCAGCCTCTGGCTGGGAAAAATATTTTGAATATGCTTCTAAAGAAATCGGAAAAATGAAAAATGGTCAGATACTCATGCTTGAAAATATTCGATTTTTTGCTGATGAAAATAAAGATGTAAATGGTTTTAGCAGAAAACTTGCTATATTGGGAGATATATTTGTACTTGATGGATTTGCAGTAGCTCATCGTGATTCAGGATCAGTGACCGGTGTTGCTAAACATTTACCAAGCTATGCGGGATTACTTTTAGAAAAAGAAATTGTTGGACTTTCAAAGGTTTTGCAACAGCCAAAAAATCCGTTTATTGTTGTGCTCGGCGGAGCAAAAATGGAAACAAAAATTCCTGTCATAAAAAATCTTCTTCCAAAATGTGATTATCTGCTTGCGGGAGGCGGGATTGTAAATACGTATTTAAAAGTTTTGGGATATGGCGTGGGAGATTCGCTTGTTGATATGGATTTCAAGAAAGAATCATTGATCTATGGCAAAAAGAAAAAAGTAATTATGCCAGTGGACGTGGTTGTTGGCACTATAGATGGGAAGAAATATCGCGTTGTTGAATTACAAAAAAAATCGCATCAGATTTGCAAAAAGGGCGAGGCGATTTTGGATTGTGGTCCTAAGACGATTCAGTTGTATGCGAAATATATCAAGCAAGCACAGACACTAGTTTGGAATGGCGCGATGGGATATTTTGAGCAAAAGCCGTATGATGTTGGTACTCTTTCTATTGCCCGTCTTGTTGCCTCTCGTTCAAAAGGCAAAGCGTATGGTGTTATCGGCGGGGGAGAGACACTGCAAAGTATGGAAATGGTAAAAATGACTGAGTATGTTGACTTGGTTTCCACTGGCGGTGGCGCAATGCTTGAGTTTTTATCAGGGAATATGTTGCCCGGCGTTACAGCAGTGTCCGCATAATATTTATCCCCATAAGTAAATAAAAAAAGTCTCTTCCAAAAGAGACTTTTATGTTATACTAGAGTGACTTTTTAAATTAGTTTATATTATTACCATGTCCTTCAATAATATCAAAGGAAAATTTTATAGTATAGCGAGGGAGTATACATACATTGGAGTTATTATTTTGTTTTTGGGTGTGGCAGGAGTCTTGTTACCTCGCCTTTATGGTTTTGATAATATAGTTGCAGGAGCAGTAACATTTGATCCATCAACAAAGGTGGCAGAAGATCCTTTGCCAGGTGAATATAACACTTTGAATTTTAAAAAAATTGATAATGTCTATTATTTAGTTTTTCCGACTGCCAATTATGGCGCGGGATCTTTGAAGATGGTGACATCTTCTGATGGTGAAATCTGGAGTTCTGCTTACACTATCAATGATAAAGCTTCTGCTAGAGATATTGATTTTGGCTATTATGAAAATGGAGGTTATTTTTATGCAGTCTTTTCTAATTATAATTATCTTAATGGGTATGCAAGCACAGAAATAGTGATTACCACATCGTCAGATGCTATTACATGGTCATCGACTTCTACGGTTGCCAGTGTAAATACAGGGGGTGCTCACTTATTTTTGTCTCCTACTCCATCAAGTACATATCTCACCCTTGGATATTATGATGAGGATAACGGAGTTATCATGATGGCCACCTCGACAAATGGAGTTGATTGGACTAGTGTTGAGGTTCTTAGTTCTGTCTTTGGACTTAGTGGGTTTGCAATTGGTGGTGATGATATTATGCATGCCCTTTATGGTGTACCTACTGATTTGAATTTTAATACAAGCACGGAGGTATATTTAGAATATGCCAGGTCTATTGATGGTGGAATAAATTGGACTACGAGTACTATTGGTAGAACTGATTACCAATTATATTTTTTTGAAAAGACAGAAACATTGACAATAGATAATGATGGCAACCCAGGTGTAGTTTATTATAAAGTTGATAGCTTTGGTGAAGGTTGTACTTGGGACGATGTAGATGAAAGTTGGATTGGGGATTGTGATGTGACTGTCTCGCTTCATTATGCCAAATACGATGGTATGTCTTGGTCGTCTTCAACGGCCACAACTTTTTTGATTGCCAGTACAATTGGCATTGATGTTACGCCGAAATTAGTTTTTGCCCAAGATAATGAGGCATTATTTGCTGGTGCTGGCCCCAATTCCTATCCTTATTTGATTATTAATACCAATACCTTAGACATTAATCAGTTTGGAATTACACAGATAGATAACAAAGCCATGATCCAAATATCTCCATATAGTGTTGGCATTGGTTTGGTATATGACACGAGTACTTTGGGTGTAGGTTTTGTCTTTATAGGCGATGACGGATCTGCCACAGATTCTGACATTTGGTTTGCACAGAGTAGTGCTGTAGTAGTACCGTTTGCACCAACCGGTCTCACTGCCACACCGAGTACTACTACTCAAATTGATCTGGCTTGGGATAATGTAGGAGGGGCCACTAGCTATATTTTGTATCGCGATACTGATAGTGGTTTTTCAGCTACTACAACAGTCACCACTACTGCCCTGACTAGTTATTCCGACACTGGCTTATCTGCTTCTACACAGTATTATTACAAAGTTGCTGCTACTAATGCTGTAGGTGCTAGCACGCCATCATCCGCAGTTAATACTACAACTTTAGCCGGTGCCCCAGCTTATGATGGTAATCTCCCTACTCTTCCTTCTGGTTCCAAACAAAAATTAGTCTATACTGATGATTTGTATTATCTAGCTTTTACTAGTAGTACAGATGATCTGTTTGATATATATATAACCACTTCAACTAGTGGTGTAGACGGTACTTGGAGTGAACCGACTGTGATAAGTCCGGAAAATATTAAGATTGATGGTGAAAATGGAGTAATGCTGTTTGATTTTGTTTATAATACCACAGCCAATGATTTTGGTTTGGCTTATGTTGCCAGTACAACTGGAATAACATATTTTACCACTTCTACTAATGCTATTTCTTGGTCTACGGGAGTAAGTACAATATCACCGGTTGGTGGTTATCTCAGTTTTGATTATAAAGGTAACAATGTTTTAGTCGTTTCAAAGAATAATACGTTGGGTATTCATAGTTCACGGTCTTCTTATTCTACTGATGGTGGTTCTACTTGGGTGACTTCAACAGTATTTTCCAGAGATGTGAGTGGGGCTGGTGACCCTAGTAGCGAAATTTTAGGAGCGCAAATTGGCGGAGATGGATCTCTACATACATTATTTTATAGTGCAGGTGACGGTGGGATTGTGCCACATCAACTTATTTATGCGTCATCCACTGATAATGGTGTTAGTTGGACAACTACCACTGTTGGCACAGAAGTAGGTGATGATAGCATGAGTTTGGAATTGGGTGCATTGAGTCTAGATTCTAACGATGATCCAGGTGTCTTGTATTTAGAATTAAATAATATAAGCGGAGAAGGGCCAATTGATGTTACTTCAACTGTCAGATTGGCCAAACGTTCTGCTCTGGGAGTTTGGACAACCTCAACTATATATTACCCAGCGTCAGCGATTGGTGTTTCTGGTTTCCCAAAATATCCAAAATTAGAATTTGTTGGTAGTGATTATCCTTTGGCTTTTCATTTTGGTAATAATTATAACCCAGTTTGGTCTGTAAGTACTACTACTGATCCGTATGTATATACCAACAACACACTAAACGCTGATGTGGTTGGTAATAATACCTCATTTGGTTTGGTGTATGTTACTAGTACCGAAATAGTGGCGATGACATATATTGATAATGCGGGTCAATTATATTTTGCGACGAGTAGTTTGAGTTTGCCTGTGGGTAGTGCGCCCACCGCTCCTTCCAACGTTAATGCCTTTGGTATTTCTACTTCTTCAGTCGAGTATTTTTATTGGACAGACAATTCTAGTGATGAGGATGGTTTTCAAGTTGGTGTTTCAAATGATGGAGAAAATTATAATTCAGATGACGTACAAGTTGCTAACACTACTTCAACTATTGATGGTGGGTCGATTACCGATTTATTGCCAAATACTTATTATTGGTTTCATGTAGGGGCATATAATTCTTTTGGTACTTCTACCTTTGCTGTGACTAGTACTTATACCAATCCAGTATCTCCTGGTACACCAACCGCATCTAATGTTTCTACATCTTCCCTCGCTCTTACTTGGGAGGATAATCTAAATGCCTCTAATACTGTTTACTATATTTTATATTCTGATGGGACGACGTCCACTGTTTCTTCTGCTACGACTACGAGTATTACTGGCCTTACTCCTAACACTGAGTATCAGTTTGCCGTTCGCGCAGAGTATCTTGGTGATCCGGGGACATATACGACGTATTCAGCTTCTAGCACAGCCACAACCACCAACCCCAACATTCCCGGCACTCCTTCAGCTTCTGCCAATGGCCAAACCAGTATGATTGTGACGTGGGTTGACAATGATAATCCTTCAGGGACATTGTATAGGCTGTATAATACCACCCTGAGTTCAATAGTTGGTACTACCACAAGTACTTCCTATACAGTGACAGGTCTGAGCGCAAATACATCATATCAATTTCAAGTGAGTGCTCAGTATTTTTCTGACAATGAAACATACACAAACTATTCATCTGCTTCAAGTGCAGTATCTACGAGTGCTGTTGGTTCTTCGGTCACTATGACACTCAATAATTCTGCTTCGTCCACGTTTCAACTTACAGGCGGTGATTCGCATACGGTTACATTGCAATCAAACAATGGAACAACAGCCACACTGCTCATTGAATCAACCCCAGTGACTGTCTCACTCGCAACTGGTGATTCCCAAAATGTTGCCCTTGGATCTAGTACTGACACGACGGTTATTATGTCATCAGTATCTTCTGGCTCGGCAACATTTACTATTTCCACATATACTGCCTCATCAAATTCAAGTAGTGGCAGTGGTACCGCAACTGTTGGCCCGAGTGTATCTTCATTTTATATCAATAGTAATGTCGAAGAGACAAGTAACAAGGTAGTCACTTTGTTTACTTCAAGTCCTGGTGCAGTACAGATTGCATTTTCCAATACACAAGATTTTGCTGGAGTTTCATTTGAGTCATTTACCGGCATCAAGTCTTGGATATTGACTGAAGGTAATGGACTTAAGCGTGTATATGCAAAGGTACGCAATGCTCAAGGTGGCATTACGCTGGTGTCAGATACAATTATCTTGACTGGACAATCACAGAATCAATCAGATAATCTTGTACAAGAAGAGGCCAGTGACGTGTGTGCGCTCGATCATGCAAAGCCATACAAGTCATCAGGTTCCCCGGCCGTCTATTATATCACTGACGATTGTACCAAGAGACCATTTAAAAATTCTGACATGTATTTTTCCTACTTTACATCGTGGAACCAAGTAGTAGAGATTGACGCAGGATTATTACAAAGTATCCCCGATGATGTACTTGGTTTCATGCCCAAAGGCCCATTGTATCCACTTTTGAGTGGTAGTCTGGTCAAGACAATCACTGATCCAAATATTTATCTTATACTCAGTAATCAAAGACATCTGATTACATCACCGATAATCTTTAATTCGTTTAATTATGCATGGAATTGGATAGAAGATGTCGCCTCGTCATTACTTGCCAAATTTAGCAGAAGTGGCGATATAGATGACGCGCAGGTACGCCTCAATTATACATTGATAAAGTATTCAAATTCACCACATATCTATCGCATTGAATCTGACCCACAAGATACGACAAAGCAAATAAAGCGTAAAATTGCAGATGAAGAAACTTTTGAATCACTCAAATATCGCTGGGATAGGATAGTGGAGGTAGAAACTGATGAAGTTTACGAAGATGGTGCCGTAATCATGTTATAAACATATTATGAACAACTAATCACCAACAATGTTGGTGATTTTGTTTTTTTTGTGTTATACTATATGTATACAATTTATACATTTGCATTTTGCATTTATAATTTTAATATATGCCTGTCAAAAAAATGAATGGTGTAGAGGACACAGCACCAATCAAAAATTCTGTGCCCATGGGTGAGCCAACCCGCGAGACGAGTAATCTCGCACATGGCCATATGTGGCATGCACATCATGCATGTGGAAGTCATTGTTGTGGATTTGGTAAGAAGTTATTGCTCACTTTTTTTGGGATCCTTATTGTGTATCTCATTGTATTTGTGGGTACATTGACACGTAACAAGATAAAAGAGTACGACTATATTGGTCTCTCTGACCGTATGGAACGATCTATCCTTGTTGAAGCTGAAGGGGTAGTAGAAGTGAAGCCCGATGTGGCAACTATTTCTATGGGAGTAACCACAGAAAAGGCAACAGTCGCAGAAGCACAAGCTGAAAATACACAAACGATGAATACACTTGTGGAACGTGTCAAAGCACTTGGCATTCCAGCCGAAGATATCAAAACTACCACATATGATGTATTTCCTTCATATGATTGGACCGAGGCTGCAGGTGAAGAACTCATTGGCTACCAGGTCAGTCAACGTGTGTCTATTAAAATGAAAGATGTAAAGCTTGCTGATAAAGTAGTTGCTCTTGCGGGTGAACTCGGTATCACCGATGTCGGTCAACTCGAATACACCGTAGATGACAAAGACGCATATCTTGTCGAAGCAAGAGAGCAAGCTCTCAAGAAGATTGCAGACAAAGCTTCTGCTCTTTCTCGCATGCTCGGTGTGCGTGTCATAAGTGTGATGTCGTATAGTGAGTATGAGATAACTGGTTATGATGAATACGGATTTGATTTAAAATCATCCGTAATGGGCGCTGGATCTACACCCACACTTGAAGCAGGTACGAGCGAGGTACGTCTCAATGTAAGTGTATCTCTTGAGATTAGATAGTCTTTCTATATATCACAAACAGCCTTTCCCAAAGGCTGTTTTTTTTGTATACTATCATTATTAGAATGATATAATATATATACTATGAATAATACATCAATAAAGTACATCACTGCCCGAGAAATTCTTGATTCACGCGGTAACCCTACTGTGGAGGCGACAGTTGTGCTTGTTGATGGGACCAAAGCCAAGGCATCTGTGCCATCAGGTGCATCTACGGGCACCCATGAGGCGCTTGAACTTCGCGATGGAGCCAAACGTTATGGAGGCAAGGGTGTGTTGCGTGCAGTAAAAAATGTAAATACAACTATTGCCCAAGCGTTAGTCGGTAAAGACGCATCAAAGCAATATGCTATAGACGCTCTTATGCTTAAGCTTGATGGTTCAAAGAACAAGAAGAATCTTGGGGCGAACGCAATACTTGCTGTGTCTCTAGCATGTGCACGTGCATCGGCTGTGTCAAAGCACATTCCACTATACAAATATATTCGTCAGGCGTATGGTCTCAAAGAAAAAGGCTGGCGTATGCCTATTGCTACTATGAATGTCCTCAATGGTGGCAGACATGCAGATAATAATCTGACAATTCAAGAATTCATGATTGTGCCTCTCAATAAAAAATTTAGTGAGCGCGTGCGTATGGGCTCTCAGATTTTTCATTCACTCAAAGCAATTTTGAATGAAAAGGGGTATGCGACAAGTGTGGGGGATGAAGGTGGATTTGCACCAGATCTTTTGAACAATGAACGCGCTATTCAATTACTGATTAAAGCTATTCAGATTTCTGGATTTACTCCAGGCAAGCATGTATTTCTTGCTCTTGATGTTGCTGCAAGTGAATTTTATCGCAAAGGGAATTATTATTTTGGTAGTACATCTCAAGCAAGTACCGCAGACAAAATGATTCGAGTACTTGAGTCATGGACAAAGCGTTATCCTTTTATCTCTATAGAAGATGGGCTTGCCGAGGATGATTGGGATAATTGGAAATTACTTACCAAGCGTCTTGGTAAACGTTTGACACTTATTGGTGATGATTTATTTGTTACCAACGTAGAACGTATTCAAAAAGGTATTGTGGAGCATGTAGCAAATGGCGTGCTTATCAAACTTAATCAGATAGGTACATTGTCTGAGACGATCGATGCTATTTATCTTGCCAAAAAACATGGGTACAAAGTTTCGGTTTCACACCGCAGTGGTGAAACAGCAGACACATTTATTGCTGACTTAGCAGTAGCCGTAAACGCAGATTTTATCAAAACAGGGTCTATGAGTCGTTCAGAGAGAGTGGAAAAATACAATAGGTTGATGGAGATTGAAATGGAAATTGGGAATTAGTATATTTAGATATTGTGATATCTTAAAAACGGGCTTTGTGGCTCGTTTTTGATTATTTTTTGATTACTTAGTTTACATGATAAGTGAACAGGAGTATACTTGTTTTATAATATTTATTATATGTGTATGGTAAAAAAAATAGTAGGATATACAATTTTGGGGGTTGTGGTAGGTGTTTTTATTTTTGTGGGTTTGGGTGTAGTACAGGCTGCTCAATATCCTGACGGAACTTTGTTAAAATCTCCTGAACACACTGGCGTTTATTATATTATGGATGGTGTGCGAAGAAATTTTCCTAATGTAGCTGTATATCACACGTGGTTTACCAACTTCAATAATGTCAAATCGATCTCAAATCAAGAAATGGAATCTATCCAGCTTGGTAATCCCATGTCGATAAAAGCTGGGACAAAATTACTTAAGTTTCCATTAAATCCTCGCATATATTCGGTTGAGGATAATGAGGTTATTAGACATATACCTGATGGGTATACTGCAAGTGTGTTGTTTGGTTCAAACTGGGGTAAAAATATAATTGAACTGCCAGAAATTTATTATTTGTTTTATACCAGAGGTGATGCATTGGAGAAGAAAGAACCTCCAGCAACCTCAGTGACCCCCCCGGTGACTACCAATACCAATCAGAGCACTGCGCAAGGTTGTTATTCAGGAACTACTCAATGCAGCAGTAGTCAGATATGTCTTAACAATACCTGCCAAGATATTGCTTCGTTTATACCGACAAATAGTGTAGCTTCACAGAAATATTGTTTGAATGATCAAGTGTATAAAAATGGTGTATGTGTGAAAGCAGGAGCAAATATTGTTTTTTACTCACAAATATTGGACAAAAGCACGTTTGAACAAGCGGCGGATAGGGCGATAGCGGCTTTTGTAAAGAGTGCTGATTTGGAAAATTGTCGAGATAATATCCGTGTGCATACTGTGTATAATCTTTGCTTACCGGAAGGAGAGGTACTCGAACCATATTTTGTGGAAAATTTTAGCACATACAAAGCTTTGATGCTTCATCCGTGTGGTGAGTTTACCGATGGGTGTAGTTCGAATTACGGACCACACGGTGGACATGCTGGTACTGATGGTATGACTGTTGAAAACGTTGTCCATGAGATGGGACATATGGTTGGAGGACTATGGGATCAATATTGTTATTATTCATCAAATGCAAATCCTAATCCAGTTAATTTCGATACAGGAAATTGTAGGACGCCAGATGATGAATGGCACACGACATACTGTGCTGATATGCCTACGGGTACTGAGACCACTGATGGATATGGATTGACCACCAAAGTTACTCCATATCAGTGTGACGGTATGAAAAATAAACTTGGAGGAGTTGGAATAATGGGTGTGGGAGAAGGAAGCAATAATCCTGCACATCCGGGATATCACTTCACTGAGCAGGAGATCAAGACGATAAAAGCAAAATTAGGGTGTAGTATATAAGTATTATTTGGAATAATAAAAAACGAGCTTTGTAGCTCGTTTTTGATTTTACATTTTTCCGTATTTAATTCGTTGGATACAAAATATCAGCCACAATGTTCCAGTAATTATTGACATGCCCGCAGAGAAATACAGTTCAAGACTAAAATAGACGAAAGCAATAACATATAAGCCAAGGAATGTCGGGACTGAAGTTGAATGGGTGATAGCACCTTTTTTATTTTTAAATCCATAATAAACTTGGGGGAAAAGAGCCAACGAAAATATAATGCTTGCGATGGTGATAACAATGTCTTGCCAGATCATAAATTTGTTCTATTAGGTAGTTTGATAATGAGGAGATAAATTTTTGGATTTGTTACGAATTATGTTTTAGAAAATTTTCAATAGCTTTTAGCCCTTTGAGTATATTGTCACAGGAATCATGTATTGAAGTGATCCTAAACCAGACATTACCTTTTCTTTGGGGTATACCAAAAACATTGCCTGGTAATACGGCATAACCGCTTTTTTTGATTAAGTCGTGAAAAAATTCATTATCGTCCCCAGTATAATATTGTGGATTCACCTTAATGAGGATGATATTTCCTATTTTTTGATTTACATAATCAGAAAAGTATTTTGATTTTTCCACAAATTCAATGATTCTCTTATTAGTTTCTTCCATCTTAATATCTGCTACATCAATACGTTTATTATACTTTTCAAAAAGCTGCATTTTCTTGAGGTTTGAAAGTAGTTTTTGAGCATTAAGAGGCCTGCCCCAACCAAATAACCCAGTATCTAGCAACTTTATATCTGGCAAAGTAATTGGTTTTTTTGCCAATCTTTTTGCCCGAAACAACATATCCCACGCAAACATGATCATACTTACTGTACTTAAAGTATTTTCACTTGCTGAGATGTAATACTGGTAGGTATTTTGTATGCGTGGATCACCGAACCAATAACCACATCGGTAGCCAGAAAAAAATGTAGTGTCTTTGCTCGGTCCGAACACTTTGATCACATAATCAAGCTTATCGGTTAAAGAAAAAATTTCAACATGTTTTCTACTTTGTGGATATAGCTCATCTTGATAAATATTGTCTACTATCAAGAAAATTCTTTCCTGTTGGCAATAACGGACTATTTTTTTTAATTCTTCTACATTTTTTCCTTCATATGTGGACTGGGCGGGATTATTTGGATATGTTATGACAATGGCAGCGGTTTTTTTGGTAACTATTTGTTTAACTTGTTTGAATGTTGGAAGAAAGTTATTTTCTCGGGTAGCTCTAAGAAATCGAGGCCTTGCTAATCCACCCATATTTGAGATTTGGGCGAGATAGACTGTGTAATTGGGTAATGTCAAAATTATCTCGGGTTGATCGCATTGTCTCGGAAAGATATTCTTGGGAAGTTTTGGAATAGAATTAAGGATTCCGTGCATCACATTAGTACAGCCATGGCCAGCTCCAAGTCCAGCCTGTTGTACTATTTTTTTGTTTTTTTGTTTATTTTTTGGATTGACGTGATTTAGTCTTGTTAACTCGAGATTTCTAATCAAAGGTCCAAGTTCAACTACGCCATCGGGGGATGCATATCCTGGTTCAAATTTTATTATTTTTTCAATTTCGGTAAGCGTTATTGCAGGAGGATAAATATTGGCATCAAAATTCATGTGGTCCATGGGTATGGCATTCAGCGATTTATCAAATGTGAGTGACCAGTATTGGATTAGTCTTTGGTACATTTCAAGGTCTTCAATGTTTTTTGAGTAGTAAGCATGTGTGGGCATACTTGTATAAAGAAAATTAAATTAGTTATATGATTTTATTTAACAATGACAATGCCTTTCCAGATCATAGCGGGTAATAAAATTATTAGATTTGTGTTCTATTAAACTTTTTTAACTCATCGAAAATCGGATCATCCCAATCTTTTGGTTTAAGTTCAAAAATAAATCCACTATTTTGTCTACAATAATCCAACCCTTTTTCACTTTGTGTTTTAGTATAGTATTTGAAGCTATCTAGCGTGTCAGCCGCTTTTACAACAAGAGCGTCTACCCCGATGTTTATACATCTTTGGACAAGATCTTTTTCACGCTCTTTTGAGTTTTCAGTAGAACGATTTTTGGTACATGCGCGTACAATCTTTGCAACATGATTTCCAAAGTTTTGTTTGATTGTGTCTTCTGTCACTTCAGTAAATTCAAGCATATCATGCAATACGCCAGCGACAATAATATCCTGCGAATATCCATGCTCATACAAATACACCCCGACTCTGATATCGTGGGGTATCATAGGTTTGCGAGTATCTTGGTCTGACTTTGGCGCGTATTTGGCCAGGAAGATGATAGATTTTTCAAAAGATATATCCATAAGTATAATATATATTAACATATTAGTTTCTGGATAACAACAAAAAATGGTATACTATATTCTATAATTGTTTTACATTATATTTTTTAATACTAATCTTATGATTAAGTGGATAAAAGTCATTGGTTTGGCTTTTTTTTGTTTTATTATTATAAGCGTAGTTGGTAAGGCCAAAGCATTTTGGCCAGGAGAAGTAGATCCCAATTTGCCTGATTTAACTTTTTCTTCAATTTTATTTTATAACAATGGCGACCTGGGAGTGGAGGTTGTAAATAATTCAGATGTTTCTTCTGGTGAGCCATCACATGTCACATTGTACGGATTTAGGATAGATGCAGATGAAAATGCGGAAGTATTTCGAGATTCGTTTGCAAGTGATTCTGGGCCATGTTCTATACCAGAATTAGGACCACATGCGACGACTTCATGCATGTTTCCATTGGGTGTGCGCAGTATGTTTAATCCCGATAGGGGAATTTTGTTTAAAATTGATGACCAGCACTGGGTACGAGAGAGTATTGAGTATAATAATTGGTGGACAGATGATCTCGGTCCTAAGTCGGCGTTGAGTGGCAGAGATTATGCTGAATTAATTTTACGTCAGCTGGGTTATACACCAAATGAAGAAGAGAGTGAGGAAGCAAGACAAGTCAGAGAAGGCTTGGGCGTACAAGAGGCCGTCGGATTTACTGAAAAGGAATTGGTTAGAGATGACCTGGTGGGTGTTAGTTACGGATCGCTAAGCGAAAATCAGGATGAATATACTACATCCTCGGAAGGAGATAGTAGTTCACTTACTTCCTCAGATGATTCTGAATTTATATCTTCTAACAACACGGCAGTACAGCAAGATGGAGACGCTGTCAGTGAAGATATATTAGAGCAAGATGAACAGGCAATCGTTGAGGAAATTAGTCATGAAATGGAAAATGAGTCAGAACAAGAAGAGAGTCAAACTTCTGAACAAGAGCCAGTAGGTGAAGAAAATTCATCTGCTCAACAAGAAGAAGCAACCTCTACTGAGATGAATAGTGTAGATGAAACAGGAGTATCTGAACAGCCCACTTCAGAACCTTTAACTAACACATCAGAAGATATTGTTGAAGATGGTGACACAGACGAACAATCATCCGGACAAGCACATCCTGTGGAAACAGAGGAGGCTGCTCCTGTTGGCCAAGCGCCTGTATTGGTAAATGAAAATAGAGAAGTATCAGGATCGCAACCTTCATCCGGGACACAAATTCCAAGCAGTAGTAATGAAGAAAATACATATACTAGTGCAGTGACTGTCGATTATGATTCAAACAATACTAGTCAAGAGAACAGACAGACAAAAGAACCCCAAAAACAGGGTATGCTACCCGATAATCCATTTTATTTTATCAAAAATGCATTTCAGGAAGCGCGCGTAGGATTGACATTTAACCCAGAAAAAAAGGCAACAATCCGTCTCACGTATGCGCGAGATAAAATTTTGGAGGCCTATGCATTGAATGAGAAAGGCAAATCTGACGCAGTAGTGAAACATTTGGATAAGTACAGACGCGATTTATCAAAAGCAGCAGCTGCTATTGGCAAGGTTCAAACAAAAAATTCTGATACATCTCAGGAACTCTCCCAAACACTCATGACGAATGCACTTCGTCATCAACTATTGCTTACTTATCTTGAACCTGGACTTTCAGACAATAATAATAATTTTGATACAGTTCAACAAGAATTGCATGGAGTTATGGGAGCAGTTGCAGAAAGACTTAGTGCAACAGATATACAGACTGCAGTATATGATGGTTTGAGTGGAAGCGGAAGTGAATACAGGCTTCTTAGCGCTATGGTCGTATTACGTGATTTGGAGTCATATATTGAGGATGATCTCAAAGAGACAGTTGCTGATGCCAAAAATAGTGTTGGGGCAACTATTTACCATACATTGGATAGTTTGTCTGTACAAGATCAAGAATTGTTATTAGAATATGCTCAAGGCGTTGTTCCTGAAGCGGATAATATTGTGGAAGACATTGAAGAAATGAAACAGGTTGAAGTGAAACATATTGATGTTGATGCAATTGAAAAAGATAATGTAATAGGAGGACAGTTGTTAGATAACGGGGGAAGTGATGATCCTTCACTCAATGAGAATACTCATAATAATCAACAATCTGTTACTGAGACCGAAGATGATGAAGAAGATTCTACCTCGGAAGTAGAGGATGAAGTTCTTGGCGATGATTCAGATGAGGGGAATGATGGAATTTGTAATGGGCCATATGAACCAGTTTGTAGCGTTGATGGTGTGACTTTTTTTAATATATGTTATGCTGATAAACTTAATATTGAAATAGACTATGAGGGTGCGTGCCAACATGATGCAGATCAAGGTAATGATCAAGATAGTATTGATGAAATAGATCCTAATAATTTGCCCGATGATAGTATCGACACTACATGGTCTAATGAAGAGGGGGATGATGATACTACACCGGATCCAGAACTAGAAACAGAGGAAGAGGCAGAACCTGAACCTGAGCCAGAAGAAGAGGTAGTTGTACGTGACCCAAGTTTTTCTATTTCTCTTACGCAAAATGGGAATCTCTATACCGTAAATGGAGTAATTAATTATTATGGTATTGGAGGTAATTGCGAAGGTCCACGGCCAAATGATCCAGTTATTGTTCGTTGGGGTGATGGCGCCAATGAACCGGCCGTAAATAATATGACCTTTACAGCAAGTCATGAATATCACATAGAGAATGGGAGTTATACATTGAGTGTGTCAGTATATAATAGTTGTTACCAGATGATGACTCTCACAAGGACAATTACCTTTAATTTATAGTCAGGGTTTGAAGTAAAACACAATAAAACAGGCTTTTTTAAGGTCTGTTTTTATATATATTTCTTTTGCGAATGTATTTTTGTGGATTGATATAGAGCAAATAATAAGGTATACTATCCATACTATGAAAAAATCTTCTTTATCACATTCCCCTGTTGGTCCTACGCTTCTCATAATTCTCGACGGTTTTGGCTTAGCAGACCCCAAAAAACAAGGAAATGCCATAACTCCGTTTACCGCGCCAAATATTTTTGGTTACATGAAAAAATATCCTAATTCCACACTCAAAACGTATGGTGAGAATGTAGGATTATTCAAAGGTCAACAGGGAAATAGCGAGGCAGGGCACATGAATATTGGCGCTGGCAGAATTGTAAAGCAGGATTTAGTGCAGATTTCCGACGCCATTCATGATGGTACATTTTTCAAAAATGAAGCATTCAAACAGGCGTTATTCCATATCAAAAAGTATAATACAGCCGCCCATGTGATGGGGCTCCTGACTGATGGCAATAGCGCGCATGCATACCCAGAGCATCTCTATGCCATGCTCGAATTGTTTAGACGAGAAAAAATAGAAAAAGTATTTTTGCATTTGTTTACTGATGGTCGAGATTCTGGTCCACACGAAGCTTTGACGTTTTTACACGAACTACATGGACACATGCTTGCACATGAGAAAATCGCCACGATTATGGGGCGATTCTATGGTATGGATCGCAATAAATTGTGGGATAGAACGCAGGCCGCGTACGAAGCTATGGTACTTGGTAATGGATGTAGTGCTACGAGCGCAGAAGATGCAATTTCTCAAGCGTATAGCAGAGGAGAGACAGACGAATTTATTTGTACTACAGTCATTGTAGATGGCAAAAAACCAGTAGCAACAATTAATGATAATGATGCTATATTTTTTATCAATGCGCGTAGTGATCGGGCACGACAAATTACCAAAGCATTTGTACAAAAAGATTTTCAGAAAATGAACCCCGGTGCATTTCGCCGTAGTAAATGGCCTAAGAACACGCGATTTGTCGCTATGACAGATTTTGGTCCTGATTTGTCTGGTGTTTTTACCGCATTTCCGTCACCAGATGTGGACAATACATTACCTCTTGCGCTTAAAGAAGTATCGCAACTCTATATTGCAGAATCAGAAAAGTATGCGCATGTGACATACTTCATCAATGGTGGATACGCAGATCCGGTGAATGGCGAGGTGCGCGTGAAAATTGCGTCAAAGGGCGTGGGGCATTATGACAAAAAGCCAGAAATGTCTGCACGAGAGATTACCCAGTATGTTTTGAGAGAGATCAAGAAAAATAGGTATCAATTTTATTGCATTAATTATGCCAACCCAGATATGGTCGGGCATACAGGTAATTTTGATGCAGCAAAAAAGGCAGTGCATATTACTGATGAGTGTGTAGATGCTTTGGTCAAAGAAGCAGTGAAACATAATGGGCAAGTACTCATTGTCGCAGACCATGGTAATGCAGAAGACATGATAAATTTGAAAACCGGGGAAATGGATACAGAACATTCAATCAATCCTGTTCCTTGTATTTTTGTTTCAAACCATGCGAAAGGGAAAAAGATGAAGAGTGGAATATTGACAGATGTAGCGCCGACTATTTTGAAATTGATGAATATAGACAAGCCGAAGGAAATGACAGGAAAAGCATTGGTTTGAATTTTAAATTCGAAATTATGTCCAATCGTCCAAAACCAGTAGTTCTCGCGATACTCGATGGTTGGGGTGTTGCGCCAGATAGTGAAGGTAACGCTATCACGCGTGCCGAAACGCCCAACTTTGATAGATTTATACGCGAGTATCCTGTTATGACACTTTATGCTTCTGGCAATGAGGTTGGTTTGTCATTCGGAGAGATGGGTAATTCTGAAGTTGGGCATTTGAATATTGGCGCTGGACGCGTGTATTATCAGACATTGCCTCGTATCAACAAGACTATTAGCGATGGTTCTTTTTTTGAAAATAAAGCTTTTGTCTCGGCTGCAGAACAAGTGAAAAATAACAAATCACAATTGCATATCGTAGGTCTCGTAAGTCCAGGCAATGTGCATGCGAGTCAGGAACATTTGTATGCATTGATCGAATTTGCAAAAAAACAAAAAGTAAAACGTGTATATATCCATGTGATTCTTGATGGACGTGATTCTATTTACAATAGCGGTATTGATTTTGTGAAACAACTGCAAACAAAAATGAAAAAGACAAAAGTCGGTGAGATAGCGAGTGTTTCTGGGAGATATTATGCTATGGATAGAGACAACAGGTGGGATCGTGTAGAAAAAGCCTACAATACAATAGCACACGGACAATCCGCTGAATATTTCAAAGACCCTATTGATGCGATAGAGGCGTCATATAAGAAGGAAGTCTATGACGAAGAATTTGTACCTGTTGTTATAGGCAAAGAAGGTAAGCCAACTGCCGTGGTCGAATCTGGAGATGCAGTGATATTTTTTAATTTTCGTCCAGATCGCGCGCGTCAATTGACCAAGGCTTTTGTATTGCCAGGATTTAGTAAATTCGAACGTGAGTATATCAAAGATTTATTTTTTGTTACCATGACGGAATATGAAAAAGAAATACCAGTGACGGTAGCATATCCACCCATGGTAGTTTACAATTGTCTTGCAGAAGTATTGAGTAAAGCAAAATTGAAACAATATCACATAGCTGAAACAGAGAAATATGCTCATATTACTTTTTTCCTTAATGGCACAGTAGAGGATCCTTTTGAGGGTGAAGACAGAATGATTATTCCATCTCCCAAGGTATCATCATATGACCAAGCCCCAGAGATGTCGGCCTCATCAATTGCCAAGGAAATAATCAAAGTGATTGACGCAGATAAGTATGATGTCATTATACTCAATTTTGCCAACGCAGATATGGTAGGCCATACGGGTGATCTCAAAGCAACGATAAAGGCGTGTGAAGTGATAGACAAACATTTGGGCAAGATCGCAGAATATATATTGGCGAAAGATGGTGTACTACTTGTCACAGCTGACCATGGCAATGCAGAAGAAGTGACCAATTTGCAAACAGGGAAAATGGACAAAGAGCACAGTACCAATCCTGTACCTTTTCTTATTATCGCTCATACATACAAAGGACAGGCAGGTCCTACGGGAGATCCTCCTGACGGAGATTTGAGTCTTATGCATCCGGTTGGCGTATTGGCAGATGTCGCGCCAACTATGCTCAAAATTTTGGGAGTAGAAAAACCGAAAGAGATGACAGGAAGAGCGCTTATATAAATTTCGAAATTAAAAAACTCCCGAACTATTGCAGATTTTTGTTCTGTAAATCGGGAGTTTTTTGTTTTATTATTTTATTTTCTTATCTCACTTTTTATGTGTGCTACTATTTCTTCCTCTACATCTTTTAGGTTTTTTCCAGTAATTTTGAATGTTGCTTCATCTTCATCTCCCTGTGCCTGATATTTACTCATGATCTGTGTTGCGTGATGCGCAGGCAGGATACGCAGTGTACCGTGTATGTCGTTTGGATTATCTGGATTTTCGTGGAGTAACAGGATAAATTGAGCATCAGGCGCTGATGTGATGAGTTCGTCCACAATCGTGTTTAGGTCTTCTGCTTTTGCACCCGCGCGTATGAAGTCTTCACGTGTGAGTGTGGTCCACACAATGTTGTGTTCTTTGTCATGTTCTATATTTGAGAGCGCAGTACCCCACAGTTTGAATGTGGCAATTGTCTTTGTTTGATATAGATTTTTGATGACAAAGGATCTGTCGGCTCCGAGGTCGACTAGTTTGCCCGCTACGTTTAGAGTTTGTGGACGTACCTTTTTTTTCTTGAAGCTATTGGTTCCTGAGATGATGCCGGCAAGTAGGGCGTTTGCTACATGTCTATTTATGTATTCTCCTTTTATTTCATGGAGGAGATTATATACGATTTCAGAGCTTGAACTTGCGGGCAAATCTATCGCATTGATTGCGCCGTAATGTTCATTAATACTTTTGTGGTCAATATTTATGATTGGGGTAGCATAAAAGAAATCCTCATGATTGGTATATACATTGCCAAGAGATGCCAGGTCTGGAGTATCTACCGTGATGATGAGGTCATATTTGAACTCTGTTTGGCTGGTTTTCACGTGTGTAGGTGTGAGGTATCCTTCTTGTGGTGTGATGAAGATGCGTAGTTTGTTTTCTTTGGTATCATAACTTAGTTCAGAGAGTCCTGTCTTTTCAATATCAAGTGTAATTATGAATTGGTGTAGATCTCCTATTTTATTTTTTATGTCCTTGCTTCGTTTTAGGAATGCGTATTGTATTGGCAATGCAAAATCATCACACACGATATCGACGCGTTTGTTCATTTGTTCGAGGAAGAGTTTGAGCGCGATCGCACTGCCTATAGCATCTCCATCGAGATGCTTTTTGAAGGCAATGAGAATATTTTTTTTCTCTTCCAATAGCTTGTTGATCTGTTCTATCTGATTTAGTGCCATATAATAAATGTGTCACCGATATGGTAAGGTGACAAGCATGGAATAAAAGAGTATACCAGAAGGTTAAATTTGTGTCAACCCCTTTTTAGGCCCATTTTGTGTGTAAAATAAGGCATTTTTTCCAGTTTGTTCATGGCGATTTTATAGTCTTTTAATATATAGATATAGAGCCAATAGAGGCAAATAGTTGTGTATGTTGATAAAAATTGTCATTTTATGGCTAAAATAAGGGTTTTTCTTGCCAATTTTTGTATTTTCATGTAACCTATATTGTATATGCAAAAAGAATTACCAAAGGCTTACGAGCCACAACAATACGAAGACGCAATTTACAAACGCTGGGAAGATTCAGGTCTATTTAACCCAGATGTTTGTATTGAAAAAGGTGTAACTGATAAAAAGGCGGATTATTTTTCTATTGTTCTTCCTCCTCCAAATGTTACTGGTACATTACATATTGGTCATGCGAGCATGCTTGCGATTCAGGATCTCATGATACGCTATCATCGTATGAAAGGTGAAAGGACCCTATGGGTTCCAGGTACCGACCACGCAGCTGTCGCCACAGAATCAAAAGTAGAAAAACTTCTTATTGCAGATGAGGGTTTCAAAAAACCAAAAGAAGAATTAGGCAAGGAAAAATTTTTGGAGAGAGTAAAAGAATATGCCCAAAATTCTCATGATACGATTGTAAACCAAAGTAAAAAAATGGGTTCAAGTTTGGATTGGAGTAGAGAGGCATACACGTTGGATGAACAAAGAAATTTGGCCGTACGGACCGTATTTAAAAAAATGTATGATGACGGATTGATTTATCGTGGGTATAGAGTTGTAAATTGGTCAGTAAAAGGCCAATCCACATGCAGTGACGACGAACTGGTCCATGTAGAAAGGCAAGGGAAAATATATACATTTAAATATTCACAAGACTTTCCTATCACGATTGCCACCACACGTCCGGAAACAAAATTGGGAGATACTGCTGTAGCGGTTCATCCAGATGATACGCGATATCAGAAATTTATCGGGCAAACTTTTGATGTGCATAATTTTGCTGATTCAGGAGTAGATTTGAAAATAAAAATTATTGCCAATGAGCATGTGGATATGGCATACGGTACGGGTGCAGTTGGTGTTACACCCGCGCACAGTTCTGTTGACTTTGATATGTATACGGCTCAAAAAACAAAAGGCGATGAAATAGATCTCATACACGTAATTGGGCAGGATGGCAACATGACGTCAGCGGCTGGGACGTATGAAGGACTTACGACAGTTGAAGCACGAGAAAAAGTTGTAGAAGCTTTGAAAAAACATGATTTATTTGTGGGCGAAGAAGAAACCATTCAAAATGTCGGAACATCAGATCGTTTTGGAGATGTGGTAGAATCTATCCCGATGACGCAGTGGTTTATCAATGTAAATAAAGAGTTCCAGATGGGAGAGAGTAAGTTAAAAAATATTAAAAAAGGACAAACTGTTACATTGAAAAAATTAATGCAAGAAGTTGTTCATTCTGGTGAAATAAAAATAATTCCTGAGAGATTTGAAAAAATATATTTTCATTGGATAGATAATTTGCGTGACTGGTGTATAAGTCGCCAGATTTGGTATGGACATCAAATCCCTGTTTGGTACAAAAATGAAGAAAATTACTGCGGTATACATCCTCCTGAGGGGGAAGGATGGCAACAAGATCCCGACACACTCGACACTTGGTTTAGTTCAGGGTTGTGGACGTTTAGTACGCTTGGATATCCAGATTTGAATGCAGAAGATTTGAAGAATTTTCATCCAACTTCAGTCATGGAAACTGGTTATGATATTATTTTCTTTTGGGTTGCGCGCATGATTCTCATGACAACATATACCCTTGGCGATATTCCATTTAAAACAGTGTATCTTCATGGCATGGTACGTGACGAACAGGGAAGGAAGATGAGCAAGAGTTTAGGTAATGTTATTGATCCTCTTGATACCATAAAATCGTATGGCGCAGATGCAACACGCTTGTCTTTGCTTATTGGCAACGCACCGGGGAATGATTTGAAATTGAGCGAAGAAAAAGTAGCTGGGTTTAGAAATTTTACGAATAAGCTGTGGAATATCTCCCGATTTATTATTGGTAAGATACAAGAAGACACAGGTTACAAGATACAAATAAATATTCAGAAACCAACCCCAAAAACATTAGCTGACGAATGGATTTTGGGCACGTTGAATTCCACTTTATATTTAACATCTGGTTCTATAGAGGAATTTCAATTTTCAGGAGCAGGTGATATATTAAGAACTTTTACTTGGGATCAATTAGCGGATTGGTATTTAGAAATTGCTAAAATTGAAGGAAACAAATCAGAAATTTTAAATTATATTTTAAATGGATTATTAAAAGCTTGGCATCCATTTATGCCTTTTGTCACTGAAGAAATATGGAAAGGAATACATGGTGATAATAGTTTGTTGATGGTGCAAAAATGGCCAGAATTTTTTGAAAGGACAAAAAATGACGAAAAAGTATTTGTTCAATTTAATTTAGTTAGAGATATCGTATCTGTTATTCGATTTTTGCGTTCAGAAAATAAGATTGAACCAATTAAAAAAATAAATGTACTTGTTAGTGCAGGAGATAAAATAGATTTATTAAAAAATAATGCATCAATAATAAAGGGGCTAGCAAGGTTAGATAAATTGGTAATTCAAGAGAAGGTCGAAAAGCCCAAGACAGGAGTTGGATTTGTAGTTTCTAGTATAGAAGGTTTTATAGATTTGGAAGGCGTTGCTGACGTCGTAAAAGAAAAAGAACGCCTCACAAAAGAAATTACGCAATTAAAAGGATATGTCATAGGACTAGAAAAGAAACTTTCAAATAAAGAGTTTGTAGATAATGCTCCCAAAGCAGTGGTAGAAAAAGAAAAACGAAAATTAGAAGAGGGGACTGAAAAGTTAAAAAAGTTGGAGCAACAATTACAATCACTGTAATAAAAAAATCCCCGGATGGGGATTTTTTACTAGTATATTTTTATGCTGCGCGAGCGAAGCCGAAGTCCTGTGCCAATTGTTCAAATGTCATTTTTTCACGTTTTGCGAATCGTTTTTCGCAGAGTCGTGCTGACTCGTCATTTTTATTAAATACTTTTTTTAATATGTGGGCTACTTCTGGTGGTAAGTGAGAGCTGTCTGACGGAATTTGTGTGTCATCTTTTGTAGTAAATCCCTGCTCAAACACTTGTTTGCGTCCATCTGCCCATGCAATTTGACTTTTGGTCCATGAGATGACTTGTTTTATAACCACTTGTTTTGCTTCATCTGATATGTCTTCCCCTTTTTTATATTGCGCAAAGGCCATTAATACAAAAGGGAATTGCTCAAGCAAAAATTCATCACCTTCCCACATAAATACTTCAGGCTCTGTGGCAGCGCCTCCTACGTCTGCAAACGCAATTAAGTTTGCTTGCCATGGTTCATCCCCTATGTGTTGGTATACAGTTCCTGGCCCAAATCCTTTTTGGTTTATGGTACGTTCATGTGCCGCGGTGATGAGCCTTTTGTAATGATCTTTTCCTTCAAACAGACCCCCCATAGCATTGATAGCAGCTTCGGGACTTTCTGTTTCGTTGTGCTCCACTATTGGGGCGGGCGGGTCGATGTCTTCGGTAGGGTAAGGAGGATACAGACGCACATTTTCTTCTACGCCGTGATCTTTTTTCCTACAGATAAATGATTCTTGTACGATGTCATGAGTCGCAGCAGCATATTCAAGTACAGCTGCCATTTCATCATCTATATAATATTCACTTTCAGATCCCAAAGAATTGTTTATTGCTTCTATCATGTTTCGCACGCGTCTCACATTTGCTTCTGAGTGTTCTTTTTGGTGATAAGGAAGTTTATTAATATCTGCAGCAAATGCATCGAACGTGCCAGCGGGGTATTGTGCTTCTACTTGTTCGCCATCGACATCTATCATTGGGTGTGGTGTTTCTGAAGTGTTGCGTGTTCCAAATGTTTCACCTAGATGTTCAAGTACTTCACGGGTTCGTTGTCTCAATGCCCGCGCTAATTCTGTTTCTTGTCTTTTTTCACGTTGTATATCTGGCGGGGTTGATATTTTAGAAGGCTCTGGAGGTTGATATCGTGGAGGTTGTTCCATATATTCATATATAAAATAAATAGTATTATACTGTACAGTTTTTCATGTATATTTGTCAATAAAAAAATATCTTTTTCAAGATATAAAAATGGGGTTGGTCGGGGGCGGTAGAGCTCTCGACCTCCCCCGATGTCAGGCAGCGCGCTGCCGAGTTGCATTCGCCACGTGGGTGGCGAATGCCTGGGGGGTGGCGGTCCCTTGCCGGACTGGCGTTGGGGTGGGTAGCACGAGACTACCCTTATGCACCGGTCTCTCGACCGCCGTCTTGCCTCCCATGTTCGGAGCGGCCGCCGTCTTGGTGGTTTGATCCACCATGGCGCGACCTCCTTTCCCCACGCGGGGAATGGTTGTACGCCGGTATCATACCAGTTTTATATATTTTGTCAATGGCAAAATCTTGAATATTTAGACAAATATTGATATTATAGCTATATAGTTATTCACAAAATGTGAATAATTTATGTGATTTGTTTTTATCTAGTTTAATTTTAAATATATGCGTTCTCTCATTATATGCTTTGCTCTATTGTTGTTTATGGCCGGAGCTGGGTGTGCACCTATTGCGAAAGACAATAATCTTACGTCAGTCTCTATGAAAGACACCTACGCAACACTCAATTTAGAGACCCCTGTTCAATTTGAGGAAACAGTAGAGTCACAGGATGCTGTATTTTATATGGGGCAAGGCTGGACTGGCGGTATGGGTAGTTTTCCTATCCTTGAAGATCCTGGTGACGCAAAACGCATGGATGATCTTGTTATTTTTGTAGATGATGAACAAGCACAAGATATTATTGACAATGCTAATCTCCCCGAATGTTATGTTGGTATGTCATTTATCAAAGTTGCTGCCAAAATTCATCTTGAAAAGAAGATAGGCACCAATTTTTCTATAGAGGAAGCGCCTGAACAGAGTTATTATCAGGCATATATTGATGAATTATATAACGTATTTGTCCAAGTAGAGCCATGTGAAGAATAATATGCAACTTGATCCACGACAATTGACTCCAGAGCAAAAAGAAATGCTTTTGAAAGATGACAATCAAAATGACGTACCCGATATGTTGGAGCAAGGCATGTCTCTTGAAGATATAGGTATTTCAACGGGCCAGCCGTATGATCCGTCCAAGAGTGGAGCTCGACGCACACAGGCAAAAATTTTGAGTAAATTTGTAAAAGTGAGTATGTTGAAGCGATTGTTTGCCATGGGCGAGAATCCTGAACAATCACAAGAGTTTGCCAAAGAGACCACGAATGTCATGTTGCGCACATGCTTACCAATATTTTTGTTGATTGATGCTATTATCATCGCGATAATTTTATATTTTGTTTTTTAATAATCTGTATATGGTAGTATCTACTGACTCACAAAAAATTGAAGAAGTGCTCTCAAGATCTATTGATACGATATACCCTTCAAAAGAAGAATTTCAGAAGTTACTTGAGTCTGGCAAACAATTAAAAATTTATGTAGGCATTGATCCTACTGCTACGTATGTTCATCTGGGACATGCGACTAATTACATTATTTTGAAACGTCTCCACACACTTGGCCACAAGATTATCGTTCTTGTTGGAGATTTCACTGCAAAGATAGGTGACCCAAGTGACAAGAGTGCTGCGCGTAGACGACTCACTGATGAAGATGTACAAGAAAATTTGAAAACATTCAAAGCACAGATTGGGAAAATTTTGGATTTTGATGATACCAAAAATCCAATTGAGTTTAAATTCAACTCAGAGTGGCTTTCAAAACTAAATTTTGAAGATGTGTGCGATCTCGCATCACATTTTACAGTTCAGCGTATGCTTGAGCGTGATAATTTTGAAAAAAGAATAAAGGAAAATAAACCTTTGTATGTGCATGAGTTTTTTTATCCGCTTATGCAGGGATATGATTCAGTTGCTATGGATGTAGATGTAGAGCTCGGTGGCACAGACCAGACATTCAATATGCTGGCTGGACGTACGCTTCTCAAAGATTACAAAAATAAAGAAAAAATAGTTGTTACTACGACTTTGCTTGAAAATCCGGTAACCGGTGAAAAACTCATGAGTAAGAGTCTGGGTACTGGTATTGGTCTTGATGAAAGTCCCATAGATATGTTTGGCAAGACTATGCGTTTGCCTGATGAAGCTATTATCCAAGTATTTATTGATTGTACCTACAAGAGCATGGGTGAGATAGAAAAAATGAAACAAGAATTGGCATTTGGTGCAAATCCGCGTGACCTCAAAATGCGCCTTGCACATGAGATAGTGAAGACATACCATGGTGAAGAGGAGGCGCAGAAAGCTGAAGAATATTTTATCAATACATTCAAGAATAAAGAGACTCCCGATGATATAAAAGAATTGAAACCAAATTCTTATAATATTGTCTCTGTCTTGGTCGAGGCCGGTTTTGCTGTGAGCACATCAGAGGCTCGTCGTGCGATAAGTCAGGGTGGCGTCAAACTGAATGATGAAAAAGTAGAATCAATTGATGTGAACACAAAAAAGGGTGATGTGGTACAAAAAGGCAAGAGATTTTTTGTGAAGATTATATAATATGGAATTTGATATTTCAGTGGATAAGAAAACGACGCAAGTCTTGACCCGTGGCTTATTTTTCCTCGTACTGGCTATCTTGGCTGTATGTATTGTTTTTGCCAAAGTAACACATATTCTTTGGCTCAATGAAGCTCTTGATCGTATCGGGGAATATATATTTACTATTTTTTTGTTTGTGTATTTGATTGGATCAGGATTTTTTGGCAAAGCACGCCTGTCATTTGATGGAGATACTATGGTATTGACGGGAATAGTGCCATTTCCTCGGTTGAGGATTTTTTTTTCCGATATAGAGCGTGTATGGGTAGGAAATTCTTCTTTGTCTGCCGGTGGTTCTCTTATATCTATCATCCCCAAAGGATCTATGCCACATGATATGTCAAACAAGAAAACGATTTTTATCAAATATAAAAAGAGAAATGATCCACTTCAGATAAAAGGCCGTGGACAAGGGGTTACAGATTCTATTGTAAGTTTCGTAACATCTTATGGTATACATGTAGAAGAAAAGAAATAGTATGATGAATATTATAAAAAATGAAATTAAAAAATTATTGCATGATGTAGGCGTCGAAGGTGAGATTGAATTATCAACTCCTCCACAGGTAGACATGGGTGATCTCGCGTTTGGGTGCTTTGGCATGGCAAAGAAATTGGGTAAAAATCCCGTCGAAGTTGCAAAGGAGATAAAACAAAAATTCGAAATTCGAAATTCGAAATTCGAAATTCTCGACAGAGTCGAGGTATTTGGGCCGTACGTGAATTTTTATTTGAATGTGCAGGAATTGGCGAAAATAGTTTTGGATAGTAAAAAGTATAAAGTAGAAAGTAAAAACAAAAGAGTAATAGTAGAGTTTGCGCACCCGAACACGCACAAAGCGTTTCACATCGGACATTTGAGAAACATTACAACAGGCGAAACATTGGTGAGAATTTTAGAGCATGTTGGATATGAGGTCATACGAGCAAATTACCAGGGTGATGTAGGAATGCATATTGCAAAATCATTGTGGGGTATTGAACAGTTGAAAGATGAATATGAGCAAGTAAAAAATAAATCTCTTCATGAACGTATTGCATTTTTGGGTAAAGCGTATGCCCACGGCGGTCAGGCCTATGAAAATGACAAAAAGGTGGAAGAAGAGGTCAAAGATCTCAATAAAAAAATATATGAGCGAGATGTTTCAATTCAAGATGTATACAAAACTACACGTGCTTGGAGTTTGGAATATTTTGACCATATATACAAACGTGTTGGATCGCGTTTTGACAGATTTTATTTTGAGTCAGAAGTATATGAATCAGGAAAAAAAATTGTTCATGAATTTTTGGAAAAAGGCGTGTTTGAAGAAAGCCAAGGTGCTATAATTTTCCCCGGAAGCAGATATGGATTGCATGATCGAGTATTTATTACGAGCCAAGGATTTCCTGGTTATGAAGCAAAGGAAATGGCACTCGGCAGGCTTCAATTTGATGAATATCATCCAGATGAGATATTGCATGTAGTTGGCAAAGAACAAACAGGATATTTTCAAGTAGTGTTTAAAGCTCTTGAACAGACATTGCCAGAAAGCAAAGATAAAGAACAACATGTGATATACGGCTGGGTACGTCTCAAAGAAGGTAAGATGAGTGCCAGAACTGGTAAAGTGGTTCTTGGGGAATGGTTGATTGATGAAGTTAAAAAGCAAATTTTGGATATGATGAGTGACAGGGAGCTGAGTAATAAAGATGAAGTTGCAGAAAAAATATCCATTGCAGCTGTTAAATACTCTTTTCTTAAGACTGGCGTAGCCAATGACATTGCTTTCGATTTTGAGGAGTCAGTCTCAACTACAGGAGATAGTGGACCATATTTGCTTTATATTGTGGCGAGGATTAAATCCATTCTAAGAAAACAAGAAACAAGAAACAATTTCCAAATAATTTCCAATTTCCAATTTCCAATTTCCAATATTGAAAAAAAATTACTCTTGCAGGTGGCACGGTTTTCAGAAGTTGCTTTGCAGGCCGCTGAAAATATGGATCCTTCCAAAATCGCTCAGTATTTATTTTCGTTAGCACAGGATTTTAACAATTTTTATCATGATTGTCCGGTGTTGCAGGCGGATGGAGATGTGAAGAGTTTCCGTCTATCTCTGATACAGACAACAGAACAGGTAATGACTAAGGGACTTTATTTACTTGGTATTGAGACTGTAGAGGAGATGTAAAATATTTTTTGGTATATGTTTAAAAATTTTTTTGTTAGAAAAGGAAAAATGTCATTGCCAAGTTGGTTTTTTTTGAGTGTATTTTTATTATCATTTCTTGGCGCTATAAATGCGGTGTATTTGACGGTTGAACATTTCAAGCATGTAGAGACTGGTGCTGCTGTGGTATGTCATGTCGAGATAATGGGGGATTGTAATCAAGTGTTGTATAGTAGATATTCAGAAATAGGCGCTGTGCCACTCGCACTGCTTGGCGTAGCATATTATCTGTTTGTATTTTCCGTAGCATTAATTCTCTATTTTAATAAAGAACGCTTGCTTTTTTCATTGTTGTCAGTTGTTACCTCATTTGGGTTTTTATTTAGTCTCTTATTGGTATATTTGCAAATATGGGTATTGAGAGCAGTATGCCCTTATTGTATGTTTTCGGCATTAGTGTCGGTATTGCTGTTTGGTATAGACATTATATTTTTGGTAAAAAAGGAAAGTATAACAGGTAGGATAACTGAAGTTTTTCATCCATAATATTGTATATGCACGAGCGTCTAAAAAATTTTTTTGCTGCAAAACCGGAATGTGTTATAGAATGGCACGATGATTATACCCCTGCAGTTGGTTGGCTTGTCATGAATTCTCTTCGCAATGGGGCTGCTGGTGGTGGCACTCGTATGCACGAGGCATGTAGTTTCTCTGAAGTGGATCAATTGGCAAAGACAATGGAAATAAAATTTACCGTCTCTGGCCCAGCAATTGGTGGGGCAAAATCAGGTATTAGGTATGCATTTAAGAGCGAGAAAGATAAACAAGATGTACTTAGGCGTTGGTTTTTGTATATTCAAAAAGAGTTGAAAACGCATTATGGTACAGGTGGTGACCAGAATGTTGATTTTAAATCAGACGTGACGCCTTTGTTGTTGGAATTGGGTATTCGGCATCCTCAAGAGGGAATTGTGCACGGGTTGTACCCTCATTTATCTGTGTCAGAACGTGATGCCATTATTGATAATCTTCGTCAGGGTATTCTTGCACCCGTTATGTCAGATAGTTTTTTGCATAATTTGGATTTTAGAATAGCAGATTCAGCTACAGGCTACGGTGTTGTTTCTGCCATCAGTGCTTATTATGATCTACGTGGCGAGTCGTTGCAGGGCAAAAAAATTATTATAGAAGGTTTTGGAAATGTAGGTTCAGCTGCTGCATATTACGCGTGGAGAAAAGGGGCTTATATTGTTGGTGTCATTGATAAAGATTGGTATATGTTTGATGATGCTGGTATAGATATAGGTGATTTACTCAAAGCGCGCGTGTCCGGAAGAATACACACAGACGTGCCTTCTCTCAAATCGTATACAGGATCGCTTGATTTTTATCCTCATGCCGATGTGTTTGTTCCTGCTGCTACATCACATACCGTTCACCGAGATAGATTGAAATGTCTGAAGGATAGTGGCATTGCAATTATTGCTTCGGGTGCCAATAACCCCTTTATTGATAGCGAGACAGAGGAAGTGGCTGATAATCAAGTAAGTGTTATACCAGAATTTATTGTGAATTGTGGTATGGCAAGATGTTTTGCATATTTTATGCAGCCAAATGTAACTACGGGCGAAAAGGCCATTTTGCATGATATAGATGTATGTATTGAAAAGGCTGTGACAAATCTTTTTTCTCAAAATAATTCTCTATCTCATCTTACCAGTACTGCGTTTGATATTGCATTAGATGCTATAGAAAGTCCGAGCTTGTAATACACCACGTATGTCTATAACAAAAAATTATTCTGCTATGCGCGCTTTGCATTCTTTTTATCATAGGAAATCAGACGTATGGCGTCACCGTGCAGAGAGACATGTCTTGCATTTATTTCATAAAGCTGCGGACGGAGTAGTTGCATACAGAGATTTTTTAGGGAAGAACGGTGTCGATCATCACAAAGTCAATGATTGGTCTGATTTTCAGCATGTCCCTGTGATTGATAAAAAGAATTATCTGCGACAATATGAGTTGAAAGATCTGTGTTGGAATGGGTCTTTTGATAAGACACTTGTTTTTACTTCTACATCAGGTTCTACAGGCGAACCTTTTTATTTTCCTCGATCAGAAGAATTAGATTGGCAATCTTCTATTTTTCATGAAGCCTTTCTTCGGTATGGCAATACAAAGGACAAAGGTCCAACACTGATACTCGTGGCTTTTGGTATGGGAGTATGGATAGGTGGTCTTTTGACATACAAGGCGTTCGAGATGTGCGGACACAGAAGTGCATATCCAATTTCTATATTGACACCCGGCATAAATAAGAAAGAAATTTTTAATGCACTAAAAAATGTCTCACCTTTATATAAGCAGACAATTATTGTTGGCTACCCACCTTTTGTAAAAGATGTATTAGACGAGGCATCTGCACAAGGAATTGAATTGGAAAAGATGAATGTCCGTTTTGTCTTTGCTGCTGAAACATTTACCGAAGGTTTTAGAGATTATTTGGCACGAAAAGCTCGTGTAGATAATATATATCGTGATGTTTTCCATGTGTATGGCAGTGCAGATTTGGGTACGATGGCTGTGGAGATGCCATTGAGTATTTTGATCAAACGTCTAGCTCTCAAACATGAACATTTGTCTATTGATTTATTTCATGACATTTCCAAGGTCCCCACGTTGGCACAATTTAATCCAGAATTTACTCATTTTGATGCTGTTCAAGACGAACTCGTGCTGACAGGTAATAATGTATTACCTCTTATTCGTTATGGAATTGGAGATCGAGGTGGTGTTTTTGATTTTGATTTTGTCAAACAAAAATTTTTTGATAATGGTCTTGATCTCACTGAAGAAGCAAAGAAAGTAGGTGTACTTGATTGTCTATTTCAATTGCCTTTTGTATATGTATATGAAAGAGTCGATTTTGCTACGACACTATATGGAATCACGATCTACCCTCAATATATCAAAGAGGCATTGCTTGATAAAGATTTTGACAATTTATTGACGGGTAAATTTGTGTTGTCTACTGAATTTGATGAGATGCATAATCAGTATCTCAAGATACACTTAGAGTTACAGAAAGGTATTGATTCATCATGTGTCAATGACAGTATCAAACATAAAGTGCTTGAGCAGATTATTGGTTATTTATCTCTCAAGGTCTCAGAGTTTAGAGAGTTGAAGAGCCATTTGGGTGAACGGGCACATCCACAATTAAAGTTTTGGGAAGCAGAACATCCAACCTATTTTAAACCAGGGGTAAAACAAGCGTGGGTTAAAAAATAATATAGTATGGAAAAACCAATTTTGTTTGATCCAGAACAGGGGTCAATTGAAGACTTTAAAAAGACACATGGTGTCGAACAGATTTTTGATACGTTTGAGTCACAGCTCAGAGAGCTATATTTGATTCGGAACCCTCGTTTTCGTTTTAGTCCATACACAGAAGGGGAGTGGCAAGATTTTTTGCACGAGTATCTCAGTGGAGAGGTTATGGAACAAAAAGGTTTTTGGTTTTATTTCCCTTGGAATAAAAATTTTGTTCACTATTTACCAGAAGATGAACATCTTGAAGTAAGAACAGCCCGGAATAGAAATATCATTACTTCATCTGAGCAAGATATATTGTATAATTCTACATTGGCTTTTTTGGGGTTGAGCGTAGGTAGCCATGCAGTTTTGACGTTGGTGATGATGGGCATAGGCAAGAGGATATATATCGCAGATCCCGACACTATTTCAGCATCAAATCTGAACAGAATCCGCGCAGATGTTGCTGATATAGGATTGAATAAATGTGATTTTATTTTAAGAAAAATATACCAGATAAACCCTTATTTAGAAATAATGGCGTATCGAGAGGGCGCCCATAAAGATAATCTGGTCGCGTTTTTAAATGAACCATCGCGGGCACAAATTTTGATAGAAGAAGTTGATAATCTGGAAATCAAGATACGATCTCGCTTGGCTGCACGAGCGTGTGGCATGCCTGTTGTGATGGCTACTGACAATGGGGACAATGTCATTGTGGATGTAGAACGGTATGATATAGATAATGATTTGGAATTATTTAATGGGGCAATTGGTCCAGTTACTATTGAAGAATTTGAAAAATTTTCTCCGCATGAGTTGCCGCGTCTTGCAACCAAAATTGCTGGTCCTCGTCTGATAACAGGTAGGATGCAAGATTCTTTGCTCGAAGTAGGAAAAACTATTTATTCGTGGCCACAGATGGGCAATGCTGCAACATTGGCAGGTGTCGCTCTTTCGTATCTTGTAAAACGGATTTTGTTGGGTGGATCTGCACCTTCGGGGAAATATGAAGTCAACCTCGATGCAATTTTTGATCCGGGATACCATACATCTTATGGTACTGAACAAAGAGACATTCAATTAAATAATTTTTTAAAGACCATTAATTTGGATGTTTAATTTAGCATATATGAAACAGATTATATTGGATATTTTGAAGGCAGGAGTGCGTGCCCCATCAGGAGATAATTCTCAACCATGGCGTTTCGAAATAAAAGATAATGTGATTTTCATATATAATCTACCTGAAAAAGACAACCCAATTTTTAATTACAAACAACGAGGCTCACATATTGCGCACGGTGCTTTGATTGAAAATATCGTCATAGCCGCCACAGAAAAAGGGTATAAGGCACTAGTGGTTTTGTTTCCTCATGGTGCAGAGTCAGATTGTGTCGCGCAAGTGACATTGGAACAAACACTCGTAGTCAAAGATCCTCTTTTTTCTTTTATTTTTACACGGGCAATTAACCGGAAGCCTTACCGCCAAGTTCTTCTTTCATCTGAACAGAAAAACAGTATTTTTGAAACCACGAAAGAAATTGGAAGTGGTCGTATCATATTGGTCGATGATATGAATGCAGTAAAAAAATTGGGCAAGGATTTTTCTATCAACGAAATTGTTATGTTAGAGAATAGGGATTTACATAATTATTTTTTTAGTGATGTACGGTGGACAGATGAAGAAGAGCAAAGAGAAAAGACAGGTTTATATGCAAAGACTATGGAATTGAAGCCACCGCAGTTGGCTGTGTTTAAACTGCTGAGTCACTGGAGGATAAATACATTGTTATGTAAGTTGGGAATTGCACGATTTATCGCCAAAGAAAATGCCAAGGGCTATGGAACGGGAACGATTGGTGCTATAATAATGGAGGATGAGTCACCAGAATCATATATACGCGCAGGTAGAATAATGCAACGCGTGTGGTTGAAGGCAGCACAAATGCATTTTGGGTTTCACCCTATTACGGGAGTTGTATATATGATGATGCGTATTCGGGATAATAGAAATGAAGTTTTATCTGATGTACATGTGAATTTATTGCGTAAAGCGTATCACGATATAGAAGCACAATTAGGTATCACATCAGGTGAACTTACTATTACATTTAGAATTGGTGATGGGGGCGAACCAAGTGGCTACTCTTCACGATTGGAACCCCGTGTTGAATATATAACATAAGTATATATTAAGGTATGGATTTATTTACCAATCTCGATTTATTTTCAGTAGGCATTACGACAGCAGCGATAGGCATTTTGGCCTTTGCTGTTTTTTTTAATGACCACAAAAGTACTACCAACCAAGCTTTTTTGTTTTTTGCTCTCATTACAGTTATGTGGGGATGGGTCAACTATGCAAGCTATCAGGTATATTCTCCATTCATGACATTGTGGTTGAATCGTTTGGCTATCTTTTTTGCGACATGGCATGCATTTGGTATTTTTCAATTTTTTTATGTGTATCCCCAAGAAGCATACCAGTTTAATAAATTGTATAAATTTGTGTTAGTGCCTCTTGCGTCTGTGACATCATGCATTGTCCTGACTCCTTTAGCCTTGGGAGAAGTGACCAAGTACATGGCCGACGGTCGTGCCGAAGAAATATCCAATGGTCCCGGAATGGCTTTGTTTGGGGCGACAGTATTTGGTTTTATCATTGCGGCTATAGTTATTCTTTTTCGAAAGATTTGGAAGGCAGATGCACACCAGAAAATACAGTTGCGTCTCATCTTAATTGGCACTATCTTCACGTTTGCTTTACTCCTAACTTTTAATTTTGTTTTACCAGCAGTATTTGGGTTGCCTCGATTTATTCCGTTGGGGATGGTATGGATTTTACCTTTTATCTTTCTTAGTTCATATGCGATTATTAGACATGGACTGTTAAATACACGAGTGATTGGGACTGAATTGTTGACTTTTGCGTTACTTATTGTTTCTTTTATCGAGGTAGCTATTACCAAAGACATTGTTAGTTTATTTTTTAGGATAGGGGTGTTTGTCTTGATATTTTTCTTTAGTATACTTTTAATTAGGGGTGTTCGTAATGAAGTAAAACAACGTGAACAGCTTGGTCAGTTAGCCCACTCACTTGAGAAAGCAAATTTACGCCTCAAAGAACTTGACCAACAAAAGACAGAATTTCTCTCTATTGCATCTCATCAACTTCGTACCCCACTTTCTATTATCAAGGGATATATTGAACTTATCGAAGACGGTGCGTATGGCAAGGCGACGAAAAAAATGAAAGACGTACTCCACGACATGGATGAAAGTAATGAGCGTCTAGTTAAATTGGTTGATGAATTTTTGGATATTACGCGTATAGAGCAAGGGAGAACTAAGTTTGTGTTTGAAAACTATAAGATTAATGATCTTATCTCTGATGTGGTGAAAGAATTGCACCAAAGAGCTGAGGGTAAAGGGTTGAAAATTATGTGGGAACCAAATGCAGATATCGCGGATGTTTGTATGGATGAAGAAAAAGTTCGTCATGTAGTATTCAATTTTATTGATAATGCTATCAAATATAGTGATAAGGGAATTATCAAAGTTCTGGTTGAAAGAGAAGATGGCGGAATCACGGTACGTGTAAAAGACCGTGGTTTTGGGTTTAACCCTATTGATCAGGCAAATTTTTTCCAGAAATTTTATCGTGGTGAAAATGTAAAAGGTACTAATGTCAATGGTACAGGACTTGGTATTTATGTGTGTCGTAAATTCATCGAATCACATGAAGGTCATGTCTGGGCTCATAGTGAAGGACTTGGCAAGGGGAGTGAATTTGGTTTTTGGATACCAGGCAAGAAGCCGGCGACTTCCTAAGAACACTTGCTTTATCTCACAAATTTGCTAAAATAATCAAACCATTTTAACATATATAATCTTAATATATACCTTATGTTTAAACCAAATACAGAAGAATCATACACACCTTCATACAATCATTCTACCCAGCCTGACGAAGTAGAGACTGTAGTTGGTCCATCAGTGGTTGTTGAAGGAGATTTCGCATCTGAGGGAAATATATTGGTAAAAGGTACTGTATCGGGCAATGTACAGACAGGCAAATTATTGACTGTTGAGCGTGGAGCAAAAATACTTGCGAATGTAAAAGCAGGGAACGCTATTATCTCTGGTTCAGTGCGTGGTAATGTACGGGTGGAGGAACGTCTAGAGCTTACTGAAAGTGCGCAGGTAGATGGTGATGTGGTGTGTAAAATACTTGTTGTTGCTGCGGGAGCTCTGTTGCAGGGCAAAGTCAGTATGAAGGGTATTGAAATACAAGAGTTGCATCCTGATAGAAAAAAATTATCTTCTCGTAATAAATTCAAACTTGCTTCTGATGTAGAAAGTGAAGAAAATCAATAAGGAGTGTAGTAACACCACGCACGGTATGTATGTCTATCTCTATGACAATTTTTTGAAACAGAAGCGCCATGAATCAGTTCTCAAAGCGATGGAGACTAAGTTGACAGATTATGGGATAGCTGGTAAAATTATTCGGCTCCAACATTATACGAGTGCGGAGCTTTTGGTAGAAGATGAGATTAGGAAGGGCGCCAAGACTATAGTTATTGTTGGTGATGATACTACTTTTGGGCATGTTCTTTCTCGAGCAGCTTCATGCAAGGTTACCTATGGTTTTTTGCCCGTAGGTCAAGACAACGCTATAGCACAAGTTCTTGGTATACCACTCGGTGTTGAGGCATGTGATGTATTGGCTCGAAGGAGAAAGTTGCGTCTCGATGTCGGTTGGGTTAACAATAGATACTTTATCTCTCAGCTACATATTCCGCCAAGCAATATTTCTATTGAGTATGATGAGAGCTTTAAAGTATCGAGTACAACAGGTAAAATGGAATTGGTAGTGTGTAATCTCAAGCCATTTATATGGACAGGTAAAGGAAAGCAATATGTTGTGCATCCACAAGATGGTAAGTTGGAAGCTTTCTTGCGTCCTGTTGTAAAAAGTAAAATTTTAAGAAAAGATTTATTTGAAGCGCCAAGCATTTTTCCTTTTGCTGAAATGGTCGTAAGTAGTAGGACTCCATTTCCTGTTGAGACAGATGGCAAGGTTTCAAAGGAAGTAAAGATAACCATTAAATTAGCAAAAAGCAGGATTGAGATGGTCGTGGGGAAGGATAGGAAATTTTAAATTTTGAATAGTTATGCCCAGGTGGCGAAATTGGTATACGCACTACCTTGAGGTGGTAGCGGGGAAACTCATGCGGGTTCAAATCCCGCCCTGGGCACTCTGTATATATAAAAGGAATCTTGACACAAGAGTCCTTTTTTGTTATAGTATGTAGGTTCATTTTATGGAAGATGATCGCTCCGACGTCACGTCGGAGAGGAAAGTCCGAACTCTAATTCGCTGATGAGGCGAAGAAAGGTAGTGGATAACGTCCACCCCTCGAGCTGTGAAGTTTCGGGGCGGGAAAGCGCCACAGAGACAATACTACCCTGACGTAACGTTGGGGGAAAGGTGAAAAGTGTATAGAAGTTTTTGATCTCGAGTCAAAAGTTACTATACTCTCCGTTCCGTGAGGAATTGGAGTGGCAAGCCCTACCTGGAGAAAGAGCAGCGCGCCGATGAGGCTGCGAAAAGTTAGCTCGTTTGATCACGTAGAGTAATTTACGTGGCAGAGAAATGATCATCCTCGACAAAATTCGGCTTATATCCATAGAATGAATTTTCTAAATTACCCTAATATAAGGGTAATTTTGTTTTTATGTCGGTTGACCAGATCATCTTTTTGCAGTAATATATACATATAAAATAGCTTATATATTATGAAGCGGTCGGAAGTTATTCTCATGGTTTTACAAGTGCCTATTGATTTTATCATGTTACTTGTGGCAGGAGTGTCCGCATATTTTTTGCGTTTTACTGATTGGGCGCTTCGTTTGAAGCCAGTTGTTTTTGATATCACTCTTGGTGAATTTTTGTATTATGTTGCGTGGGTTGGACTTGGCTGGATGATTATATTTATGATCGTCGGTTTGTATTCCACTGATCCAAATAGAAAATTTGCCCGTGATCTTGTTCGTGTTCTACTTGCTTGTACGACTGGTCTGGCTGCTGTAGCAGTGTATGTCATGTTTACCCAACAATTGTTTGATTCTCGTTTTTTGGTAGTAGTGAGTTGGGGTTTTGCAATTTTATATGTAGTAATTGGTAGATTTTTTATGCGTGGTGTCAAAGGTTTGCTATATCGATGGGGCATAGGTTTACGGCGTGTAGTAGTCATCGGCGCCCAAGATATTGCTCATGCGATTGTTGAAACTCTTTCATCACGTCGAGAACTTGGTTATGAAGTGGTGGGTACATTTGCATCATATACTGCGAAGATAGAGCATGAATTAGATGATGTGAAACCTCATGAACTCATTTTTACCAACCCGAAGGCAAATGAAAAAGAGACATTATCTGCAATAAGGTTTTGTAATCAACATCATATTGTTTTTAAATATTCTGCTGATTTGTTTGACACATATACGACTAACATGTCAGTTAGTGCACTTGCCGGTGTCCCTATTGTAGAATTGAAACGGACTTCTCTTGATGGGTGGGGTAGAGTCGCCAAGCGTATTTTTGATATCATTTTTAGTGTTATTGTCCTCGTCATAATGAGCCCTCTTATGATTTTTGTGTCTCTTGTGATTTTGTTTGAAACAGGGAGACCTATTATCTATAAAAATGAACGAGTAGGTATCCGCGGTAATGCATTTATGGCATTTAAATTTCGCTCTATGCATCAGAAAGATTCCACAGGCCCACAGTTTGGTGAATCTGGTGAAAAAGCAGAACGAAAAGAGCAGGAACTTATTGAGAAACAAAATACTAAGACAGGTCCTATATATAAAATTAAGGATGATCCCCGCATTACATCGTTTGGAAGGTTTATTCGTAGATGGAGTATTGATGAGTTACCTCAATTTTTCAATGTGTTCAAGGGCAACATGAGTATTGTTGGGCCGCGTCCTCATCAACCGCGAGAAGTTGAGCAATATAAATCTCAATATCCCACTGTTTTTGTACTCAAACCTGGTGTGACAGGGTTAGCACAGATATCTGGGAGAAGCGATTTGTCATTTGAAGAAGAGATGCAACTTGATATATTGTATACAGAGAAATGGAGTCTATTGCAGGATTTTGTCATTTTTATCAAGACGCCATTTATTGTTTTTAAAAAACGTAAAGCATTGTAGATATATAGTATGAAAGTAGCGCTCGTACACGATTATCTTTCGCAGGACGGAGGGGCAGAGCGAGTACTCAAGGCGTTTACAGAAATATGGTCTGAAGCGCCTATTTTTGTTTTGTTTCATGACAAAAATAAGATGCAAGGATTTGAACACGCTGATATACGCCAATCATTTATTAGCAAATTACCATTTGGTAAAACCAAATATCAATGGTATCTCCCATGGATGCCTTTTGCGACCGAGCATCACAACTTACATGATTTTGACGTAGTGATTTCATCGACAAGCGCTTTTGCAAAAGGTGTCTTGACTCGTCCTGATACCCTTCATATTTCATATTGCCACACCCCGACACGCTATTTGTGGACTGATACCCATGAGTATATTGCTGATTTGAATTACAATCGGGTGGTCAAAGCTTTGTTGCCCCGTCTCATTTATAAATTGAGAATTTGGGACAAGATGAGCACAGATCGGGTAGATCATTTTGTTGCCAATTCTGACACGGTGCGTGGCCGTATAGAGAAATATTATCGTCGGTCAAGCGATATTATTTACCCTCCGGTAAATGTGGACTCTTTTTTTATAAGTCAAGACGTTGGAGACTATTTCGTCACGGGCGGTCGCATGGTTCCTTACAAGCGTTTTGATTTAGTTGTACAAGCATTCAATCGTTTGAAACTACCTCTTAAGATTTTTGGTGATGGTCCAGAACGTGAACGACTTGCACGCATTGCAAAAGACAATATTGAATTTGTTGGGCGTATAGATGAAGCAGAGAAGGCAACGCTACTGAGCCATGCGCGGGCTTTTATACATCCTCAGGTAGAGGATCTTGGCATTACCCCTATTGAATCTATGGCATCAGGCAGGCCTGTCATTGCGTATGGTGTCGGTGGTGTTACCGAGACCGTAATGCCCGGGAAAACAGGTCTATTTTTTTATGATCAAACATGGGAATCATTGGTTGATGTATTGTTGAGATTTGAATATATGACATGGGATAGCGAATTGATACGAGAACGGGCAAAACATTTTGATGTATTGGAATTCAAGGATAAGATGAAGAAATATGTGGAGGATAGATATGAAGAATTTACCCGCGGGCTCAACCAATGCAGGCTCGATATACGTATATAATGAATATGGTTATCGGAATAGACATTAGGTGTCTTACAGATATGCATCGTACAGGTGTTGGCACCTATACAGTCGAATTTTTGAATGCTATTTTTTCTCGTGACAAAGAAAATCAATATTATCTATTTTATAATTCGTACAAGGATGTTTCTCATGCTATCTCTATATGGAAACAGGACAATGTACATTATGTAGCGACAAAATTACCGAATAAATTGTTGAACATGTTATTATTTTTTGGGTTTTTAAAATTGGATAGCCTCGTTATTGCGGATTATCTAAAAAATAAAAACCTTAAAATAAAGATTGATATTTGGTTTTCACCAAATTTAAATTTTACATCACTTACTCCACAGGTAACCCATATCCAAACGATTCATGATCTTTCATTTGAAATACTGCCCGAATGTTTTACATGGAAACAGAGACTGTGGCACTGGTTTCTGAATCCGAAAAGACAATGCGAACGAGCGCATACTATCCTGACACCATCACAAAATACAAAAATGGATATCACAGAAATATATACTATAAGAGATGATAAAATAAACGTATGGTGTCCATGGGTTTCATCAGGTGTTGTCGAACTAGACTTTGATACCGTGAAAAATAAATATGGCTTGAAGGATACATACATTTTATTTTTGGGTACATTGGAGCCAAGGAAAAATATAGAAAGTGCAATTGGAGCATATAAGAAATCTGGGCTGAAGGCCATGGGCTATGAGTTTATTGTCGCCGGTGCTCTAGGTTGGAAGTACAAGCCTATTTTAAAAGCAATCGATAATACACCAGGAGTGCATTATTTGGGGTATGTATCTTATGAAGAAAAGGTTTTGTTGTATAGGCACGCGAAGTTATTTGTATATCCAAGTTTATATGAAGGATTCGGCCTGCCAGTGCTCGAGGCGATGGATAATGGAGTGCCTGTCATCACATCCAATCGTTCTTCGCTTATGGAGGTCGTAGGCGATGCAGCCTACACAGTGAATCCATACAATGTGGCGCATATTGCGTATGCTATGCGTGTAGTGGTAGGAGACAATGTATTGTGTAGACGAATGTCAGAGGCAGGCAAAAAAAGAGTGACGCAGTATAATGATCACGACCTATTTGGTAGATTGCTAAGTATATTTAATATATAGATATGGAAGCGTCACGACACAAAAGGTATATACGTCATTTTTTGTCTTTTCCTTTTATCTATGGGTTATTATTGCCATTAGTTTTGCTTGATATTGTGGTAGAGATATATCATAGAGTCTGTTTTCCCCTGTATGGGTTGCCGTATATACGGCGTGGGCAATATATCCGTATTGACAGACATAAATTGAGTTATCTTAATTTGATTGAAAAAATGAACTGTGTATATTGTGGCTATGGTAACGGCCTAGCACACTATCTTACCGAGATCGCTGCACAAACAGAAAAATATTGGTGTGGTATACGGCATAAGGACATTGTGGGGTTCATTCCTCCAAAGCATCATAAAGATTTTTTGCCCTACGGAGATGAGGGAGCTTTCAGAGAATTTATGAATAAATAGTATGAAAATAGGTATTGATTGTCGCATGCTTTCTCCCGGATTTGGTTTGGGAAGGTATGTACAACAATTGGTAAAACATTTGCAAGCAATTGATACAAAGAATCAATATATTTTATTTTTGAAAGCTGACAATTGGAAGGAAGTGGAGGAGAGCGAGAATTTTAAAAAAGTTTTAACTGATATACCTTGGTATTCTTGGCAAGAGCAGACTAAGTTGAAAAAAATAATTAAAAAAGAGAATGTGGATTTGATGCATTTTCCACATTGGAATGTCCCACTTAGTTACCACGATCCTTTTGTTGTTACGATACATGATCTCATTATGTATCATTTCCCGCGACCTCAGGCGACCACTCGGAGTAGAATTGTTTTTTGGCTTAAAGACAAAATACATAGAATGGTGATTCGTCATGCGGTAGAAAAAGCGAGCCGTGTTATTGCGACGAGTGAATTTACGAAGGGGGACGTTGTCAAAACTTTGCACATAGCTGAGAGTAAGATTACGGTGGTATATCAAGCGCCATTTGTTGATGATGCATATCGCGCATCACCTATCACGTATCACGATATACAGAAAAAGTATAGCATTACTGAACCATATGTATTATATGTTGGGGCGGCATATCCGCATAAGAATTTGGAAAGATTGGTTGATGCGTGGAAATTATTTGAAGAAAAATATGGAGAAAATTATCAATTAGTTTTAGTTGGGAAAGAAGACTATTTTTATAAAAGATTAAAATCGGGGATCAAAGCTGGGGAGTCAAAGATTATTTTTACTGGTTTTGCTTCAGACGATGAGTTGGTTGAATTGTACAAACACGCATCTCTGTATGTGTTTCCTAGTCTGTATGAAGGATTTGGGCTTCCTCCTCTTGAGGCAATGAGTTATGGTGTGCCCGTCGTCTCATCACATGCAAGTTGTTTGCCAGAGGTGCTTGGAGACGCAGCTGTATATTTTGACCCACAGAGCATAGAAAATATATGTTATACCATACAGCGCGTATTGGAGGATAAAGATATACAAACGATGTTGTTGCAAAATGGCAGAGAACGTATCAAAGAGCTGTCTAATATTCGTGGTGCCTCGAGTACATTAGATATATACAGGTCATGTATATAGTGTTATTCACAGTTTGATGAAAAACGGATAGAAATCCGTTTTTTTATATACGACACTATGATATACTATATCTAAAGTTAGAAGTGAAAATACACAAATGACTAAAAAGGAGACAATTAAGAAAGCGGCGTATAGAAAGGCACCTCGCAAGTGTTCTGTTTGTGGTAAAAATGGACATAATACACGTACGTGTACTACCAAAAAAAAGCGTATACAAAAAAGTAAAAACATTTCATCGTTTATACCAGTACAGGTAGTTCATGAAGCACATGCTTCTCCGCACTTAGTAGAATTGCAAAAAAAGAAAGCCAATATTCATTGGCAGGGTGTAGAAGTATATCGTGAACGCAAAAATTTATCTGCGAGTCGTCAATTAGTAGATTTTGCTTCTCTTGTCCGCAGTGCAAATACCAAAAAGCAAGATATACAAAAAGAACCTACTACTGTTGAATCAAAAAATATATCTTCATCAGGTATAGATATTCTTGCAGAGATTGCACATATCAAATCACAATCAGAAGGTGTCAACACAACACATACAGTGTCTGCTCGCAAAGCACTTAATTTACTTACCGCTCGTCATAGATTTGGAGTTGGTACTTATCAAAAGATACAGCATGTATTAGAAGATTGGCAGGAACATATGCATGACGCGGTTACTAATTTTCGTAGCCATTTTAGCATCAGACGTTTTTCAATCAGTATTATTGGGTTACTATTGGTAGTTGGATTGCCTTTTCCTGTTGTGGGGTATTATCACAAAATTCAATCAGACACTGCTCGTATCGTGGGAGAGAGCACCAACGCTTTTTTGTCCTTGCAATCATCAACAGTAGCCGCTTTTCAAAATAATCTGCCTCAAGCAGAGTATGATCTCAATATAGCGCTCAATTCGTTTGGCAACGCACAGGAAATAATAGATCGTGAGTATAAGGCACTTGCATATGTGGCGAGTATATTGCCTATTGTAGGAGACAAAGTAAAAAGCAGACAGGAATTATTGCTTGCAGGTCATCATCTTGCATTGGGTAATACATACTTAGTAAAGGGTATAGACGAAGCAACACGCACGCTGGACATAGATTTGATAGAGAGACTTACTTTGTTGAGACAGCATGTGCGTAGCGCATTGCCTCAGTACAATTCAGCATTGGATTCTTTGGACAATGTAGATTCTCTCGCCATACCTGCAGAATATCAAGAGTCTTTTAAAGATTTTAAAAATTTATTTGCCGGGTTTATTCATGACATGGAAGACGTGGATAATGTTGTCCAAGGTGTGCAACTTATCATGGGAGGTGAAGGCTTCAAACGGTATCTTATTTTGTTTCAAAATAATTATGAGTTGAGGCCAACAGGTGGTTTCGTTGGCAGTTTTGCTGTTATGGATGTACAAGACGGCAAAATTTTGGATATTTCAGTGCCTGGTGGTGGTAGTTATGATTTACAGGGCCAGCTTGATGTGTTTGTGAAACCCCCATTGCCGTTGCAACTACTGAATGGACGTTGGGAATTTCAGGATGGCAATTGGTTCCCTGATTTTCCTGCGTCTGCTCAGAAAATGGCATGGTTCTATAGACATAGCCGCAATACAACTGTAGACGGCGTGATAGCTGTGAATGCTCATGTTTTGGAGCGATTGCTCGATGTCATGGGTCCCATACATAATGATCAGTATGAGTTGATGCTTAATGCCGATGATGCATTGAGTAAGTTGCGATATGAAATTGAATCGTACGATGGAGAAGAAAATACACCAAAAGCGGTATTGTCAGTATTACTCAATCAACTGATAGAAAATATAGGTCAGATAGAACCGCAACAATTATTGAGTCTTGTCAGTGAAACACATGAAGCTCTGATACAAAAAGATATACAATTTTATTTTGTTGATGAGCGTGTAGAAAATGTATTCAAGGAGTATGGATGGACAGGAGAGATACTTGATACAGCATCTGACCAAGATTATCTCATGGTGGTCAACAGTAACTTGGGTGGAGGCAAAAGTGATGCCAACGTATCACAACATGTATTTCATCAGGCAGTAGTGCAAGATGATGGGTCAATTGTTGATACTGTCCTTGTTACTCGATATTATCCAGGAGACGCGTCAGAATCATCCGATGAAGAAATCAATAGTAGCTATTTGAGATTATACGTTCCCGAGGGATCAGAACTTCTCGACGCAGGTGGATTTGTGTATCCAGATGAAGCATCGTTTAGAGTGCCGCCTCGCTCATATACGACAGATATAGATTTGAGCAATGTAGAGCAGGAAGAGTCAATTCATGTAGGGACAGGCACACGTATTACGCATGAATTTGGCAAAACAGCATTTGGTAATTGGATTGTGACAAGACCAGGGCATGAAACACAAGTATATTTTATATACAAGATCCCTTTCAACGTATTTAGAGACGCACAGATTGAGGAAGAAGATTCATCTGAAATAGCATCACTTATTGATACGTTTGGAGGAAAGGAAGATTTTTCTCGTTACAGTGTTGTCTTACAAAGACAATCAGGATCTCGTAGTAATTTTGAACATGCTATTATTTATCCAGAAGGATGGAAACCTGTATGGAAGGTGGGGGATGCACTGGAGTTGTCTGCCAATGGTGCCGCGGCACAAGGTCCTTTGGAGACTGATGAAGTTTTTGGCATTATTATGAAACAAGAATAACTTTTCGTATCAAAATTAATATTTTAGTTTGTTTGTATGTCTCCCAAAAAAAGTAAATCGCAGCCAAATCACCAAAGTGATGTTTTTAATAACGATATAGAATCTGAACAATTAGACAAGCGTGGCCAGCGCAAAACACGCAGTTCTGCTTCTAGTGAAAAACATGTTTTTGTTAAAAAAGAATTGGATAAAGACACCTCTGCAAATACACAGGATGTTGTTTCTGAGAAAAGAGTAAAACATAAGAAAAAAAATATTTCATCTGTAGTATCACCGAGTGTTTCTGTAAACCCTGTAGAGGAGACTGTATTGTCAAAGGATGAAGAGAGACATATAGACCAGAAGTTGACTGAAATTTATGAAAATGGAGATGGAACTATGCCTGATATGAAGACGTTTGAAAAGAGAAAAAAGAGCAAATTTTTGACTGCGTTTTTTGTGTTATTATTCTCTTGTGTTTTTTTTGGTGTTGTGGCATGGCTCGGTTTTTTTGTTATACAACCGCAATCACATTTTTCTGAAGAAGATGTGGTATTGTCTATATCTGGTCAAGAGACAGTCAAAGCGGGGCAGGAAAACACGTATCGTATACGATATCGCAATGCCCAAAATGTGGCACTTAACAATGTAAGACTTGAGGTACGCTATCCAAAAGGGTTCCAGTATACTACAAGTTCCGTGTCTCCGATAAGTGATAATAATGATACGTGGGATTTAGGTACAATTGCACCGCAAGGTAGTGGATATATTGACGTCACTGGCCGTATGTTTGCAAGCCTTGGCGAAGAACAGTCATTTCGCATTTTTCTCAATTATACTCCTTCTAATTTTAGTTCTTCATTCCAAAAAGTTGCGCACTTAGCTCTCACAGCCAATGAGTCTGTGGTTCGTGTTGATATTAATGCACCTACCGAAGTATCTGTGGGATCTGAAGTAGGGGTGACCATTACACTCACTCCAGAACAAGGAGAAAAGCTTGAACATATCCGTGTGGTATGTGACTCAGAATTATTTGCTTACAAAGAAGAAGCAAGTGAACCTAAATCAGACGAAGGTAGACCATGCCAGTGGTCATTTGATTCACTCGATAGCGTCCGTACTATCACGTTTACTGGATCTTTTTCTTCAGAAGAAGCAAAACAAACCACGTTCGGTATAGATGTATTGGGGTGGAATTCTCCAGACCAGACAGGTGATGGATATGTATTGGCTCACGTACAAAAAGATATTTCTTTGGTGAAGACAGATACTATATTCAATCTTGCGATCAATGGCGGAGTAAGTTCGCTTACTGCTGAACCTGGTGACATACTCAATATGAGTATGCAATTACGCAATGCAGGGGAAGTCCCACTTGATGATGCAGTTATTAGACTTATGATAAATGCCCCTGCACATACAACGGGAGGTATTGTGAGCATTCTTGATTGGAATAAGCTCGATACTGATAGCGATGCTGATCTCATAGGTGAACAAGTATCAGATACTGTGCGTAGAGGTATATTGACATGGGATAAGCGCTATATACGGGATCTTGATCAAGTGAATCCTGGTGAAGAAATCAAAGAAAATATTTCTTTGCCGATCAAAAATAATTTGCAGACAACGCTATCAAATTTTGATAATTTTACTGTTGATGTGATTGCCGAAATACAATACGGAACAGGTGATGATAGGAAAGTAATAGATAGTAATCGTGTTACATTGACTATCGTATCAGATTTTGATTTGGAAGTTCGCGATGAAGTAACACAAAATGATGCAGATAAAGATGTACATACTGTCACTTGGCTACTGTCGAACTCGTTTCATGAGTTGCATGATATTGTTGTCAAAGCTGACATATATGGTGATGTTGATATAAACAAAGATGCCATTGTGGTACCTGCGGGTGAAGTCGAGTATGATACTGCTGAGAAAAAATTGGTGTGGACTATTGATCAAATGCCACTCGGAGTAGATGTACTTGCCATGCAGTTTGATGTCACTCTCCTGTCAAAGAATGAAACCCAGACACAGCTGACATCCAAAGTGGAGGTTCGCGCTCGTGACACAGTCGCGCAGACGGACATACTTACAGTAGGAGATGAAATTTTACTTACCACAGATTAAAACTACTGATTAAGATCAGTGATTAATAACTAAAACTCCCTGGGTAGGGAGTTTTGAATATATGTGTGGACCTAGGCAGAATCGGACTGCCGTCTCCGCAATGCGAATGCGACGTCATACCACTAGACCATAGGCCCGAGTGGTTATAATCTCAGGATATGTGTTAGTGCTCCTGGAGGGAATTGAACCCCCATCAGTGGTTCCGAAGACCGCTGTGTTATCCATTACACCACAGGAGCAATACGTGCGCCGCCTGGGAATCGAACCCAGAACCTTGGGCTTAAGAGGCCCCTGCTCTAACCAATTGAGCTAGCAGCGCATAATATAATTTTGAAATTTAAAATTGTATATTATCCTATAGGATCATCTATTTTTCTTTCTAAAATTTGAACTTTTGGTCCTTTCCATTTTTTTACTTGTAGAGCTGCATCTGCCGCACTTGTCTGTGCTTCTTGTTTACTGCTTCCACTGCCTTCTGCTATTTTTTCTTTATCAAGATATACTGCGATAGTAAATTGCTTTGCATGATCCGGACCATTCTCATTGACTACTTTGTATGTTGGCGTAATACCAATAATTTCTTGAGCAGCTTCTTGGAAGCGCGATTTGGAATCCATCCATAGACCAAGTTCCAATACCTCAGGCAATTTTGTGATAATCCAGCGTGTTACAAATTGTTTTGTGAGATCCCATCCCTGATCCAAATATATAGCCCCAATGAGTGCCTCAAGCGCATTTGCAAGTATATAGTCTCGTGCTTTGGTGTTTGCATCTTTTGATTCGCCGTGACTCAAAAAAAGGAAGGGTTCAATACCTATTTCGCGAGCGACGCGGGCGCACATAGTTCCATTTACGAGAGCAGCACGCCAATTTGTGAGCTCTCCTTCAGGATTAAGATAATTTGCAAACAAATATTCGGTCACGATAAGTTCAAGCACTGCGTCTCCAAGAAATTCAAGTCGTTCATTGTGGGCAAGTGCAAAGTCCCTATTTTCATTTAAATAAGATCTATGTACGAGAGCCTGAACAAGTCTATCTTTGTTTTTGAAAGAAATACCAATGATGTTTTCTATGTTTGGGAATCCTTTTTCTTCGTAAGAGGGGATTGGCATATAGATGAAATTCTAAATTCGAATTTCAAAACTCGAAACAAATTCAATTTTTAGATTATTAATGTCTCAAATTATTTTGGACATTTGTTCGTCTTAGACGAATTGATATTATTTCGAATTTAGGATTTCGGGCTTAGGATTTATTAGTTAAATTAGAATTTTATTATTTATTTTCTTCTTTGTACATAGCTCCAAGTATACCATTTACAAATTTTCCAGAGCTTGGCCCACCGTATGTCTTGGCTAATTCTATAGCTTCATTGATGGCAACTTTTGGTGGGATTTCTTCTGTGTTGAATTCTAGCTCATATACACCAAGACGTAATATGTTGCGGTCTATAATGGTCATCTGTCCAAGCGGCCAATGCGGAGCATGCCGTGTGATGAAGTCATCTATTTCTTGTTGGTGTGTTATGACACCATCTACTGTTTTTTCCACAAATTCTTTTGTCTCTTCAAGTCCTGCGCCAAATTCTTGCATAGTTTGTTCAATGATTGCGGGTATAGCTGCGCTTGGGTTGCCTCGAAAATCCCATTGGTAGAGGGTTTGCATGACAATTGAGCGTGCCAGGTGGCGTTTGGACATAAGGAAACTAATAAGCAAAGTAAGCAGAATAAGTTTTAAGCAGATTAAGTTGTATGTGTAAGCTTAATCTGCATGATCTGCTTATTCTGCTTTTGAACTATTAAGATATTTTTTTTGTTTTCTTTGTTTTACGTAGAATTCTTTTTTCTACGTTCACTGTTTGTTTGCCTTTGTATGTACCACATGTTGCACATGCGCGATGAGGCAACGTTGGTTCGCCGCATTTTTCACATTTTTTTGTGACAATCTTTTTGAGTGCGTGGTGAGATCGGCGATCATCTCGGGAACGAGGGGTTCGTTTTTTTGATGGGAGTCCCATAGGTAGAAATTTTAGATTTCAAATTATGAATTATAAATTAACTTGAACGGACATATTATAGCCTAGTTGAGCCAAAAAATCAAGCTCTATACATATATGTGGTTATTTCATTGCAAATTTGGCTTATTTTAGCTACAATAAAGTTAGGTTTTAGGTAGTAGGAATTAGGAATTAGCTTGTGGATATTTATTTATATGTATATGCAGATTGTTAAACAAGCTGACATAAGTATACCAGATATTGTGTTAGCATTGAAGGCAGGTAAGACACTCGTGTATCCTACAGAGACATGCTATGGGCTTGGTTGTGATGCGACCAATCAGGTTGCGATAGAACATATTTTTGAAATCAAACATCGCCAACGCAATAAGCCTATGCTTGTGGTAGCTGCGGATATATCACTTATGATGGAGTATGTTGTATGGGATGAGACATTGCAAAAGATAGCAGATAGATATTGGCCAGGGCCGGTGACTGTGGTTGTGCAGGCTCAGGGAAGATTATTGCCTTTAGGTGTGGTAGGAGAAGATGGCACATTGGCTTTCCGTATTACAAAACATCCTCTCGCAGCAGAGTTGTCTCGCAGTCTGGATGCGCCTATTGTATCCACATCGGCCAATATTGCATCACTTGAGAGTCCTTATGATATTAGCTCTATTGTATCAATGTACGGTGGGGCAGAGATGCAACCCGATATTATTATTGACGCAGGAGAATTACCTTATGAGAGTCCATCTACCGTAGTCCGTGTGAAGGATGGGCGTATGAGAGTATTGCGACAAGGAGAAATAGTAGTCAAATTATGATGACTCACAGACATGAAGAGCTGAAGAAAAATTTCACACGGATGTTTTGGATCCAGGCTCTTTTGAATGTGAAAGTAATTAATGTTGTGGGTACTCTTTTTTATCTGCATCGAGGTTTGACACTTTCACAGATTTTTTATCTTACCGTGCTTTGGGCAGTGGTGAGCCTATTGTTCGAAATACCATCAAGTTATTTGGCTGACCGGTGGGGAAGGAAAAAGACATTGTTGTTGGGTATTGTATTGTCGTTTGTTCATTGGATATTGTATATATATGCTGATAATATCAGTATATTTGCTATTTCTCTTTCGCTTGCTTCGTTGCAGTTCGCGTGTTTCTCAGGTACTGATGATGCACTTATTTATGACACCAACAAGGAATTGGGCAATGGCGGCGAAAGTATAAAAAATTTAGGAAAATATTATTCAGCGCGCAGTATATTTAAGATAGTGGCTCCTCTTGTTGGTGCATACATTGCACAGGATTTGCTTGAATGGCAATTCCTTATTATTCTTGGGATTGATATGGTTGCTATTATTATTTCATTATTTTTTGCAGTGAAACTTGTTGAACCAAATCACTATATGGATGTGGAGAAGCAAGAGGCCGGAATTATAAAAGACGCGTGGAAGATTATGCGTAGTGATAGAGTGATTGGGAGAGCTATGGTGAGTAGGACTCTTTTGTTTATTTCTGTTTTTATCATTTGGCGATTTCATCAGAAATATTTTATTGATATAGGTCTGTCTGTGTGGGCGTTGGGTATTGCCTGGTCAGTGATTCATACACTTGGGTTTTTTCATAATCAATATATAGAGAAATTTTTACGCAGAGGTGATTTGAATTTGGAAATAAATTTCCTCAATATACTTACTATCATACTCATGGGGTTGATGTTATGTGGAGTTTTATTTTTCCCGCAACCGTTATTGCTTCTGTGCATATTTATTTTGTTGGACGCTGTTGAATTATTTCGATGGCCTCTGTATGCAGAGTTTTACAATCGTCGTAGCCAGTCGTTTAATCGCGCGACCACATTATCTTTGTCCAATTTTTTGAAAAGCATTTTGGATATCCCGCTTTTGTTTATTGTTTCTGTATTAATTTCTCGAGATATCACCTATCCATTTATTTTCGCGGCAGGTCTTGCTTTTTTGGTTTTATTTTTCAAATTACCTAGACACAGGGCGGCATAACTATATATGAATACTAAACATCCGTATCTCTATTTTATTTTATTTTTAGGTGTATCTTTTTTTTGCATATTTGGTATTTCATGGCAATGGTCTCAGAGTTATTTTGCGTTGAATGATTATGCGCTTGGAGAAATTGTATCATCTATCCCAAAGAAAGATTTGGTTGTGCAACTTGTATTGAAAAAAGAAAAACCCCAAAAGCGCGAAGTGAAAGGGCTGTATCTCACGGCATATTCAGCAGGGAGAGCCGAAAAGATTGATAGTATTATTGATTTATTAGAATCCACTGAACTCAATGCAGTTGTGATTGATATAAAAGATTATAGTGGGCTTGTCTTGTACGATAGTGGTGTACCTCTCGTTAATGAGCTTGGTCTTGAAGATAATCGTATAGGAGATGTGCGTGCGCTTGTCGACAAATTGCACGAACATGATATATACGTAATTGCACGACAGACAGTATTTCAGGATCCTATCTTGGCAGAAAAGAGGCCTACATGGGCTTTGAAAAATAAAAATGGAGGACTGTGGCGAGACAACAAAGGTCTTGCTTGGGTCAATCCTGCTATGCAAGACGTATGGGATTATAATGTTTCAATCGCAAAAGAGGCCATACATTTTGGTTTTGATGAAATCAATTTTGATTATGTTCGTTTCCCATCAGATGGTAACATGAGCCTTGTAGCATATACTAATGAAGGCAAAGAGAAATATGAAATTATGCATGATTTTTATCATTATTTGAGTGAAGAGCTTTTGGACGAGCCGGCGTGGATTTCTCTTGATATGTTTGGTTTCGTCATGGAGCGCCATGATGGCATGAATATTGGCCAGCGTCTTGAGGACGCAGTAGACGAGACAGACTATATTTGTCCTATGATGTATCCATCGCATTATCCCGTTGGGCATCTGGGTCTTGGTAACCCAGCTGCATATCCTGCATTGGTAATAGAGAATGGTATGAATAAAGGGATGGAATATGTCGCATCGAGCACGCGTACAGAGATTCGTCCGTGGATACAGGCGTTCAATATGGGGGCTGTGTATGATGGGAGTATGATTCGAGCTCAGATTGATGCAGTAGAAAAATATACAGATGGAGGCTGGTTGTTGTGGAATGCCTCCAATCGTTACACGTCTGCGGGCTTAGAAACTAGTTAAAAATTCGAAATTCTTATGTATCTCACCCCCTCTCATCTCAAACAACTCTGCCAACAATATGATCTCACGCCGAGCAAGAAGTACGGTCAGAATTATCTTATCTCGCAGGCGCCTATTGAAAAAATGCTTGATGCATCAGGTATACAGTCAGGTGACAAGGTAGTGGAGATAGGACCAGGTTTTGGTGTACTCACGTTTGCATTATTAGAACGGGGGGCAGATGTTACGGCATTTGAGATTGAAAGAAAATTGGAACCATATTGGCAAGAAAAAAAGAAAATTGAAAAATTGAGGAATTTAGAAATTATATGGGGTGATGTTTTAAAAGAAATTCGATCCCCGATTAAATCGGGGACAAAATTCGAAATTCGAAATTTTAAAGTCGTCGCCAATCTACCTTATCAAATCACTTCCCATGTTCTTCGTACATTACTCGAATTGGACCATAAGCCAGAGAGTATCACGGTCATGGTACAAAAAGAGGTAGCAGAAAGAATCGTGGCAAAACCAGGTGACATGAGCATCCTCGCTGTGTCAGTACAGTATTATGGTACCCCCCATATTGTATGCCAGGTGCCAAAGGGGAATTTTTGGCCTTCGCCAAAAGTTGATTCGGCAGTTATACATCTAGATATTCAGACAAGCAATCACGCACATACGTTTACCGATGAAGAATTTTTCAAAATAGTAAGGAGTGGGTTTGCAAATAAAAGGAAACAATTGTGGAGTAATTTATCAAAAGGTTTATTTATTGAAAAAATAAAGGTACAAAAATTTTTGGTAGAAGTATGTGGCAATGAAAAAGTGCGTGCGCAAGAGCTTTCAGTAGAGCAGTGGATAACTCTCGTAAAGAAACTCACATAATACTTTGTGGGTTTTCTCTTTTTTTGATATACTATACAGTACTAATGATTCCATAACACCATGGAACAAAAACAAACACAAGTAGGTCTTTCGTCAGGGCAGAAGACAGGTTTTGTCTTATTGCTTGTTTTTGCATTATTGACAGTTGGTCTCACATTTTTTCAAGTGAGAAATACTATATACTCGCCATTTGTGGTGAAAGTTGACAAAGAAGCACTCGCAGCCAAGAAAGCTTTTGAATTTGATGAGACGACCCGTCTCCAACAAATCGACACTGATCATGATGGGCTCAATGATTATGAAGAATTGTTTTTTTATGAGACAAGTCCCTATTTGCCAGATACAGACTCAGACGGGATAGAGGACAAAGCAGAATTGGATCAAGGTAAGAATCCGCTGTGTCCTGAAGGCAAAGCATGCGATTCGGCTGCGTTTGATGCTAGCGCCACAAGTAGTACAGAGTTTATTGTCTCTCCTTTACTTGATGATTCTCAGACAGCCGCAGATATTTTGGTCAATAGTCAACTGAGTGGTCAACTAAATACAGGAGCAAATGCTTTGGGCGCAGGAGTTGATTTTTCTTCTATGATTAGTGATCCTGCGGTGTTGCGCCAGATGCTCATCACAACAGGCAAAATTTCAAAAGAAGAATTATCTGCGATTAGTGATGAACAACTCATGCTCATGGCGCAACAACTTGCCAAAAATCAATTTGGCGCCACGACGAGCACACCACAATAAACATCTTTATCTCATTATATGTTTGGATTACACAATAGGACAAAAAAAAGTATTCTTGTAGTACTTACGGCTTTATTTGTATTGAGTAATCTTTTTGTTTTTTCATTGTTACGACCTATTCCTGTATATGCACAGATCACTATAGCAGGAAGTGTACCAGATGAAAAAAAGGAAATTGTGGATCAGATTCTTGATGCTCTTATGGCAGCAGCTCTTGGTGCTCTTGTGAATGGCGCATCATATTTCATGCGTAAATTTGCATATGATAGTGCCAAATATATTGCATCAGGTGGCAAAGGACAGGGCGCTTTGGCTTTCAAAAAAGGGTTTGGCACTTATATGAAAGATGTTGCACTGGATAGTGCAGCAAGTGCCATAGATGAGTTTGGCAGTCCATTTGGTCTCAATTTGTGTAAACCGCCAGATATTCGATTGCAGGTAAATCTTCAGGTCAGTTTAAGTAGAATTTATGACGCAGAATCAGGTTCAGCAGGCCCGCAACCACGTTGTTCATGGAAGAGTTTTACCGAGAATTGGAGCCAAGTAGACGAAATGTATGGAAGCCGGGATGCACTCTCTGAGCGTTTTTCTGCGTCTCTGAGTGTTACTGAGGGTGATTTTGGTACAGCGCTTGGGCTCATGGGCAAAGTAGATAGAATCAAGGCACAAGCAGAAGCGGGAGCCACAGCTGAACGCAATGAAGGCGATGGTTTCAAGTCAGTACAAAATTATATATCTGGTGATATACAGACACCAGCCCAAGTTATCAAAAAAGAAACAGATGCTGTAACAGGTGGCAAACAGATGGATTTGAGCGCCAATCAAATCGCCGGCATATATGGTGCTGGTGCATGGCAGATATTACCTATGGCAGCATCTGTTTTTGCCAATACGCTTGTTTCTACACTCTTGCAAAATGTCATGACCAACGGGCTTTTCCCTAGTTCAAAAGGAGGTGGCTCTGTAGTTGATTTTTATGCGGCAAATATCAATTACAACAGGCAAGCTGCTGAACGCGCGTTTTCGTATCTCATTGCAGGAGTGCCACAACATGATATTACCGCGTTTGATATTATTACTGAATTTAGTTCGTGCCCTGATACACCAAAGACATATAATTGTGTGATGGATCAGGGATTGGTACAGGCATTACAGCGTGAACGTGCCAATGAGACGCTCACTATTGGTGAGGCTCGTGTTATCGATGGGGGACTCATTCATGAAAATTGGCAGCTCATTCCACCAAGCCGCGACGTGGATAATTCTAATATTGATTGTTACAAAAATGCATATTGTTATTCAAATATACAAAAACTCAGAAAGGCGCGTATATTGCCACTCGGTTTTGAAATAGCAACCATGCGCTCAGACCCTGATAAGCCATGGACATTGGGTGCTGTACTCGATGGGTTTGGCGATCCCAATAGTCCATATTATCATCTCATTGACCCAAATTGGATTCTCAAAGCACCGCAGGCTCAATGTGAGATGACGGTGGATGGTCCTCAGCTTTTGTCAGAAAATACGCCAACAAGACAAGATGAATGTGCTGATTTTTCTACATGTCTTGCCGAAGGAGATGATGACAAGTGTATTGATTATGGATATTGTACTCAAGAGAAAAATGTATGGCATATACCGGGCGAAAGTTGTCCAGATTATTACAACACGTGCAAGACATATACAAGCAATGACGGCGTTATTGCGTCATACTTGTCTCGCACTTTGGATTTTGGCACATGCAATGTCGAAGCAGTCGGGTGTCGTGCCTATAGTACAGAGATGACAGGGGATTTCTGGTTGCGCAGTAGTCAAGTTGATCTTGATCTCAAAGAGAGCGGTCGTGAACAGGTACTGTATTTCAATAGTCAGATTGGAAGTTATACATGTCCGGTTGAAGAAGATGGCTGTAGTGAATTCACTCCCGCATCTTCTACCAAACCGCTTTATCTCCAAAAAGCGCCAGAATATTTAGGTTGTTATGATACTGACCCAGATACGCAAGATGTCATTGATTGGCCCCAGACCAAAGCAGATCTCGTGCTTCTTGCCAACACCCCACAAGCATGCAACAAATACGCGAGTGTATGTATTCCTGAAGAAGTGGGATGTGAGGAATATAACCCAGTAAATGGCGGTACGACAATCAATGGAGTCGTAGGCAATAATTTTTGTAGTTCACAATGTGTTGGATATGAAACATTCAAGCAAGAAGAGACGCCATTTGAACCAAACAAATTTCCATTATATTTTATTCCATCTCATGGTGATGTATGTGCTTCTCAATATGAAGGTTGTGATGAATTCACCAATATCAGCGGAGGAAACGCTGCAGAAAAGCTTGAGTATTACAGTGATCTCAAATATTGCGAAAAGCCGGATGGCACCAATGACAAGACATATTATTCATGGGAAGGCTCGGAGAGCCAAGGTTATGTTTTGAAAAAACATGTATTATTGCAAGTTGATCAAAGTGAATTTACCAACTATTTGAGTGGGATTACCTTAGTATTGAGCGATGGCACATCACTCGGCGCTGGCAGTGTATTTACTGTTGGTTCGCCAGCATATTCAGTAGATACGCCAGAGCAGCTCGCGACTAAATACGAAAAATGTAATCAGGATGCATACAATCTCATGCTCGACGACCCATATGCGGATGGCGCTGCAATAGGTGGACCTGAAGGGTGTCATGCATTGTATGATAGCAGTGGTGAGATATATTATCGTTTTTTGATTGATACTATTTCAGTATCAAATGAGTGTGCTCCATTGCGCAAAACTAATTCCGATCTGTTTGTAGATTCTCATTTGAGTGGAGCAGGCAGACAGAGCCAGTGCGAAGCAAAAGGTGGTTCATGGGATAGTGCAAATAGCCAGTGTAACAGATGTTATAATGGCGGGTTTTACCAAAAAGATGATATCACAGGAGTTGGCGCTTGTGTGTATTGGTCCATACCAAGTGAAGCTGTATCTTGCCCGTCGAGTGCCAATCTGTGTCGTAGATATATAGGCAATACAGGTAGCAATGTATACAACATATATGATACAAGTTTTGAACCTGGACAAAATGCGTCAACTACACTAGCCCTAGCAAAAGAAGGATGGACAGGCGTAGTATCTATTGAACCAGAGGCAACACATGTAGGTCAATATTCGCTCAAAGTAGGGGGCAATGGCAATACATCGTATGATTTTGCACCAGAAGTTTTGAGAAATAATGCATGGTATGAACTTAGTTTCTGGGCGCGTGGTAATCCACAAACGCTTTCATTGCAAATTAATCAGGTAGGAGGTAGTCCTGCCATATTCACATATGATCCTCTCACCGGACAGAATGTATATGCGCCCATTACCACAGATTGGCAAGAATATACACTTGGTCCAATCCAGTTCACTGGTTCTTCTGGCGCGACTACTACATTAGAATTTATTCGACAAACAGGAAGTGGTGTATATTTCATAGATCATGTCGTACTCAAACGTATTGGCGGGAATCCCGAGGACTATGTATTCCGTATCAAAGATTCATGGAAAACAGACGAAGGGTATGATGTGCCTGATGTGTGCGATTCTACACCGCTTGATGCATTTCCTGGCGAACAACTTGGGTGTCGTGCCTATACGACGCGCGCCACTCCGCCAGACAATATTGTCGCATTTACTGGATTTGAACGTCTATGTCGCGCTCAGGCAGTCGGATGTACACCGGTCGTGGATACTCAAAATATAGAGCGTGATGATACAGATGTGCACACAGCTTATAACCTTTTATGTAAAGACGGATTGGCAACTGCTGCCATGGGTAATGCAAAAGATAAATGTTCAGTTTCTGTGGACAGCAAAAGTTATGAATGCGCGTATGAAAAAGGGGAAAGCAGTTGTTTTATTACTGGTCCTATACATATACCAGATGCGGAGATGACCAATCTCAATGTAGTTGATCTGGTCGATCGTTTGCATGTGGTCACATCTACTATCATGGTACCTCCAAACTCAGATACCCTGTATCTCGCGCATCGCACTGAGTTTGTATGCAGTAGCGAACATGTCGGATGTCAGAAGATGGGACTTGAAGAACGGCTATTGCCAGATGAGAGTAGTGGTGCATATGCATATAGCCAAAAAGCATATATCAATAGTGCAGATCATTATGATGCGACATTGTGTACCCAAGAGCAGGTGGGGTGTAAAGAATACAAAAATAATGACGTGATTAGCTTTTTCAAAGATCCAAAGCTTGCTGGTGCAGGATTGTGCGTGTACAAGCAAAATGTATCTGTAGGTGGTGTCACGCGTAATGGTTGGTTCATGGATGGCGTGGGCATGTGCAGTACTGGCGATCTGTGCAAGAATGATGAAGATTGTGGTGGACAGACGTGCAATGATATTGGACTGCAACCATGTTATAACGATTATATATTGCCGGGCAGCACCTATGGTCTATGGTCCAATGCAACTCCTAATTATGAAGGATATGTAGGTACCTGCAGTAGTGAATACAATGGTTGTACTGAGCTTCTCGACCCCGCAGACACATCAGGTGGTGTTCAGCCAGATGGCAAACCATATTATGTAGTGTTTGATGATAGACTGTTTGCCAAGACGGGCGACTGTGACAGCAAAGTAAGCCAAAAAGAAGGATGCGTACTTTTTGATCGTACTGAAAATCCAAATAAATATTTTAATTCTGCAGCTACGTATGCTGATAGTATTGCACAAGCGTATGCGCTCGTACCCACATTATCAACAGGTGATCTCGATACCAATGAACTCATAAAAGTGGAGCGTGATCGTGAATGTAGTGAATGGCTCGCATGTCGTACTGCGACTCGCGTATTTGATACGCGTGGCAAGCCACAACAGCTTTGTCAGGAATACAGAGCATGCGATGAGATGGACGCGAGCGGCAACTGCACACACTGGGTTCGCACTGAGTACGACAACGAACGGCTCACCCACGAGAAGTATACATCTCGTACTGTAGGCTGGAGCAATCCAGATTATTCAGGTTATTCATTGTACAACAAATATAATATAAGCAATTTTGTTTATATTATATTCAGCAATGATATATTGAGAAAAGAAGGATCCGTTGATTTGGGTGTCGCGTATATTGCATACGAGATGGATCGCAAGATGTTTGTCTCTCCTGAAAATCTTGAATCAGGTGAACAGAGACTTGAGGAGAAAGGTTGTTTTGAAGTTGTGAATAGCACGCCGGTAAAAGAAGAAGGGGCAGTATGTGGATTTGATAATGGTGGCAGGTGTTATCGCCAGAGATGCTTGTATCCTATAGATGGTGTGTTTGAGACCCAGCCAGCTGCATCTGCGCAAATACCAGACAAAGACGCGCGCGAGGCAGAAAACATCAAGCGCATACTTTCTGAACTAGAACATGGTATTTGCAAATCATATCCTGAACCAGACAGCCCATTTTCTGTGAATGCCACAGTTGCAGATGTAGATTCTGAGCGTGATGTCAAAAGTGATGACCCCGTAACCAAAACTCGCTATGAGTATTCTATGCGCTATCCTCAGTTTGAGCGCGCAAATATTTGCCAGGGCGGAGAAAATAGTCCGGACTGTTCATGTGATTATATCAAAATAGAATACAAAAATGGCACTATAGACTACTGGTCTACAACACAACAGGGGCAGTTTGCTGATGGCATATGTATTACAGCAGGAGAATTGGATGGCCAGCCGTGCGTCGTGAGCGAGGAGTGCAAAGGTGAAGATCCTTTGAGCGCTGGCGAATGCAGCAAGATAGCGCGCCAAGGTACGTATTACGGTCTCAAAGGGCTATGTCTTGAGTATGACAAGAGCCGTCCGCTTACGCCATCCAAAAATGTATCAAGCGATGCAGACAGATACCCCTGTCTTACTTGGTTGCCGATACAGACATCTGCCTCTGCAGGAGATCTCTACAACGCAGATGTGAAAGCAGGCTACTGGCCTGATGAAAATCTTGATGCCACAACGGGCGGCTTGTCCTATTGTCTCGAGAGTACAAGCTATGGAAGAGGATATTATGACACAGATTATACGACATTTACCGGCCCGCCCCTCACCGCTGTTTCAGGTATACATAATCTATCATTATTTAGTGCTACCAATTATGAGTTGGGTGGAGAATGTACTGCAGAAAATATAGCGTCATGCCCTACTGATAGCAATTGCATTGAGTCGTGTATAAATGAGTATTGTGATAATGAAGATTGTTCAAGCGGTATCGTGAATAGTGTTTCAACCGAATTGAGTGCATTTAAAACAGAATTTGGCGCATGCGCAAATCAAGAGTGCGAAGCAAATGAGTTGGCAGAGTATGCAGTTCAAATTAGAGGTATATTTGATAGTAATGTTACAGTTACCAGCTCAGAAGAGATTGCTACCTGTACACAGGGTTGTGCCCCAGTCCCTTCGTGTGTCAGTGGTTTTTGTGGTGAGACAGTTTCAGAATCAAAAACATATAGTAACATCTTTAATATAAATGATGATCTTTATAGTACTCCGGATGTGGATGTTCCATTTACCAATGAGTGGTGTAATAACGTTGATCCAATTTCAGGAGATTGTATGGACGGGGGTGGTTGGAAACATTCCTATAATGTTCATATAAGCAGTTGTTATTCTGTAAGTAGCTTTAGTGTTGCTGAAAATTTTTTCTCCTTTGGTGTCGCTGGCCAAGGAGAAACTAAGTATTCAAGTTATACTCGGCTTATGAAGACTGACGACCCCGGCGATGTATTGTACAAGACAATGCAGTCATGGGCATGGAAAAATTTGGGTACCAATACGCGCATACTTCGTATTGATGAAAAAGGTGGTTGTTTCCCTAAGTACTTCGAGGAGTATGACGATACAGACAGCCTACCTGAACCAGCCAAGAATGAGGATAATGTGTATGCTGTACATTCATTTGCTCCGGGCATAGACAACGGAGGCCCAGGCGATACAGGCACGCTCATGCATCCGCCACGTCGTTGGACTTCAGAATATGGGAACTATGCAGATGGTACAAGCTATAATTATTTCATGAATCCGTATATAGATACTCAGACTGACTTTAAAATTGCAGAGACGAGCTCACTCTCACCAGATATCGATCCAAGCGCAAACCCATATATATATGTAGATACTGATGTTGAGCGTAAGCTCAATGAATATGATATTGATAAAATATATTTCATACCGCTCTCATATCCAGATGGCGCAGAGGGACCAAACCCATCAATACTTACACCAAACTTTTCTATTAGTTTCAATGCTTTGCGCGCCAAGACACAACCCAAAGACAGATTTATTTTGGGTGATTTGGAAGAGGTTGGTGAAAATAATTTTATAGATTTTACTGAATCAATACCTGAAGCGGGAGGGATGACCAATTACCAATACATGCTTGAACAAAAACCTGGCGCTACCAATGAATTACTTTCGTATGAGACATATAATGGCAGTATCGACGACCCAACCTCTCGCGATGAGGTCAAGCGCCGCTATGTGGCTCTTGCATACAACAATCAAGGAGTCGAAGATAATAGAACAGAACACCCTTTCATTTTCCGTCAAGAAAATACACTTACCACATTTCCTGATGCTACGCACGATCCTTTCACTACTGCGTGTACGCATCATGACAACAATAACTGGATAGCCATAGGTCTTGACTTCAATGAAGATGGTGAATTCCTGGGATATATATCGCGTTGGTGCAATGGTGAAAATAATGATGATGGTGAACGAAATGGCATTAGATTCGCTGTCATAGCAGAGCTCAATGACAGGTGTACTGAGCTTGCCTCAGTCGTAGACAACACCGTATTGTCGAGTCTTATTACTGAGGATTACAACAAAGCATGGACCAATAGAGTATGGGCAAATGCATCGCAAAATTTCCCAGGATCCGGTTTTGGTGAGCTCAAACGCACAGAAGAGACAGATGTGGTTGGTCTCACTCCGTTTGGTTCGCTCGAAGGAGACAAAGTAAATAAGTCAAAGATTATAGGCTTTAATTCTTTACCAGTTTTGCAAAAAATATATCTTACGTATTATCTTCTTCCTGATACCAAGCTCGGTGTGCCATACGCATGCACAGGCGGGTCTGTGTTTGATGGTTCGGGCGAACCTATATTTTCTGCATCAGGCTTTGGGTGCATAGGCATGGGAGACACTATCAATACCAATACGACGCTGACAAGCCAGGTATCTTCGCACACGTCTGGCAATGCGAATACGTTTCTTCGTAGCTTGTTCAAGAAATATTATGCAGTATTTGATAGCGTCGCAAAGACAGATTCAGGCGCAGTAGACGATAGTAATAATATTGGAGACACCAAGCCTCCACAGGTGTTTGCACTCAATCCATATACGTGTACGACTGCAGGCAAAGATTGTGTCGCGACGTTTGAGAATGCTTTCACAGTAAATAATAGAAACTATGTGGCAGGCGAGGCAGCGGATTATGATGATAATGATGTGCTTGATGATGAAGATAAAAATTATAATGAGAGTCCGGATCCTATCATGGCAGACGGCAACATGCTTGCGACGGTGCAATTTTTTGGCTATGCAGACGACAACCGCATGCCGATACGTAGAGTCATGGTAGACTGGGGAGACGGCGAGCCTATTACCAATAATGAAGTGTACGGCATGTACAAAAATAGAAAGCCGTATTGTAGTGCGGATGAAGTAATGGGTAGATGTTCTAGCGGTTCTGATTGGTCGCCGAGCAGTGATCCCTATCAGATTACTTGCAAGGAAGATGCTGATTGCGCATTTTTACTGCGTAGTACCAAGTGTGGCCAGATAAAGGATAATACTCTATATTTTGGCGACGCATCACGCGCATGCAAAGATACGTACTTCGAGTTTAGTCATGAATATTTCTGTGATCTGGCTGATCTTACTGATCCACGAGGCGATGGCAGGCAGATCGTGTCTCTAGCTGAAATAAAAAACAACAAAGATGGCAATGATAACGACCTGTTCGAAGATCTAGACTATGCACAGGAAGTATATGAACGTTTGTCTGAACGTGATCTCGCGCATATAGAAGAGGATGACCAGAAACCGGCAGTGTGTATATTCAAGCCTCGTGTTCAGATACTCGACAACTGGAGATGGTGTAATGGGACGTGTAGTGGAGTGAGTGGGTGTTATTCAGATGGTTCTATAGATAAATGTGATCCAAATTTTGATGATAAAGGTAATACTTTTTATCCCTGGACAGAATATAAGGGTGCTATTGTGGTAATTCCTTCAGCGGGTACAGAAGAAGAGACTGATTAGTAAAATAAAAAATCCTAAACTCTAAATCCTAAACCCTCCATGTTCGGGTCTAGGACAAATTCAAATTACGTAATTCCAAATGCTTAAAACACAATATAAAAAACTACCTATATGGTAGTTTTTTATATTCCTGTACACATAAGTATTTGTGTACACAGGGATTCTGCTCGCGGGCGCGCATGACTATGAGCTTCATCCCCCTCGATTGCCCCCGAGGATAGGGTGCCCGTCACTCGACGCGGACGAAGTGGATGGGCTCGGACGTGCTGTCGCCGAAGTCGACGTACTGGATCATCCGTCCTTCGGTGTCGAGGTCGACGACCCCGGTGACCCCGTCCTCCTCGATTCTCTCGAGCGGCACGGTCTCGCCGATGAACACCCCGCGGAGGAGGGAGGGCTGCCCAGTGATCTCCACCTGGCACGTGCCCACCTCGAGAGGTGTCATGTTGACGACCACCTTGGCGTCCGACGCGGAATCTTCCCGCTTCCAGGTGGCGAAGAGGCTCGCCACGTGTTCGCAGGAGGTCCCGGTGAGGTCCTTGGGGTCGTCGATCGGCTCGACCGCGGTGTCCAGCGTGGACGGCGTCTCGGCGTCGGCCTCGACCGCGGTGTCCAGCGTGGACGGCGTCTCGGCGTCGGCCTCGGGCGTGATCTGCGGGGGAGCGTCCCCCGCGCCGGCGGCCTCACAGCCACTGAAGATGAACAGAGCCGCCGCCACGATGGCGGCGAGGAGCAGGTTGTACCGCATGGGTACCTCCTATGCCGCGCCCCGAGCCATCGGGGCGGTCGAAACGGTTGAAGCACTTGCGCGCGCCAGTCAGTAGAGTAGTTGTATAGTCTACTTGCTAGCGCGCGCAAAGTTTGTATATTTGCGCACCCGCGAGAGTTTATGCCACGTAAAATCACTTTGTGATCACGTGGCGAGCGAGTCTCTTATTCTAGCTATCAATAACAGACTCACGAAACCATCGCGTTTCCCGACTCAGTCGGGATACGTGATTGGAAAGAGCATCCACACGCCACTGGCGTATAGAATAGACAAAAAGCTTGAAGCTAATTATCCACTCTAATTAGACCACATTTTGGTCAAAAAGTCAAGGTCAAGACCGTAAACGTGGATAGGGTGTGGATATCTCTTTTTGGCTGTTCGAGCTATTCGGGTTATCTAGGCCATCTGAGTTTTGTGAAATCAACAAAAGAAAAAATGGTAAATTTTATCTAAAATATGCTGTTTTCCAATCTAAACATGGTATAATAATCTATATGTATAGGAGGTATACTAGGAAAAGAAATCGTTTATTTGGTTTTGATTATAGAAACAGACGGTATTATTTTATTACCATATGTACAGAGGATAAGATGTCATTTTTTGGTGGTGTGTACAATGGAATTATGTGTGTGAACCGTTTGGGTTCGGTCATATATCGTCAATGGGAATGGTTGGAACAACAATATAATTACATACGGTTGTATGGGTTTGTCGTAATGCCAAATCATGTGCATGGGATATTGGAAATCGTTGGACCGGAATCCGTAGGGACAGGTCGCGATCGTGGTATTCAAACGAATGTTGATAATGAAATGAACCGTGTAGGGACAGGTCTAGACCTGTCCCTACACGCGCCCGGTTCATGCAAAATATTATCATTATCACATATTATTGGTGCATTCAAAACAACGTCATCGAAACGTATCCACGAAATTGGGTTTTCACCATTCAAATGGCAACGGTCATTTTATGATAATATTATTCGAGACAAAATTGCATTTCATAATATACAACGATATATTATAAATAACCCGCCGATGTGGCATCGTGACCGGAATAATCGCCTTGATTTTTATACCACAAATTGATACAATGCATACGTTAATTTAGCAAAATATATATGTCTTATCGAACACATACGTGTGGAGAATTAACCAAAAAACATGTCAGCAAGCAGGTCATCTTGTCTGGCTGGGTGCATAGACGCCGCAATCTCGGTGGTCTTATTTTTATTGATCTTCGCGATAGGTATGGTATGACCCAGGTCATATTCAATCCAGATGTCACACACAATTATGATATCGCAGAAAAGCTCAAGTATGAGTATGTGGTGAGCGTAAAAGGGAACGTAGAAAGTAGAAAGAAAGAAAATATCAATTCTGATTTGGCAACAGGAGAAATCGAGGTCATTGCGCAGGAAGTAGAGATATTGAGTGAAGCAAAGACATTACCATTTGAGATTTTTGACGCACACAAAGAAGCAGAAGACGAAGAATTGCGTCTCAAGTATCGATATTTAGAATTGCGTCGAGAAAAATTGCGTGACAATATCTTATTTCGCGCGCAGGTCGTGAAGTATATTCGTACCTATATGGAGGAGCGAGGATTTATTGATATTGCTACGCCGATTCTCACCGTGAGTTCGCCCGAGGGTGCACGCGATTTTTTGGTACCTTCACGATTGCATCCAGGCAAATTTTATGCACTGCCACAAGCACCACAACAATACAAGCAATTACTCATGGTCGCGGGGTTTGATAAGTACTACCAGATAGCGCCATGTATGCGTGATGAAGATGCACGCGCAGACCGCAGTCCTGGTGAATTTTATCAGCTTGACTGTGAAACAAGCTTTCTTACTCAGGATGAATTTTTTGATCTCATGGAACCTCTCTTTGTTGAATTGACCGAGAAAGTAGCAAACAAAAAAGTATGGAAAAAACCATTTCCACGTATTCCTTTTAGACAAATCATGGAAGACTATGGTAGTGACCGACCGGATTTGCGTTATGATTTGAAGTTGGCTGATGTGAGTACATGGGCGCATGGAACTGATTTCAATGTATTCAAACAAGCAGAGTACGTGCGCATGCTTGTCGTACCTCAGGGGGATACATTTACACGCAAAGAAATTGATGACGAGTTCACCGACAAAGCAAAGCGCGCCGGAGCAAAAGGATTGGCATGGATGAAGTATGCGGATGGGAAGTTTGAGGGCGGAGTGAGTAAATTTTTTGACGAAAAAAAGCTATCTGAGCTTTCTCAGCTGGCTAAGCTATCTAAGAATTCAATATTGTTTTTTGCTGCGGACACATGGGATGTTTCGTGCAAGGTTTTGGGTGGAGTACGTGAACTTGCAGCTCAGAAATTAAATTTGATTGATGAGAATGTTATCGCTTGGGCGTGGGTAGTAGATTTTCCAATGTATGAATTCAACGCAGAAACGAGCAAAGTGGACTTCGGACATAATCCATTCTCTATGCCACAAGGTGGTATGGAAGCACTTGAAACCAGAGATCCTTTGGAAATTCTCGCATATCAATATGATATCATTGCCAATGGGTTTGAGCTGTCATCTGGTGCTGTGCGCAACAAAGATCCAAAAATTATGTACAAAGCGTTTGAAATAGCTGGGTATACAAAAGAGGATGTAGATGCCAAGTTTCATCACATGATCGATGCATTTGAATATGGCGCGCCTCCTCACTGTGGATTTGCACCCGGTATTGAACGTCTTACTATGGTTCTCAAAGGTGAGAAAAATATCCGTGCGGTTGTTCCATTCCCCAAAAATCAAAAAGCAGAAGAACCGATGATGGGGAGTCCGGCAGAGGTAGACAAGAAACAGCTTGATGAGTTGGGATTGAAGATCGTTGAGAAAAAATAGTTTAAAATTCACCTAATTTACCTAAGTTTCAATTCACCTAATAAAATTTCCAATGCCTAATTTTTATTTTGTCATTTGAAATTTTATTAGAAATTAGGTGAATTAGGTAATTAGGTGAATTTTAGATGAATGTATGAAACTCAGTTTCCTGCAGCAATATATTTTGCTTGAAATGTCACAGAAGGGAGGACGCTTAGATCGAAAAATATTTCGGACATTTTACGAAACTCAAAATCTAAAATCCAAACAAAAATACCAAGAGCACATTATTACCCAAAGTCTTGAGCGTCTCATTGATAGAGGTTTTATCACTGGATTTGGCAGACGTACACCACAAAAGTGGTTTATCACACAGGTGAGTTTGACTGTAAAAGGCAAAAAAGCTGTTCAAGAGATATATTGTCGTCGGCAGAAAAAACTTCCTTTAAATTAGGTGAATTAGATAATTAGGTGAATTAGAAATTTTATGTATGGTCTTTAGTTCACTTCTCTTCATTTTTGGATTTCTTCCAATATTTTTGGGTCTTTATTATATGACGCCGGTACGATGGAGGAATATCACTGCCCTTGTGGGAAGTTGTTTTTTTTATGCGTGGGGAGCGCCACAGTTTATCTTTGTGTTGTGTGTGTCGAGTATTATAGATTATGTATTGAGCCGTATTATACACAAGACACATAGGAAAAAAGTTTTTCTTATTATTTCTCTCGTATTAAATATTGGCCTTCTCGGATACTTCAAGTATGCGAATTTTTTTGTTGGAGAATTCAATGATTTGCTTGGTCTTTTTGGGTTTACTGGCGCGCATTGGACATACATTGCGTTACCTATAGGTATATCATTTTTTACATTTCAAAAAATAAGTTACCTCGTGGATGTATATCGAGGTACGACCACGCCCGCGCGCAATGTATTTGATTTTCTGTTGTATGTTGTGCTTTTTCCTCAGCTTATTGCCGGCCCTATCGTACGGTATCATGATGTTGCTGAACAATTGAAAACACGTGTACATTCGCTTGAAAAAATATTTGAAGGTATATATCGGTTTTGTGTGGGACTTGGCAAGAAAGTGCTCATTGCCAATGTCATGGGCAGTGTTGCTGATAGTATCTTTGATCTTACCGGTTCTCCTGATATGACTCTATCATTTGCATGGGTCGGGATTATTGCGTATGCGCTCCAAATTTATTTTGATTTTGCGGGGTATTCAGACATGGCCATAGGATTGGGCAAAATGATGGGCTTTGACTTTCTTGAAAATTTCAATGCCCCATATATATCACAAACTATTACTGAATTTTGGCGACGATGGCACATTTCTCTTTCGCAATTTATGCGTGAGTATATCTATATACCGCTTGGAGGCAATCGTGTGTCATCGAGGCGTACGTATATCAATATGCTTATCATATTTTTTATATCCGGTCTTTGGCATGGAGCAGCGTGGACATTTATTGTGTGGGGTGTGTACCATGGTATTTTTATATGTATAGACAAAATGTTTTGGGGTAGTATTTCCAAAAAACTCCCTAAAATTATAAATATAGGCATTACTTTTTTTATTGTTCTTGTCGGGTGGATTTTTTTTCGTTCAGAGACATTCGCGCAAGCTGGATATTATCTACAAGCCATGTTTAGTCTCGCATCGTCGACGACAGATGTGTTGTGGGTAGATGTTATAGGGAATAGGGGATGGCTGGTATTTGCTCTCGGACTTTTCTTTAGTTTTATACCAGGGTTCAAGTTGTATGAATGGGTAGTTGGGAAATTAAAAACAAGTCAGCAAGGTTTTTTCCGTATATGTATAAAAGCATGCACTGCTGGTTTATTGCTTGCGCTGTCTGTGTTGTCTTTGGCTAATGCAAGTTTTAATCCGTTTATTTATTTCAGGTTTTAGGTAGGATTAGGTATTAGGTTATGAAGAAAATATTATTTTTTATAATAATTGTCGCATTTCTTGCTGTATTATCTTTGCCATTGCTACAGATGAAATTTGATTTTGTCAAAGAGCAACAATTGGTTGGCGTATTTAGCTCGACCGAGCAGCCTATGTGGACCAAAGATAATTGGTTTGCAGGGAATTTCCAGGCCACGTCGACTTCGTGGTTTGAAGATAATTTTGGTTTTCGCAGTTACCTTGTGAAGACAGACAATCAAATCAATTGGACGGTATTCAATGAAATTTCTTCGAAAACAAACACACGTCTTATTCGTGGGCTTGATAATTATCTATATGAGTATGCATATATAGATGAGTATAGCCGCCGTCCTGAAAAGAAAATTACAGATTTGGAGTGGGAAGTGCAGATGCTCAAGCGGTTTCAAGATGAACTCAAGAAACGTGGCATTGAGTTTTTATTCGTCATTAGCCCGAGCAAGGCAGCTCTCTATCCAGAGTATATCCCTGCTTCATATATATTTGGTGATAGGCAATCTCTTTCCCGTAGTTATGATATTGTCGTTGATTATTTGGATACGTATGGCGTACAGTATATAGATGGGCATACGATTGTGCGTAATATCAAAGATCAGACTGATTATGAAGTGTTTACAAAAGGAGGCACACATTGGAATTATTATGCTGCGTGCAAAGTGAATGAGCAGATCATTGGGAAATTAGAAATTTTGTTTGGTAAAAAAATGAATCATGTTGTGTGCGATCCACCCATAGTTGACACTGATGCATACGGTATGGACGAAGACCTCATAGGTCTTACCAATATTTGGACAGATGAAGATGTTGTAGGCTCTGTGCCACATCCGCCTCTGGATATTCAAGAGCCGAATAATACTTTTATTCCCAATATGCTATTTGTAGGAGATAGTTTTTCACATCCACTGTTGCAGGTGATGGACAATAGAGTATATCGATATCGAGAATTATTGTATTATTTCAAGCGTCGTATTACATTTGATAATGGCGTATATAGCGAGACCACAGATGATATACTCAATTGGGAAAGAAATATAGGAGACAAGGATATTGTAATTCTTGAAAATAATGAGTCCTATATGCACGACATAGGATTTGGATTTGTAGAATATGCGCTTACTATTTTGGAATCAGGAATGTATGACGACACATAAAAAACAAAACATATTTGTCTTTTTGCTTCTTTGTTGTATTACATTCATACTGTGGATGCCCACACTTAAGCTTGGCTTTTTTAGTGATGATTATCATTTTTTGTATGTTACTTCTTTACAAGACAATGTCTGGAACTATTTTGTTACCAATAATGTAGGAGAAGCGACCGGCGGATCGTATGGGCCGATATTTAATATCCTATTTACATTACAGTATTATGTATTTCATACGTGGGCATTTGGATTCCATGTAGTCACACTTCTCGTCTATGTATTGACCGCGTATATGATATATCGGTTTGTGTATGAAATAGTTGGTAAAAAATTAATTGGTTTTGTTTCTGCATTTTTGTTTATTACATTGCATAATCACGTGGAAGCAGTGTCATGGGTTGCAGTGCAACCTCATATATGGGCAACTTTTTTCTTTGTGCTTGGAATATATGCATATTATATTTTTGTTTTGAAGCACTCTAGGATAGCATATGGTGTATCTCTTCTGTCGTTGGGGTTGTCTCTCTTTACCAAAGAGACTGCAATCATGTTTCCACTTGTCTTGTGTCTCATGGAATTATTTTTTTCAAAATATGAAATTCTTTTGAAGCGTATATATCATATATGTATACGTCTTATTCCTTATGGTATTGTTGGTTTATCTTTTTTGTATCTACGATATAGGATAGTCGGGTATGTATTTGGATATTATAGTGGAGGGCAAATAGAAGGAACAGATTTTTTTTCGTACATGATCATGCGAGCAAAGATGTTTGTAGAAATTACTACTAACATGTTTGTATCATCCCCATATCGCCAGGTGGTTGCCTTATGGTTTGGTGATCACAAAGTTGTATTGGCGATTATATGTGTAGGCATTTTGATAATGACACATATGGTTCACCGCATGTATAGAAAGCAATTATGGTTTTTGTTGTTGTCGTATATATGCATGAGTGTGCCATTTTTGAGTCTTACCTATAACTCGGCGCATAACGGTGGAGAGCGATATGCATATGTACTATCTATATTTTTTGTCATGTACATGACACTGTTATTGAAAGCGATTACACAAGATAGGAGGGCGGGGAATATAATATACGGCGCAGGTATTGTTATATTAGTGTGTTCATCGCTTGCTTTTTTACCTCAGAAGCTGAATGCTTGGAATCAGAGCGCAGATGTTCGTGATCGTATATTTGATCAGATAACATCTCATGGGTATGAAAATACAGAAATAGTGGACTATTTCGTGTTTGCGGGCTTGCCCGATAATGTACTCGGCGCTGAATGTATGAGAAATGCGGTGAAAGAAGCCTTGTATTTCGAGACGCCATTTGGTTATATTTCAGGCGAGCGAATACCCATGTACACGATTCCACATGGTATCCAAGACGTGGCGTACATAACATACAAAAAAGAAGATACTATATATGTATTGAGTCCTTTGAACCTTTACAACGGGCGTATTTTTACTGGTTTTAGGACGTACACAAGTGATGTAGTTTCACAGGCATATCTTGGCAATTTTTGGGTAGTTGATAACTCGGGGGAGAGTATCTCTGTCGCGTTTGATGCAGAGGATATACAGATGTATAGAGATCGGGGATATTACCTAACACTAGTTTATTTCGATGGCAAAGATGTGCAATTTGTCCCTGTAAAAGAGTAGTTATTCGTGATATACTATACTTCCTATAGTATGAATAAAATGATACTTATTATCCCGATTTTTAACGGTGAGAAATATATACATGATACATGCAAAGAGCTTGAAAGTTTTTTTTTGGCGTCAGATTGTATTGAAAGTGTTATATTTGTAAATGATGGCAGTATTGATGGGACAAGAGAAGTTTTGGAAAGTATAAAGCAAACATATTCTTTTCCTCATACAGTATTTAGTTATGAAAAAAATAGAGGGAAAGGGTATGCAGTGGCGCATGCCGTTGCCCAAATCAATGGTGATTATGTGGGTTTCACTGATATAGAATTGCCTTATGGACTTCAACATATATCCGAAGGGCTGAGTAAACTCGCGTCATATGACATGGTTGTCGGAAGTCGAGAGATTGGGGCGCAGCGTTCAGGTTATAGGAGATGTATGAGTAAGATATTTCGTTTATTTTTACCGAGGGGTGTACGGAAAATAAATGACACACAGTGTGGTCTCAAATTTTTTCGGATTGATGTCGCCCGTGTTCTTTTTTCACATATCAAGACGTACCGATGGGTATTTGACATAGAACTTTTTCTTCTCGCAGAAAAGAAAAAATATCATGTGTGTACGTTACCTGTAGTTATCAAAGAGGAATGTATAACCCCAAAAGGTGGAGTTTCATTGTTGCGTGATGGAGTGAGGATTCTTTCCGATCTCTTACGTGTGAGAATGTATTATTAATTATGAACAATATCCGTGTACAATTCAAAGAATTTGATGGTCCACTTGATTTGCTTTTGTCTCTTATTGATGAGAAAAAGATGGAAATTGGTCACGTGTCTATTTCCTCGGTTACCGAACCATTTTTGCAATATCTCGATACGCTCGAAGAAAAGGATGCTCAAGAGCTCGCTGATTTTTTGGTTGTTGCAGCCAAGCTTCTTTTGCTCAAATCACGTACATTATTGCCTCAGCTTGAAGTGGATGAGGATGAAGGTATGAGTTTGGAGGATCAACTGCGTCTATATCGCCGTTTTGTTGAAGTTAGCAAGCAAATCAATACTATGTGGCTTGATGGCACGAGAAAGGCATATGGGCGTGTAGAGCCTCCTATACGGCCAGAGCAGACGATACAGCCAGATAATCTGTCACAAGACACGTTGCGTCAATCTATGATACAATTGGTACAACGTCTGGCTCCTCCCAAACCACTACCTGAGACGTACATTGATCGGACGGTTTCAATGAAAGAAAAGGTGGATATATTGCGTCGTTTACTTTCGAAAAGAGGTTCTCATATTAGTTTTTATGAATTCCTTGCAGACGCAAAGACAAAAACAGAGGTAATTGTGAGTTTTTTGGCAATTTTGGAATTGGTAAAGCAACATAGTGCGTCAGTCAATCAAATAAATAATTTTTCAGATATTATTATTGAAAAAATATAATTTGTGTGTATGGTATCTTTAATTGAATCAATATTATTTGTTGCTTCCAAGCCTTTGACAATACAAAAAATAGCCAAGGCATTAGGTGCGGATAATTCAAAAGTTGAGGAAGTGTTGCTTATACTTGAGCAGAAATATACTGATACATCGGGTATACATATTAGTAGGGTTGGGGATAGTGTGCAGATGGTTACTAATCCGGACAATACTGACGTGGTAGAGAAATTTGTAAAAAATGAAGTACAGGGTGAACTTACTAAGGCACAACTTGAAACCCTCACTGTAGTAGCATATCGTGGTCCTATCACGCGTCCTGAATTGGAAGAAATACGTGGGGTTAATTGCGCAGTAATTTTGCGTAATCTCATGATCCGCGGGTTGGTAGATGAACATGAAACAAAAGACAGCGTATTGCCCGTATATGAATTATCTATGGATGCTCTTCGTTTTTTGGGCGTGCGTGATGTCATTGAGTTGCCAGATTATCAATCATTTCAGCAACATGAGTCTCTAGATCAAGAACAACATGATTAATTTGATAGAAAAACATACCAATAATAATTTTTCGAATAAGTGGCGCAATATATCTGCTGTTTTTTTGATTATTGGAGTAGGATTTGGTTGGTTTTGGTATACAGCTGGTGATCATACTACATATATAGAGAAGTACATTCGTGGTGAGAAATTGCAGGAGATGGGTGATGTTTCTGTTGAGAATAATGGAACAGGCATAGTAGGAGGAGATGTGGTGTTTGAGCCTATTCTTGATAAAGTCCCAGTTCTTGCTGCAGATTCCACAGCATTTGACACAGACATACTGACTGCAGATTCCATTTTGGTAAAAGATGTGCAAAGTGGCGCAGTGCTACTAAACAAAAATGAATATGCGAAACATTCTATTGCAAGCATTACCAAACTTATGACTGCTCTGGTCCTTCTTGAATACGATATAAACTGGAATGCTACGACGACAGTTATCGGTGCGGATAGCCTCGATACGCATATGTATGCAGGAGATATTTATATGTATGAAGAATTGTGGAATGCTATGCTCATAGCTTCTTCAAATAAGGCCGCGTTGTCTCTGGTGGAGTCTATCAACGGGACAGAAGATGAGTTTGTTGTCCGTATGAATAAAAGAGCGCAGGAGTTGGGACTTTCAGACACTGTTTTTACTGATGTTACGGGTATTGAAGATACCAATATATCGACCGCTTCTGATATAGTTATTTTGTTACAAGAAGCATTACGCCATCCACAAATTCAGGAAACATTATTGAAAAAAGAATACACTCTCTATTCAGAGCAACGACAAAAAGAACATCATATGTGGAGCACCAATTGGCTGATACTCGATGACCCAAATCCGTGGATTTATCATTCGTTTGATACTGTTTTGGGTGGAAAGACAGGATATATTGTTGCGGCCGGATTTAACTTTGTTGTTGAAGTAGAAAAAGGCGGACATCATATTGATGTCGTTGTACTCGGTGCGGATAGCAATGAAGCTCGATTTACTGAAGCGCGTGATGTAGGTGAATGGGTGTTTGATAATTATACGTGGGAGGAATAATTATATGTTTGATATACATCCGGTCATGTGGTTTTCCAATATGGCTCCAGAATGGGCAGTCTTTTTATTATCCATGATACCTTTGACTGAACTTCGCGCTTCTATACCTATAGGAATAGAGGTATATCATTTGGCTATTTGGAAAGTTTGGCTTATAGCTGTTGCTGGAGATTTTCTTCCTGCCTTGTGTATTTTGTATCTTGTGCCACATCTTCATGACTGGATTATGCGGCATAAATTTTTTGGGCGATTATTTACCAAGAGGCTCAAATATGCTGAAAAAGCTTTTTCTGGGAAATATGCAAAGTATGGCGCGATTGGTCTCATCATATTTATAGGTGTTCCTCTTCCTTTTACCGGTTCGTGGACAGGTAGTTTGGTTGCATTTATTTTCAACATCCCTTTCAAAAAGTCATGGTGGCTTATCTTGAGTGGTGTATGTATGGCAGCCACGCTTGTTACATTGATCACTTTATTTGCAGGTGGGACTTTAAGGGCGATATTTTAATTGTGATGAAGATTGAGTTACAGGTAAAATTATTTTGATAAAAAATCGCCTGACTGGCTTTATTGTATGATAAGAAGCGCTATCTCCGGAGGGTTGAAGAGTCGTGCGCGGGTTCCTGTCTCTCCGATGCCACTCGTTACAAATAACTTCATATTGTTAATATTGTGAAGTCCTTTGTGCCATTTGGCAGGGACATCTTCCACACGTGCTACAGGACCTATGAAAGGAAGACGAATTTGTCCACCATGTGTATGTCCCGATAGCATAATGTCTATATCTTTAAGTTTTAAAATTTCTGGTATTGCGGCAGGATTATGCATGAGTAATATTGTGGGAATATCTGAATTATCGCGCATATTAAGTTTCGAAAAATCATGTACACCACCCCACCATTCATCTGCCCCAAAGAGATACAACTGCTCGTCATTGACCGAAATTATTTCAAGATCATTTTGTAAATAGTGGATACCTAGTTTTTCCACCGCTTCTCTGGCTTCTTTGCTTACGTCAGCTACTCTGTATTTAGGATTTTCTATAGCTTTGCCACCGCCAATGCCATATTCATGATTACCATGTATTGCATATGTAGGGATTTGTTCTGCTAGTTGTTTTAGAGGCTCTAGGTATCTAAATTCTTCTGGCCTGTATGTCGCATTATCTACCTGATCTCCAGCCAGGAGCACTATATCGGGATGTAGCGCAAGTGTTTTGTCTACTATTTTTTGGATCCACAATGTTTCTTTGTATGAGCCAATCTGCATGTCTGATATAAGGGCTATGCGGATAGGTTTTTTTATTTCTTCGAGATCTATATTTTTGTAGTTTATAACGATAATTTTTGGCTCTATAAAACTACCCCAAACAAATATAGCTGTCCCTGTGAAAAAAATGAGGGATAGTATGAGAGAATACATTTTATTTTTGTATTCCCAGCTTTGTGGACGCTGGGACCTACTATACAATAAAATAACTGCGGGGTAAGCAGTCATAATAAGGCCAATAGTTATAAGGAGATCAAAAAATAAATGCATACGAGTGCCCGAGGAGAGAATCGAACTCTCACTCCGTGAGGAACACGATTTTGAGTCGTGCGCGTCTACCAATTCCGCCACTCGGGCTCATATTTTTGCCAACATAGTATATCTTTTATTGTAGATTTTGTCAATTTTTGATATACTTATCTATATGTCAAAAATAATTTCAGTGGTCAATCAAAAAGGTGGAGTAGGGAAGACGACTACCGCTGTCAATGTGGCCGCCTATTTATCAGAGCTTGGCAAATTTGTGTTACTGGTAGATATGGATCCACAGGGCAATGCAACGAGTGGCCTCGGTATTGATAGAAGTCGGTTGCCTCATGGTGTATACGAAGCACTCGCACGACAAAAGCGTATGCATGATACTGTTTACAATACTTCTCACGAAGGATTGCGCATCGCCCCTGCAACAGCAAATTTAGCTGGAGCATCCGTTGAGCTTGTTGACATAGAGAGGAGAGAGTTTCAATTGCGTGATTTGTTGTCGGAAATCAAACACGGGTACGATTATATTATTATTGATTGTCCTCCGTCGCTTGGGCTTCTCACTGTCAACAGTTTAGTTGCAGCCGATGAATTGCTTATTCCTGTTCAGGCAGAGTATTATGCACTTGAGGGTTTGGGACAATTATTACAAACCATTGATTTGGTGAAGACTCATATACATCCTGATCTCAAAGTATTGGGAGCAGTACTCACTATGTTTGACAAACGTACACGTCTTTCTACCGAGGTCATGAGTGAATTATACAAATATTTTCCGGATAATATTTTTCGATCAGTTATTCCACGGTCAGTGCGACTTGCCGAAGCGCCAAGTTTTGGTAAATCTATTTTGCATTATGAACCACATGGTAAGGGAGCAAAGGCATATGAGAGATTGGCAAAGGAAGTATTGGAAAGACACCAACAGTAAAAAATTTCTAATTTCGAATTTTTAATTTAGAAACCCTTTAGACCCGAGTCGAGGACAATCTTTAATTAATTTCAAAATTTGTAATTTGAAATTCTAAATTATATTATGGCTTTAGGTAAAGGACTCAATTCACTTATACCCCAAACGACTAAACACATACGTAATGTGATACGAAGAGAAACGGGGATTGCAGACAATAATGATAAAGTATGGCATATACCTCTTTCTGAGATTGTGCCAAATTCCGAACAACCGCGGAAAGAATTTGACCATGGTCAACTCGAAGATCTTGTCGCGTCAATACAGAAGCACGGAATTTTGCAACCACTTGTAGTCACTGAGCGTGAAGATGGGGGATATGAACTTATTGCAGGAGAGAGACGTTTGCGTGCCGCGCAGATTGCGGGACTTGTGTCAGTCCCTGCACTTGTTCGTAGCGCCACACAACAACAAAAACTTGAATTTGCTTTGGTAGAAAATATTCAACGACAAAATTTAAATCCTGTAGAAGAGGCTTTTGCTTATACGCGTCTTATCAATGAGTTTAATCTCACTCAGGAAGAAGTGTCCGCTCAAGTTGGTAAAAGTAGGTCTGTTATAGCAAATACAGTCAGATTACTTGACCTGCCTGAGCAAATTCAAAAAGCATTAGTAAATGGAATTATTAGTTTTGCAAAAGCTCGTACTCTGCTCAGTCTCAAAGACGAAAAGGAACAAATGGACGTATTCAATAGTATGTCAGGTCAAAAAATTAGTGTACGTGATCTTGAACGCATGGTAGAACAAAAAGGCCCAGCTTCTCGCAAAGGATCAGTGCGGAGAGACCCCAATGTACGTGCTCAAGAAGAGTTATTAGAAGAACGTCTCGGTACCAAAGTTCGTATCACACAACGTGGCGAACGGGGGACTATTATTATCGATTTCAATTCAAAAGGTGAATTGAAGAGATTGTTACAGGAGTTAAGTTAAAATATCTTTCATTTAAAAAACTGCGCCCCAACGCAGTTTTTATTTATTTTTTTTGGGCAATACTGACCGCAAAAATCCTGATAGGCTGCCTCTCCCATTTTTTTTCAGTGCATTACGGATATGTATTTTTGCTGTTTGAGTTTTGGCAATATTCAACCAGTCAGGACTTGGTGATTTTCTATTTTTGTCTGTGGTAATTTCAACGACGTCGCCATTATTGAGTTCAGTATCAAGACTCACCATTTTTTCATTCACGATGGCGCCTATACATTTATTGCCAATCTCAGAATGAATATGGTAAGCGAAATCAATAGTCGTCGCCCCTTCGGGTAGGTCGATGACATCTCCTTTGGGCGTGAATACAAAAATGCGTGTTTGCAAAAAATCTACTTTTATTTCCTCAAGATCAGATAATTTGGTCAATATTTCTTTTTGAATTTCAGCCAATTCTTTTGCCCATTTGATGTCTTTTGTGGGCATACGACTACCACGCTCATCGTAATGCCAATGCGCTGCAATACCAAATTCTGCGTTTTCATGCATATCAAGAGTTCGAATTTGGAATTCTATTGGTTCACCTCCCTCGCCAAATACTGTGGTATGAAGTGATTGATACCCATTTGGTTTTGGCTGAGAAATATAATCCTTTATTCTCCCTTTGAATGGTTTCCAAATATTATGAAGTATGCCGAGTGTCGCATAACATTCAGCAACAGTATTTACAATGATGCGTATAGCGAGGATATCATAAATATTTTTTGGGTCATTGTCTTTTTTAAGTAATTTTGTATACAAACTATATAGACGTTTATTTCTTCCATGTATAGAGATGGGGTGTATATCAGCTTTATTCAATTCATCCTTTGTGATATCCATGATACGTGCAAAATATTGCTCTTTGCCTTGTAATTTTTCGTCTCGAATTTTTTTTATTCGTTCGTATTCTTTTGGATACACAAATTCAAATGAGAGGTCTTCAAGCTGGCCTTTGATTTCATCCATACCAAGACGGTTGGCGATAGGTGCGTAGATTTCAAGACTCTCTAGAGCAATGCGATAGCGTTTTTGTGGTGGTAGGGCTCCTAATGTGGTGAGGTTGTGTATCCTATCAGCAAATTTGATGATCATCACACGCACATCTTCTGCCATAGCTATAAACATTTTGCGCAGATTTTCAATATATCGTTCAACCCCTCTATATTTTAATTTTCCCAATTTGGTAATACCTCGCACAAGAGAAGACACTTCACTCCCAAAATTTTTTTCAATCTCATCGAGACTTCTGTCTGTATCTTCTGGCACGTCATGAAGTAGTGTAGCCACGACAATGACAGGATCTATGTGCATATCAGCAAGGAAATGGGCGGCAGCCAATGGGTGGATAATGTATGGTTCTCCTGATTTGCGTGTTTGTCCCTTGTGAGCCTCTGCCGCATAATCATAAGCAAGCTGTACTAATTCTATGTCAGCCTGAGGATCATATGTATTGATTTTTTTTATCAAAGATTCAATTGTTTGTTCTTTTTTGTCAGTATCCATATATATGTTTATATCATTTTTGTTAATTTTTTGCAAGATAAAGCGTTTTTTGTTACATACTATTGACAAAATAATAAAAATATGTTATAGTGCTCATGGTAATAATAAGGTAGAGACCTAAACGCCTAAAGGAAACCCCAATCGTAAGACTGGGGTTTTCTCTTTTTATTGTTATTCTAGCCATTTTTTTGTTTTTCTCGTATAGAGAACCTTGTTTTTTTTCTCATATTTGTTATACTATCTCGCGTAGCGGGTAGTGAACCTTATTATTACCATTCGGCATTGAGGTCATCACTCTCGCTACATAATAGACACTCATTATGTGGGTGTTTTTTATATCAAAAACCGTTCACTTGAAGTGGGCGGTTTTATTTATATGAGCATGTTATTATTTTTTCTTTCTGTATCCTCGTTTTTTTGTGGGGTTCTCTGCAAGCAATTGTTCACATTCTTTTTGTGTTAGGTCGCTTGGTTTTTTATCTTTTGGAATTTTTGCATTAGTTTTTGTAGTAGGATCAGTGATATATGGTCCATAGCGTCCATTGAGTACTTGGATAGATGACCCATCAAATATTTTTATAATTTTGTTTGCTTCTTCTTGTTTTTTTGCAGCAATTATTTCGTTTGCTTTCTCTTTGGTAATGGTGTATGGGTCTTCATTTTTGATTGAATAATATTTTTTTTGTATTTGTATATAAGGTCCAAATTTTCCAATATTAACAATCATGTCGTCTCCCTGTTCGTTTTGACCGATGACGCGTGGTAGCGAGAGATAGTGAAGTGCTTCTTCGAGTGTTATCTCTTCGGTGGTTTTATCTTTGGGAAGCTTAGCAAATCTTGGTTTTTCATCATCATTTTTGTCACCCAATTGTACAAACGGTCCATAGCGTCCAATGCGCACAAATATATGTTTTTGCGTCTTTGGATCAATACCAACTTCTCTCATGCCTACGGTCTCTTCTTTTGAGAGTTCATCGGTTTTCTTTTCTATATTTTCATGGAATGGATGATAAAATGTCGATATGATGGGCTGCCAATCTTTTTTACCTTCCGCGATATCATCGAGGTTTCCTTCCATCTGTGCAGTGAATTGATAATCAACAATATTTGCAAAGTGTTCTACAAGTAAGTCGTTCACCACATATGCGATATCAAGTGGTTTGAGTCGTTTTTCATCATCGCGTGTTACATAACCGCGGTCTTCAATAGTGGATATGGTCGGCGCATAGGTAGATGGACGGCCAATGCCATATTCTTCTAGTGCTTTGACGAGCGTTGCATCTGAATATCGTGCTGGTGGTTCGGTGACATGTTGTTCTGGTTTGATATCCTTACAGTTTATCTGTTCGCCAATAGTGAGCTCAGGAAGCATCTCTTGTTTTATTGTTTCAGGATATAGTTTGAGCCAACCATCAAAAATCATAGTCTGTCCTGTTGCACGGAATGTATATTGTTTGGTAGTAATAGATATATTTGTTTTATTGAGACGTGCTTGTATCATTTGGGTAGCTACTGCGCGTTTCCAGATGAGGGTGTATAGTTTCAATTGCTGTGGTTCGAGATGTCCCGCAATTGATTCAGGAGTTCTTGCAGGATCAGTCGGACGTATAGCTTCATGCGCTTCTTGTGCGCCTTTGGATGATGTTTTGTAAAATCGTGGTTGAATCAATGTATATGATTCACCAAATTCTTTTTTAATAAATTCACGTCCCTCATTTAGAAATTTTTCAGAGAGATTAACAGAATCTGTACGCATATACGTGATAAGCCCTGTTTCTCCTTCTGTTCCAAGTTTGATACCCTCGTATAGTTGTTGTGCAAGACGCATTGTCTGTTTTGCTGAGTATCCTAGTTTATGACTTGCTTGCTGTTGCAACGTGGACGTAGTAAATGGAGGTGGGGGAGTACGTTTGGTTTCTTTTTTTTCAATATTTTTGACACGGTATGTTGCTTGATTGAGGTCAGCAAGGATTTCATCTGCCTGTTGTTTATTTTGTATGTCTAATTTTTGAAGTTTTTTATTGTCTATTGAATATAATCTACCTACGAATTCTTGATTTTTATTGAATATAGCGTCAATTGTCCAATATTCTTGCGCTTTGAATTGTTGACGTTCGCGTTCACGTTCTACAACAAGGCGCACAGTGACTGATTGTACACGTCCTGCCGAGAGTCCTCGCGCTACTTTTTTCCAGAGGAATGGTGATAGCTCATACCCAACAAGTCTATCAAGTACTCGGCGCGCTTGCTGAGCATCTACTAATTTTTGATCAATATGACGTGGATTTTTCAGGGCTTCTTCTATCGCGTGTTTGGTAATTTCGTGAAATACAATACGCTTTGCTTCTTCTGGTTTTACTCCAAATAGGTAAGCCAGATGCCAAGATATGGCTTCGCCTTCTCTATCCTCATCAGTTGCAAAGATGATGTCATCTGCTTTTTTTGCCAAATCTTTCAATTTTTTTACTTGCTTGCTTTTGTCACGAGATGTGATGTATTCAGGATTGAATGTGCCGCCTTCAATATCTATCCCCATTTTGCTTTTTGGCAGATCTCGTAAATGACCAAAAGAGGACTCGACAATGAAGTCTTTGCCCAAAAATTTGGATATAGTTTTTGCTTTTGTCGGAGATTCGACAATGACAAGTGCACTCATAATAGCTATTTTACATGCGGAATACAGCATAAATGAAATTGACCAATGTGTCAAATTGTGGTATAATTACATACATAATTATTTTTTTATGTCTCAGACTCCAGAAGAATATTCTCGTTTTAGAACAGCCATTTTTTCTCATGCGATGATGGGTTCTTCAATGACTATGATTGAACAAGAGACTGGCCTCAGTAGCGCAGATATTATACGCATCATACAAGATGACCTGCTTCGTTCAGCAAATAAGACACAGCGAGAGAGATTGGAAGCTCTGCTTCCCAAAGCAGAAGCAGCGCCTGCTTTTGAATTTAGAGAAGGTGAACCATCTTCTGAAGCTATTAAACGTTTGGTTGAGTTTGCCCGGTCTATTATTCACTTGCCTTGGTTAAGCGGTGGACAGGAGCTGACATTAGATGATAAAGAAACGCGTGTTTCGTTATTTGAATCACGTTTTGGTTCGTATCTAGGGATATTGGGTGTAAAGAATGATCTAGATGTTTTAGAAGGTGAGATTACTGCTTTGTCTGGTAAAAGAACTTTGATCGCTCCACCAGCAGCTATTTTGGGTATTTTTCCATCAGCACATGGGCTGAGAGATGCTTTTTGTCAGATTGCGCAACTTGCAGTGCAGGAACGGATAGACATTGTACGTAGGCAAAATCTTGAAAGAGATGAATTGCAAGGTGCTGAAACTAGGGCAATATCTTTGGATGATGTCAGACAAGCTGTGAGATCTCCGAGGCCTGTGGAACCAGCTCGTCCTCCATTGGTCGGTGCAGAGAGGGCTGTCCCAGAGTACGCACCCCAGATACCTTTGGCTCAGCCTGAAAAAAAGGGAGGAATTTTGTCAGGACTTTTTGGTGGTAAAAGACATGCAGAAGAAGAAGCTAGGATGCGTCAAGAACAAGAAGCCCGATATAGAGAAGCATTGGTAAGGCGTGATGATCATTTACATACTTTTTTGAGTTCCCGTGTATTTGGTAGTATATCAGATATACGTCAAAAGTTAGAGAGCGTTGGTTATAGAGTCACAGGGTTGCCCCAGAGAGGAAATCTACCTCCTCTAGCACATGAATATCAGACAAATGTTACGTTGGCGCAAGAGGGAAGACAATACTCTGTTAAACTTAAACTTGTGCTTGGAGGCAATAGAGGAGATTGGACCTATATCTACTCTGTTAATTTTGGTTATTAGATGTCTTGTTATTGACAAAAACGGTTTTTTGTGCTATTATACATTGTTTTATTAATCTTATTTCATATAATGTATGAAAAAAAGTCTTATTTTAGCCATTTTTGTCACTATTTTGTTGGCTACACCTTCTTTGGTTTTTTCTATAGTATGGCCAGGTACTGGTATTACCACTGCCAACACTATTACCATGCCTTCTCCATATGAACCAAGCGGGGTTGCGTGGAATGAAGTATCTCAAAAGCTATTTGCGGTGAGTGATCCTACGAGTGATGGACAAAATAGAATCACTATGATGGACGCTGATGGTTCTAATAAAGTTACGTGGAAGAGCAGTGGAGATTTTGAGGCGCTCGCTATAACTGATCCAGCAAGTAATTATCTATATGTGGCGACTGAAAATCGTCCCACAATTAAAGAATTTGATGTTACATCTCCAGTGAATGCACCACGTTTTACCAAAACATGGGATTTGTTTCCATGGCTTGGTGATTTGGGAAACTCTGGTATTGAGGGAATGGCTTATATACCACACGGATTTCATCCATATAATGACATCCCTAACCTCGAGTCATATGTTGTTTTTTATGTTGGTGTACAGAGAAAGTTAGATATTAATCATGCTACACCAGATGTAAAGGACGACGGACTTATTTATGCATTTGCCTTGAATAAGGAAGTGGCTACAGATGTGATATTTCTTGGGTATATGAAATTGGATTATTCAATAACCCCAGTCCAGAAAATGCCATATCAGAATATTTCCGATATGTATTTCAGCAAAGAAACAGGTACATTGTTTGTACTGTATGATGACTCTTGGAATCCAACAGGTACGCAAAACGTATCATGTAATTACTTATTTGAAATTTCTCCTGATGGTCGCTATGAAAATGCCCAGATAGTGAATACGTATACAGGGTTGCCAGGAAGTGGGCGAGAGGGTATTGTGATCAAAACTACGCCAATGTCTAGCACCGCGGAAGTCGTCATTGCGCATGATGATTCACCTACCCTAACTCGACATTTTAATTTTCCTGTTACTCTTTTGGTCACTAACCCAGATTCAGATGGTGACGGCACTCCTGATTCTTCAGACTGTGCTCCTCATGATGCAGGCGTAGCTTCTGTTAACACATTTTATATAGATAGTGATAGAGACGGCCTCGGATCAACCAATACACAGAGTATGTGCGCAGTCAGTGCTCCTCAAGGTTATGCTACCAATGCAGATGATTGTGATGATACTAGTCCCTCTATTTTGGGTAAGCAAAATTATTATAGAGATGGTGATGGAGATGGAAATGGTATTGGCGATCCAATACTTATGTGTCCTGCAGTTGGCTATGTTGATAACAATCGTGATACAAATGACAGAGATTTTGATAATGATGGATTTGAAAGTGGTGTACCAGGCAGTTTGGTGGACTGTGATGATACTAACCCAAACATACATGGACCAGTCAACTATTATAGAGACGCTGACGCAGATGGTAAGAGATTTGGTGAACCACAGCTCATGTGTGCTGCTTCTGGTGATTATATTCTTTCAGAGTTAAGTCCTATTGATGTAAATGATAATGATTTTGATAATGACTCAATAGAAAAAGATTCTGATTGTGACGACCATAATTCCAGCGTAACAGGCCCTGTCAATTTTTATATGGATGCTGACCATGATGGAAAACGATTTGGTGAACCACAGTTGATGTGTATTGCTTCTGGTGAATATATTCTCTTAGAATCAAATCCTATTGACGCAAATGATCATGATTATGATAATGATGGTGTAGAGACACTCTTGGATTGTAATGATACAGTTCCTACTGTATTAGGTCCTACTCCATATTATATAGACGCTGATAGTGATGGTCTTGGTTTTGGAGCTCCACAATTATTTTGTTCTGCAACAGGCGAATACAAGGCTACTATTGGCGGAGATACAAATGATAATGATTATGACAATGATGGTAGTATTACTCCTCGCGATTGCAATGATCATGACAATACAGCGAGTACACGAGGACTCTTTTATCAGGATTCTGATGGTGATGGTCTGGGGAATCCAAATGCTCTGCAGACTGCCTGTGCTACTTCACTTCCTGGCTATGTGCGTGATTATTCTGATACAAATGATAATGACTTTGATAATGATGGAATTGACATGTCTTTAGATTGTGACGACCATAATAATCGTATTGGTGGTCCACAGACGTATTATAGAGATGCTGATGGAGACAAATTGGGCATAGCAACAGACTCAGTTACGACGTGTCGTATGCCTATTGGTTATACTACCAAAAAAGGAGATCGCAATGATAATGATTTTGATAATGATGGTGTGTCGCCTCCGGCTGACCCGAATGATAAAAATCCAAAGATTACGTATTGGTCACGAACAATGTATAAGCGTTAAATTTTTTTTCGAAGTTCTCCACTGACAAAAATAGATCCAGTAGCCAAGATGATATCATGTGTCTTGGCTATTTTTTTTGTCCAGATTAATGCATCGTGAGGATCGAGGAATAGTTTAATTTTAGTTTTTGGAAGTAATTTTTTGAATTGTTTTGTTACATTTTGTAAATCTGCTACCTTGCGGAAAGGATTGGTTGTATTGCGAGTGACGGCGATTGAAATAGGTTTTAGTGTTGAAAGTTGTTTGATCATGTTTGGAATATTTTTGTCACCTGAGAAGCCGACGATAAAATGTGTATTGGGATATTGCCTGCCCGCAACGCCTGGGCGTAGCGATGGCAGGCGGGGGGATATTGGGATATTTTTTATTGTGCTGACCGTTGTTTTCATTTTGTCAGGATTGTGGGCGCCATCAAGGATGACTAGGGGACTACGAGAAACGATTTCCATGCGTAACGGTTGATATACATGTTTAAGACCCTGCCTGATTGCTTGTTCGGATATCCCAATATGTTTGGCAATTTCAATGCAGAGGATGGCGTTTTTTATTTGGTGATTGCCGATAGTGGGGAGATGATATGATTGGTTGAGATAAGAAAAGTCTGCACCTCTTAGAGAGATATTGGATATTGGATATTGGGATATTGGGATATTTAATATTTTAATATCTTTAATATCTAAATATTTTTTTGCCTCTTTGGTGAGGACGTCAATAATGCGCTTTTCTTTCTCAGTAGTAAAAAATGTGCATCCACGTTTGATAATTCCTGCTTTTTCATACGCAATTTCTGATTTATTATTCCCAATAAGCCCCACATGATCTAATCCAATATTGGTAATGGCCGCAATATCTTTCCACGGGATAATATTACTTGCATCATAGCGTCCGCCACAGGCGACTTCAAGTACTGCCCAATCAACTTTGTGTTTTGTAAAATACAAAAATCCAATTGCCTCAGTTATTTCGAAAAAGGAAAGTGCATCGTAGGGAGTCGTAGCAGTATATTCATCAAGCTTTGGCTTGATATATTCCACCAGTTCAGTAAATTCTTTTTTGGTCATGAATTTATTCCCTATTTTCCATCGTTCAATAATGCACGTCGGGTGGGGGGAGTATGTAGATCCCACTTTTTTACCTGCAGCATGGAGAATAGAATGCATGTAGGCAGTTACTGATCCTTTTCCACTAGTACCTGTGACGTGAATATAGTGAGGGATTTTGCGTTCCGGATTTCCCAAAATATCCAAGAAAAATTGGAGACGTTTAAGATACCACCCACAGTGGCGCGGGTCGGTCATATATTCTTTGCGAGGGAGGTTGCTAAGAGAGATGATATAATTGTATGCCTCGTTGAAATTCATATTGTGATAAGCAGAATTTACATCTAAGCAGATAAAAAATGACCATTGATCAAGAAGGGATCAGTGATCATTTTTATTGTGTACTTAGGTTATTTTGTATTGAGATTGAATTTTAGGTGAAGTTTAATAAAAGGAAGTTTGATAGCTGTTTTTTCGTTGATTGTTTTTAGAATGAAATTAAATAAAAGGAATGTAAGTGTAATGCCTATTGCCATAAGTCCACGTTCTTTCCATACAATAGGAATAAGTCCTATCCATAGTGATGCATTCATATTAAATACCCAGATCCATAATGCTCCGCCAACAGCATGTGCAGTAAATGTAGCTCCAAGAGCACGGGCAAATATAAATTTTTCATGTAGGAAATACATGGCAATCGGTATAAACCAATATAATGTGTATGTCCACGCTATACGCCCTTCTGGATGTGCCCAAAAGGCTATCATGCATATAGTTGGTACAAGGAGTGTCCATTTGGATTTATGGGCAAAATATAACACAGAGAACAAAACAGGAAGAAAACGTATAAGTGTGGCTGCGTCAGTTGTGAATCCATGCCACGCCCAATTGATTAGCTGCATGATAAGAACAATCACCGCGCCTATTGTAGAACCGACAAACCCACCGACAATAGGACCATAGAAATCGAAAAGATTAAATTTTAGATTAGAACCGATAATTTTGCTAAACGGCACTTGCATGGCAAGAAAGCCAAGAATGATGAATAGCGCCAAGAAAGCAAATTGTTTGATACGTTCTTTTTGCATAAAATATATTAGTTAAATATTAACTGATTATTAAGACTTTAAATATGTTAGATCATATATCTTTGGGAATTTGGAGTTAGTTTATAGTTATTGGTTTGTATTTAACGCGCAAGCACATACATCATTCCCCCTAAATTTCGTATTTTTCCTTTCATTTCCATAAGGACAAGAGCACTGTTGACAGTCTGGCTATTGAGATTTGATTTTTTGATAAGTTCATCTATGTGTATCGGTTCTCTTGAAAGATGTGGAAGGATCTGCGCTTCAGTGGGAGAATCGGGTAAAACTTCTTTATTAGTAACATATTCCTTGATATCTTGCAAGTTGAGTGTGTCGATAATATCTTGTGCTTTTGTGACGCATTTTGCTCCTGTTTTGATGAGATTGTTTGGTCCTGTAGCAGTGCGTGATGTGATATTGTGGGGGATAGCAAACACCTCTCGATTATTTTCCATGGCACACTCAGCAGTGATTAAGGCTCCTGATTTTTCTGGAGCCTCTATGACCAGTGTCCCCAGAGACATACCCGCTATGATTCTATTTCTTCGGGGGAACGTGAAACTGTTGGGTAATGTACCCGGTGGATATTCTGAAATTATAGATCCTCCATGTGTAATTATTTTTTTAGATAATTCTTGGTGTGCGCGTGGATATATATGATGACGATTGATACCCGAACCCAGTACTGCCACGGTAGTCCCATTGTGGAGGAGTGTTGCTTCGTGAGCAATACTATCAATACCAAATGCGAGTCCACTTACAATGGTGATACCCTTTGGTGCTAACTCGGCAATGAGTTCCTCAGTAGCCTGCTTGCCATAGGGAGTATATTTTCTCGTGCCCACAACTGCAAGATTGAAATTATTTTTTAATGTACCGCGGGCAAAAATACAAAATGGAGGATCGTATATGTGCTTGAGTAGTTCAGGATATTCTTCCATATCTAGCGTAATACAATGAATACCCTCATGATCTAATATAGTTTGTATCTTTTCTTCATCGACTTTTTCTCGCCATGTGAGAAATTCGTGGATGAGGTTGTCATCCCATCTCATCTTTTTGAGTTCATCAAATTCTGCATCCCATGCTTCTTCTAACGATGAAAAAATACCGAGTAATTCTCGGTAACGTTTGATAGTAATCTTGGGGAAGTAGGAGAGAAGTATTTCTTTTTTCATGAGATGAGTCGTAAGAGTTCTGTGATGGCATCATCGATGACTGTTTCTATTTTCTTTTTTTCTAAGATACCAAATTTGTTCAAAACAAATGTAGGAATGTCTGCCATCTTCTTCTTGTTAGTTGAAGCAATGCCTATACGCATGCGTGTAAAATCCTTTGTGCCAATATGACTGATGATTGATTTGATGCCATTGTGTCCCGCGTCACCCCTGTCAGTTTGTATTTTGGATTCCCCAAGTAGGATATCTTTGTCATCATGCACAACAATAAGATCTTTGTGCGTGAGTTTATAAAAGTTCATGATAATGCCAATTGATTCGCCAGAATTATTCATGTACGTCATGGGTTTACATAACACAATCTTATCAGCATTTATAGTACAACCGGATATTTGAGCATTAAATTTTTTGCTTAATTCCCACTGGTTAATACCATATGTAGATAGTTTTTCGTATAATGCATCAAGTACGACAAAACCAACATTGTGACGTGTACGCTCATATTTTTTTCCTGGGTTACCGAGCCCGACAATGAGTTTCATACTATTTTTTCATCTTGGTGAGCTTGATGACGATAGGGGTACCAATAAAATTATATTCTTCACGTAAGCGATTTTCTATATAGTTCACGTATGACCGATGTATAGAAGTCCTATATTTTATGACCATCTCGAATATAGGGGGATTGCTGTGTATTTGTTGCAAGCCAATAATTTTTGGTTGACGTGTACCTTTGCCGCGTGATGGCTTGTGTTGTTTAGTCGTCCATTCAATAAATTTACCTAGTGCATTTCGAGGAATCTCTGTATGACGCGCTTGTGCAATGCGGACAATGAGTGGAAATATTTGATTTACTCGATATCCAGTTTTACCGCTTACAAATAAAATAGGAGCAAAATCTAAGTGAGGGAGATGTGCATATACCATTTTTTTTACATCATTTCGAAATGCATCTGAATTATCCTCGGTCAAGTCCCATTTGTTGATAAGAATAATGACACTTTTGCTTCTGCGTTCAATTAATCCGCCAAGTTGCATATCTTGAGACGCGATTGACTCTTTGCCGTCGAGTACAAGTAGGATGATATCTGATTGTTCTGCTGTCTTGATACTTCTTGATATACCTTCTCGTTCTAGGACACCGGCCACTTTTGATTTTCGTCTAATGCCAGCTGTGTCAATGAAAGTGAACGTATGTTTTTTTGACTCGTGTGTATATTCTATAGTCGTGTCATGTGGTTCACGTGTGGTATGAGCTATGTCACTCACGATTACTTTTTCTTGTCCGATGAGTTTATTGAATAGAGATGATTTCCCTACATTTGGTTTACCTATGAGAGCTATTTTAATTTCTTCTTTTTTTTCTGTCTTTGTTTTTTTGGGTCGTATAGGCTGCTTTCTTAGTTCAGTATACAAAATATCAAGCAGGTCACCAATACCTCTACCATTTGCAGCGGATACAGGCAATGGTTGCCCTAATCCCAAACTCATCCATTCTTTTTCACCGGCATTCAATTCTATTTTTTTGCTATCTGCTTTGTTTGGTACGAGGAAGATCGGCGTGTGTGGGTAACGTTTTTTCAGAGAACGTGCTAGATCTTTTTCTTGGGGGAGGACGCCCACTTTGAGATCTGCTACCATGATGATGATATCTGCTTCCTTGAGAGCGCGCCCGTCTTGCTCTATAATTTGATCTGCGAAAGCCTCATTTTGTGCATTATCAAATCCACCTGTATCTATAATACGAATTTCTTTGCCTCTCCATATAGAAATGCCTTCATTATTCGTTCGAGTCGTGCCTGCAATATCTGATACAATTGCCTTTTTTTGCTCTATGAGTGTATTGAATAGAGTCGATTTTCCTACATTTGCTCTACCAACTAGCACGATAGTCGGCAGGTGTTGTCCAATTGGTTGTCTCGTCATATGATTGTCTGGTCATTTATTATTCTATAAAATCGTCTCCTAATATAATAAGAATATCAGTGCTCGTGGCAGTACTGGTGATGCCCTCGGGTGGATCTTCTTTGGTAGGCATATGTAGCTCTGCTTGGAGCGCTTGCATTACTTCGAGTGAGTCTTTGTCAGATATTTTGTATATGCCACTCTGAATAAATGGTTTGTATTCTGGATTTGTATTACCTACGTCTTCAATATAGAAGTCCTCATCAACTAGACGTTGCTTCACTCGCGCGGCAAGTCCTGCTTGCCATGTGCCATTTTGGATTTCAATAGTTGCCCAGTCAAGCGAAGGTTTTTCTTGGAGTGGGGTCGTATCTGCTTTTTGGGTGACAGTATCTTCATCAAAAATATGTTGTATTGCATTTTTAATTTCATCAAAATTGCCCGTACGTGGTGTCAACAAAAATGCCCCACTTGCTCCTGTTGTATTTACGAGGTATCCTTCTGGCCCATTATCAAGCACGAGTGTGGTAATTTGATCAGTATTGAGGTTACGTAAAATACGCACAAGGCTCAGTATCTCATCAAATTCCATATTGGTAGTCATGTGGCGTTCGAGTGCATCCATGGCTTTTTTGATTCTTACGGGATTGGTGAGTGTACCGAAGGAAAGCATCTTTTCTTTGAGTGCAAGGATTACTTTTTGTTGACGCGCTGCACGAGCGAAATCAGATCCTTCACCATTATTGCCATGTCGTGACCGTACGAATGTCAATGCCGTCTGTCCATCCATTGTTTGCGGGCCAGCAGTGAATGAAATGGTTTGGTACAGATCATTGGGAGCTGGGTACATATAGTCAACAAATGAACGATCTACCGACACACGTACACCTCCTACTTCATCGATAATTTCTTCGAATGCCTTGAAATCAACACGAATATAGTAGGGGATGTCTATATCAAATGTTTCTGAAATGACTTCGGTCGCAAACGCAGCCCCCCAATTTTCTTTTTCCATTTCACCAAAATGATTGGCGTGGTTTATTTTTTGTGTACCATAGTTTGCTATTTTTACACCTAGGTCGCGTGGAATAGATATGAGAGCTACTTTATTTTCAGATGGTCGGATACTTGCAATCATGATAGTATCAGTGAGATAGGGGCCATCATGCCCAGGCCCTCCCATACCGAGGAGAAGTACATTGATTTGGTCATTTTTTTGTCCTTCTAATTCTGTGTCTTTGCGAAATACAAGATAGGTTAGTTTTTTGAGTAATCCATCCGGTTTTTTTGGTTCCAATGTTACCGGATCATAATCAAGGGGATTGAGAAATCGGTCTTTGTTTGCGGATACGTATCCCGATATAGTGAGTATAATTAGTACACTGCTTATCAATAATAAAAAGATCCACTTTTTGCGGCCTTTCTTTGGCAATTCTTGATTAGGTTGTTTGTGCAAAAAATTGATGTGATGGTCTTCCATAGTATAGTGATAATTATACTAGATATAACTCGTTTTGACAATCTTTTGTCTATTGTCTGTCTGGTTGCATTTGTGTATACTATACATATTGGATTGAGGGGACTTGTAGCTCAGTTGGTTAGAGCGCTGCATTCACATTGCAGAAGTCAGAGGTTCGAATCCTCTCAGGTCCACAGATTTTTCCTTCTATATTTTAATCATTTTTATATGCCAAGAGTAATCAATGATGAAGTACTTGTCGGAAATACGCTTCATGAATGGAGTGTCCCCGAGTATGAACAACATAACCGTAATCGAGCATGGTATATTCTCATGTCTGTATTGGGCATTGGTTTTGTAGTTTACGCTATCATTACCAGTAATTTTCTGTTTGCTCTTGTCATTGTTTTGTTTGCGGTTATCATTTTTCTTCAGTCCCATCAAGAGCCAATTATTATCCCTTTCAAGATCACTGAACTTGGTTTGATTGTAAATAATCGTTTTTATTTGTATTCAGAATTAAGTGACTTCTATATTATCTATAATCCGCCAGAGATCAAAGTACTTTTTATTGAGACATTGAGTGCTACTCGTCCCACATTGCGCATACCACTTATGGATGAAGATCCAAATGCAATACGAAGTACATTGCGTGAGTTTGTAGAAGAAAATTTGGAAAAAGAAGAAGAACCGTTAAGTGATATGCTTGGTCGTAAGTGGCAGCTACACTAGAGTCTAAAAGTTCATAAATTTATAAAGTTTAAAGAAATCGGATGTTGACGATTTCTTTTTTTTGTAGTATAGTATGTGGGTTTTATGCACCCGTCGTTCAACGGATAGGACACAAGATTGCGGATCTTGTAATCGAAGTTCGATTCTTCGCGGGTGCACTACGCAGCCTCCCCCACAGGGAGGTTTTGTGTTAAAATAGAAAAGTATTATGAAATTACACACAAAAGTATCACAACTCAACAGAGTAGGCACCGTGCTTGAGCGAAGACTACGGCATCTTGGTATTGAGACTGTAGATGATTTGCTTAATTACTTTCCTTTTCGATATGAAGACTATAGCCATGTGGTAGACATACGTGATTTGGTAGAGAATCAGGAAGTGACTGTTCGTGGCAAGGTTGAACTTATTGCTAGTAAACGTAGTCCACGCAAACGGAAATTGATTACTGAGGCAGTCGTCGTTGACGAGACTGGACGTTTACGTATTGTTTGGTTTGGACAGCCGTTCATATCCAAGTTATTGAAAGCTGGAGAAGAAGTATTTTTTTCAGGTAAAGTGAAATCTGATATATTTGGATTTCAGATGATATCGCCGAGCTATGAGAAAGTTCGAGGTTCAGATACGACGCATACAGCTCGCATTGTTCCCATGTATTCACTTACTACAGGTATTACTCACAAACAAATCAGATTTCTTATGAGTCAGGCTATGCAGGCAGTTGGTGAAGTAAAAGAATGGTTGCCGAATGATGTATTGGAACGAGTAGACATGATGTCTCTCCCCGAGGCGCTAAGAGCCATTCATTTTCCAGAGTCTCAAGATGAACTTGCATATGCACAGAGACGGCTTAAGTTTGATGAGCTTTTTGTATTGCAATTGCGTGCGGAGATGATGAGACAAAGTATAAAAAGATCGGTTGCTCCTAACTTTTTATTTCAAGAGAAGGAAATAAAAGATTTTGTAAGTTCACTTCCTTTTACATTGACTAAAGATCAAAAGATTGCTGTATGGGAAATAATTAAAGATCTTGAGAAAAAAGAACCAATGAATAGACTACTTGAGGGGGACGTGGGGTCTGGCAAAACAGTTGTCGCGGCTATGGCACTATATAATACTGCACTTAATGGGTACCAAGGTGTAATAATGGCTCCAACCGAGATTTTGGCAGTACAACATTATGAGTCACTTTCGAAGTTGCTTGGGGATAAAGTAAAGGTGGGGGTTCTAACGCGGTCAGAATTTTCAATTTTCAATTTTCAATTTTCAAATAATGATAAAATTTCAAAACGAAATGTGGTAGATTATATTAAAAATGGGGAAGTTGATATTATTGTTGGAACTCATGCACTTTTGACAGAAGATGTGCAATTTAAAAAATTAGGGCTAGTGATTGTAGATGAACAACACAGGTTTGGTGTTGAGCAGAGAAAAATAATTAAAGAAAAAACAGGAGATAAAAAATTTATGCCTCATTTTTTGTCCATGACAGCCACCCCTATTCCGCGTTCATTCGCTCTTACGTTATATGGTGATTTGGATTTGTCTATAATTCGCGAAATGCCAAAAGATAGAAAGCCAGTAATGACACGACTTGTAGATCCACACAATCGAGATAAGGCGTATGCGTTTATTCGCGGACAAGTGAAACAAGGGAGACAGGTGTTTGTAATATGCCCGCTTATCACAGAGAAGAGTGAACCTGATAAAAAAAGTGTACGAGAAGATATAGGAATATCTACAATTTCGAATTTCGAATTTCGAATTTCGAATACGACCGAAAAAAAATCTGTATTACATGAGTATGAAAAGTTATCTAAATATATTTTTCCCGATCTAAAAATTGGATATTTGCACGGTAAGATGCCTTCAAAAGAAAAAGATGATACCATGAAAAAGTTTGCAAAAGGGGAATTGGATATTTTGGTGTCTACATCAGTCGTTGAAGTGGGTGTCAATATCCCGAATGCAAGCGTTATGATGATAGAAGGAGCAGAAGCATTTGGTTTGGCGCAGTTGCATCAGTTCAGAGGACGTGTTGGCAGAAGTTCGCACCAGTCATATTGTTTTCTTTTCACTAATAGTGACACAGAAAAAGTAAAAGAAAGACTATCTTATTTTGAAAAGACAACAGATGGATTCAAAGTGGCAGAGTATGATCTTGAACAGCGAGGGCCTGGAGAAGTATATGGCGTAGCCCAAAGTGGTATGATGAATTTTAAGCTTGCAACATATAAAGATCAAGATATTATAAAAATCGCGCGAGAGGTCGCGCGTGGGATTGATTTTGATAAATATCCAGGCCTAAGAAAGAGGGTAGAAGAGTGGGAAGGACATGTTCATTTAGAATAGTCTTAGTAGTCTTACACACCTTCTGTCATGGTTTGTGTAGCGCTCTCATCATCTAAATAAAGATATGGCTGGCGTTCGTCCTTTGTATGTCCTATTCTTTCGGGCATGAGGACATAGTTTGCTTTCCACCCCCCCCTGCCACCATAATATGTTTGCAAAGCATCGTACACATCTTTTTCACTGGTTGCACAAAAGATAGTAGCACGTGGTAGATCACGTGAGACCGCATTGTGTGTAAGATCTATAGCTACAAAATCAAATCCGCCCTCTTTTTTTCGAGGAGTAACTATCATGCCGATACTATGAAAATCACCGTAATGTTCTTTGAATGGGCCTTCACTGCGGACATCAAAATATTTTGTCTCGGGGAATTCGTCAAGAAATGATTCTTCATCTTCGTCTCCTGTTCCTAATTGTTCACCAAATTTTTGGGTGGCAACATTACATCTGGCGGCCATCACTTGCGCTTCTCGTCTACCTTTTCCAAAAATGTTTCCATTCTCTCGATAAAATTTTGCAAGTGCAAAATCAAGTGATTCTGAGATGTCTTCCATATCAGGACCAAGTTCTACAGGATTTTTGCCGTCTGCAAAAAATAGGGTTACTTTTCCACCCAATAATTCTCTTGATACCTCTTTTGGTTGTCTGACATCATGTACACCTGGTGTTGGGATGTCTCTCATATATCTTTGAATTTTATGTATGTTTTATTAATTCTTGAATATTTTTTACATCAATCATCTTGAGGTTATAGGTATTAGGTTTTAGGTTAGTGATATGTGTTATCACACGTTTCATTCCCAAATTATTACATTCTTTTATTCTTTTTTCGATCTGAGAAACACTGCGTACTTCACCACCGAGACCAACTTCTCCAAACACAACGAGATCTTTGCCAAGCGCTTTGTCTTTGTATGAACTTGCGATAGACAGACATACTGCCAAATCTACTGCTGGTTCATCTGCGCTAATGCCTCCGACGACGTTTATATGAATGTCATATTGTGCCAGGTTGAGGCCAGCACGTTTTTGGAGCACGGCAGCCAATACATGCAAACGATTCAAATCAAAACCACTTGCTTTGCGTACTGGATAGCCAAAGCTTGTTTTATTCACGAGTGCTTGGATTTCTACGAGCAAAGGACGTGTGCCCTCTATGAGACAGGTGATTACACTGCCAGGCATATTTTCTCCGCGTTCTTCGAGGAAGCTTGCGCTTGGATTTTCTACAGCTCGTAGACCACGTTCTACCATTTCAAAGATGCCGACTTCGTCTGTTGCACCGAATCTATTTTTTATTGTGCGCAAAATTCTATGATTATGAAATCTGTCTCCTTCGAGATAGAGGACTGTATCAACTAAATGTTCCAATGTACGCGGGCCTGCGACCGTGCCATCTTTGGTTACATGTCCGATAATGACGATTGCAGTATTACTCGACTTTGCACAGGTAAGTAATTTTGTTGTGCATGCTCTAATTTGGTTTACATTTCCCGGTTCACCTTGTATTTCATCTGAGTAGACAGTTTGGATAGAGTCAATGATAGCGAGCGAAGGTTTGTTTGCATTTATTGTGGCGCAAATTGAATCAACGTCAGTTTCATTGGCGAGAGAGATATTTTGATATTTTGATATTTTGATATTTGATATTTCCAGTCGATTAGCGCGGAGTTTTATTTGTTCCACAGACTCTTCTCCAGAGATGTATAAAGTGGGGGAGACAGATGTCGCAAGTTGGAGTGCAAGCGTTGATTTGCCAATGCCAGGTTCGCCGCCAAGCAAAATTAAACTTCCTGGTACAATACCTCCACCAAGTACGCGATCAAGTTCAGAGATGTTTGTTTTTGTCCGTTCTACATTTCCTGATTTTATTTCATTCAATGTTGTAGTTTTAGTTGGTGCATAATTTTTGTCATCATCTTTCAACTTTTTACTTTCTATTTTTGACTCTTCTATTGTGCCCCATTTACCACATTCCAAACACCTGCCAGCCCATTTGGTGAACTGTGCATCGCAGTTTGAACAAATAAAAATTGTCGAATTATTTTTAGACATAGAACTAACTATTGGAAGGCGCCTCCTCCGTCTTCACTACTCATGGCGTCACCCCCACTAGAATCAAGAGGGCATGACATTTCTAGGAAGTCTTTTACATTTTTCATTGCGTAGCAATCCTTTTTCTTTTTTGGTGCTTTCACTTCTTTACCTTCCTCGTCCAAGATACAGCATCCTTGTGGATCTGAATCATCTTTTGGTTCATCACTATATGCATTTCCTGGACCCCATGCTTTGATACATGCTTTGTATCCGCTCTCTCCACAATCTTTCCTATGTTTGCAAGGATCAAATCCAAGAAGCTTCCAATCGAATTTTCGAGGGTCACCGTGGTCTGTCCCAGATACTTGGCAATGCCCGATAATGTGCGCATCATCTCGCACAATACCTGTACGCGCAGAGACGAAATCTATGAGTTTATTGAGTGCATCATATTGGGCTGGTGAATAAAAACATTTTTCAAGGCATGTTGGATTGAGTGTGCATTTGACACTCGCACTACATCCTGGCTGTGCTTCCAAATCTACGCCTATAGATTCTCCATTTATTGCACCAGCATGATATGCACGTTTTTCTAGTCCCACGACCTGCGTGACCGTCCCATCTGTCTTGATGACGTAATGGGTGGATAATCCGCGTTTCTTGAGTATTCCAACAGTTGCTCCATCTCGTCCCCCTTCATGAATGACCAAGTATTTTACTTTGCTCAGGTCTCGAGTGCCACATGCATATTCATCGAGAGTGCCGACCCCGTTGACTCCAAAGCCGGCGTATGCGGATGGATTATTTGGTTTTTTGCATGGAGGGGGTAAGACATCTGAGAATGTCTCTGAATCAGCATCGTGCAAGTCATTTGGGTTTTTTATGTAGAGTACTTGGAGACTTCTGAATTCAACCAGATTAGGATTTATCGTGTAGAGAAGTACGTATGATACCGCAGTAATGATGAGCCCTGTGATAGCCATTACTAGTTTTTTTTGTGCTTCTTGTTTGCCTTCTGAGCTACTTCCACGCAAGAGCCATACGGTGCCTGCGTCCATGATAGCAATGACCGACAAGACTCCAACAATGACCATGGCATATTTATATATAGATGATATATATTCTCCCAAAAAAGGTATATTGAGCCAGGTGTTTCCTTGTACATCGGTACTTATCATTTTTTTGATGTCTATATCTGAGAAATTGACCCCAGGTATATTTATTTTTGGTTGTGGCTTGGACATCATCTGGCTTATTTCGCTTTGAAATTTTTGTACTGTACCTTCTGAATTGGTGAGTACATCTATGATACCGGGCGTACCGAATTTTTCCATAGCCTTTTTTACCTCAGGATCAGTATTTCCAGTGAGAGGATTTTTGATTTCGTCATTGCTTTCTTCAGTATCTCCTTTGGTGTCTACGCAATAGTGAAGATTGTAATAAATATCATCATCTTTGTCTGTACATGCCCAACTTGTTCCCATAGGATCTGTTGTCTGATCTCCATATTTTTGTACGCAATCAATACTATCATTGCACACGCAAAAATCATCATCAGGCAAATCAAGAGCACTATCTTCGCAATCATTGGTGGCACAATCAGAATCATTTGAGCATTTTTCTCCAAGTGGTGTAGAGCCGATTGCCAGCACCGTATAAGGCAATAGCCATATGCTTATCACGAAAATATTTATGATTATATATAGTGCCCGATTTTGTTTATGCATATGCATAGTTACAGATTAAGTAAAGCTTCCCACCCTGCTTCATTCGTTGGATTTTGTATCTGTTTGTTGTCTATAAAAAATGTAGGGACTGCTTGGACATTGAGAATCTGTGCGATTTGTTGTGTATTTTGTGTATACAATTCAACGTCTGTTGATTCGAGACATGTTTGCAATTTTTCTGTATCAAGTCCCATATTTCCTGATATGCTTGTCAGGGTATTTGAGGACAGATTATCTGAATTGGTGAATGCAAGTTCTTTGAACTCATCAAATTTATTTTGTAAATTCGCGCAATAGGCATAGTGATGTGCTGGCGTTGAAGAATAGGGGAACTCTGAAACAGGGAGACCTTTCCATATGATTTTTATTTTTCCTGGATGTTTTTGCAATACGTTATTGAGTATCGTTGATTGTTGTTGGCACGCAGGACATGCGAAGTCTTCAAATGCAACAAGAGTGATAGGAGCCTTTCTATCACCTATGACTGGATCGTTTGGTAAAATAGGAATAAGGAATTCTCCTGTTTGATTTTCAAATTCTTCTGGGTTTATGTCCGGATATAGTGGCTCGTATTGTAGTATCCTCACGTACATACCCAATGCCACGATGCAGATTGCAGGGATGAAAACGATGAGCATTTTTTTGGTAGACAGCATATAGTTTATTTTAGGGGTATAGTGAAGAGGCCATTTTGACTTTTGTCAGTGAAATATAATGTAGAGCCGTCTTCGCTCGTAAATATAGAGTCGACCGTATATAGCCCTTCAAGTGAGATTTGTGTTTTTATCCCTGTTACTGTGTCTATCTTGAATAGTTTATCTGGTACGTTGTCTGCCATCTGTGGCGCGAATCCGGCTCCTGTCTCAAGTGAATCAGGCACACCACAATAGGCGTATCGGTCGTCAGCCATAGTACATTTGTTTGCCCATGTATTCACACCGAGTGGTCTTCTATTTTCACCAACAGTATCTGGTGTTGCATCGGTGATCCACAGTTCAGGTTTGTAGTCATTTCGGCCGCTATACACGCTATGTAATAGCTTGTCTCCTTCGGGTGACCATTGTTCTTGGAGACCTCTTCCTTCGATAGTGAGCGAGCGGAAATTTTCACCATTGAGGCCAATAAGCAATATTTCTTGTCGATTTGATCCTTGCGCTTCACCTGTAGCTGATAGCGCTACGACTTGTCTAGCAGGAGACCAGTCTATAATTACTTTTGATGCATTTTCTCCCATGGGCTCTATAAGGTTTATGTTGTTTCCCTTGGGGTCACTGGTAATAAGCCATCTATTTTCTTGATCTAACCCCATACTTTTTGCAGCTATTTGTCCACCTTCCCCTGAAAAGCTGAATTCTTCCCAATGAGATGGTAAGGTAACTTGCTCTCCTGTATCAAAATTAAAATATATATTTGCCCCATCTGGATATTCAACAATAGATTCGTTATTTGCCGGTGACCATGTTACTTTGTCTACATTGTAAAATACTTTGTCATTGAGAAGTCTCGCGTTTCCTTGGCTGTCTATGGTATAGAAATGACCATCCTGTTCGTTATAAAATCGTGCGCCGCCATCTTTGGATGCGCTTGCGCTCTTGGTTTTTATATCGGTGATTTTGTTTACGAGTGGTTTGTCAGTGATAGTGTCTACCACGCCAGTCGGCCGTTGACCTGTAGTGTCTGTAGTGGTCATTCCTGGTGTTGTTGTCCTTGTACCACTCGATGGGAGTCCACTTGGTCCTGTGGTAATTTGACCAGGAGTTTTACCTTCTCCGACAGCAGGAAATTGACCCTGTTGACCACTCGTAGTGCCAGTAGGTATTTGTGGCTTTGGTTTATAAAAAAATACACGGTATATGGCGTATCCGAGAAGGATACATATAAGCAGAAATATTCCTGCATATACGAGACGTCTTTTGTCCATACAAGCTTGTTTAATAGTATATATAGTATTTATTTTTTTCGTGGATCACCCTGATCAAATACTGACTGGTTTATAAGCATTCTTCTTTCTCTGCTGAGTTTTTTTGTTTGTTTATTTAATTCTTTTAATTCTTTTTTCTTTTGGTTTCTTTCTTTTATTTTAGGTTCCAGTTCTTCTTCCAATTCTTCCATAGGAATTTTCATAGAGTTGCGCACAAAGCCCATCCATGAAGTCGCGGAGGCAAGCATACCCCCTAAAAATGCAAGAATAATGGTGATGATTAACAAAAAAGCAATAATATCAAGAAGGATAATAGCGACAAGTAATCCAAATCGTGCCAATTTGATGAGTTTGAGTTTTTTTTCTTTGTCTCCTATTTCTTCTTGTATTTTGTCTAATTCTTTCTTTTTTTTAATTTTATCTTTTTTATTTTTTTCCAATTCATCATCAATTTCATTTATGTCATCCCAATGCCGTAACCGATTATATGCCTGTGTAGCAAGACCTCTCTCTTGTATTTCTTTCTGTTGTCCTTGTTCTTGCCCTTGTCCCTCAGTTCCGTCTGGTGGTTGTCCGTTTGTAGGTGCTCCAGCTTCACCATTTTGGTTAACTTGGGCTTGATTGTCAGGCGTAGCATCTTGGGGTGCGGTTTGTGTTGCGTCTGCTGGTTGTGGTTCTTCTTGCCCTTCTTTTGTTTCATTAGGATTTAATCCTTCCTCACCTTCCTGCATTGGTGGTTCTTCACCAGGCACAGTATCTTGTGTCGTATCAGGATTTTGTTCTGGTTCTGGTGGCTGTTCTTGTGGTGCATCTGAGGTTTGTTTTGTAGTACTACTGTCATCTTTTCCATTATTGTTTTTAGAGGGCATGGTTTTGTTTGCCATTTCTTGTTTGCCTCTATCTTTTGGAGCGTATTTAGCTTTTTTTGCGTTACGTCTTGATTCCTCATCTCTTTTCCTTTTTCCTTGCGTTCGCGGTACTCCATTATTGTTTTGTGTTTGTGATTGAGTAGTAGCAGGTTGGATATTTGGAGTTTGCTCATTAGGCACAATATTTTGTGCACTTGATGCCACATCTACTGGTTGTGGTCCTTGTTCTTCTTGCAAAGCATCCTGTTTTTCTTGTT
>DMXO01000006.1 GCA_003482855.1 Candidatus Magasanikiibacteriota bacterium
ATAATAGCAACAACGACCGGCAGCTGAGACAACGGAAGGGAAAATAAGGAATAAACCTAATATGTACAACAAATTATATCTCTTCATATCAATTTTTAAATAGCCGATGAAGTTCGTGCCTCGTCTCTTTATCCTTCATCGCAAAATGAAGTGACGTTTTCAACAAAGAAATCTTGTCTCCAGTATCAAAGTACTGTCCTTCATATTCATACGCATAGAGCGGTTTCTTCTGTGCCATTGCATTCACTGCGTCAGCTACCCATATCTCACCACTTCGTCCTTGTTTTTGTTTTTCGAGAAAGCTCCATATGTCTCTAGTGAAGATATACCGCATGCCACCAATGATAAGGCCATGTGGAGAGACTTTTTCTATACTGGGTTTTTCAACAATTTTTTCAACTCTATACAGTTTCGAGTTTCGAGTTTCGAGTTTCGAATTTTTTGAATATACATTCCCATACTTTGTCATCGCCTGTTTATCTTCTATGCGTTGTACTCCTATGATAGATGCGCCTACTTTATTGAAAACACGAGCAACTTGCTTTACCACGGGTGTCTTGGCATCGATAATACTGTCACCGTCTGAAAAAGCAAAAGGTTCGTCCCCGATGAATTCACGCGCGCATAGAAGCGCATGCCCATTGCCAAGCGGCTGACTCTGGCGTGTATAAAAAAACCGCACCTTTTTGGATAATTCAATCAAATCTTGTATATGATGCAGTTTATCTACCTTTTTTAATTGTTCTTCCAAATCAAAATTCCGATCAAAATGATCTTCTATAGCACGTTTCTGAGAACTTGTCACAAAAATAATCTCGGTGATACCACTTGCTGCCATTTCTTCAACAATGTATTGCACGACTGGTTTGTCGAGTACAGGAAGCATCTCTTTTGGCATTGCTTTGGTAGCAGGCAAAAATCGTGTACCAAGACCGGCCACAGTGATGACTCCTTTACGAACTTTATGCATAATTTTTTTGCATTAAACACTAGCCTGTAGTATAGCAAAATTTTGTTTTTTTAGCCAACAGCTTCATAACTCATAACACAAATAACATAAGACACAAACATTTACGTTTTATGTTATGCGAGTTATGCGTCATTCTTTTGCATACCTGTTATAATGGACCATAACATAGCTGATATTTCTTCCATTTTCTCTAAGCCCAATTTATATTCATTTTTTGAAATCCAATTCCTTTTAAATGCAAGGTAAATAAGGTATTTACTTTCTTTTGCCGAGCCATAGGCAATTTCAAAAAAATTCAATTTAACCTTCGGTTTAAAACGAGCATACCCCTCAACATAATTAAGGACAATTGAAACTGAAGCTCGACGCAATTGACTCACTGTCCCATACAGCTCAGATTTAGGAAAATGTTCACTAATATCATATACATACATAACAAACTCGTGACTATATAATTTCAATTTTTTATGAAAATCACTGTCACCCATACACAAATAGGTTATGCTATCTGAGTTATGTGTTATGTTTCTACTTCTTCCCACGAAATAAGCTCATACGTTGCCTCAACAGGAAATCCGGGCGGTGGATTGTATAATAGATTGCCATCATATGTATGATTGGTATACACAAAGCCAGACTCGACAGGACTGCCATGTTTCCAGCCTCCTCCTTCAAAAGAAATCTGTGATCCAAAAAAGAACAAGCTGTTTTTAATATTTTGATAATAATAAGGCCGGCCCAATGAACGAAACTGAGACAAAGCAGCCGCATCTATCTCCATATCATTGGGAACATTACGAGGAACGATGACATCTCCTTGTGCGATAAGACCAATTACATCATCAGAACCTTTTTCATAATATGTCAAATTGCCAGATATATAGATCTCTTCATAGCTGACTGGAAAACGCCCAGCTCCTATAGTCACTCTTCCATTGACTACGCCATCTACCCATACATTATCTTCTACAAAAATTACCCCATTCGAGGGTATGGCAAAATTCCCCTGAAGTTGTTGTGTCCCTATGTCATAACAATGAGTCTCACCGATCCACCATATCCAAAGATAAAAACCTTGCCCATTATAACAACTGCGAGTTCTTACTCTATACCTATCAAATGTCCCATTATTTTTGAATACCAAATGATAACCCTCTTTACCAGAAGAATTGAGATGTATGCCACCATTATCAGCAAGCTCTTCTATATCTTCCAAATCAGAAGTAATCCCATAAAAATCTTTGGGGGGCATTTCATCACGCCAAAATTCAGTGGGGCCACCATTTCCATACACACCATTTGGCTGTGCACTATCCACCCATGAATCAGTTACTCCATCAAACTGTATGAACCCATTGGAATGGACTTTGCCATGCACCTGTGTCGTAGGACTAAAGCTCATGTTTGACTGTTCCACAAACGCATAATCAGTAAGCGAAGGAAAGCCAAGGCGAACTTGCAATGTACGTGTTGAACTGGGTTGGACAGTGGTCCATCCTGTGGATCGTACGATGACGACGTGTGCACCAGACAATGGCTCCTCAATTTCAAGAGAAAAATATCCAATAACATTGCCATCTTTGTCATAATATTCATGAATGTATGGGCCATCATCACCGCCTGTCCCATCCCAATAATCTTCCTGATTATGTGCAAGATGCCATTTGTAATAATTAATACCAGCTTCGGCAATATGCAGAGCCATGTCTCTCTTGTGAAGACGCATTGATGCTCGGTGCTCAAATAAGGCGTATCCACTCACCCCAAGTACGATAGTGGTAAATGCAATAGCACCAAAAACCATAACAAAAATAAGCATGGTGCCACGCTTTTCGCATGGAAAAAATATTTTTAAAAATTGTAAGCATTTTTTAACCTGCATATATTTTATTACCCATAACTCAGATAACATGACACATTATCAATCAGCTATGGTATCTGGGTTACGAGTTGTCAGCTACGCTATCTATGTTACGTGTTATATTTTAATTCGTTTTAAGATTGCGCACATGTACCGTACTCTCTACATGTAGTGGCACAGGTGCCTTGCTTGGATCTCGTTCAAGTTCAAGCTGTACACGAATCACGTGTACATCGGTCACCGACACTGGCTGAGTGAGAGAATTTTGTGTACCCGTATATGCCTCATCAAAATACGTAAAAATAGGAACCCCTTCACTTTGATTGACCACATTGTGTGCAAGTTCAAGTGTTGATTCAACTCCAGAATAAGATAATGGCGTGCCACTTGGTTTCAACACACTTTTGTTGAGTGTAGTACCGCTGAGCCAAAAACGTACACGCTCGCGCAATAAGTCTTCATCTATATTTGCATAAAATGTAAAAGAATAATCTCCTGCAGCAACAAGAGGAAATGAACCAACACTAGACACTTCTGCTCTGCGCGTATCATTCACCACTTCTTGCAAAACTTTTCTTCCTTCACTCTGTGTTGCAAGTTGCTCCCATATGATAGCAGTATCTCTATTACTGCGAATGACAAACGATGCTGCACCTAATGAAATAATTGAAAATATGCCAAGTACGACCATTGCTTCCATAATCGTAAAACCATTTAAATTGTTTTTGGGAAACATCATATATTATTCTGATTCTGACAACTGCACAATCACATTGGTATCTCCGCTCAAATTCACAGAGGTAGTATATGACTCATACCCTGGTGCGCTTACCACAATACTATGTTGTGAACTGCCTAGATTTCCGAAATATACTTGTCCGGGCGGTGTACAGCTATTGGTGTAGATAAGAGACATGTCTGACAAACGCGGTGTATAGGTAGTACTTGCTGTCTCTAAGTATACTTTGTATCTAAAAAATTCATCTCCATCATGGATATCATGTATAAGAGGATCTGATACAGTGTAATATGTAGCATTGGTGCCGTCAGGTCCTAAATAATCCCAACTTTCAAGAGTGCTTGATGGGCTTGTCGCAATTTGAAATTTAAGAGAATCTGCACCTGTTTCTGGAGGTTGAGCAACAGGTTCCCATGCAAGTTGCACACAGCTAGCTTGCGTGCCAAGATCAATAATAGAAGATTCAAGTTCACCAGAAGAGAGATAAACACCTCCGGCCCCTGTCAACATAACATCCCCAGGGCTTGTCAAAACATCAACACTATTGCTTACCCAATATTTTGTTTCATCACTCCACACACCTTGTCCAGATCCACCAGACCAATCTGTCTGTCCCACACTGCCAAATCCTGTTACCTTTGTTTCATCAAATGAAGTGGATGTTACGTGCACCGACGCATTAGAAATTGGTTGGTCATTTGAACCTCGCACGATAACCAACAATGAATTATTAGTGTTGGGTCCAACAACAAGCTGAAGCTCTTGGTTTACTCCTGCGCCAAGCACTAGAGGCACATCTGGTATAGAACCAATAATATCATAGCCGCTAATGCCAAAAGAATATGTATCCCATCGTATATTCGCAAAAGAATATTCTCCCAATCCATCAGTCGATAGTATATCATCAACAAGGTATACATCAGGACTCGTTCCTATACGTTCAGTACCCCGTATGAAAAAGGATACGCTCCCCACAGAACTACACAGGTTATTTATAGTCGAAACTGCCAAACTAGAAATAGTATCTATAGAAAAACTAACTTCGCTCACATCCTGGGCAACAACTGAGGCAAGTGGCTTTGTAGGATTTGGCACCTCAGGACTCGATAATAGTGTGCCATCGGTGGTAAAACCATCTTTGGTAACACTAATACTGTACGCAGTAGTGCCTGCAGCTAAATCTACAACTCGCAACATGCCATCATTGTCTGTAGTTTCAGTAAAATCGTATGTAGGGTCAGTAGATGTAGATACGAGATGTACTGTAGCACCTTGTACTGGTTGAGCTTGTGAATCAAAAACTTCTATAAATAATGCCCCATGTGTAGGATCACCCTCCAAAAATTTTGGAGCAACATACGTGACCATAGACAATGGTTTCTGTTGTTGACAATGAGCACAAATAATATCAATTTGGACAAGTTTATAATCTGCAGGACTACTATCAAATGGTGGAGGCTCTCCACCACAAGGTCCAAGTGTATCACCGTGATTGAGATGGGCTTGGACTGCTGGATCTGCTACAGCAATGGTATTCCCATGGTGACATAGCTCTACAAGATGACCGCCAGGATCGCCGCCTCCAGTCACGGTCCCATCAAATGGGTCATCGATATTTCGTATAGTCCGCGTGATAATAAAATCTATGCCATTGCGTGTCGTCGTCACCGTGCGTGTAAGCAAGCCTGCAGGGCTTCCATTCACAATACCCACATCATGAAATGACAAATTACGTATAATTTCTACTTGTTCATTGAGTATACCATTTTCCAAAATACGTAGACGTGATGCATATACAATTTTGAATACCAACTCTGTTCCACCATAAATTCCCAAAGCAAACAACACAAAAATAGCAATCGATACAACAGCTTCGATAAGTGAAAAGGCATTTTTGTTGACAGGCGACATGGGTAGAAAGTAAAAAGTAGAAAGTAAAAAGTATTTTGAAGTCAATTCACGACTTTATACTTTCTACTTTATACCTTTTACTAGTAACTAATTTTTTATTCCTTCCATTATCCTCTCCACCATCTCCTGCGCTCGCTCACGCAACTTCTCATCACTCATCCCCGCGCCTTCTCCTTCACGAATTTGTTCAGCTTGCGCAGTAATCAGTTCATCTTTCATTTTCAACAATTCATCTTTGTGAGCTGCGATTTTTTCTTTTAGTTTTTCAACACGTTCTTTATCTTGCTCAACAGAATTGGTAGCATCATCTGTCTGAATCTGAAGCTGTTGTCGTAATGCAGTGATAGCTTGCAAGACCTGTTGCATATGCAACATAATGTTTTGAATTTGTTGTTTGCTGCCCTTTACCTCTTTTACCAAAAAATCAGCTCGCTCCATAGTTGCCGCTGCTTTCACGTCTTCACTTACTTCTTTTTCTTTTGATTCACGAGACTCTACTGCACGCTCTTGTGCTTCACGTGAACGACGAAGTTCAGATTGTTCAGTTTCGAGAGACATAACACAAAAATTACCAAATCATAAACTCTAAATTCTAGACAATATCAAAACATAAAATTCAAATGCTTCAAACTGAATAATTGGAAAATTTGAATTTATTTAGGATTTAGAGTTTAGAATTTTTATCTACATGTAGTATACCAATTTTCATCCTTTATTTCCAATAACAACCTATCAATCCAAAACAAAACACCGCCTTCATCAGACAGTGTTTTTATTTTCTGGTGTTTAAGTACTTCAATGCTGAAGTGCTCACGTGATTACTTCGGTACAAATGCGAGCAATCCTGCGATGCGTGATTGCTTGATAGCACGTGCAATTTGCCGTTGATGTTTCGCACATAGACCACTTCTGCGTCGTGGTTGTATCTTCATATATGAGGAGGTAAACCGACGAAGCATTTCATTATCTTTGTAGTCAATTGCTTTATTTTTGTTAACACAAAAAAAGCATTGTTTTGTCTTTTTGACATCGTTCTTCTTCATAATCATAATTTATTAAAATGGAATATCTTCCACTTTGATCTCATCATCACTTGGAGCATCAGCAGGTGCTTCAGATACAGCATCACGAGACATACCTACGCCCGTTGAACCGCGTGGCCCATCAAGCATAATAAGGTTGTCGCCAATGATCTCTGTACGATATTTTTTTACACCATCCTGACCTGTCCAATCTCGTGTTTCTAAACGACCTTCAATATATACACGTCGTCCTTTTCCTAGATATTGTCCTGCAATTTCAGCAAGCTTACCCCATAGTACAATATTGTGATATTCTACTTTTTCCTGACGTGTGCCAGAATGATCTGTCCAAACACGATTTGTCGCCACACCAATGTTGGCTACTGATTGACCAGATGGCGTAGTGCGCACTTCTGGGTCTCGGGTAAGACGCCCTAGGATGGTTGCACGATTGAGATCCATAGAGATTATATTAAGTAAGTAATAATATTATTATACTTTATCAATATCTTGTTGCAAGATCTCATCCAATTTCTTGTCAATATCGTCAATACTGATTTTTTCTTTTGCCTTTGCTCGTGGTTTGCGAACAACTTTTTCTTCCACTGCATCTTCTGTTTTTTCCTCTTTTGTCTCTACAGAAGCTACAACGTCATTATGTTCAGATTCAGCTATGGCAGGTTGTGATTCAGATGGCTTATGTTCTTCTGTTATCTTTGCTGCTTCACGTTTTGGTTCCTCTTTAACAAAAGATCTCTTTTCTTCCATCTGGTCATATCGTGGTGCGCTCAAAGCTGTAGGATCTTGTGCAAGCTTATAAGAGGTAGCTTTGGTGCGGGGATCATACACACGCATGACTACGCGAAGAATATTTTCGAGTAATCGAACACTTCTTTCTAATTTCGCGACATCTCCACTCTCAAGCTGAAAACGGAATGAGTGAAAATAACCATAACGAATTTGTTTGATAGGATAAGCAAGTCTGCTTTTACCCATCTGTTCTACAGATATATCTTGAGCATTTTGGCTCTTGAGAGTCTGTACAACACTTTCTACTACTGGTGCTACCTCGTCTTCGGAAAGAGTGCCAGGCAACACACAAAACAACTCATAATATTTCATAACGTAACTAACCAAATTAACTTCGTGTAAATGCAATACTCTTTGTATGTCTACGCTGCCCCATAGGACATCGACCACGTAGACAAGTACTAGATTTAGACGAAACAATGATGTGTATTCATCTATAATAAGATGAACACCAAAGGTGCGCACACTATAGCAATAAAGATTTCAAGTGTCAAGTTTTTGCAGATAAAAATGTCTTATTTTAGCGATATAATACGTTATACGCCAAAAATAAATCTTTACATATAAAGGACCAAAAAAATGAAACAATACTAACGCATGGCTATATTTTTCCAAATTAATGCCACCCTATCTTGATAAATCAACTGCCAATTTTCGCTTCTCTCTAATCTTGATACCAAATGAGGTTGAGGAAGGGCAAAAATTTTATCTAAATTTTCTCCAAACATCCAATTATCAAATGTATTTGGTAAAGCATATCCAGAAAAATTATGATCAAGTATAACGTATCTAACTCCATTTCTCTCTAATTCTTCTAGACCACCAGATTCAAACTTGATGCGACGATAAGCACCGAATAATGTTTCTTGTGTATTTATCTTCCAAGTGGCAGTACCACGTCCATCTAGAAATACTAGTATTTCTGGCATAGTCCAATTAAGATATCCTCCCCACCAAAATTCGTTAAATATTTTACTATTTTCTTGTTTGTTATCTGTTTTTAGAAACTCAATTGCTGTTTGAGGAAATCCATAACGTGCTAACACGTTTGAATTTTGAAATGGATTAGCTGTCCAATCAATGTCTTTAATTTGAAAAATTATTAAACATATTGATGTGAAGATGGTAATAATCAACAATGTTTTACTTAGTATTTTATTGACTGGTTTTTTTATCTGTTCAATTGCTAGATTTAAAATATTTGAAAATATTGGGACAAGCAAAATAATCAAATACAAATTGTTGCGTTTGTGTCTTAAGGTAGCGTAAAATATTGCTAAAAAAAGCAAAGTTTGAGCCAACGTAAGCTTTTTTTTGACATGTCCCCAGACAATGAAAACTAAAGCGGTTGCCCCAAGTATCAATGGCCAAATAAATATAGGATAAGTGTAACTCGGCAACCATTCAGTTATGAATTGTTTAAAATATCCTTCAGTAAAATAGTGTATGATTTCAATCCATATTTTTAATCCATACGGATTAATTGTAATTGCTAAGGCAGACAAAATAGTTGCTATAGATATTTTGACAGCTGTAACATTATCCCAAATCATTTTTTTGCCAATTAGTAACGAATATCTATTTGGTATTACGTTAGTTATTAAATATGCAAAAAGATATATTCCAATCGCGATAAAACCCAATATCCAACTACCATGAACTGCCCCCCAAATCCAAAATAGTATGGGCCAATAGTAGTAAGATTTTTTTTCAGTTCTTTCTAATGTTACTATTATTAATATAAAAAATAATGGGCTAAGCATTGCCAGACGAACAGTGAGAATAAAATTAAGAACAAGAGATAATAGAACGATAATTAACGTATCGCTGATTTCTATCTTTTTTGAAAAAATTTTTACACTAAATATCAATGCTAGCCAAATTGAAATTCCAGCTAACAAAATGAGGGCACTATAGCTAAAGTTGGTATATAACAGCCAAAAAATTATATCGCCACCCCATTCGTGATTTGTCCAATCATTACCTCCAAAAGACCACGTGTAAGTGTCTTGGTATGGAAATGTTTTTTCAGTTAATACTTGCTTGCCAAAACGCAAATGCCAGCCAAGATCACCATCAAAACTATGTGATAAGGTGTTAATAATTAGAGTTAAAGATAAAAATAATAATATCCATTTACTAAATTTTTTTAACATACTTTATATAATGAATATATTGCCTATTTTTGTTACTTTATTGCAATTATATCATCATTTTATAATTCTAGGCAGGTGACTTAGCGATTAAAAAATGAATTATTATGTATTATTATATTGTACGACATTATTATTTATTTATTTTAAAGTATATAAATAAAAATATATATAAAAATAGCTAAAATGTTCCATGTGAAACAAACTAGATATAAGGTTAAAATTAAAAAATACAAAAAAAAAACTAAGAGATAAATTCAAAAAAATAATTACTATATCTTAATGTTTGTGTGTCATATTTTAAAATCCTTTCCAATTTTACTTTGTTACTCTCAATCCTATTTGTTTCACGTGAAACAAATGTCAAACAAAAAACACTTACAAGCATGTAAAGTGTTTTTTGTATACGATATTGTGTACTTTTGTGCCCCCAGCATGAATTGAACACGCATTTTGCCCTTAGGACGGGCCTGTTCTATCCGTTGAACTATGAGGGCTTATTTTCTAATCCAAAACTAACTAAGTAATAAAATACTCTAGGATATTTTACGTGTTTTTTTTATAACTCTCCTTTTTGTTCGAGCGAGTATCCCACTTTTCCAAGCAAGTTCAAACATAGTCCGCAACAAATTTGCTAATATCTTACTTTCTATATATATACCCATACGATGAGGCGGCTTCAAAAGCAATATAACAATTTTATTCTCATCAAAAATATTTACCTCTCCACCCAAATCTTGAATTCCAGGTAGATCTTTTGACCTAATCCACTTAAAATTATTATATTTAAGAGATCCCTGATAATCTTCCATCCACTCATGACCAAATTGGGTATCAAGCATAAGCATTCTTTCAAAAATTCTTCTTCTTGTGCGTTCACGGTTATACTCACGAGTCCAATTTTTAAACTCAGGGGCACAAAAACCTTCAATATCACAAAAAGATAGTATTTCTGTCTTTGCCTCAAGTGTTTCAGAATAAATTTCTTTCACCCCCTCGACACCTTCACAAAAACGAATCACTGGCTTGTCAGCAATTTTATACAATGAAACTAAATCTGGCAAGTGTTCTTCTACTAAACTCAGATTTCTCTCCCATTGTTTTTTTTTATTTTTTACATGCTGCAAGAGGCTATGCGGATGACGGGCTGTATATATTTTTTTTTTATTTTTAGATGAAACCTCATCTGCAAGTCCATGCCAACATAATTTTTCAAGCACATGATATCCTAATGTACGAGTAACACCTGCCTTATGAGTGATACCAGAAACAGTAGACGGTCCAAGTTCAAGAAGAGCCAAATATACTTTTGCCTCTGTTTCGTCTAATCCTGCATTTATAAGAATTCCTTGCATATATTATACTATACACTATGGCTCATTTTGTGTCAATTTATATTTACAATATATAATATATATAAAATATTTATTTATTTTTAAAGTATAAATTAGATTTATTATGTATATTTATATTTACAAAAAATGTATAAGTGCTACATTGTTTGTGTTCTTTACTAACAAGGAGGTCATGGCATGCGGAAGGTAAGACTAACCATAGATATCACTCTTGGGGAGGACGGTAGCTTCCGTACTGAGATGATCGAGGTGACCAATATGGATATCCTCGGTCTTCAGATCGAGGAATTGCTCGTACACGTTAACCCGACAAAAATTTATAGGGCGAGGGTGTACAATTTGCTCCTGAACTGTGACTGCCGAACGATAGGTGAAATTCTGGAACGGACCAGATTGGAGTTTTTGCACAGCAAAAATGCTGGGGCCAAAACGGTCGCTGCGCTTGAAAGGGCGCTCGGATACTACAATCTCACGCTCAAGAGCTAATGTGGAAAACCATAGGGAGGCATGACCACGTTGGTCTGGTCATCCATGCGGCTGCGAGCATGTAAAAAACCAGCACCCGACCCTTTGGCCAAAGAAAGGACAAAAAATCCGTCAATGAGACGTGATTTTTTGTTTATGCTATAATACTAAACACTATGGAAACTGAATTAGGGATAATCATTGCTATTGGAGGAATTATTGCTGTTGCAATACTTGGTTTATTTTTAAAAAAAATCAAAAAATAATTATGGAAACATACTTACTTGTATTTCTATTGATTCTCCTTATTGCCGCTCTTATCGGTTTGTTTTTTCTATACAAAAAACTTACTGCCCTACAAAAACCAAAAGAAGGAGACCAAAATTTGTTCCTCATGCTCCAGCAACAGATACAGGAACTCAATAAAACAGTGGATCAAAAAATGTCTGACACACACAAAACTATGGGGGACGTTCAGGAAAGTATACATAAAACTATACAAACTCAGTTTGCTCAAAGCAGTAAAATTATCACTGACATCACTGAAAAACTTACTAACCTAGACAAAACAAATCAACAAGTTATTGGATTCTCTCAACAATTATCAAATCTAGAAAAAGTATTACGTAGTCAAAAACAACGAGGAAATCTAGGAGAGGCAGGGTTAAAAATGGTATTGGAAAATATGATGCCACCAGGAACTTTTATCTTGCAATATGAATTCCCCGACGGAGATACGGTAGACGCTCTCATTATAACCAAAGAAGGTAATATCCCAATTGATGCAAAATTTTCTTTGGAAAATTATCAAAGACTAATCGACCTTGTGGATGAATCGCAGAGAGAAAAATTGGAAACGGAATTTAAAAATGATCTCAAAAAACGCATCGACGAAACGAGTAAATACATTAAGCCAAAAGATGGCACACTTGAATTCGCGTTCATGTTTATCCCATCAGAAGCAATTTACTATGATTTGCTCGTTAATGAAGTAGGAGCGGTGAAAGTAAATACCAGAAATTTGATTGATTATGCTTTTAATGAAAAGAAAGTTATTATTGTTTCGCCCACAACTTTTGCTGCCTATTTGCAAACAGTGTTGCAAGGTCTACGCGCGTTCAAAATAGAAGAAGGGGCGAAAGAAATACGCAAAAATGTTGAAATGCTCGGCAAGCATATCATAGCCTACGAAGAATACATGAAAAAACTTGGCATAAGCATGACGACAACCGTGAACCACTATAATACAGCGTATAAAGAGCTGGGTAAAATAGACAAGGACGTGGTACGAATTACAGAGGGGGAGAAGGTAATCGAACCAGAATTGCTTGAAAAGCCAAAAATGGAAGAATAGATAAACTATATATGCTATCTGTATCATAAGTCGTATAACTCCCTTGACAAAATCGCCTGTATATATTATAATCATCTCGCTCTCATCTAATTATAAAGTTTCAATAAACGAATATGCCAATCCTACGTAATGCAAAAAAAGCTTTGCGCCAGTCAAAAAAGCATGAAGCAGAAAATCTGATAGTAAAAAAAGCATACAAAGAAGCACTCAAAAATGCTCGAAAAGCTGTCCAAAATGGAGCAAAAGATATAGATGAAACCATAAAACTTGTACAAAAAAAGCTCGATAAAGCAGCAAAGAAGGGCGTCATCAAAAAAAATACCGCGGGACGCTATCTCTCCCGACTCACGAAAAGTGCCAAAAAAGTTGCAAAGAAGTAAAATCAGACGTACAATAAATCCAGCATATAAGCTGGATTTTATTTTATAAAAATTTTTTTATATGAGAGAAGGAGCTCCTAAACCAGAACTACAGACAATCTCGGATGCACGGCAAGGTAGACTAAAGCCAGAAATATTGATGCCGATTCCACCAGAACAAGTATTAAAAAATCTACTTGGGAAAGAGACATTGGGACAAAATATTGAGGAAGATGTCGCTGAATTAACATCTAAATACTACCAAATAGCGCGAGAAATCATACAAAGACTCGTTTTCCCTGTTCTCGAGGAAAATATAGAATCTAGATCTGCTCAAAATCTTGGCATTAGTCAAGACAAACTTGCAAAACTCCGAAAAGAACTGTCTGAATTACGACCAGTAGAAGATGGTAGTGAGCAAGGACTCGAAGAGGCACTGGGGAAAAATGAAATTGAAAGGGAGCAATTCGACGATCTTATCAGATTAATAGAAGCTGGCACATCTCCAGAAACACAACACATCTTTATGGATGTGATACGACAGCAAACGGAAAATTTTATTCCCTATGCACTGAACCGCGCAAAACTTGAACTCGATTTAGAAAAAGGTTATCTGATTGACAGAAAGACAGGGGCACTAAACCACGAGGGTATTGAACAACGATTCAAAATAGAAGCCATGAAATTAAACAACCCACAAATTGATAATGGACATGATGTAGATCCTGGAGAAAATACCAAATGTATGCTTCTTGTTGAATTTGATATAGACAAATTTAAAATTGTAAATGATGACCCTGCACGAGGACACGCTGTTGGTGATGAAATCCTCAAAGAAGTTATTAAAAATCTGAAACAATGGCTACGTCCAAGCGATGCTGTCGGCAGACATGGCGGAGACGAGTTCGCAGTCATTATAAATGATGTCAATGAACACGATGTACAAATTATAGAAACAAAAATACAAAATGCAATTAGCACTATATCAGATAGAGCAGGCGGGACTATTTCTATCACTGGTGCTATTCGTGTAATTAGAAGGGGGGAAAAAACAACATATAAACAAGCAAGCGAAGACGCTGATGTAGCTGCATCTATAGGGAAAATACTCTATGAAGGCTCCTTAGTAAGATATCCACTTGATATCAAAATTGATGCGAATGATGAGGGAGAAAAAGAAAGATTTGCACAAGCAATCGTAGCGAGAAGAATTAAAAGAGAAAAAAATCTATACAGACAAGAAATAGAAAAAACAGAGGACCCCAAAGTAATAAAAGCTTACAAAAGAATGATCGACTTACTAGAAAGACGTAGTGTTGCGTACGATGTTAAAATAGAACTCCAAAAAATGGAGGCTCGGCATGGTATTTATGAAAAAATATTAAGTTGAAATAGACCCCACCAATACATCCAACAACACAGACTGGTCACCTTGGCCAGTCTTTGTTTGTATATCAAACTTAAGAAGATTTCTATATATACTTTTGAGGTGATTGAGTGTATATCGTTTCACAAAAGGAAAAGATTTTTTGACTACGAATGGATGAATACTCAATTTCTTCGCCAATTCTTCACTGCGAACAGTGTCATCTTTTTCATATAAGTCACGCAACTCGAGCAAAATCCTAAATTGTCTTAGGATCATGGCGAATACATACTGAGCGTCTTCACCCTTTGTATATTGTTCACGAATCATTTTGTACACTTGTTTTGACTGCCCAGCCACTATTGCATCCACCAGATTGAAAATATTGTCATCTGCCTTTTCACTCAAGAAAAGCTGTACGTCTGATGATGTAATTTCTTTATCAGTATATGAGACAAGTTGATCAATAATTGAATTCAAAAACCATGTATCACTTCCAATATTCTGGATGATAAATTGTACAGATGCATTTTCGATATGACCGCCACGTTTTTCCACTTCTTGTTTTATCCACGCGCCCAATTGTACACCAGTGAGCTCAAGAAATTCCTGAGCAAATTTTTCTTTTGACAACAATGCATGAAATTTTTTAGATATATCAGTCTTTAATTTACCCCCGCCCTCCCAAAATAACAAAACCGTACTTTCTGGAATAGAATTGCGTTTTATGCGATCAAAAATGTCCTCTTGCAATTCCTTCTTTCCGGTCGATGACAACAAATTCTCAAGGACAACCATCCTACGCTCTGCCAAAAAAGGGCTTGCTGAAATTTGCTGTAATACCACACCTGCTTCTTCCTTTTCTGCATCAACCACAACAACATTTAGACCTTGTGGATCACGATCTATCTTAAATTTTTCAATCATCTTTTTGAGTTGTTGCCGGCTGCGAAATGTGTCAGGACCGTAGAGATATATAAGCATAAAAAGTTATTAACGTCTGTAGTGTACAATAAATTCTATACCATCGCAATGTATCCCTATACGCACAATAATTGATATATGCTATAATTACAAACATATGGATACACACACAGAAAAAAAAGATGAACACCCAGTCACTATATACCACAGCCAACTTACCATTGGTCAACGGGCTGCTGACAAAATGACAACATTTTTAGGAAGTTGGACTTTTATTATTTTATTTGGTGTGTTCCTCGTTGCGTGGATGGCAATAAATGTTGTCGCATATAAATTTCGTTGGGATCCATATCCATTTATACTACTCAACCTTTGTCTTTCGTGCCTAGCTGCGACTCAAGCTCCTGTCATCATGATGAGTCAAAACAGACAGACAGAACGCGATAGACTTACCACAAAATATGATTATGCGGTCAATAGAAAGGCGGAACGAGAAATACAAAAATTGCAAAAAGATCTCAAAGAAATTAAAAAAATGATCACAGACCTAAAAAAATAAATCGACCACATATACGGCCGATTTTTTATCACAAATTTCACAATAAAGGCTATTTGATTTTGCCCCAACTCGTCCCTATACCTACATGCACTTCAACTGGCACACGCAGCTGAGCCACATGCTCCATTTCTTCTTTTACGATCTTTGCGATATCTTCTGCCCATTTCTTTTTTACCTCGAATACCAATTCATCGTGTACTTGCAAAATTATTCTCACATTTTTTCGAAATTCTGCATTCTGCATTCTGCATTCTGCATTTATTTTTATCATCGCCATTTTCATAAGATCAGCTGCAGTACCTTGCACTGGCATATTGATTGCCATACGTTCTCCTGCCAATTTCAATTGATAATTGGGAGACATAAGCTCGGGAATATATCGACGTCTGCCAAATAGCGTTTCAACATACCCTTCTTTATGTGCAAATTCTAAGGTCGCATCAAGATATTTTTTTACATCTTTAAAACTCTCAAAGTATTTCTTTATGAAATCTTTTGCTTCCCACTGAGTAATGCCTGTACGAGATGATAAACCAAAAGCTCCCATGCCATACAGTACGCCAAAATTAACTCCTTTTGCAGCGCTACGCATTTCTTTTGTCACCTGTTCCAAAGACACACCATTGATAACGGCTGCGGTAGCAGCATGGACATCTTCTCCTCTTTCAAAAATATTAATAAGTTGCTTATCATTGGCCAATGAAGCCACAATGCGCAGTTCGATTTGAGAATAATCAGCCACAATAAGCATATTCCCTGGTTCAGCAACAAAAGCTTCACGCACTCGACGCCCAAGATCAGTACGAATAGGAATATTTTGTAAATTCGGATCAGAACTTGAGAGCCTTCCTGTTGTTGTAACTGCTTGGTTGAAGCTCGTGTGAATACGACCAGTTTTTTTATTTACCAATTCGGGCAACACATCTATATATGTGTTACGTAATTTCTCTAATTCACGATAATCTTCTATATATTCAATAACAGGGTGGTATTCACGTAATTTTTCAAGTTCACTTGACGCTGTCGAGTATCCTGTCTTGCCTTTTTTGATACCTTCTTTTGGAAGACCCATTTTCTCAAACAAAATATCACGCAATTGGACAGACGACGCAACATTAAATTCTTCCCCGGTTTCTTTCCAAATCTTTTTTTCCAACTTCTTAATTTCAGCATTCACCTCCACAGATAATTCACCCAGTACATGTGTATCTATAGCTACTCCATTCAATTCCATCTCTGCAAGTACAGGAATGAGTCCCATTTCTACATCTTGAAACAGACCAAGATCCTCAATACGCTCAAGCTTCTGCTTGTATATATCGTATATATCCAATACCATCTGCAATTCATCTGCGACAACCTGTGGGTTTACCCCAAACAAACTCCCTTGATCAGAACCTGCCGGCAGCTCTCTCCCAAGCTCACGCAAAGCAATAGACCCCAGATCATGAGCGCGTGTACTGGAATTTAGTAAGTATGAAGCAACCATGATATCAAACAAGTGACACTGGGGTGCTTCAGCATTGACATGTTGAAGCACTTTTACTAATTGCTTGATATCATGTCCAACAATTATTTTATTATTGTCTTCAAATATTTTTTGAATATCCTTTAAATATTCTTTCGATATATAGTATGAATGTTCCCCGGTTACAAAAACTAATCCTATCAGTTCACCATTTAGAACATCTTTCCCATTTAGCATTTCTTTACATGCAAAGATATCTGATCTTTCCAAATCTTTTAAAACTTCTTTTATATTTTTATCAGAACACACTATTATTTTGGAAAATTTTTCTTTTCGAGTAGCCTGCTTGTGTGTTGACTTATCAATCTGCTCGCTACTCGTCCCCGGCAATCGTTTAACCAGAGAATAAAATTCAAATTTTTGAAACAAACCAGTCAACTTTTCTCGATCGAACTCACCAATCGCACAATTTTCTAGCTTAAAATCTAAATCTGGCACGTCTCTCTTTATCGTCGCCAGTTCCTTGCTCATCTTTGCATCGCTCTCGCCTTCTTCTAATTTTTTAAGAATGCCTGCCTTGATTTTTTGATCTTTTGATCCCTGCCTGCCGGCAGACAAGGTTTTGATCTCTTCATAAATTGCCTCAACCCCTCCGATCTCTGTAATCAACTCCAGTGCTGTCTTCTCTCCAATACCCTTAACTCCGGGGATATTGTCCGACGTATCTCCACGCAATGCCTTGTAATCCACAATATATTTTGGTCCAAACCCAAATCGCTCTTCAACCGCTTTCTCATTATATAAATGAAAATCAGACATGCCTTTGCGGAGCAGATAGACCTCAGTTTTGTCATCATCAACTAGCTGGAGCAAGTCCATGTCGCCACTCACCACAACACTCGTAATCTTATAATCTTTTAATCTTTTAATCTTTTCCGTCACTGTCCCAATTACATCATCTGCCTCAAATCCTTTTTTCTCAAAAATAGGTATTCCAAACGCTTCCACAACTTGATGACATAGAGGAATCTGATCATAAAGTTCTTGGTCTGCCTTTACCCGAGTCGCCTTATATGCGGTATACAATGTATCCCGAAAAGTGCCTCCGGCTACATCAAAACTTACTGCCATATAATCTGGTTTCAAATCAGTGAGAACCTTAAGAAGCATGGATGTAAACCCATATACTGCATTCACCATGGTGCCATCTTTTGCTGTGAGAGGTGGAAGGGCATGGTAAGCGCGATGGACTATAGCATTGCCATCTATAATAACAAAGGTTTTTTTATTCATAGTGCTAGTATTGTACCATAAATATAATACTTAATATACTTGTCACAAGTAACTAAATAGGTGATTTTGACTATACTATTTGTAGTATATCCTCATGAAAAAACATTGACTTTTCTCACAAAATTCCTTATAATCACCACGCTTATATTATATTTAATAATTTTAATCCATCATCACTATGATGCTCACAATCCTCCTCATTGGCCCAGCGATTTTGGCAATTGCCTATGGCATTTACCTTATCAGTTGGATCAACAAGCAACCACAAGGAAACGAACGCATGCAGGCTATCGCGCGCGCTATACAAGAAGGCGCAAAAGCCTATTTGACACGCCAATATAGATATATTAGTTATGTTGCCATTGTTGTGTTTTTCCTTCTTGGCTTTGTATTGAGCTGGAATACGGCCTTCGGTTTTCTTGTCGGAGCGATATTTTCTGGTATAGCAGGTTTCATAGGTATGACTATTTCGGTTAAAGCCAATGTAAGGACAACCCAAGCCGCGACAAAAGGACTCAAAGCTGCTTTGAATGTTGCGGTAAAGGGAGGAACAATTACTGGATTACTTGTTGTAGGTCTAGGTCTTCTTGGGGTTTCAGGATTTTATCTCCTCACAAAGGATACCGATGCACTTATTGGCCTTGCATTTGGAGGAAGTCTTATCTCAATATTCGCCCGTATTGGAGGCGGTATATTTACCAAAGCAGCTGATGTTGGTGCTGATTTAGTTGGTAAAGTAGAAAAAGGTATTCCAGAAGACGATCCACGTAATCCTGCTGTCATCGCAGATAACGTGGGCGATAATGTAGGTGACTGTGCAGGTATGGCAGCAGACTTATTTGAAACATATGCTGTCACTGCTGTTGCTGCCATGGTACTCGGAAGTCTTACTTTCAAAGATACAGACGCAGGAATCATATATCCTCTTATGCTCGGAGGAGTTTCAATTATTGCTTCAATCGCTGGAACCTTCTTCATTAAACTTGGGGCAAAAAAGAAAATCATGGGCGCTTTATACAAAGGTCTTATTGTGTCAGCCCTTCTTTCACTTGTGGGTTTCTATTTTGTAAGTGCCCACTATTCCGAAGCACTCAAACTTGCTACAAGTGATTTGTTCTGGAGTGCGGTAATTGGTGTTGTACTCACCGCAGCCATGGTGTGGATTACCGAATACTATACATCAACCAAATATAAACCGGTGAAACAAATCGCGAAATCAAGTGAGACAGGACATGGTACCAATGTTATTACCGGTCTTGCGGTTTCTATGAAAGCGACTGCACTTCCTGTTATTGCCATTGTCATAGGTATTATGCTTGCATTCCACTTTGCCGGTCTTTATGGCATTGCTATTGCAGCCATGGCGATGCTTTCTCTCACAGGAATTATCGTTACCATAGATGCGTACGGTCCTATCACCGATAATGCTGGTGGAATTGCTGAAATGGCAGAATTGGGTGAAGATGTTCGTAACACCACAGATCCACTTGATGCCGTAGGTAACACAACAAAAGCTGTCACCAAAGGATATGCTATTGCGTCAGCTGGTCTCGCAGCGCTCGTGCTTTTCGCAGACTTCACACACAAATTAGCAGACAGTGGTATTGATACAATATTTAGAATTGATGACCCCAAAGTACTCGCCGGACTATTTATTGGGGGTCTGCTTCCCTATTTGTTTGGTTCTATGCTCATGCAGTCAGTAGGAAAAGTTGCAGGTAAAGTAGTAGAAGAAGTTCGTAGACAATTCAAAGAAATAAAAGGAATCATGGAAGGTAATGCAAAACCAGACTATGCACGTTGCGTCGATATTGTCACCAAAGGAGCTATAGGCCAGATGATTCTTCCTGCGCTTATCCCTGTTGTTGTACCAATTTTCGTAGGGGTAGTTCTTGGGCCAGCAGCACTTGGTGGGTTGCTTGTAGGAACCATTATTACAGGCCTCTTCGTTGCAATATCTATGACAACAGGTGGTGGAGCATGGGATAATGCAAAGAAATATATTGAAAATGGTAATTATGGTGGCAAAGGTTCATTTGCTCATCAAGCTGCCGTGACCGGTGATACTGTGGGAGATCCATACAAAGATACCGCAGGGCCTGCTATTAACCCAATGATCAAAGTTGCAAACATTGTTGCATTGCTTATCATTGGTTTGCTGAAGTAATTTTAAATTCAAAGTAGATAATATAAAACACTCCCCCAAAACATGGGGGTGTTTTATTTGCATACCACCATTGACTTTTTTTAAAAAATAAACTATATTTAGGCAACAAAAAATGTGCTAAATTTGAAAACTTAATCTACTTATCCTATCTAATTTACTTACATAGTATGCACCATATACGTAAAAATCTAGACAAATCTCAAGTTGAACTCACTGTCACGGTCACACCAGATGAATATAAAAAACACATGGAACACGCAGCCGCAAGGATCTCTGATCGTGTTGCTATCAAAGGATTCCGCAAAGGAAAAGCCCCTTATGATCTAGTAAAAAAAGAGGTGGGTGAAATGCAAATACTTCAAGAAGCTTTAGAAAAAATTATTCAAGAAAGTTTTTATAACGCAATCAAAAAAGAAGATCTGGAAACTATAGGCATGCCTGAGATCAGCGTAGAAAAAACCGCACCAGACAATGATGTGGTATACAAAGCAAAAGTTGCCCTACTTCCTAAAGTCAAATTGGCTGATCTATCCACAATAAAAATAAAAAAGACAACAAAACCAATTACGGAAAAAGAAGTTAACAATGTCATCGACAATCTCACCAAAATGCAAGCAAAAGAGGTGCTAAAAAAAGATAAATCGACCAAAAATGACAAAGTAACCATTGACATGGATCTACATTTGGATGGTGTACCGATAGAAGGTGGCCAAGCAAAAGATTATCATGTCTATTTGTCAGAAAATCAACACATACCTGGATTCAACGATGCTCTTGTGGGGGTCGAGGAAGGTGAAGAAAAAGAATTTTCTCTTCCTTTCCCAGAAAATTACCACAATAAAATGCTTGCAGGAAATACAGGCACTTTCAAAATAAAAGTGAAAGGAGTGTACGAACGACAATTCCCAGAAGTCACTGACGAATTTGCAAAAACTCTTGGGCAAGAAAATGTAGCAAAACTTCGTGAACTTTTACAACATAATTTGGAACATGAGGAAGAACACAAAGCAAACGAACGTGCCGAAATCGAAATTTTTGATGCGCTCATTGAAAAATCAACATTTGATGAGATCCCTGAGGTCCTCATTAATGCTGAGCGGAAAAAAATGTTTTATGAACTCAAACATGATCTCGAGCGAAATGGTGTCAGTATTGACCAATACTTAAGTGATATAAAAAAGAAAGAGGACGAACTTTTTGAGGATTTCAAAACGCAAGCAGAAAAAAGAGCAAAAGCAGCTCTCTTATCACGACAAGTCGCTCATGATAACAATATCCAAGTAACTGATGCGGAATTCAAACAAGAAATGGATGTTATGGAAACCACATACAAAGACGTGCCTGAATACAAAGAAAACATCAAAAAACCAGAAGTACAAGACTCTATTCGCAACATGCTCCTCAATAAGAAAGTTGTTGCATTTTTGAAAGAAAAGGTAATGGAAGGTGAATCTCATACACATGAACACGAGCATAACGAAAAATAATTTTGTCTTCTATTAGTCATCTCTAAATATCCTCCGTTCTGTGGGGGATATTTTTAATTAACTTTTATGTTCCTAATAAATTTGTTACAATTTGGACATATGAAAACACTCAGCATACGGGTCCTCCCACGTTCATCGCGAAATGAAATTGTAGGAGAAATGGCAGATGGGACGCTCAAAGTAAAACTTACCGCGCCTCCAGTGGATGGTAAAGCAAATAGGGCATTAATTGAATTGCTGTCAGAGTATTTTGATGTCCCAAAAAGTAAAATAAAAATCGTGAGAGGACTCACGAGCAAAAATAAGATAATAGAAATTAAAAATTAAATCATTTAAAATTGTTTTCAAATTTCAAATTAAAAATTACTTAGGCAAATCTATTCCACCCTTACCCCACGGATTACACCGCATAATCCGCCACAGAGCTTTTGGTACTCCCACAATGAGTCCTCTTTTTTTTATTACTTCATACCCATATTGACTACAGGTAGGATGAAATCGACAATACCCATGAGGAAATTGTGATTTAAACCATCCATGATCAGGAGATAAGGTTTTTTGATATATTTTTATCAAAAAAAGAACCGGCATACGCGGTATAAAAAATATCTTTTTAAAAATTCGCTTCATACAGCCATTTTTCGCAATTAATAATATGTCATCCTGAATCCCGATCGGGTCGGGATGAAGGATCTTTCCTGCCACAAAATTTTTTAGATCAATATATTTTGTTTTTACTAAACCTTCATTAAGAAAGATTCCTCGTCGCCCCGCTATAGCGGGACTCCTCGGAATGACAGTGGAATTAGCCAAAAAATCAAATTATTAATTTTGCTTTTTTAAATAATGTTGTGATCTCTTGTTCTATAAAAGCATAATCTTTATCCAAAATACACGACTTTGCAATGACACCAACCAAAAAACCAGATGAGGCCTTATTTTCTTTCAACAAAAGACGTATAACTTCTCTCATTTGTCGCTTTGCTCTATTTCTCTTCACTGCACTCTTGTGTACTTTGGTTCCCACTGCAAACCCAATAAGGAGGTCATCCAAAGAATATTTACGACGGGGGTATTTTTCTGGATCAATTTTCCAAACTTTCAAAGTGACACATTCACCACCAAAAAAACGCCCTTCATCAAAAAGAATCTGCCAGTCCTTCATATGTTTGAGACGATGTTGTTTTGGTAACATATATAAGAGTATTATAACACAAAACCTCGAATCAAACGAGGTTTTTTGCTAAATTGAGCCGATTTATCGTGTTTTTCGTGTTCTTTTTCCTTTTTTCTCGTCACTTACGGTAAGTTTCTTTCTGCCCTTATCCCGGCGTCTTTTGAGTACATCACGGCCATCTTTAGTCTTCATACGTTCACGAAAACCATGAGCCTTGGCACGTTTACGTTTACTTGGTTGATATGTTCTCTTTGGCATACGTTTATTCACTATAGCACTTAAGCACTATAGCACTTAAGCACCTTCTAATTACAGCATTAAAAAGTGAGATAAGTATAATTGAATATGCAAAAAATGTCAAGGGACAATCTTATATAATGATAAAAAATACTATGGTATTTTAATGTTTTTAGGCTCAAGTGATATGTTATCCCCATCATCCACAGTTTTTCCCCACCCTATGCACTTTTGGCTTATTTTAGACTATTTTCCATATTATCTTTATATGATAAAATGGAAAAACTATCTCGATATTTGTATAATCAACAACAATCAGCCAAATCAAATACTATGACCAATTACGAAATATGGCAAGCTGTACTTGCAGAATTTGAACTCGAACTCTCCAAAGCAAATTTTACCACATGGTTCAAAAACACCGGTATAGCTCAATATGACAAAGGCCACGTTACCGTGTGCGTGCCAAATGCATTTACCAAAAGTTGGTTAGAAAAAAAATATCACTCAAAAATTGTACAAATACTCGAACGTGTCACCGGCAAACCTATCCGCAAGATAGAATACATGGTAGACAATATGAAAAACATTCAAGAACAAGAATGCGCCATGACACATGAACCACAAATTTCTTCTCCGTCTACTCCTCTCTATTCACCTCAACGAAAAAATACTCTCATCCAACAATTTGGTCTAAATCCAAAATATACATTTGATACATTTGTCGTAGGTAAAGGAAATGAGCTTGCACATGCCGCGGCACAGGCAGTAGCACAACGCCCGGGTGATGCCTACAACCCACTATTTATATATGGCGGTGTCGGTTTGGGCAAGACGCATCTTATACAGGCGATTGGTCACACCATGCTTGAGACCAATCCTCAAACAAAAATTTTATACGTTTCTTCAGAAAAATTCACCAATGAATTTGTTTCTTCAATAAAAGAAGGAAGAGCTAAAGAATTCAAAGATCGATATCGTAATGTTGATCTTCTTTTAATTGATGATATACAATTCATTGGCGGCAAAGAACAAACGCAGGAAGAATTTTTCCATACATTCAATGAATTGCACCAGCAAGGTAAACAAGTAGTGATGACAAGTGATCGACCACCAAAAGCAATCCCCGCGCTTGAAGATCGTCTTCGCAGTAGATTTGAATGGGGTATGATAGCAGACATTTCAGCCCCTGACCTTGAGACACGCATGGCTATTATCCAAAAGAAGGCCCAAGAAAAAAGGTTTGACATAGATGGAAATCTTCTACACCTGATAGCAACAAATGTACAAAGCAACATTCGCGAGCTTGAAGGCGCACTCAACAAAATTATTGCATATCATGAACTCAAAAACACAAAACCAAACGAAAGTTCTATAAAACAATTACTGTCAAGCTTCGAGGAACAAAATATGCGCAGGTCTCTCACTCCTCGAGAACTCATCAGCCAAGTATCACAGTACTTTGACATCAACGTTGATGATGTGCTTGGTAAAAGTAGAGAAAAACGTCTTGCTTTCCCCAGACAAATTATCATGTTTCTCATGCGGGAAGAATTGAAACTCTCATATCCAAGTATTGGCGACGAACTTGGTGGACGAGACCACACGACGGCAATGCACGCACATACCAAAATCTCATCTGAAATAGACCAGGATCTAAAACTAAAACAGGATATGGAAATGATCAAACAACGTTTATATGCAAACAGCATCCAATAACCTGTGCACACAATAAGCAAAAACACACATACCCTGTTTACAAACACAGAGGTTATCAACACCAAAACACAGCCAAAAACAAAATCAAAAACTAATCAACAAATTCACACAAAAACTCACACGACATATCCCCACAAAGAGGCAAACAAAAAAGGCTAACAATAAAACAAAACAACACTTTTCCACACAGTCCACAACACTTACTATTATCACAAGTTTAAAATATAAATTAAATAACCTAATAAACAGTAATATGAAATTTACTTGTACAAGAGAAAATCTGGTGTACACTCTCGATTTGGTGAGTTCTCTTGCGAGCAAGCACGTAAATCTTCCTATACTTACCAATGTTTTGGTGAAAGCAACTGATTCTGGTGTGGAAGTCAGTGCGACAAATTTAGAAATAGCAGTAAAAACTCATTTACGTGCAAAGGTGGAAGAGCAAGGGTCTTTTACTATACCAGCAAAGACGCTTTCAGATTATGTCCGTCTACTTACCAATGAACAGGTAGATGTGCAACTGAAAGAAAATGAACTTGTTATTACTTGCGGGAATTCTAGTACAAAAATAAAAGGATCTTCTGCCGAAGAATATCCACTTATACCAGACGTAGAAGAACAGCACGCATATACCCTTGATGTAAATACGTTTAAAGATATTCTGTCCAAAACAGCTGTTGCCGTTTCAAAAAATGAAATACGCCCAGAACTTTCTGGCGTTTACTTTCATTTTTTGAGTGATCGTTATGATGGATTGGTGTTGGCTGCCACAGACTCATATCGACTTGCAGAGGCTCGTATGTCTATTGCTCAGGGTGGAGATAGAGATGTCGTTTGTATAGTGCCAGCCCGAGTAGTTTATGAAATGATACGTTTATTGCAGCTTGGTAAGAGTCATGAAGGAGAAGAAAATGTTCGTGTGTGGGTAAGTGAAAATCAAATTGCAATAAGATATGATAATTTTGAGATGACCAGTCGCCTTATAGATGGAAAATATCCTGATTACACTCAAATCATCCCAAAAGATTTCAAGACCAAATCTCTGTTTCCTCTTGATGTCATGACAAACAAAATAAAAGCAGCGAGCTTATTTACTACCACAGGTGTAAATGCAGTGAGTTTTGACCTCAATGTTTCACAAAATACAATCGGTGTTTCTTCGTCAAGCACACAGGCAGGTGAACACAGTTCAGAGATAGAAGCAACCCTTCAAGGAGAAGAAAATTCAATATTGCTCAATCATCGGTATGTTCTTGATGGGCTTGCTCATATGGAAAGCGACGAGGTAGAATTTATGGTCAATAGTGCAGAGGCACCTTGTATGTTTACCCCAAAAAATAATAAAGACTATTTGTATATTGTGATGCCGATACGGCAGTAAAAAAGAACAAAAACTAAAGTTTAAAAAATTAAAACAACGCCTGCGGGTGTTGTTTTTTTGTTTGAATATGTTTATAACATTCGTCCACTATTCCACGCCATATTAAATAGCGTCTTGTATGTTTCAGCAATGTTTGGTGATTCAATAATTGTCGCAAATATTTGTTCTTTTACAGAAAAAATAATAAGTGTGTTTCCATATAACATATTATCTGTTTGAAAGAAACGGCCCTCATTGCGAATAAGTCTGATATTATGCTGGGGATTAAGTTTTGAAGATGTTTTATAATATTTCCTTGTCTCATGGTCGTCATTGCCAATTTCACGGATTGGATTATTTGATTTTGCCATTATTTGATAAAAATAATCAACGACACTCGTTTCAAAATGTTCAGCCGCATCTTTGAGAGAACCGTAGATAATTAATTCTTCCTGTGGGTGGTGTGAGAGATATGTGAAAATCCCATTATACACACTACGCACGCCAGACACACCTTCTGCTATTTTGATATTTGGTTTTTCTGGATCAATATTATGTATAGCTTTCAGAGAAGGAAGAATTCCTTTGACTAGTTGTGTCTTTGTTTTTAAGTCAGTTAATAGTCGTTCAGGGCTCTCTGCTTCATAGAGTATCTTGTTTCTTTGTATTGTTTTGCTCACCAATCCGCGTCTTTCTAGGTCATCTAAAATAAGATATACAGTTGGCCGTTTTAAATTAGCGCTTCTAGATATATTCAAGACAGTATCAACTCCGAGTTGAAGCGTAGCAATATATACTGATGCCTGGTTTTCAGATAATCCAGTTTGTTTTAGCGTTTTTATAAGGTCCATATGCTTATATTATATATAAAATTTTATAAAATGTCAAGTTATTTGACAACATTATTTTATAAAAATATCTAAGATTAGCTAAATAATATTTTTTAATTACAAATTATGTTATAAATATTGATCAAATTATCAAAAAATGTTATAATTTGTCGTTCTGTTCTTTAAAAGAAAGTGTCCGTCTACAGTAGATTCCTTCTGGAATAAAGAAGTTTGCTGTGGACGGACACCTGAACTCAATACACTGGAGAATGCACATGTTCCAGAAGCTGGACCCGTTCTACTGGTTCCTCAAGGCGATGCTCCGCGGTTTCTTCAAGGTCGAATTGAAGTCCGAGGAGGTGGACTTCATCAGCGACAATATCCAGAAGCACCGAAAGGTGCTCTGGATCAACTTGATCGCGGCGATTTTCGTGGTTCTAGCACTCAGCAAAACGGACGCAAAGGACATCGCCACTCTCATCACCGCTTTGCTGGCTCCCGTCATGGTGATGGGCGGGGCCTGGTTCGCGATTTCGTTTGGCGCGATTCCCGCCAAGCTCATGAACGTCTCGTTGTCTTGTACTATGTGGATGTTCACGGCATTTCTAACATCACTCACGACGATGTTTATCGCAGTGGGGTTTGTTACCCCAGCGGTCGTGTGGCCTGTGCTTGGTATCGTCTACCTCAGCGCCCTGTTCGCTTGTATCCAGTATGATACAGCGGACGGAATGAAAGCTGGGCTGGATGAGGCCCAGCTACGCCACTCACGGGCGGCAGTCCGCTACTACAAGAAGCAAGGGATCGATCCTGACGCCATCGAGCAGGCGTCGAAGGAGTGAACAGACAAGCGCTGGCACTGGAGGGCCGGCGTCGAAGGAGGGGGTGGCGATGCACTGTGCAGACGCCACCAACTTCGACTATCATTTTTATAAATAGAAATGATTGAGAACAAAAAATACCACATAATCTGCGGTATTTTTTGTTTATATTTTTATTGCGAAAAGAAGGTATAAAACTTCTGATCTAAGCGACACCTTCCTCGCAATTTCATTGTATCACTATTTTTATTCTTTCGCTTTCTCTTACCTCGCCACCGAGCCCCACCACTTGTGCAATGAGAGTGTAGTTTCCAGCACCCGGATAATTGCTCCAGTCAAGAATAATCTGGTTGTTAAAGAGACTTGAGAAGTTATTTGTTTGAGATACTAGGACTGATTCTTCACTATCCTTTTGATAATACAATCGCACCTCTTCCAATTCATTTAGTTTGTTATGATTGAATGCAATAGATAGAGGAAAATCATCAGAAGAAAGATTATTGTAGTTTCCGTTGAAAGAAATACCTGCGGGTATAGGGTTAGCATCCAGAATAAAATGGATATCCTGGTCTAATTTATTGCCTACATCATCCTCTACAGTCACTGTGAGTGTGTGCTCACCTGGGTCTAGATTATTGGCGTCATAATTGAGATTGAATGGGTGTGTGCGTACAATATCTACATAGGCGCCATCTATGCGATACGTGACTTTGGTGACACCACGAGGCGCGGTGACCTGTATGTCTGTGCTTATGTGTCTTGATGTAAGTACTTGCCCTTCTGTTGGATATATTATTTCAAGATTGGGAATAAGCTCTAGACTATGCATATCATCATATTCAGTGGGTGGATCCTCGAAGCTCATATTCCATTCAGGGTCTTCTGCTTTTTTGCGTTCAATCCATTCTTGTATACCTTTTTCCCATCCTATATATTGGGGGTCATCCTCAGGGTGCTCAGGCGCATTTCCACGGGGGTCATCTTTTTGCACATAATGTAGTATAGAATGTGGTTGGATAAATGTTTTTTCTTCTATATATTTTTCTGGCGTAGAACTTGTAGCAATTTTGCCGGTAACTTTGTCAACAAGAAGCGTTATGCCACCTTCCGCAGAGCCTTTGAGTATCGGTTTTTCAGCGGTGTTTGGTGGTGGAGCAGGGAATGTTTCTACAGGCGTATTTTCGAGAGTGTCTCTCATGAAGAGATTCCATAGTTTTGCTGCTACCATACTACCGGTCGCTCCTTGCTTCATAGGAGTATTGTTTGTGTTTCCTACCCAAATTCCTGTGACAAGACTCGGTGTGTATCCTACGGTCCATGCATCAATATAATTGTTTGTGGTGCCTGTTTTTACTGCTAACGGACGCCCAGGGAGTGTAAGAGGTCCATTGGCTCCAAATGTATAGGCGCGCGCGGCATCATCACTAAGTACATTTGACATGGTTGCTGCCAACTCTGGCTCAAGCACGCGGTTTCCTTTTTCTTTTTTCCATTCTTCAAGTACTTTACCATTGCTATCTTCAACTTTTAATACACTGATAGGAGAGTATTGAATGCCATTATTCGCAAAAGATGCATACGCATTGGTATGATCAATTAATTTTACCTCTCCACCACCAAGTACAAGGGTTAACCCAAATTCTCCTTGTCCCAGAGTCGTGTATCCGAGTCGTTCGGCAAAGTCGATTGTGTTTTTTTCCCCAACTAGATACATGGTTTTGACCGCAGGTATATTGAGAGATCCTTGTAGGGCTTTTCTCATGCTGAGGGGGCCATATTCTTTTAGGTCATAGTTTTGAGGAGTATATGGTTTACCTGACACTGCAAAATTGGTAAGTACATCATACAAAATAGTGTCCGGTGTGTATCCCTTTTCAAAGGCAGCTGCATATACAATAGGTTTGAACGAAGATCCCGGCTGTCGTTTGCCAAGTGTCGCGACATTGAATTGTCCGTCAATTTCTTCGTCAAAAAAATTACGTGATCCAACCATAGCCAAAATATGTCCTGTCTTTGGATCTATGGCTACGAGTGCTGCATTGTCTGCCTCTGCTCCATCCAAGATTTCTTTTCCATCCTCTTTGGTAATCACTGACTCAGCTATCTGTTGTTTGTCCCAGTCGAGAGATGTTATTACTTTGAGTCCGCCTGTTTCTACCAATGCTTCTCCATATTTTTCTACCAACTGTTCTTTTACATAAAGTACAAAATGAGGAGCTTGTATATCATTGAAATGCTGTTTAATCTCAAGAGGTTCTGCTTGAGCATTATTTTTTTCATCCTCTTGTATATATCCTTCTTCATACATACGGAGCAAGACGAAATCCCTTCGTGCTTTGAGTGCATCTGTGTCATTGAGATATCTTGAAGGAGCTTTTGGCAGACCGGCAAGTGTGGCTGACTCTGCGAGCGTAAGATCAGAAACATGTTTACCAAAATAACTTTGGGCAGCTGATTCTATACCATAGTTAGTTGAGCCATAGGGGATTTCATTGAAATATATTTTAAGTATTTGATCTTTTGTATATTTTTGTTCAAGACGGAATGTGAGGATGACTTCTTTCAGTTTTCGTACATATGATCGTTCAGTTGTGAGTATGGCATTTTTTACAAGCTGCTGTGTGAGCGTCGAGGCACCGCTGCCTACGCGTTTATTCGTAAAAAGGCCGACGAGAATAGAGCGCAATATTGAAAAAGGTCGTATACCATGATGCTCATAAAATGTTGTATCTTCTGTGGCAATGACCCCGTCTATTACTTGTTGGGGTACATTATCTAGTTCTACGATGGTTCGGCGCTCATCTGCAAATATTTCATACAGAAGATGTTCTCCTGTTTTGTCATAAATTTTGGTACTTTGGGCTATCTGTCTATCTGTCAATTTATCAGGATCTGGAAGATCTTTGCTGGCCCATGCAAAGAGGACGGTAGTAAACAAAAAACCAAATACAAACAGGGTTAGCCCGCCTATGAGAATTGGTTTTTTCAAATTATGTCGTCTGATAGTACCCCGGGTTTTTTTGAGGACTTTTGTCCATGATCCTTTTTTGGAGCTATTCGGTCTATTTTTTTTGAAAAAACTGCGTTTTTTTGTATTTTGGTTGCCAATGTACCCGTATGAACGTTTATTGAGTTGGGGGATAGGCATAATTATGTATAGAATTGTATTTATGATACATATTGTATCAAACTATTGACAAAAATACCATTTTATGATATAGTATCGCACCAATGAAAAGAGATACTTGAATATAGTATCTTTTTAATTGGGAATCGATATATTTCGCTTATTTAAGCAAAAATATGTATTTCTTTAAGAGACAACCGGGCAGACAATTTGTTGAATTATCTATAGCTATACTTGTTATTTGGGCTTTTGTTGCCAATAGTTTGGTTCCTCAAACAGTAGAAGCAAAAACGTTCGATTTTGGCCTAATTTCACGTTTTTTTACCCAAGATAACGAACAAATAGTTGATGACTCTTTATCTAGTTTTCCATCGGTATCTGATGCAGATCCACGGCAAGTGATGTGGGTTACTATGACCGCTTATTCCAGTGATGTGGCACAGACTGATAGTACTCCTTGTATCCCAGCTGATGCATCATATGACTTGTGTGAACATTATGAGGAATATGGGGAACAAAATACGATTGCAACCAATTTTCTTCCTATGGGTACGCAAGTTCGTTTTCCGGACTTGTACGGCGACAAAGTGTTTGTGGTGAGAGACCGTATGAATGCCCGTTATGGGAGAGGTCGTGGAGATTTTTGGATGCCAGAGCGTGAACTTGCAAAAAATTTTGGAGTGAAGCGTGTGCAGATGGAAGTTTACTATAGATAAAATAATTTTTTCATATGAACCCGCCATACTGGCGGGTTTTGTGTACTTGAAATTGACAGTGTATTATGATATTCTGAGTATGTTATTTTTATGGTACGGTAGCCAAGCGGTAAGGCAGAGGTCTGCAAAACCTCTATGCGCGGGTTCGATTCCCGCCCGTACCTCGAGAACAGTCTGCTCATTTGCGGACTGTTTTGTATTTTTGTGCCCGTTGATTTTTGTCATGTTTTCGGGTATAGTGAAGACTACCTATGCAAATAAATTGGTACAAGTTATTTCTATATATTTTGCGCGGTCTTGTATATGGGAAGAGGGGTATTTTTTGGTTATTGAGCAAAATTTGGAAAGGTCTTTTGAAGATAAACGATGCGTACAAGAGGAACCTTGGTTTTTTGTTGTACAAAATGATTTTTTATACTAAGAGGCATATACATAAATTTTCTTTTACTCGTAAGGAGAGTAAGCTTGAATTTTTTGGTAGACGTGGGACACTTCAGACAATTTTATTTTTTATTTTTTGTGTTATATTGTTTCCCCATAGCAGATTTTATACAAAAGCATATACGGATTTGCCTGGTAGTAGCTCTCTTTTATACAAGATGGTCATTTCAGGAAATCAAGATTTGGGATATGATGAGATCGTATTGGCAGACGATAGTGTTGAGGGTACAGTCCAAAATTCATCTTGGAAACAAGGTTCTTTGGTGGTCGGAGATCAGTCAAACATTGCTTCACCGTCTACAGGGCCACAGGATTTGGCAGGTGTATCTACAGGTGGTAATGCACTGACGAAACCTATTATTATGCCTGGTGTTGATGTCGGCACTTCGTCTTCAGGTAGTGCCCCAGCAAAAACAGGTCGTTCAGAGATAGTATATTATGAAGTACAATCGGGTGATGTAATAGGGCAAATTGCAGAGAAGTTTGGAGTTAGTATTGATACTATTTTGTGGGCAAATGATTTGACCGCTCGTTCTTATATTCGTCCAGGACAAAGCTTGGCTATTTTGCCCGTAGACGGTGTGACACACAAAGTGGTGAGTGGAGATACTGTTTTGAAGATTGCGAAAAAATATCTTGCCGATGCATCAGAAGTTATTTCATATAATAAACTTCAAGAAAATGGCGCTGATATTGTGGTTGGCGAGGTCTTACTCATACCTGGTGGAGAAAAACCTCAACCAGTCCAGACAGCTCCTCGTTATACACCTTCCACGCCATCTTCATTTAGCAAGATAGTAGCTCCTCCACCGTCAGTTTCTGCTCCAGCTGGTTCTGGGTTTTTGTGGCCAACTACCATTACTTATATATCTCAATATTTTAGTTGGAGACATGGTGGCCTTGATTTGGCAGGTCCTGTTGGTAACCCTATATATGCGTCGAAATCAGGTACAGTTTTGAAAGCTCAATGTGGGTGGAATTGGGGATACGGTTGTTATGTTCATTTAGACAACGGCAGTGGTATTGAAACTATCTATGCGCACGCATCGCAACTCTTAGTTTCTCCTGGAGATTATGTGAATCAAGGACAGACTATTGCGCTTAGTGGTAATACAGGAAATTCTACCGGTCCCCATCTTCATTTTGAAATACATGTGAATGGTGTACGGCAAAATCCGTTGGCTTATATCAGAAAATAAAAGATTTTTTCATTTATTTGCATCGTAAATAAATTGTGATATAAAACCGATCATGTAAGTGATCGGTTTGTTGTATGGAATTATAAGTTTTGATTGAAATATATTTATTCTAGTTTTGCTCTGTACTGCAATGCTTCCGCGATGTGTTCTGTTTTTATATTTTCAGTTCCTTCGAGATCCGCGATGGTCCGTCCCAATTTGAGAATTCTATGGTAACTACGTGCTGATAAGTGCATATGTGTTACTGCTTGTTTCAATAAGTCAAGTGATTGGTCATTGAGTTTGCAGTGTTCTTTTATATCTTTGTTTTTCATTTCACTATTTGTTGTGTATGATGTGTGCCTGAAACGGTGTGTTTGACGTTCTCTTGCATCTTCGACACGTTTTCGTATAGTTTCAGATGACTCAGCCAATTGATTGTCTGATAATTTTTCAAATTCAACACGAGGCACTTCAACATGTAGATCAATGCGATCGAGCAACGGACCGCTTATTTTTTTCCTATATTTTTCGATCTGCAGAGAACTACATGAACAATGTCTGTCCGGATCACTCGCATAGCCACATGGACATGGATTTTGACTAGCTATCAGAGTGAACTGCGCGGGGAACGCTATAGTGCCTTGTGCACGCGATATGGTGATGATGTTATCTTCCAATGGTTGTCTCAGATTTTCGAGAACCATACGGGGGAATTCTGGGAGTTCGTCAAGAAAGAGGACACCGCGATGCGCGAGTGAAATTTCCCCAGGACGTGGGAATTTACCTCCTCCTACCAGTGCAACTCCTGATGCCGAGTGGTGTGGAGCTCTGAATGGGCGTTGTGTGATAAGTGGGCGGTCAGATGGGAGTAACCCAGCTACTGAATAAATTTTTGTTACCTCTATAGCTTCTTGTCTGGTCATTCTGGGTAATATGGTTGGTAAGGTGCGTGCGAGTAATGTCTTTCCAGATCCAGGTGGTCCTGAAAGAAGAATATTGTGTGCTCCACTCGCTGCAATTTCCAACGCACGTTTTACGAACTCTTGGCCTTTTATATACGCCATATCCATTTCGTATAGTGTTTTTTCAAAATATTCTTCAATAGGTATATGAGGGAATGAGCATATAGCTTGTTTATTTTGTATGTGGTCTATAAGCTCTCTAAATGTTTTGACTGGATAAATTTCTATATCCTCTATGATTGAGGCCTCTGTTGCATTTGTTGCTGGTATAAATAATTTTTTGTAGCCAAGGCGCTTGGCAGAAATAGCAAGTGGGAGAATGCCGCTTGCGTGACGCAGAGATCCATCTAACGCAAGTTCTCCGACGAAAAGCGCATCATTGAGATTCAGGAATTCTTGCTTCTCAGTACATAAGTACATGCCGAGCGCTATAGGTAAATCATATGCAGTACCTTCTTTACGTACATCGGCAGGGGCAAGATTTATAACTATGCGGCTATTGTTAGGAAAAGGTAGATTTGTATTTTTCCATGCAGTCCGAATGCGCTCCTTTGCCTCTTGTATTGCTGTATCTGGTAATCCAACAATAGTAAACCCAGGCCAGCTTCCTGCGATATCAACTTCTACCGTAATCGGGGCACAATCGAGCCCGAGTATTGCTGCTGAATTTATTTTCGTAAACATAATTTAGTTTGTAAGATAATTGGTGTAAGTATATCATTTTTGATTTGTTACTTAAACAAAAATCCAGTTTATGTCTGGATTTAAAAAATTATTACTTAAAATTTAAACAGCCTTTTCTTTTTTGCGTTCACCTAATATGAACATGATGGCCCCTATTACAATTAGTATATCTCCTATATTGATGACAGAGGTGGCAATACGTAAATAATCAATTGTGATAGAGAATAGTATCCGATCAATAAAATTCGATAATGCTCCTGCTATGATCAGTGTTGTGGCAAGATAGTGTATTGCTGCTTTATATTTTTTTTTGGACCACCAATACATGATAAATAATATGATGATAGGAGTAAGTAATATGATAACAGGTTGGGGTAGTGGAATACTAAATGCTATACCTTTGTTTTCAAAATATTCCCATCCTATCCATGGTTTCCATATGTAATATGTGCTATGAGGGTTTGTTCTGGCAATAAATTTTAATATCTGGTCGAGCAATAAAAAAAACCCACTTATAGTAACAGATAATATAATGTGGGCTTTGTACTTCATAGTGATTTCCTAAGCGTTTACTTTAGGAAACGTGTTGCTAAATTTCTTGTGTCAATGTTTTTTTGCAACTTACACATGCGCTTGATGTAGGGCGTGCTTCTAAACGTTTTTCTTCTATAGGTTGATCACAATATTTGCAAATCCCATAAACCCCATCTTTTATGCGTTTGAGAGCTTTGTCCACATCTCTTAATGTCTTTTCAAGTTGCATTTCAAGTGGTTTATTGGTGAGATATTGGGTTATTTCTTGGGCGTTTTCATCACTTTTGTCCCCATATTCTGGATATGTGGCTTCATAATCATCATCTATATGAGAATTTTTTTTGGTAAATTTATCCAATTCCGCCTCTAGATGTTTTTTTTCTTCCTCAAGGTTTTTTTGTATTTTTGCTATAAATGTGTTACTAAGTTGTGTTTTTTTTGTTTTTGTCATATATGTATAAGGTCAATAGAATAGAATTATTATACACAAGTAGATATATAAAAGCAAGATATCGGGGTAGTTTGTGTAAATAAAATGTGCATAAAGTTGTTTATTTTTAGCCAAAAATAAAAGAGGCATCCGATGCCCTGGGTAGTTTGTGTGGCTGGAGCCTCTTAACTATCCCAAGTACCGGTTTTTCTCAAGCTGTCCAAAGGTTCTTATTGAAGCCTTGGAATGCTTGAGAAACGCCAGGAAAAGCCTGGGATATTTGTCCTCTGAACCGCTCAGTGGTGTTTGCCTCGGCGCCGATCAAAGATTTGGGAATCTGATCAGCAAGAAGTGTAGTGAGGTCACCAGTGTTTCTCCTTTTATTTTTTGTGTTTGTTGAGCGAAATAATCGCTCTTGGTGAGCAGTAGGGAGGGTATTCAACCATTTTCAACATCTTGTTGAGAATGGTTGTGATTTTTAATGATCACATATTTATTATACACCTTTTTAGTATTATTGTCAATAGTATATATATTTTGCTGTAATTAGCTAAAAAAAGCTTATTTTACATAATATAGATGTATAAAATAGTTTATACTTTCATGTCTTTATATATTGTTATCCACAAAATAGGGTGTTTTTCCACATACTTATCCACAATGTATATGATTTTGTATACAAACAGTTTAATTTTAAGTGGAAAAAATAGTGGATTATTTTATTTATAATTTTTTTAAGTAATTTTTACTTAGTATTGAATATATTTGAAGTTCATTTTTTAATATTTTTGTGCCTATGTGTAGTTTTATTATTAAATGTATATAGCTTTGTATACTTTTATATATAAACTACCTTTTTTTTCTAATAATGGTATACTTTATATACCTTATTAATTTTTATGTTACATATGGATACTCCAAATTTAGAAATTCTTCAAACATTCGGTCTAGATACACTTCCTAATCTTGATGTGGTTGTTCTGGGGGCTCTCGAGTTATTTGATAAAACTGGTATACCCACACTTGATTTGGGTGATTACAAAATCCCACTTGTTTTGGGAAGCGGGAATGCAGCAGTTACAGGGAGAATTCTTTTTGATGACAAAAATGCGATATTCGCAGATGAGAGCACTTATAAGAGGAAGCTTGAGAACATAAAAGGCATTGATGGGGCTATTTTGTTGTCAGCTTCTGGGAGTAAACATGCTATTGCCCTATCCCAGGATTTACTTAGCCATGGTATTGAGACACGTCTTTTGACCAATAACCAAGAAGCTCCTGCAAAGAAATATATTAATGATGATAATTTTTTTGTTTTTCCTAAAAATCGAGAGCCATATACATACAACACATCTACTTATATGGGCATGATTTTGGGGAAAACAAAAGAGAATCCCAAAAATATCAAAAAATTTATTACAGATGAGGTAGATCCTATTATTCCGAAGAATTTAGCTGATTATGATGCTTTTTATGTGCTTATACCAGAAAGATTTGATGCATTTCGGGAAATGCTTGCAACCAAATTTGATGAATTATTTCAACCCAAAGTGTCAGGAAGAGTCTTTACTCCAGAACAGAGCAAACATGCAAAAAGCGTAGTGAAGTATGATAAGGAATTGTTTATTAGTTTTGGATATGACAACACACAATTTGGTTTGCCAAAAAATCGACTGAATATTCCTTTGCCAGTTGATGTGGATTATGGGACACTTATGGCAGTATCGTATTATGTTATGGGCAATATGCAGAAGCAACATGAACCTTACTTTAAAAATGGCATTGAAGATTATGTAAAAAAAGCAGGAGAGGCTTTTGGTATAACTTTGGGTGTGATTGTTGAATAGTATATGAAGAGGATTGTATATACTGATAATTTTCAAAAAAGGTATTCTTATGCACTCACCGAACCAAAGGGAAAAAATTTTGATCCAGAATTTAAACCAGAATTAACACCACAAGAAATGTTTAAGATTGGCGTGTTTGGTGGAGCGTATTTTATCGGGGTCGATGGATTGATTCCTTCTGACATTCCAAAGACATGGTTTGTGGGGGTAAAGTTAAGCGTTTCAGGAGAAAAACAGGGATCATTAAATTATTTTGGAGTATCTGCAAGCCAGCCACTAAAAATTTGGCGACAAAAAGGTTGGATTCATCCATGTGATCCACATGGATGGTTTCAGTGGTATTGTAGATATTATATGGGTAGGCGCATATCAGGAGAAGATGAGCGACAAATTAAGCGGTGGAAGTCAATGAGGAGACATATGGGGCAAATAAAAAAGTTTTGTCGCAGGGGAGACTTACACTGTCGTGTCAAACAAAGACAAGTACTTTTACATTGGGCGTATGACAGCAGAAAGGTCTAATCCATTATAGTTATTGTATATAAGACCACGAGTGTGGTTTTTATTTTTCCACATGTTGTCTTGATCTAAAAACACGCGTATACTACACATCTTACTAACATAAATTATATGAAAAATATATTATATAATGACAATATACCAACTATTTTTACTATTTTTGGAGCAACGGGGGATCTCATGAGTAAAAAAATTGTTCCGTCATTGTTTTTTTTATATAAAAAAAAGGAATTACCGAAGCATTTCAGCGTGCTTGGGTTTGCGCGTAGACCCATGAGTGACACCCAATTTCAGCTACGTGTTTTTAATATTCTTGCAGAAAAAGGGTTTGTAAAAAATAGAAAGGCAACGGAAAAATTTTTGCAGTTATTCCATTATGAACAAGGGGATTTTTCTGCTTTGAAAGATTATACAGAGCTTAAAGCGCATATCGAAAAGATTGAAAGAAAATGGGGCTTGTGTACAAATAAATTATATTATTTGGCAATTCCTCCAAAGTTAATCAAAATTGTAGTACAAGGATTGTCTGAGACGGGTTTGCACAAGCCATGTGATGACACTACAGGTTGGTCGCGTGTGATAGTAGAGAAACCTTTTGGAGATGATGGCGCGAGTGCACGAGAGCTTGAATCGACATTAGATATTTTTAAACAAGACCAGATATATCGTATTGACCACTATTTTGGTAAAGAAATGGTTCAGGGGATCCTCAATTTTAGGTTTTCAAACGGACTTTTTGAGGATTCTTGGGATAACAAGCATATCGAACGTATTGATATGAAATTATGGGAGGAAATTGGTGCTGAGGGACGTGGAGAATTTTATGAAAGTGTAGGAGCATTACGTGATGTTGGACAAAATCATCTATTGTCTATTCTTGCATTGCTTACTATGGAGCATCCTATAAATTATACAGATAAAGAAGTGCGTAGTGCGCGAACAATGGTTTTGAAACAATTACGACGGCCTACCCATGCAGATATAAAGACAAAAACATTCCGCGCTCAATATGAAGGATATACAAATATAGATGGGGTGGAGAAGAATTCGCATGTCGAGACGTATTTTAGTTGGCAGACTGAAATTGATGCACCGCGTTGGGCTGGCGTACCTATATATATAGAGAGTGGCAAACGCATGGGTAATGTGCGGAAGGAAATCATTGTGACTTTTCGTCACCCCGAGCCGTGCATTTGTCCGCCTGCTGGTCCAGTACAAAATAAAATTATTTTTAAATTGCATCCCACACAAGAAATCACCATAGAATTTTGGCAACGCGAGCCAGGATTTGGTATGCAACTGGAGAAACGTAAGTTTGACTTCATGCTGTATAAGACAAAGACAAAATTGCCGTATGTAGAAGAGTATGCCAAATTGTTGCACGATGCCATAGCAGGTAATCAAACTTGGTTTATGACGAAACGCGAAGTAGATGCAATGTGGCGTGCTGTAGATCCTATTGTAGGTGCATGGAAAAAAAATCAGACACCGTTGCATGTGTATAAGCCAGACACACATGATATTTCAAAAATTGCAAATGAATTTATGCAGGATAAAATCCATACATTAGAAAAGCGTATAGGTATCATAGGGTTGGGTAGGATGGGAGGAAATTTGGCTCGTCGTCTCATGGATCGAGGTTGGTATGTAACTGGGTATAATCGTACACATAGCGTTACAAAGGACATGAAAAAAGAAGGGATTAATGCCGTGTACTCTTTTGGAGATATGGCCAAGGCATTACCAACGCCACGAATAATCTGGCTTATGGTCCCTAATGGGAAACCAATTGATGATACACTATTCGGGGATGAAGGAATTGTTCAATATTTAGACAAGGGCGATATCGTCATAGATGGTGGAAATTCGTACTTTAAAGACACAATAAAGCGTGCAGAAAAATTGAAAAAGATGGGAATTAAATTTCTTGATGCAGGTGTATCTGGTGGACCTGGTGGCGCACGTACGGGTGCATGCATTATGGCAGGTGGAGACAAGAAATTATTTGAATATTGTGAACCAATATTTCGTGATATGGCCCGGGTACATGGGTACCAATTTTTCTCTGGAGCAGGTGCAGGACATTTTGTGAAGATGGTGCACAATGGTATTGAATATGGCATGATGCAAGCTATTGGTGAGGGATTTAATGTACTTAAACATGCTGATTACAAGCTAGACCTTCACCGTATCGCCGATGTGTATAATGAAGGAAGTGTCATAGAATCTCGCTTGGTCGGTTGGTTACACGATGCTTTTCATATATATGGCACTGATTTGAAAAAAATTTCTGGGAAAGTATCCCATTCAGGCGAAGGTGAGTGGACAATAAAAACAGCCACAGAAATGAAATTGAAAAGTAAGGTGATAGAGGAGTCTCTAAAATTTAGAGAGCAATCGCAAAAAAATCCAGATTATACAGGCAAGATAGTTTCAGCGTTGCGTGGTCAATTTGGTCAACATCCCGTATTGGCAGATAAAGAGTAGTGTTGCAGATGTAGTTTATCATAAGTGGTTTATATGCAATTTGTGCAGAAATATTTTTGGCTTATCATGCTTGTATCACTTACCCTTGGTTTTGTCTTACCGTCGGTAGGTATGATACTCAAGGATTATGTTACTGAGATACTCATCGTCATTATGACTTTGAGTTGTCTCAAGATTGATATTGCGTCACTTGTATCTGTCCGGCACGACTGGTGGAGATTTTTGGTATTATTATTTCTCATGTACATCGTTCCGACGATTTTGGTATTTTTTAGCAAGTATTTTTTGGATGAAAAAATATTTCTTGGGCTTCTTATTGCTGCAGCCATGCCATGTGCCGTTTCTGTTGTTTTCATCTCTGATTTGCTGGGCGGTGAACCACCAAAGGCACTAGTGGCTACGAGCATTGCGCATATAATAAGCCCATTTGTAACTCCTTTTTTGGTTTACTTATTTGCGCATGCAAATATTGATGTAAATTTTTATGACATGATGATCCTTATTCTCAAGCTTGTAGCTGTTCCCTTTGTCTTTGCTCAGTTGTTAAGGTATCTTCATGTTGGAAAAATATTGTCAAGAGTATCAAGTACAGTAAATGCATACTTGTTAGTTGCATTAATCTGGGGGATAACTGCAGCCGCACGAATTATATTTTTAAATAATTTGTCTCAAGTGGGGGTAATTGCTATTTTTGTTTCTTTTATTTTGATTGGTGTAATTACCATGAGTATATTATTTGGCAGAAATAAAAAAGAAGATATTACCTGGTCTATTGTCGGTATGTATAAAAATTTGGGGCTGTCGTCAGTCATTGCACTCAACATGTTTGGCCCTATTGCGGTATTAGGTTCAGTGGTATATACCATTGTGGGGAACTTGGCAATTGCTGCATTACAGTTTTGGGGGAGGAAAAGGCCATTATAGATGATTGACTTTGTTTATTTTTTATATTAGACTGTCTGGGAAATAAATTATAATTATGTTATCTATTGGGATTGTTGGATTGCCCAATGTGGGCAAGTCAACACTATTTAATGCATTGACGAGGAGTAAACAGGCCGATGCGCAAAATTATCCTTTTTGTACCATTGAACCAAATGTGGGTGTCGTTGAGGTACCTGATGAACGATTGCAGAAGTTGAGTGACGTTTCAAAATCAAAAAAAATTGTTCCTACAGCTATACAATTTGTAGATATAGCGGGACTTGTGAAAGGTGCTTCGGAAGGAGAGGGGCTCGGGAATCAGTTTTTGTCGCATATTCGTGAGTGTGATGCAATAGTTCAGGTAGTGCGCGCATTTGAAGATAACAATATTATCCATGTACATGGTAAGGTAGATCCTAAAGAGGATAGTGAAGTAATTAATCTGGAGCTCGTTTTGGCCGATTGGCAGACCGTATCGAAACGACTTGAGAGAGTAAGGAAAGATGCAAAGGGAGCTAAGGCAAAAGAACTTGCGTTAGAATTGGGACTTTTGGAGAAGCTTGATGTACATCTGCAAGCTGGTAAACCAGCAAGAACACTTGAATATAATGAAGATGAGAATATGATTGTGCGTGATCTGCACTTGATAACTATGAAGCCAATGATGTATGTGGTAAATATGATAGAAAATACAAAGGCAGTGATGGAAAATTATAATTTGGATGCACCTTTTGTTGGTGTGTGCGCAAAACTTGAGGCAGAGTTGGCAGAGTTGAGTCTGGCGGAAGCAGAAGAATATATGAAAGAACTTGGAATGGGTGAGACTGGCTTAGATAGACTTATCGTCGCTGGGTATAAACTTTTGGATTTGGTGACCTATTTTACTTCAGGAGAGCCAGAGACGCGTGCGTGGACTGTAAAGAGGGGTACAAAGGGCCCTGAAGCAGCAGGAGTAATTCATACAGACTTTGTCAAAGGATATATTAAGGCAGATGTTGTCAATTGGAAAGATTTTGTGGATAATAGAGGGTGGAGTGGAATAAAAGAGACAGGGAAAATGCAGTTGGTGGGAAAGGATTATGTGGTTCAGGATGGGGATGTCTGTTATTTTCATGTGAGCACATAATTATATTGTGTATCTAAATAAAAAACTCCGGGAAATGGAGTTTTTTATTTAGATATGAATTTCCAAATCTCTCGTCCTACGTGTTGTTTTGGTCTGTGGTAGAGCAGGGAGGCATATGTTTTGTTAAACGGCTTTTGTTCAAATCCTATGCGTTTTATTTCTTCTAAACAATCTATAGTAATCCAATCATTATTATATCTGAATTTTGGAATAATAAAAATTATAGTACCGTTTTTTTTGAGGATTTTATGAAATTCTTTGAAGCTCTCGATATATAATTTTTTAAGTTCATCTGCCTGTTGTATAAGTATTTCTTTTTTTTCGTTGTCTCTGAGTGGTTTACCTAGGTATGGTTCAGACACGATGATATTTATTGAGTTAGGTTTTAAATGATCAAGAAGTTTGGTTGCGTCAGATAAAAAGATATTAGGATATGTAGATACTGGATATTGATTCATCATCCAGTCTACATTTTTTTTTGCATCTCCAATAGCTTTTTGTGAGAAATCCGAGCCGGTAATATTTGTAAAACCCATTGAAAGTGCTTCGGTCAAAATAGTTCCCGATCCACAAAATGGATCAAGTACCGTGTCTGTTTTTGGGTTGGCTCCTGACAAATTTATCATGATACGTGCGAGCTTTGGGGGGAGCATACCCGATACATCATCGCTACCGGGTCGTCCATAATCACGCGTGGTAAACCCTTCAATGTCTTGGATTGCTTCTGTTACAAACACACTATTGTCGACTATGGTGAAGTCTCCTTGTTTTTCAACCAAGTTATTATGTAAGATGGTAGCTGTGTTTTTTATTTCAATATATCGTACGGATCTACCAAGTTTTTTTAATTCTTTTTTTATAGCAAGTCCAATTTTTTGCGACGCATTGCTAGACACGCCGAATTGTATTTTACCGGTCTGATTTTCATTCAAGAAATTTGCAATAGACTGTATTTCATCACCTATTTTTTTTATTTCTCTTCCTATTTTTTTTGTACCACCGAGAATCTGTGATAGGTGGGGCGCATCTAGTTTGGATTCAAATTTTACTACCAAGTAAATACCTGAGTATTTGGGTATTTGATTTTCTGGGTGAATGTGAAGGCGTGCAAAAACCGCCTCAAGTTCGGCGGTAGAAATTTCTGGCTGTCGTCCTAGTTCAAATAGATATTTCATAATGTATGAAAGTGTCTTTATTCGTCGCCCTAATCATTTGCTTCGTTCAATGTGCTTGTTGTAGACGTTGTCGTGGCGATAGGTATTTGATTGAATGGGTCGCGTGTGATGATAATATTTTGAGCATTATATTTTTCATCCCATGCAGTGAGAGTATCATTGTACAATTTGAAGTTAATTGGTTCAAAGCGAGGATTTTTTTCTGCCAAAATTAGTATTTGCACTTTGCCAATAGTTCGATATATGTTGGTATACACAAACCAACAAGTGCTTGCAATACTGCCTATAATGATAAAAATACTAACTATATTTAGTAAGCGTATGTGACTCAAATTGCCGAGATCATCGGATATTTGTGGTTGTTTTGTTTTTTTTCTGAATAAAATTTTCATATTACTTGGTGCTATAGACATCCCCAGAAAAAGAAAGTGATACATTTTCCCCACTTTTATTGAGACCTATGGCGCTGATGTTTATATAATAGGGGAATTGCTCGAGACTCTGTAGGTAATTCATAACATCTGTAAATTCCCCATTTATTTTGAATGAGAATGTGTATATGTTGTCATTGTAGGAAACTCCCAAGTTTTGGGCCACATGATGCGTTGTTGCGAGTTGCTCTAGTTGCTCTATGAGCTGGAGTTCATTTCCTTTTCCCATGGTGATAGAGTAGAATTTTTTAGTATTTTGCTTGATTTCTTCTATTTCATTTATAGAGCGTTTGAGTAGTTTTATCTTTTGATATTGCTCTTCGAGTTGAGCCTCGGTGTGTTCGATTTCTTGTTTCATGGTATTTATATACCGTACCGAGGGTAGTATAATACCTATACCAATAGCTATCACTCCTAAAAATATAATGCTTGTTATTGCCATTATTCTATATTTAAGTTGGATGCGCGAGGTATTCATATCATTCTAGATTTGCAGAAATATTGAATCCAATATTTTCTCGTTTGGTAAGATCGGATACAGGAAGTTTGACATTGGATAAGAACGGTACGGTTGCCAGTTTCTCTTGCAATTGTAAAAATGTTTCTCGTGTGTCCGCCTGTCCAGTAATAACAATCTTTTTTTCTTTTTTGTCAAAAGAGAGCGAATTTAATATGACCCCATCGGGGAGGGATGAAGATAGTGTGACAATGTATGGCGTCCAAGCTATGAAATTTTTTTGTATAGTATGGGTTTCATCGAGAAGCTTATTGATGCGCAGTATTTCTCTGATTTCTTCTCTGTGTTCATTATTAATTGATACTATGTTTTCAGTGAGTGTTGCAAAATAATTTTGGAGCACCATCTGTGATCCGAGCAATATCATAGCAAGCACGCTGGCAGTAATGAGCAATATTTCAAAAATACTTTTGGTAAATTGAAAATGGGACATCCTTTTGAGATGGCTTTTTTTATTTGGTGAAAGTAGATTAAGACGTGTTGGATACATGGGTTTAGGTATTAGGTAGTTTAGGTCCAAAATATCTAAAGTCTATACAATCTGAACCTAGATAGAATCATGTTTGAAAAAAGGATTATCGGCTGCGCGTAAAGCAAGGCCTATGGCCGTGGCATATCCTACCGATTCTTCAGGTGTCACGTGGATTTCTTTTTTACTGGCTAGGTTTTTCCATGGTTGTCCTTGTCTGCATTCAATTTTCAATTCAAGTGATAGCACGTCTGACAGATGCTTCATATTGCTTCCGCTTCCACACATAGTGATGTGAGTGATTCTATTTGTATTGGGGAAATGACTATAATAAAAAAGTATGCCTTTTCTTATATGATCAGCAAATTGTCTTGTCTGTTCCATGAGTACCCCCCATACTTTTTTTTGATTTTTGTATGCAAGACCATATGTACGTTTATTTTTTTCTGCTTCCTCTCTCGATATTTTTAGTTTTTGGGATAGGGCTGTCGTGAGCATCTCTCCTGAGTATGGGAGAGATATACTGAATTGTACTGTATCATCGTCATATAATATGAGGCTTGATCTATCTGCGCCTATATCAAGAAGCGCGCGTGCTTCTCCCCTGTATTCTTTTTTTGAAGTTACCATAGCTCTTGCAACAGGGAGCACCTCTATTTCTAAGGCTATCACTTCCAGCCCCAAGCTTTCAAGTAAATATGTATAACTGTCTGCGATAAGTTTAGGAATGGCGGATATGAGCACCCGCGTATTTTCCTGGTCATCTTTTGGCATTATTTGCCAGTCAAGATAGTACTTATCGTCTTCAGTGAAGGGAATGTGTTTTTTGGATTCTATGACAATGTCATCCTCAATGATGTCAACACTTGCTTTGGGTATGTCAATGAGTTTGATAAAACCGTGTGTCTCAGGTAAACTAGCAACAACCCACGGGCTTTTGATTGGTTTTTCCTGTCTGTTTCTTCCTTGTAAAAGTTTTTGGATATAGTGACGTATTTGTTCTGGTTGTTGCAATTCTCCATTGACGATTAGTCCCGGAGGAATACTAATAGCACGAGCAGACATGAGTTCGTATGATGATCCTCTAAATCTGTGTGAGACATTTCTAAGCTGAACGATCTTGATAGATAAGTCGCCGATATCAATACCAAACGCATTGGGAAAAGGATTGTTGAACATGTGTAATTAAAAATTTTGCATGAGTGAAAACATTGGCGTAATGACTGCCACTGCAATACCTGCCACAGCTAATCCGAGTAATATAATAATTGCCGGTTCAATAATTGTTGAAAAATTTTTCATAGTTTTGTCTACTTCATCGGCGTAAAAATTTGAAAGTTCACTGAGTAATCTATCAATTTCTCCAGTACGCTCACCCACCATGATCATCTCAGTTACCATGGGGGGAAATATTTTTTCATGCTCCATGAGAACCTCTGACAGTGGTATACCTTTTTTAATTTTTTCCGTTCCTTCATGGAGAATTTGTTGGTATATGACATTGCCACACGTATCGCCGGTGATGTTTACCGCTTCGATGATAGGGAGTGTACTCTTGAGCAAGGATGAGAGGGTGAGAGAAAAGCGTGCAAGATTAATTTGTTTGATTACATTTCCTGCTATAGGGAGATGTAGATTTATTGTATGTATCAGTTTTTTAAACCTAGGCGATCTCTTGAGTAACGTAATGAATAGTATAATACATGTAATCAGTATTGAAAATACGAGAATGAGATTGAGAGGTTTGCTCATGAAATCTGTAATAGCGATGAGGACTCGGGTGGCCAGTGGTAGTTGTGTATCAAATTCGTCAAATAAGGACGTTAATTTTGGTAAGACTACCGTGACCATGAGTACCGCAACAGCACCGATGGCTACAATAATAACTGCCGGGTATATCATGGCTCCTTTTATCGAAGATGATAGAGCGTATCCTTTTTTCATTTGTGTGACGATTTGTTCGAGTGATTCTTCGAGTTTGCCAGCTACCTCGCCAGATGCAATCATCCTGACATACATAGAGGGGAAAATTTTGGGGTAATTTTCCAAGACCTCACTTAATTGTCTACCTTTTTCTACTTGTTCAGTGATCTCACCTATTATTTTTTTAAGTTTTTTATTTTCAGTTTCTTTTGCAAGTACATGCAACGCTTCGGTAAGTGAAAGACCTGCATGTAACATCGTACGTAGATGATCCAAAAAGAAAATTTTGTCCATTATTTTTACACGGACAAGATGGTTTGAGATCCAATCGTTTAGTTGTTGTTCAAACCGAGATAATTCTCGTTTTTTTGAGGTCATTTCAGTATTCAAATTATGAAATTACTCTTTGGTAACACGTAATATTTCTTCTATGGTGGTGATTCCCTGTTTTGCTTTTATGAGTCCATCTTCAAATAAATTGACCATGCCATTTTTTTCCGCATATTCTTTGATATCTTGCGCATTTGCACGGCTGTTTATCATTTTTGTGATGTTTTCATTTATGGTGAGCACTTCATAGATGCCGATGCGCCCTTTGTATCCACTTTTGTGGCAGCGGCTACATCCTTCCCCTCTATAAAATACCATAGAATCAAGATTGCGCTCTTTGGTATTAAGATGTATGTTTTGTGTTTTGAATAAATTGACCAGTTTTTTCATTTCTATGAGTTTACTCAGTTGCTTAAGTTCTTGTTTTGAAAGCCTTAATTCTTTTTTGCAATGGGGACAAATTTTTCTGACAAGACGTTGGGCAACGATGATATTGGAAGTAAAAGCAACTAGAAATGGAGGTATATCCATATCAATAAGACGGGGGAGAGTAGTTGGTGCGTCGTTGGTGTGTAGTGTGGATAATACGAGGTGTCCTGTCATGGCCGCGTGTATAGCTATTTCCGCCGTCTCTTTGTCGCGTATTTCTCCAACCATCACAATATCTGGGTCTTGGCGTAGAAATGCACGTAGTCCACTCGCGAATGTGAATCCCGCTTTTGGATTGATTTGGCTTTGATTGATGCCATTTACATGATATTCAATAGGATCTTCTATGGTGCATATATTTACGTGTGGCTGATTGAGTATGCCGAGCACAGAGTAGAGTGTAGTGGTTTTGCCACTTCCCGTAGGACCGGTAACGAGGATCATACCATGTGGCTTTTTGATTGCATCCTCTACCTCTTCTTTTATATTTGGTAAAAATCCTAATTCTTCAAGGCTTAATGGTTTTTGTCCTTCATGTAGGAGACGCATAACTATTTTTTCTCCATCGTATACAGGCATGATAGATACACGAAATGATAATTTTTCATCCTGAATTTGGATTTTGAACCTTCCATCCTGAGGAATCATGTGTTCATCTATTTTTAATTTAGCAAGGATTTTTACACGTGCTACTATACCATTTTGGACTTGTTTGGGGAGTGTCATAACTTGCTTCAGCATGCCGTCTATGCGGTAGCGCACAGCAACTTCTCGGTCGGTAGGCTCGACATGAATGTCACTCGCTCCTTCATAGACTGCATGTTCGAGAACAGAATTTACAATGTTGATGATGGGCAACTCCTCAGCAGCTTTTTTGAGATCTTTTTCGTTGCCTGCTTGCCCTTCAGTATTCAACTGGATGATTGTCTCATCTGATGATAGATCAGCGTGGTATGTACGTAGCGCTTCTTTGAGGTCGCTCGGAGATGTCATGTAGGTTTTGGGAGTGAGACCAATTTTTCTGCGTAAAAATTCTATAGTTTGTATATCTGTGGGGTCAAGCATCGCAATTTGTATCTCGTCTGGGGTCTTGTGGAATGCTATAACCCCATGTGTAGCAGCAAAAGATGCAGGTACAAGGTTGATTATTTCTTTTTTGATCTCTTTCCCTTTGAGCCCTGTATAAGATATATCGAGTTTTTTGGCAGCTGCCATATAGAGCTTTTCCTCGTCGACAATTTCTTGGTCAATAAGGTAAGTCTCTAGATCTTTTCGTTTTTTTTCTGCCTCGCCTAAATACGTTTTTATTGTGTTTGTCGAAAATTTGAAACTTTTTTTGAGGATAGATTCAAGTGTCGAAGTAGGTAACATAAAAACAAATTACAAATTGAAATTTGATATATGCAGTATACCATGTTTATGTGTTTTTTACTATCGAATTGTATGTTTACAGAATGAATAAAAAGTGATACAATTTTTTCGGTTTATAAGGGCCCTTAGCGTAGCTGGCTAGCGCGTCTCCATGGCATGGAGAAGGTCACGAGTTCGAATCTCGTAGGGTCCACCATCATTAGTTCCACCGAAGAGGTGGAATTTTGTTTTGTGAGAAAGATTCATTTTTGCTCGCATCTATGCGGCTGCGCCCCGCGAAGCTTTAGCGTAGCGGGGTTCGAACTTTGGGGAGACTATTTGGCTTGTTTGAGGAAGCTGTGAAAAGAAAATGGCTTAAAATAAAGACAAAATACCTTTTGGTTTGAGGTTCGAACATTTAGCAGAAATTTGACAAGATAAAAATATGAGAATAATATAAATGTGTAGTTATACTCATATATTTTAATTTACCAAATATGAAAGCCCAAAAACTCACTAATAGACAATTAGATTTACTTCACACGATTGAAGAGTTTTTTAGTAAAAATGGAGTACCACCAACCATTGTAGAGATGAAGGAAGCAATGAAAGTAAAGTCAGATCAGTCTATATATCAACTTCTTGAAAAATTAGAAAAAGCAGGCGTAATTTCTCGTGAGCCTGGCAAAAGAAGAAGTATTAGACTTAAGAAGACTTCTTCGAGTGGAGTTGAAGATGCGAACCAAAATAGCTACATATCAACCAACGAATCTGCTCTCGGTTTTGCAATGAATCCAACCCAGAAAGAAATATTTAATAAATTACATGAAATTGATCCTCAGGTAGCTCAAATTTTTAAAGGTGCTGTATACACCTTATCAATTAAAGATAACCACCCAGACTGGATTCCTCCAGTTGCTAACGCTATTCGTCACATTTTCGGTGTCCTCACTCGCCCCTACAAGCAAGTGAAGGGGGAAAATAAGTCTAATGATAGTTCCGGTATTAATCAAATTAGCAAAGCGTTTGACCCCTATGGGAATATTTCAAATATTGAAAAAGCGGCATGGGCCCATTGGAATACATTAAACGAATATTTTGCAAGCTTTTCACACTACCCAGATGAATATTTTAATAAGCGAACAGAATTCCTTTCTAAGGTTGATGAATTGTACGAATTATTATTGCAATACGTATTACCTGATCAACACAAAATATATGAAAAAATTGATCAGCTATTTGTCCAAGGTGTAACAAAGACTGGTGCGGATGAGATAGGTAAATTGTTAAGTAGAAACACCGCAACATATACTTATTTTTTCAATAATGTCGATAATTGTTGGTTTGAATTTTTAAGAAGTAATAAGTTCCTAAAGCCAAAAATGCAGGTAGGCCAATTTTTGGTTAAGATTGCGGATAAAAATTCAGATCAACTAATAGACTTAATTAAAAAGTATAGGAATGAATATAAAATTGATGATCAAAGTAGGTTTATTCGACAATATTTTGTGTCTTCTGCTATTCAGATGTCAATTGATAAAGCCGTCCAGGTGGTGGGTATACTATCAAAACAGAAATGGGTGGAAGATATAAAATATAATCATGATTTTCTAATTTACGAATGTAATAAATTACTAGAATTTTTAATACAATCAGGAAAGAAAGAAGCTGCGCTACTGCTTGCCAAAAACATTCTTAAAGTTCGGAAAAGCAAAGAACCAAAATCACGTTTACGTGAAATTAATGGTTACGCGGATAATTATCAATATGGTGAAATAATAAATACCATTAAAGGGTCTTCGGTTTCCGATTACCCTGAGTATATTAAATTACTTGTTAACAAATTAAATGACTCGATTAAATTATCTGATGATAATGGTCAATATAGCCAAATATGGAGATCATCCATTGCCGTAAGTGAAAGTTATAGTGACGATGTAATGAACAGACTTCTAGACGGTATAATATTTCTTCTGGAAAAACACCTTGCTGAATGTAAATCAAAGAAGATTAATATCGTTAAGGAAATAGACTCCTTAATAGATGAAAAGGCTCATGCTGTTTTTCTGCGAATTAAGCTTTATTTCTACGCGAAATATCCAAACGATTGTCTTGATGGGGTAGGTAAATTAGTAATCGATTTTTTTAATGACCACGAAGCCGAAAAAGAACTTGATGAACTACTTACAAGCATTTTCGGCAAATTAAAACAAACTGTTCAAAATAATTATTTGGCTCTAATTTCCGAGGGGCCAAAAATTAAGGAAAAAGATGATAATTATGCACGATACTGGAAATTAAGAAAATTCTATATTATCCGAGACCAGCTTAAGAAAGAATGGAAAGATATTTACTCAGAACTTCTTAATGGAGATGATGAGTCTAAATTCACCCCACATTACAGTGGTGTAATTACCTCTTGGACAGGTCCAACCGCCCCAAAAAAGTCGCAAGAATTAGATGCTGTTTCATTGGAAAACTTAATAGAATATTTAATTACCTGGAATCCAAAGAAAGGCTTTGAAGAACCATCCAGGATGGGGCTTGGAAGAGAGCTGGCAGAAGCTGTAAAAAATAACAGCGAAAAATATTCAAAAAATGCACTTCTTTTCAAAAATGAAAATCTACATCCAATATACATTTATAAGCTATTCTTTGGTTTACGTGAGGCTTTGAGAGCAGGAGGAATTATTGAATGGGTGCCGGTATTAGAATTAATGAAAATATATGTTGATAGAGCTAAATCCAATGAACTTGCTGAGATACAGACTGATGAAGATGGTTGGAATAATTGTTTTCAGTATATGGCAGATCTCCTTGAAAATGGATTAAGTTCATCAAAACAGGAAATACCTTTCAGTCTTAAGGAAGTTGTTTGGGAAGTTATAGAATATGTTTGTGAAAATCGAGAACCTGACTTGGAACATGAACAAAAATATGGAGGTGACAATAGCGACTATTACACAATATCCATTAATACCGCACGAGGTGAGGCTTTTCATGCATTATTTAATTACATCTTCTGGCACGATAGGCACTTGAAGAAAAAAAATAACAGTAGGATTACAGAAGAAGCTAAACAGAAATTATTAGATCACCTTAATATTAAAAAAGAACCTGGTCTCACCATCAGATCAGTTTATGGGCGATTTTTCCCATGGATATTTATATACGATAAAAAATGGACTGAAAATATTATTGAAAATTTGTTTCCCATTAATGATCTGGAAAGAAGGTGTGCTGCATGGAAAACATATTTAATAAATGCTGTATATCCTGAAATATTCGAGAAATTGCGACCGCAATATGAACAGGCAATCAATGAACTTCAGAAAACCAGTTTAAAGAAAAACAGGAGACCTGTTGATTTATTTCAAAGACTTGTTGAACATTTAATGATTGCTTATTTCTATGAGATTATTGAATATGATGATCCCTTATTACAATTGTTAGACACCAAAGCCAATCGGGAGCAAAAGAGCTGGGCAGTAAACTTTTCTGGGCGAGTATATATTGCAAGCGAGAATGCTGTTAGAGATAGCGAGCCAAGCAAAGAACGATTAAGAATATTTTGGGATAAACGACTAAAAGAATCAAGAACCACGGATGAATTGAAAGAGTTTGGGTGGTGGTTACGTGTTGGTTTTTTCGATAATGAGTGGATGCTGGAAACACTTTTGGAAACGTTGAATCAAACAAAGGGAATTATTGATCCAGACTACCGAGTACTTGAAGTATTGAATTCACTGGCTGAAGATTACTCACTACTTGTATCCCAATGTCTACTTAGAATGGTTAAGGCTAAGTATCAGGACAGGTTTTTACGAATTACAAGAGAAAAAAATGTGCTCGATATTGTCAAGAAACTATACTTACACAAAGATGCAGATGTTAGAAAATTAATTATTCAGATCAGTGACTATATGTTACGTCTTGGGAATAATGATTTTCGAATGTATGCCAAAGAAGAAAATGATACTGATCAACAAATTTAACTTAAACCTATGAACTACATAACCGCTTCAAAACTATACGACTGCCTACAAAATCTGTACAAAGTGTAGCGGGATTTATGGCTCGCAAAAAGACGAGAATGATTGCAAAAGGCTACGATGGTGCTTAAGACCACTAAAAAAATTAGAAATGTCGATTAAACAATAAATTTTGAAATAGCCTGCTTAATCTCCTCCACAAACTCCTTCACCATAGCCGTATTATCCTTCAGCCAGATATACCAAAACAAAAATAACTTCTCAGAAATTTGCCAATGCACCCTAAGCCACACTTCTGCCTCCGAATCCAAAATGTTTGAAATTTGCTTAGAATCAGCCGTTTCTTCCTCCAGCTGATGTGCCAAATATTCATCGACAGTCATCCTTTTCTTTACCAACCCTTTGGTTTCCGGTTCGAATTGCGTTAATGACCCCCACGCTTTTAATTACAAATCGCGTTTGTAATTACAATAACAAAAAAGGCTTAATAGAGTCTTTTTTGTTCTAAACTGTTATATGTATGGATCTTAGCGAGTTCTTTTATACAGAAAGAAAACTAATCAAAGATTTGCAAATCGTATTGAAGGATTTTGAGCCATTGGTTAAGGATCCTAGATTTTTGTGGACTTCAAGACCATTCAAGAATTTCAATCTTCTACCAAGAGAGGCCTGGGGTAACTGGCTAGTTTGTGTTGTCCTACGAGAGATGCATGGGCGTGACATAACTTTTATGGAAGATAATGATGGCGATGGTTTTATTGTCGATAGAGATAGAAGAATAGTCTTTCCCACAGAACATGTTAATGCCCTAGAGATTCCGCAAGGAAGAAAATGGCCTAGCGGAGAACAGCGAATTATTGATGCAATAGAACTTAAGATCAAGAGAGGACCTGAATATGCATCTGGTAAGGTTTTGGTTGTATTCTTTGATGGTGCCGGGTATTTTCTAAGAAGTAGGGTCCGAGAAAATATTTTTGGAAGACACAACTTCGAGGCTGTATTTTGTGTTGGATTAGGAGAATCTACTGAATCAGGCTATTCTTATTATGTGACGGAATTTAGAGATTCTTTTGTAGGCCAGTCAATAACTCACAGAGTCGATATAGACCGAGTGTTTGAAAATTGGGAGGTTACTAAGATACTGCAATAATGCAACTCTATTTTTTTAGAAGTATTTTTGAATTTGTTAGTTTGATAATAAACGATGAATAAATTATGGGTGTGTGCGTATTTGAGTGGATGAAACTTAGTAATTTTTGTATTTTTTTGTTATACTATCATTATATTTATTTAAAAAAATATGTTTACAACACTTCCATTTCAATTGTTGTTGTCAGTTATTTTGGGTGCAGTCATCGGGCTTGAACGAGAGAGCGGTGGGCAAAGTGATAGGCCCGGCTCTGTCGGTGGTATACGTACCTACGCGCTCATTTGTCTACTCGGTGGTTTGGCAGGATTTTTTTATTCACAGCAAATATCAACAATGTTTTTGATTCTGACAATCTTGTTGTGTGTTTTGGTTGTGACGTATTATATACTTGGTTCACTTATTACAAAACGCGCCGGTCTCACGAGTGAGATTTCTATCGTTTTTACATTTCTTGTTGGTTTTTTTATCACATCAGCTTTGTTGGCTTTGCAGTTGGTGGTAGCGCTATTAGTTGTGGTCCTTCTTATTCTATCTATCAAAACAAGAACACGCCAGGTTGTTGGGGGATTGTCTCAGCGTGAGCTTGAATCTTTTATTAGTTACGCGATTATTACACTTGTTATTTTGCCTTTTCTTCCTAATAAGCCTTTTTTGTTGACCGATATTCCTTATATTTCAACACTTTTGGATAGTTATGGTATTGGTTTGGGGAAATTTGCGATGTTAGAAATTTTCAATCCGAGGAAATTGTGGCTTATTATTGCTCTTGTGACTGGTATCGATGTGGTTGGTTATTTGCTTGGTAAATTGGTTGGAAATAAAAAGAGTTTTACTTTGACAAGTTTTGTCGGTGGATTTATCTCTTCGACTTCAACAACACAATCACTTGCGCAAAAAAGTAAGAAAGCACATATTGTTGACTCTTTGGTAGGCGCAGCTATACTTGCAAATCTCGCGAGTTTTTTGCAAATATTTTTGTTGGTAGGGCCTTTGAATGGCAGATGGCTTGCGTCTATAACCCCAACCCTTTTGTTGATTATTATCGCTGCTGGCGTGCTTGCTGCAGTTCATCTGTCAAAAAAGGAATCGCAGGCAAGTGATGCTCCAGTGCGGAACAAAAAAGTAAAAGAAGATGATAGAAAAATTTTTGCGCTCAAACCAGCAATTAAATTTGCTTTTATTTTGATTAGTGTAAAGTTGGTAACTAAAATTTGTCTCGTGCTGTTTGGTAATTCTGGTTTTATGATAAGTTCTGTTATTGCTTCATTTGCTGGTATTGATGCCATAGTTATCAATCTTGCTGACATGGCAGGCAAGACAATTACATTCAAAACAGCATTGATTACATTTATTCTCGTAAATGCAACAAATCTTCTTTCAAAAACCGGATATTCATTTTTGCAGGGTAATCGTAAATTCGCAATTAAGTTTTTGGTATCCGTGGTAGTTATTATACTAGCAAGTTTGGCGGGCCTATTGTTTGTCAGTTAATATTACGGAATATAAGTTTTGGTTTAGAAAGTTAATTTGATATGTTAGATAATATTTTTTTGCAGATTTCTGTAGTGTTGGGGATTACTGTTTCAATTGCATTTATCATGCGTTTATTGCGCCAGCCACTTATTGTGGCCTATATTATTGCTGGTTTAATTGCAGGTCCATTATTTTTAAATATCGTTGATGGAGGGGAATCTTTTTTTGATACATTTGCAAAGTTTGGTATTGTGCTACTTCTATTTATTGTGGGGTTGAGTCTCAATTTTGATTATATAAAGAAAATGGGTAAGTTGGTTTTGATAGGTGGTATTTGGCAATTTTTATTTACCGCCTTTTTTGGTTTTATCATCATGTTATTTTTAGGTTTTTCTTTTTTACCTTCCATTTTTATCGCCATAGCAGTTACTTTTTCGAGCACCATTATTGTCATAAAGATATTGGCAGACAAACGTGATTTGGAAACAGTGTATGGTCGTTATATTGTAGGTGTTCTTCTTGTTCAGGATGTACTGGCTGTTGTCATCATGATTTTTTTGAATACTTCCTCTCTAAATTCGAATGGTTGGTACACCACCATGCTTTTGACGTGTGGCAAGGGAGTATTACTTGGTGTTGGTGTATTTTTGCTTGCAAAGTATCTCCTTCCGGTTCTCATGGATCGTATTGCACGTAGTGGTGAATTATTATTTATCTTTACGATTGCCTGGTGCTTTGGTATTGCAAGTGTGGTCTATTGGGCTGGATTTAGTATTGAGATCGGGGCAATTATCGCGGGTATTTCTCTTGGTGCGTCGATATATCAGCCAGAGATTAGTAGCCGCATCCGTCCCTTGAGGGATTTTTTTATTGTGCTTTTTTTCGTTGTTCTTGGTAGCGAATTGCAATTGGGTGATATACACTCAGCAATTGTTCCCGGTCTCATATTGTCTGTGTTTGTCTTGATTGCTGATCCTATTATTTTGTACTTTGTAATGCGACATACGGGGTATACGCGCCGAAGTGCTTTTCTTGCTGGGATCACAGCAGCGCAGGTGAGTGAGTTTGGTTTTATACTCATTTTTAAGGGGCAAGAACTTGGCTATCTTCGTGGCCCTGAATTGGCTATTTTGACTATTGTAGCTCTTGTTACTATTGTTATTTCTTCCTACCTCATCACATACAATGAACAACTATATCAGAAAGTATTGCCATTTCTTATGAAATTTGGCAAAGACACCGCGCAAAAAGAAGCAAATGAAGCGGAGACATTTTCTGTACTTGTTTTCGGATATCATAGGATTGGTTGGAAAGTGTGTGAGGCGCTTGCAGAAAAAAAGATTTCTTTTGCAGTAGTTGACTATAACCCCGATTCTATTTTGAAATTAAAACATAGGGGAATACCGGCCTTCTTTGGCGATGCCGCTGATGTCGAGTTTTTGGAAAGTTTACCTCTTGATAGCGCAAAAATGGTTATATCTACTATACCCGAATCAGATGACCAAAAGACAATGATACAACATATACGTAAAACAAATAAAAAATGTATAGTTATTGCTAATTTGTATCATAATACTCATCTCGATGATTTGTACGAAGAAGGGGCGGACTATATTATGATGCCCCATCTTCTTGGGGGGCAGTGGATTTCTGAAATACTAAAAGAGCACCCATGGACGCAGAAGACATTCAAAGATTTAAGACGTGAACAACGAGAAGAAATGAAGTTAAGGTTTACGACAGGTATAGATGAGATATAGTTTATAAGGGTTTTCGTATAGCATGCTTGACTTTTTTTGTAAGTGTTGATATAATTTTTTCGCTTATAAAAGGGCCCGTAGCTTAGCTGGTAGAGCGCCTCGTTTGCACCGAGGAGGTCAGGAGTTCGAATCTCCTCGGGTCCACTGTTAGACAGTTGACTTCTGAAGTTGGCAGTTAACAAGAGGAACTACTGTTAATTGTTGATAGTACATTGTCAACTGTTATTTTTTAAGGCCGAGGTAGCTCAGTGGTAGAGCAGAGGACTGAAAATCCTTGTGTCGCCAGTTCAATCCTGGCCCTCGGCACTAACTTAATTTTAAATTTTAAATTTAAAATTTTGTTCGGGGTGTAGCTCAGTTGGCTAGAGCGCGTGGTTTGGGACCATGAGGCCGAAGGTTCAAGTCCTTTCACCCCGACAAACCGCCTTTGAGGCGGTTTTGTTATACACATTGATACAAAATTGTTTGATCGTTATACTATGTATGTAATCATTAATAATATTTTTATGCGACCACAAAATATAAAAACACGTATTTTCTTAGATAGTGGAGACCCACAAGAGACAAAACAGGTTTTGAGTGCGTTAGGTTTTCTTGATGGACAAACTACTAATCCTAGTCTTATTGCAAAGAATCCAGAGTTAAAAAATAAACTTTCAAATGGGGAAAGACTTTCATCCGAGGATATTAATAATTTTTACAAAGGAGTGGTACAGGAGATTTCACGCATGATTCCGCAAGGATCAGTGTCAGTAGAAGTATATGCTGATGCCGAGACACCGGTTGAAGAAATGTTGGTACAAGCTCGTGAAATGAACACATGGATTCCAAATGCTCATATTAAATTACCTATTACTGCATCTGGACTTGAGGCGGCCCATATTTTGACGAGTGAAGGCATGCGAGTAAATATGACGCTGTGTTTTTCTCAACAACAGGCTGCCGCGGTGTATGTAGCGACTCGTGGTGTGAAGAAAGGTGATGTATTTTTGTCACCATTTATTGGCAGACTTGATGATCAAGGAGAAAATGGGATGAGTTTTATTGAAAATGTTCATGCTATGTTTGCTAAGAGCGATGGACATGTTGAATTACTTGCGGCAAGTGTGCGCACATATGAACACTTCGAATATTGTCTTAAACTTGGAGTTGATTTGGTGACGGCACCGGCAAAAATTTTGTTGCAGTGGGCAGAACACGCTATGGAGGTACCAAGTGACGGATATATGTATGACAAAGGTATAATGAAGGATTTATTGTATGAGGATGTGGTTTTGGATAAAAAGTGGGGTGAATATGATATTCATCACGATTTGACTGATGCTGGGCTTGCTAAATTTGTAGCCGATTGGAATAGTTTGATATCAAAATAATGTGCAGATATTATCAAACTCTGTCATTGACAATGGCAGAGTTTTTTTGTATACTGACTGCCGTTATGCGGGCATCATATAATGGTTATTATCCAAGTTTTCCAAACTTGTGACAGGGGTTCGATTCCCCTTGCCCGCTCCAACACAAAATAATACAGGGCTTTAGTTCTGTTTTGTTTTGTGAGTGAAGTAGGGAATCGAACAGGGAAAGGGAGAAAACGGTAGTTTTCTCTTGTTGAGGAAGAGTATTGAGAAACCCGAAGGTTTCTCAAAGAGCCCAACGGGCGAGTGAGATTTCCCCTTGCCCGCTCAAGGCTTGATATTTTGAGCCTTTTCTATTATAATAGGCACACTATAATATCGCGGGGTAGAGCAGTCAGGCAGCTCGTCGGGCCCATAACCCGAAGGTCGCCGGTTCAAATCCGGCCCCCGCAACGATACATTTGCAGATATATATTTCCTTTGATAAAATATATCGCACATGCGGTAGTAGTTCAGTTGGCTAGAACGTCTCCTTGCCAAGGAGAAGGTCGCCGGTTCGAATCCGGTCTACCGCTCATGTGAAGTTTGTGATATACTACTTCACAAGAAGGGTTTATTAACAAATAGCCCTTACCCAGTACCAGACGGTACTGGGCTACTGTATGGCCACACAAAATCCGCTTTCAAAGGCGGATTTTGTTTTACCTAAAATTAAGAATTAAGTGAAGTACTTGCTTTTATTATATGGTTGGTATATTGTTTTATATATTTAATCTAATAGAAATATGTCACATATATTTCATATATCAAAAAATAAACAACACATCATCATGCGTTCACATATCGTGCGTTTGATTCGCGAATTTTTTTGGGATCAAAATTTTTTGGAGGTTGAGACACCACATATTTTGAAGACAGCAGGACAGGAACCAAATATTCAGGCCATGCATATTACTATACACAATGAACACCATGAGCCATTTTATGGATATCTACATACATATCCTGAATATGCTATGAAAAAATTGTTGGCAGCAGGATTTGGCAATAATATATTTAGTATATGCAAATCCTTTCGTGATCACGAAAGTTTTGGTGGTACACATAATCCTGAATTTACCATGATAGAGTGGTATCGATTGGATCATGATTTTTTTGCACTTATGGATGATATGGAACGTATGTTTCAATACATAGCGCAAGGTTTGAAAATAAAAAATTTTGATGTCCCTTCTTCTCTGGAAAAATTATGGAAGCGAACCCATATGCGTGATTTGTGGAGGGAGTATGTCGGAATAGAATTAGATAACTATCTTGATGTATCGTCTATGTATGAATTGTGTGTAGAGAAGGGTTTTAGACCAAACAAAGAAGAAAGTTATGAAGAATTATTTTATAGAATTTTTTTGGATGCCATAGAACCCAATTTGGGGGTTGATGAACCACAAATTATTTATTATTATCCTGCGCTCATGGCATCTCTTTCAAAACGTTCTACAAAAGAGCCTGGGTATGCTGAACGGTTTGAGTCATATATTGACGGTGTTGAGATTGCCAATGGCTTCACTGAATTGACTGACGCACAGGAACAACTAGAGCGCTTGAAAGAAGATAAAAATGAGCGGGCGCGATTGGGACTTGATGATTATGAGATAGATAAAGATTTTGTAGAAGCGGTAGAACATTTGCCAGCATGTACGGGGAATTCTATGGGTATAGATCGTATTGTACAGGCCTTCGCGGGTTGCAAAAATATTAATGATGTGCTAGCATTACCTGCAAGTGAAATATTTCAATCATAAAGTTATACATATGGGAGATACTACAGATATTCGAAAGGGCGCAGTCATACGACACAATAATGAATTGTATGTAGTGACTAGTTGCCAATTCGTGAATCCGGGTAAGGGACAAGCCTTCACCAAAACAAAATTAAAAAATATTTCTAGTGGTAAAGGGACTGAAATGACATATAAAAGTGGAGAAAATGTTGATGTCGTTGAAGTGCAGCGTCAAAATATACAATTTTTGTACAAAAATGGTGAATTTTTTTCTTTCATGAACACTGACTCCTACGAAACACTTGACGTGTCGTCTGATATTATCGGCGATGATACAAAATATCTTAAAGAAGGGATTATGGTGATTGCATCTTTATATGAAGGGAATGTAGTAGCAATTCAATTGCCTAAAAAAATTGTATACAAAGTAATAACAGCACCTCCAGCAGTCAAAGGTGACACAGCAGGTGGCAATGTCACCAAAGAAGTTGAACTTGATAATGGTCTCAAGATTCATGTGCCTATATTTATCAAAGAAGGTGAAGAAATTTTGGTAAATACTGAGACTGGTGAATATGGTGGTAGGTCGGCAGAATAGTCACTTGAGCACTCTAGCACTGAAGTATTTGAAAACATAAAAGCCGTTCGTGATGCGAGCGGTTTTTTATTTCTTTTTTGCCCGCGCCGCGAGACAGAGCAGAAAATCTTTGTCTGCTTGTCTGCGGCCACGGGCGGCGTGCTCCTGCGGGAGCATAGGGGGTTTACGCCGTGGGCATTGCCCCGGCGAGGAAGGTATCGTAGGACACGGGTGTCCCCCACGGGACACACTTCGGGGTGTTGTTGATGAAGCGGAGTCCGCGACGGGCATAGATCTGTCTCACCTCAGTGATGATCTTTCTGCCCGAGAAGAACTCATAGTCCCAGTAATGCCCGCTCACATGCCACAGGTTCAGGGTGATGTGGCCGGTGCCGTTGCACCGGTAGCAGACGAACCCCACACCTTCGGGGTCATGATCCCGTCGGTGAATGCCCGTAGCCTTACACAGCACGCATTCAGCCTTGAAGTCCAAGACTGGACGTGCCTCTGCGCCTTCTGGCGCTGCTTGCTTTCGCATTTTTTTCTTCCGTGTTGTGACCCACCACTGTATATGGCACCATGTCTAGAAGTGGACGTCAATAATAAGCCTGTGGATAAATAGTACTAATTTAGTATGAATATTAATGCGGTGATTTGAAGAGACAAAATAATAGCTAAAATAAGCTGAAAAGACAATTTTTTAGTTTTATGTCTGAAAATATTCATAGCAATGAGTGCACCAACAGAGCCACCTACAAGTGCGAGTGTCCAGAGTATTTTTTCACTTATGCGTCTATGTCCTGATATTGCTTTCATTTTATCCACCCCATAAAAAAAGAACGCGATTAGGTTGACTATGATCGCGTATCCGACAATGAGTTGTTTTTGAAATGAAAACATGAAAAACCATTCAAACATATCTGGTATTTACATCTCTTGTCCTTGATGGAATCGCCTATCTTCATCAGCAAGTTTGATGAGTTGTTCCCGAATAAAATTTGGATCGGGGATATCTCTGAAGACAACCGTAGATGTCGAAGATGCTGTTTTTATCGAGACATCACCATATCGAAAAATAGTGGAAAAAACACCTTGAACATTCGTTGTCACATCCTGGATGCGGAAAAGATCAAGCTCAGTGATTGTTCGACTAAATAAACTATGTTGTTCGATGTCTATAATGCGATCATTGGTAACAATCCACATGTCCAGATAGAAATCAATAAACCACATGTAGAAAAATAGATAGGTAGACAAGTAGTATATGCTTGCCATGACTACGGCGAGTGGATAAAAAGGAAAATTTTCAAGAAGAGAAGGGAAGAGATTATCTACAAGAAAATAAACGATTACGGGGATAGACAGGAGGACGATAAATAAAATGATAGTAGGTATAAATGTCAAAGGGTGTCTATGTAATATATGCAGGACTTTTTCGTAGGATTTTTGTTTTATGATTTCTGAAACATTCATATATATTTATTGGAACCATTCTATATTAAATAGAATGACTTGCTGTTGCCAATTGATAGGGGCGAGGAGCTGCCACGTGAAGTAGAGAGTAAGTATTGTAAGTACAAATACCATGAAGCTAATAATAAAACTCGCAAATGTAAAGGAACCAGTTACGACAACATGGTAAAAATTAATAATAGAAAAAATGAGGAATATACACAAGAATATGAGATACACGAAGAGAAATATGTAGAGAGGGATGCTAATCACAATTTTTAATTTAGGATTTCAAATTTTATGATGTAAAATTGTTTCGGAATTCAAATTTTGAATTTACAATAATCCTTCTTGGTTAGTCCATTTTTTCCCAAGGTGTTCATATGCTTTTTTTGTAGCTTTGCGTCCTCTTGGGGTTCGTTCTATCATACCTATCTGCATGAGATATGGTTCATATATTGTCTCTATAGTATCCATTTCTTCTGCCACAGCAGCGGCAAGTGTATTGAGACCTACCGGGCCTCCATTGAACTGTCCGGTGATGGTATCAAGAATTTTTCTGTCTACTTCATCCAGTCCATGAATATCTATGTTGAGTAAATTGAGAGCATCTTTGGCAATATCATGAGATATTATACCATCATGGCGTACCTCTGCATAATCACGTACGCGTTTGAGGAGTCTATTGGCAACGCGTGGTGTTTTTCGTGCTCTTGTGGAGATAGTAGTAGCTGCATCTTTGTGAATTTCTACGTTTAGGATTTTTGCATTGCGATGTATGATTGTCTCTATATCGTTGTGTTCATAAAAGTTCAGGTGATACACATGTCCAAAACGGTCACGAAGGGGAGAAGATAATAAATTTAATTTTGTTGTGGCTCCTATGAGCGTAAATTTTTCTAGTGGCATACGGAGTGTGCGAGCCGCGGGCCCTTTGCCTATGATAATATCAAGGGCATAGTCCTCCATGGCACTATAGAGAGTTTCCTCAACTGTTTTGTTGAGACGGTGTATTTCATCGATGAACAAGATATCTCCCTGCTCAAGATTAGTCAGAATGGCTGCCAAATCTCCGACTCGTTCGAGGGCAGGACCTGAGGTTACCTTTATGTTAACCCCCATCTCATGGGCAATGATGTGGGCAAGTGTAGTCTTGCCAAGACCAGGATTGCCATATAGCAAGATATGTTCAATAGGTTCATTTCGTTTCTTAGATGCTTCTATAGATATGGTGAGAGGCTCTTTGATATGTGTTTGTCCTACGAAATCATGTAAATGTTGTGGCCTGAGGGTAATCTCTATCTGTTTTTCCTCGACGCCTTCATCAGATGATACGCTGGGGTCTACTAGGCGTGGTTTTAGATTTTCGTCAAGGTTATATATTTCTTCATGCATAGGATTTTGCAGTATATATCGCTTTGTTTCTTTGGAAAGTATTGTACGTGATTTTGTTATATTAATCAATTTTGCACAGCTTGTAGACATATATTGTAGACGTCATGTGGATAAGTTAGTATACCAATGTAGTAGCCATTTGTTTTGGAGCTATATGAAGCAAAAAACGTAGTGTCGTATAAATAGTTTACCCGTGCATAGCGCTGTGCTATAATAGCTAATGCCTGTCCATTACACTATATATTGTGCTCAAAAATTAAATAAAATACTATATATTGTGGCACCAAAAAAGCGTCTTGATACCGGGGACGTTCTTTTTATCTCAGCTGACCAAAAGGAATATTGAGAAAAATTGGAGAAAATTATATATTCTCCCATGCTCTTAATTTTTCTTTTCTCATATTGTATGGGACCTATTGATTCAAAACTTGTCTCCAAAATAAAACTGGGGCAAGAGACAGATATTTCTTTTATGTATCCCGAAGACGGTCTTCGTATTAAGCGTATTTTTAGCGTCGATGGGGTTAATCCATTCGACATGGTTGAGTACGAGAAGCGTACTTCTGTTATTCGCGAACCTGACGGGACGGTTGTCTTTGAAATGAAAGATATAGAAATACCAAGACAATGGTCTCAGGTAGCGACAGACATTATTGCCCAAAAATATTTTCGGAAAACAGGCGTACCTCAATATAATCCAGACGGTACACAGAAGCTTAATGCTGATGGCTCTCCTATGCTTGGAGCCGAAACAAGCGTGAAGCAAACCGTGCATCGTCTGGCAGGCACATGGCGCTATTGGGCAGAAAAATATGGTTATTTTGCGAGTGAAGATGACGCACAAATTTTTTATGAAGAGCTTGTTGTCATGCTTTTGCGACAAATGGCTGCCCCTAATTCACCTCAATGGTTCAATACTGGTCTTAATTGGGCGTATGGTATCAATAGTGAAGCACAAGGGCATTATTATGTAAATCCAGACACAGGAGCCATGACTAAGGCAAAAGATGCTTATTCTCATCCTCAACCCCATGCGTGCTTCATACAATCTATCAAAGATGATCTCGTCAATGAGGGAGGTATCATGGATTTGTGGGTGCGTGAAGCACGGTTATTCAAATATGGGTCGGGGACAGGAACCAACTTTTCCTCGCTTCGTGGAGCGGGTGAGCCTTTGTCTGGCGGTGGCAAGTCATCCGGGCTTATGAGTTGGCTTCGTATTGGAGATAGAGCTGCAGGAGCTATCAAATCTGGTGGGACGACAAGGCGTGCGGCAAAAATGGTTACTCTTGACTTGGATCATCCAGACATTGAATTATTTATTGATTGGAAAGTAAAAGAAGAAAAAAAAGTTGCAGCTCTTATAGCTGCTGGGTATCCAAGTGACTATGAAGGAGAAGCATACTCCACTGTGTCAGGACAAAATTCAAACAACTCTGTGCGCGTGCCACACAAATTTATGGAATCTCTTGAACATGATGGTACGTGGAATCTCACTTGGCGTACAGATGGGAGTGCATGCAAGACACTTAAATCACGTTATTTGTGGGACAAAATTGCATATGCTGCATGGGCATGCGCTGATCCGGGTATACAATATGATGGTACTATAAATGAATGGCACACATGTCCGCAGTCCGGCAAAATAAATGCATCAAATCCATGTTCTGAATATATGTTTTTGGATAACACTGCATGCAATCTTGCTTCGCTCAATTTGGCTCATTTTTATAATCAACAGGCCCACGAATTTGAAGTAAGTAATTTCAAACATGCAGTACGTGTATGGACGATTGTACTCGAGACAAGCGTGCTTATGGCACAATTCCCAAGTAAAGAGATTGCCCAAGGGAGTTATGATTTTCGTACACTGGGTCTTGGATATGCCAACATTGGTTCTGTACTCATGACAGCAGGTATCCCCTATGAATCAGAAGAGGCCTATGCATTTGCAGGGTCTGTTACAGCACTTATGACCGCAGAAAGTTACAAGGCCAGTGCAGAGATGTCACGCCTTCTTGGACCTTTTCCAAAATTTGAATTCAATAGAAAAGATATGTTGCGGGTTATGAGAAATCATAGGCGAGCTGCTTTCAATGCTCCTATACATGAATATGAAAAACTCGATGTTATACCTGTGTCAATAAATCCTCAATATGCTCCTGCATATCTCATTGCTGCAGCTCGAGAAAGTTGGAATGAAGCTGTAGAAATGGGTGAACAATATGGCTATAGAAATGCCCAGACAACACTTCTTGCTCCCACTGGGACGATTGGTCTTCTCATGGATTGCGCAACGACTGGTGTAGAGCCAGATTTTGCTCTTGTTAAGTTCAAGAAATTGGCTGGTGGAGGTTATTTCCGTATTGTGAATGAAGCAGTACCTTCTGCACTTAAAAATCTGGGTTATTCTGATGATCAAGTTGTTGATATTCTCAATTATATGCGTGGTACAGCCGATATCATGCACGCACCTTATATTAATGCGCAGAGTCTCAAAGAAAAGGGATTTACTGATGAGGATTTGAAACAAGTGAATAAAGCTCTTGAAGGTGCATTTGAGATAAAATTTGTTTTTAATGTGTGGTCCCTTGGTGAAGATGTGATGAAACGTTCAGGGTTTACTGCAGAAGAATATAATGATCCCAATTTCAACATGCTCAAGGGACTTGAATTTAGCGGTGAGCAGATAGATGTTGCGAATGAATATGTGTGTGGTACGATGACTATAGAGGGTGCTCCTCATTTGAAGCCCGAGCATTATCCTGTCTTTGACACAGCAAACAAAAATGGCAGAAAGGGAAATAGATTTATTCATTATCTTGGGCATGTGAAGATGATGGCCGCGGTGCAACCATTTTTGTCAGGTGCAATCAGCAAGACTATCAATATGCCTCATGAGGCAACAGTCGAGGATATAAAGCACGCATATGGGGAATCATGGAGACTTGGTCTCAAAGCAGTCGCTTTATATCGTGATGGATGCAAATTAAGTCAGCCATTATCTACTAAGTCAAAAAGTAGTACTGAAGAAAAGGAAGAAAAAGTTGAGTTGAAGATTGAAGAAAAAATTATAGAAAAACACACAGAAGAAGTTTTGCAAATTTCCAAGATGGTACATGCTGACGAAATGGATGATGCCATATTTCAGGCGAGTCAAATTTTGAGCCAACATGCAGGTATTCGTACACCAATGGAATCATACACCAAGGATGGCGAGGTAGCGGAACGACGCGTATATCTCCATGGTGAGAAACGAAGACTTCCAGCCAAACGTAGTGGTATCACCGTCGCAGCAAAAGTTGGCAACCAGCAAATTTGGTTGCGAACCGGTGAGTATCCAAATGGCCAGTTGGCAGAAATATTTGTCGACATGTACAAAGAGGGAGCTGCGGTGCGGAGTCTTCTCAATATGTTTGCGATTTCTGTATCTATGGGGCTTCAATATGGAGTACCACTTGAGAAATATGTAGAAAATTTTGTTTTCACCCGTTTTGAACCAAGCGGATTTACTGATCATCCAAATATTAAGAACTGTACTTCGATTATAGATTTCGTGTTTCGCGTGCTTGGTATGGAATATTTAGGACGCACTGACTTCGTACAAGTCCCACCCAAAGGAATTCAAAAAAAGAAGTTTGAAAACCTAGCTAAAATTGCAGAAAGTAAGGCAGCCCAAGAGACAATGAATTTGGATACGACTACAGTGACTGAAATTATTGAAATATCTGAACATACAAATCAGGCACCATTACCTACTCTTGAAAAAGAAGAAGCGCTTGCCAATGCGTCAGATGCTGCACTTGCGAATATGATGGGAGACGCACCAGCATGTCCGACGTGTGGACATATTACCGTACGGAATGGTAGTTGTTACAAGTGTTTGAATTGTGGGGATAGCTTGGGGTGTAGCTAAAATATAAAATTACGAACTATAAAAATAAAACCCGCAATAAAGTGGGTTTTATTTATCTATAAATTAGTAGAGTAAAATATTTATATTGAATGTATTCTATATTTATTATATGCTATATATCATATAATAATACTGCATGTTTTATATGCCAAAACTTTATACCAAAACCGGCGACAAAGGGGATACATCTCTTCTCGGCGGGAAACGCGTACGCAAAAGTTGTATTGAAATGGGAGCAATTGGAGAAATTGATGAGCTCAATTCATCGCTTGGAGTTCTTATTGCTGAACTAAGAGAAGAAAAAATGGCAAAGAATGCTGTGTCCAAATTGATTGCCATACAACGCAAGCTTTTTACTATTGGCGCGCAAGTTGCGTCAGTCCAGACAACACTCACAAAAGTTCCTCGGTTATCCAGACGAGATGTCAGTGTGCTTGAAAAGTGGGTAGATACAATGGATACAAAACTTCCTCGATTAACTGCTTTTATTTTACCTGGAGGGACAGAAGAAGCAGCGCTTGCGTTTCATGCGCGGGCAATTTGCCGTAGAGCAGAACGAAATTTAGTGAAATTGAGCGATCACTACGATCTGCCTATAGTTTTAATTCAGTATTTAAACAGATTAAGTGATGCCTTATTTGCGTTGGGGAGATGGATAAATAAAAAAGAGGGAATGAAAGAATTGAAATGGAAGAAGTAGGTATATAACTAAATGTATCTTTAATATAAAGACCGTCTTTCATATGAGAAAGGCGGTCTTTTATGATGATGCGGTCTTCATTAGCCTAAAGTTAAAAAGTGATACAGCATTTTATTTTTGTGTTTGTCTTTACTCAGTTGTAAGGTTATTTTGTTGTCACATAGCTTTCACCTCCTTTGGGGTTTATATGGAGTTAGCGTACAGAAGATGTATAGTCTTCCTGATTTCATTATGTTTCAGTATGGATTTGGTGTCAAGCAACAATTTTCGGTTTCTGTGGAGAATAGGTGGATGAACAGGGGATAAGACTGTCTGTATTGATTTTCCGCCTTATATATGATATATTTTTTACGTTTTGTATATGTCGCGGTGGTGAAACTGGTATACACGAGGGACTTAAAATCCCTTTCCCGTAAGGGAGTGCGGGTTCGATTCCCGCCCGCGGCACTGACGAGATTTATCATGATTGCATCAAAATATCATAATCTAAAAATAGACGCTCAGTCAGCGTCTATTTTTATATACATCCCTTTCAGTATTTTTTTTGCAAAAATATTCAAGGGGATGGTGCAGGTGGGTGCCGTTCCTCACAAGACGGCATATGCACCGAACAGGCAACGTAACCGCGAAGTTAGAGCGTTCCGATACAGATAAGATCGAGAACGCCGCATAGCATACGGTTCAAGGAACTAACTGAACTGTCACTTCTTTCTACAAATGAGGAATTTGCTATTTGAGACGACATCCATGTCTCGTAAGCAAACCCCTCCCCGGTCTCCCAACCATCCGTAGATCGGGTAGCACGCAACGGCGTCCCTTCTTCTTTGCCATTGCGACCCGATACCCGCGAGGTCGTTTTTTTGCGGGTTTGCCACGATGTAGCGGCCTTGCGCCCAGAGCGAGGCCGGCTTATGTCCCAGCCTGAGGAACTCTGTGATAGCTTCTTGACCGCTGATGAGATTGCCGAATTGATACTCCTCGGCCTCATCCCCTGGGTCGTCTCCGAGTTGGAAATTGAATGAATTGAAATTCGAATCCCAAATACAGAGTCTTCCGAAAAAACGCCCCCATTTCTCTCCTTGTTCGGTCAGCCTCCACTTAAATTGGTTGAGAAACTCCTCTAACTCAGTTTGGCTGATCATCCCCGCATTGATCAACCTGTCAAGGAGGGCTCTCTGTGCTTCGGTGATTCCACTCATTTTGAACCTCTCTCACAGAAGGTAAGCCCAGTTCGTCGGCAGAATCGCCAACAAATGGACCCACACATAGGTAAAAGTCGACAATTTTTTATACCATAAATATTCCTCATTGTAAATATTGAAGGTTGGGATGAATTAGTTTTATCCACATGTCAGAAGATATTTGCGAAAAATGTCTATTTTAATTTTAGTTTGAGTGTATGCCTGGTTGTGTGACGAATCTGCAACGATACTCACACAATAGTCGTCTCTGAACCACGCAGTGTTTATATCTGTGTGCTTACTGGTATTGTTGGTAAATCAAAACCACCCCGGGTACTCGGGGTGGTTGTTTACTTGAATGCGTTTTTAATTGTCCGTAAGTTCTTTTTTGTAGCACTGTTCGTAGATAGACATGATAGAAATATAGAGTGCTGCTATGACTGGGCCTATGACAAAACCAGAGATACCAAATAGTAAGAGCCCACCGAGTGTAGAAAAGAATGCAATGAGAGGGTGCATCTGTGTATCCTTGCCAATGAGCGGCGGACGTATAAAATTGTCTACAATGCTAATTACACCTGCTCCAACGATGAGAACAATACCTTGCCATGTGTTTCCAAGAGCAAGCATAATGATGCCTGCTGGTATAACTATGATGGATGGGCCAACAGCAGGTATAATGGCGATAGCTACCATAATAACACCCCAGATGAGGGCTCCCTCTATGCCTGTAATAAAAAATAGAATACCACTGAGTGTGCCTTGTATACTGCCAACGATTAATGTGCTTTTGAGAGTCGCGCGTGCAGTCGATGTAAAGCGTTCATAGAGAGACGATTCATTGTCACCCCCCAGAGGGGACAGATGCATGAGGCGTGATAGCATTTTTGCGCCATCTTTGAAAAAATAATAGAGCGTGTAGAGCATGATACACGTCATGATCAAGAAATTGAGTGAATTTTGTGTAATACTTTTTATGCTGTTGAACACAAAAGAGCTAAGCCATTGTGCTACTTTTGTTGCGTATGTAGTCCAGTCATTGCGTATATTTTCTACATATGGAGCAAATGGTGTATGTTCTATCCATGAAGACACCTGTTGTGGGTTTTGGAATATGCCACTGCCCGTTACTTTGTTGTAAAGGTCTATAGATTCATTGACAAGCATGATGGACAAGAGAGACAAGGGAATGAATATGATAAGGATGACTAATAGTACTGTGGCAAATGAACTTAGTCGTGGTTTTTTTGTTTTTTGTAATATTTTTCGATATACCGGGTAAAAAATGATTGCTATAACTGATGCCCAGAAAATAGGGTATATAAATGGTCGCAATACATAGAGCATGGCAATAGACAGTAGTATGATGAGCCCAAAAAAGAATATTGAGCGCATTCTGCCGAAACTGACTTTGTCTGTAGAATCACGTTTTTGCATATTAGAAGTATTAAAATATATAGTTTAGTATAACATTATCGTAGTTACTCCGCAATTTTTTGTCTTGGCACTATATGTATTAGCATATATGGTGGATATATACTTTCAACTGTGTAAGAGATGTCCTGTTCAAATGTTTGTATATTATTGAACCCTGTGGTATCTGTAATCCACCATGGGTATTCTGATGCACGTGCTATATAGTAGGAGAGATTTTTTGTGTCTATGGAGATTGGCTCTAGATTTTTTTCGTAGCGTATATACCAATAATATGCAGGTAATATGCGTCCCAAATTCCAATTTTCTATGTTATAGGTGATGATCTTTTGATTTTGCGGTATATAGTTGTGTAGATTTTTTGTAAATTGTTGTATGGGTGTCTGTCTTGTGTATTGTATTGTATTGAATGTGCGTGCTACTAATACGTATGAATAAGATATAGAAAAGCACCCTATGCAAGTCATCAATATATAGTTTATTTTCTTTTGTTTTACTTTGGCAAGTATGGTTTTGAGAGACAAACATATGGCTATGTATAGAGGGGGTAGTGCAGGTAATATATACCATTCAAGTTTTGTTGTAAGTACGTGAGGGGGTATGATCGTAGCAAGAAGCCAAATCATTAAAAATATGTCAAACCATTGTTTCTTTTTTGCTACGAGATATATGAGATATCCTGTACTGAACATTGACAATAGAATGAATAAAATTCCTATTTGTTCATATAGAAAATCCGCATAAAATAATACAAATCCTGCATGACCTTGTAGAGGGTCTGTAATGCGAGTAAAGAATTGTTCTTTCCAATATATTTGTATGTATGTTGTTCCATATGACGCATATAGGAACAGGTGCCATATGAGCCATGGTAATATGCTGGCGGAGATGATAGTTATTATTTTTTTTGTTGTCCATCGTGGGAGTTTTGCCAAGGGGCGTGATAGTTCTGCTATGATTATTATTGCGATATAGACCATCCCCATGACACCGCGGGACATGAGTCCTAGGGCAAGGAATAATGCTATTGGCCACCATGTCTTTCTTTCTCTCATATACATATAGCTTGCAAGTGCTGTTATGGATAGTGAAAGGGATAATATATCGAAGTCTGCTGTGCGCAACATATGATGGTACCACATTGCAGGCGAGAGAAATATTGCAAGAGCGCCCAAAAAAGACCATATACTGTTTAATTTTTTGCGTATGATGATATAGACAAGCGGTGCGATGCAAATAGAAAATAATGCGGCAGGTAATCGGAGCGCAAAAGTATTGAATCCAAATGTGTTTATTGAAATTGCTTCTAGCCAAAAAGGTAGTGGCTCTTTTTCGAGCCACGTTACCTCCTGAAGTTTTAGGTGGAGGTAATCACCAGAATTGACCATTTCTCCTACTATATTGGCATATAGTCCCTCATCCCAGTTTGCAAGCTGTTTTGACCCGAGTCTGTAAAATACAAAACATGCACTTATGAGAAGCAGTATAACTAAAATAAGTATATCTTTATATTTTATAGGTAGTTTCATGTGTATATTGTATCAAAAATAGGTGATATAAAAAACTCGCGTATTGCGAGTTTATTGCGAAAAGAAGGTGTAAAACCTCCGACTAAGTCGGATTGTACTGTCGCTATCGGCGGTACAGAAATCTCCGACTTAAGCGACGCCTTCCTCGCAATTTCATATTATATGTTCTTTTTTTACTATTTTCCATCGGCCGACGGGTAACACACCAATTTGCAATTTGCCGATGCGTGTGCGCTTGAGTGAAATAACATGGAACCCCAAGCTACCAAACATTTTTCTTATTTGTCTATTTTTTCCTTCTTTCAAAATCACGGTGACTATAGTGCGTCTGCCTTTGTTAAATTCTTTTTTGATTTCTATGCCTTGCACAAAGTCATCATCTATCTTCATTCCTGCTGTGAGTACTTTTTTTGCATCTCTTGTAAGTGCTTTGTCTATGATTACTTCGTACTCTTTTTCATGTTCATAGCGAGGGTGAGTGAGTTTGTTTGTGAGTTCACCATCGTTTGTAAGTAAGACTAGACCTTCTGAATCTTTGTCTAGCCGACCAACAGGATAGAGACGCGCAGACATTATTCGTTGTTTTGTTGTTTCATCAGTTGGTTTGAAATAATTTTTTGGTGTTATAAGATCAAGTACAGATACGCCTTGTTCATCGGTAGTGGATGTGATGTAGTCTACGGGTTTGTTCAAAGCAATATAGATAGGTTCGGAGTTCGGAGTTTTTAGTTCTGAGTTATTGACTGTTACCACATCTTTTTCATTATCAATTTTTGTCCCAAGTTCTGTAGTGACAACATTATTTACTTTCACTTTTCCAGCGACAATAAGTTCCTCTGCCTTTCGTCGAGAACAGATTCCTAGGTCAGCGATGTGTTTTTGGAGGCGAATAATCATATGATTTGAAAAACTCCTCACTGCGAGGAGTTTTTAATTTTTATCTGCCTGCCCCAGCTTGGGATATTGGGTTTTCTCCTTTTTGCCCGCGTTCTCTTATGGTATCTCTCATTGCTTGTGTCGTATGACCCCCGTATATACCCATGTCAATTAATATCCTATGAAATTCAAGTTGTCTTCTTTCAACTTGTTTTTCTCCAGCGTTTCGTGATTTAAATAAAGATTTTAATTTTCCCCCTATACCTTTCGTTTCTTCTGTATTGTTCCATACCCTGGCTTTTCCTAACTTTATATCTAGATATTTGAGTATTTCTATAGTTCTTTGCCAGTTTTCTCCTAGGTTATATTGTCCGCCGGAGCTGATAACAGCGTCTATAATTTTTCTCTCGGTATCTGTTAGTTCTATAGTTGTATCTTCTTCAACTTCTGGTCCAAGTGGATAAAATTTCGCTTTTTCTTCGGGTGTTGCTACATGACCGTATGTTGTTGTGCCAGAAGGATGTGTTGGTTTTTCTTCCTGTTGTATTTCTGGTCCGAATGGATAGAACTGCGCTTTTTCTTCGGGTGTAGCAGTTCTTCCTGATTCTACTTTTTTGCCCGGAGCAACTTCAATTGGAGCCATATCCTTGTCATAAATTTTTAGTAATCGTAACATGGCCGTAGAATAAGGAGGTTCTTTGAGTCGGGGTTCCTTGCGGAGGAGGGTATATAGTCGTTCACGTACGTCTTCTTGTTCTCCTGCTGTGAGTGACGGTTGATTGTGAATTTCAGCTATAGCTCCTAGCTCATCGATAATTGATTGATCATGAGTTTTTTGTTCTTCCTCACCAAATTCTGTCTGGCTTGCTTTTCCCTCAGGTGTTGTTACGTGATCATGTGTCGTTGTGCCAGGCTTTGTTGACACTGCCGTCTTTTCTCTTGGTAAAGTTGTTTCTGTACTAATTGGCGTGTGTAGCACAAGGTCAGTTTGATCTTCACTTTCCGGTTCTGGCTCTCGAATATAGACAATCTCTAATCCATCTACTTTGTTTCCCGGTATAGCAAATTGTCTCCCTACCATTTTTCCCTCTAGTGGTTCTAAAATGAGGCCAGTGTCTTTGTCTTGTGATTTATCTACGACGACACATTTTATGGTTTCCTCTTTTTTTGTTATGTATTCGACAACCGATTCTCCTTTTATAAAATCTTTTCCTTTTACTGTGATTTTACCACCCTCAATTTTTTTCAAATGAGTTTCTAATCCAGCTAATTGTCGCGCTGCATTACCATCTTCAAATCTATTCATATAAAAATATTAAAAATTTAAATAACATATACATATATTAGCACTTTTTACCCCTTTTGTCAATCAAAATCTTGATTTTTTAGCCTAATTTGCTATAGTTAGGCTCCACTTTATGGCCAATTATGCATATCACATTTTAACGTTTGGTTGCCAAATGAACAAAAACGATTCTGAACGCATGGAGTCAATTTTGCAGTCTATGGGTTTGAAATCGGTTGAAAAAATGGAGGACGCTGATGTCATTCTTTTAAACACCTGTTCGGTACGCGAGAGTGCAGAAAATAGGATTTTTGGACATGCTGAGACATTTTTGAAATTAAAAGAGCAGAAACCACATCTGGTCGTTGGCATAACTGGTTGTATGCCCGGGCGTGATGTAAAACAAGCCATGAAATCACGTTTGCATGGTGTAGATTTATATTTTCCGACCAAAGATATGATTATGTTGCCGAAATGGTTGAGCGAATTGAATCCCAATTTGCGTCCGATTGATTTAGATAAGGATTATTTGTCTGTGAGACCAGTACATAACAATTCGTTTCAAGCATTTGTAACTATTCAGACAGGGTGTAATCATTTTTGTACGTATTGTGTTGTGCCATTTGCGCGGGGTACAGAGGGTAATCGTTCACTCGAAAGTATACTTGGTGAAGTGCGCGATTTGGCTGTTCATGGTTGTCTTGAACTGACTTTGCTTGGGCAAATTGTTAATCATTATATTGCCCCTGACCCAAAATTTTTTTCAAAAAAGAATCCTTATACAAAAAATGATTTTGCAAAATTGCTTTGGGAAATAAATAATGTCGACGGCATAGAACGTATACATTGGACAGCGCCGCATCCATTGTATATGGATGATGAAGTTATTGACGCACTTACTCTACCAAAGCAAGTCAATTATATTCATTTGCCCGTGCAATCGGGGAATACGGAGATTTTGAAAAAGATGAATCGTCGCCATGATCGTGAATTTTATATAGATACTGTCAAAAAAATTAGAGAGAAAAAACCAAATATAGGACTTGGTACAGATATTATCGTAGGATTTTGTGGGGAAACAGAGGGACAGTTTGAAGATACTCTGAGTCTGTATAAGGAATGTGACTTTGATATTTCTTACAATGCTCAATATTCACAGCGCAGCGGTACTGTCGCAGCAAAAATGTTTGTTGATGATGTATCAAAAATAGAAAAGAAGAGACGGTGGGAAAGGCTACAAGTCGTAATGGAAGAAATTACATTCCGTAAAAATCAATTGTATATAGGAGTGGAAGTTTCCGTATTGGTGGATATATGTGTGGATGGTGTATGTGGGGGCAATTCATTAGAAATGAAGCGTGTTAATTTCCCAGGCAATGAACATCTGGTTGGTCATATTGTCCACGTACGAATTAACCATATAACAGAGTGGATTTTGTCTGGGGAAATGATATAATGAATGCATCTATGGCTGATGAACATACCAATTTACCCAAAGTCGTTGTTCTCCTTGGGCCCACAACGTGTGGAAAGACGCAGTGGAGTTTGGATTTGGCACGAGCACATAAAGGAGAGATCATTTCAGCGGATTCGCGCCAAATTTATAAAAAAATGACGATCGGGACAGCAAAGGTGGTTGGTGAATGGCGTCGTGAAGGCTTATCGAAAACGTATTATGTAGGAGATACGCCTCACTATCTAGTTGACTTTCTTGATCCTGGCAAGATGTTTACGGTCGCTGATTTTCATGATCGGGCAGTCAAACAAATTAGAACCATTGTGAAAGGTAGTGCCGTGCCTTTTGTCGTCGGGGGTACAGGATTATATATACATGCTATTGTAGATAATTTGGAGATTCCACGTGTAGCTCCCAATAAGAAATTAAGAAAAAGTTTTGAAGAAAAAACAGAAGATGAACTTATTGAATGGCTTCAGAAATTAGATCCGAAGACGGCAGAGTCAGTGGATCAACATAATAAGCGACGGATTATACGTGCTCTCGAAGTCTGCATCTTGAGTGGAGAACCTTTTTCAGCTCAACAAACCAAGGGTGATCCTTTATTTAATGTGTTTCAGATCGGTATCAAGATTTCTCGTGAGGAACTGTATGATCGCATAGAAAAAAGAGTCGATGCCATGATAAAAGATGGACTTGTAGAAGAAGTACGTAATTTATTGAGACAAAAGTATAGCTGGGATTTACCGAGTATGAGTGGCATAGGATACCGACAGTTCAAAGGATACTTTGATGGTGAATATAGCCTTGATGAAGCTATCGAACGACTCAAGCGTGACACGCGTCACTATTCCAAACGTCAGTTTACTTGGTTTCGTAGAGACCCACGCATCAAGTGGTGTGAAACATATGACGAAGCCCAACAATTAGTTTCTTCATTTTTGAATGTATAATTATGTCGCCTTTGAATCCTTTGCAATTAGGTAGTACTAATAATTTTCGTCCTTCTCAAGGGGTGTCTTCAAGTGTGAGCAGACATGCCCAGGATTTGTCAGTTACATCTATCCAACAAAAGAAAGATAGGACGGCAGCCACAACGTCCATTGGGAGAGCAATACAAAAAAATAGTGGTTTTGGAGCGACGACGTCTGTCTCTCATATCGGAGAAGAAGACCAAAAGACGTCCTCTATACTGCATAATGCGCCAACAAAAAGGTCAGTGTATGATGATGAACAAGCAGATGAAGTGCGCGACAGATTGCGTTATGCACATATTAGGCAGATGATGCGTGAACGTAAAGCAGACGAGAAATTGGCTGTTCAAGCTGCGCAAGGAGATAAAAAATTTGGATTAAGTCTCGGTACAGGTGTTTCATTTAACCGAATAATACGTGGTGGTTTCAACAAAACATTTGGTAAAATGGTACGCAAAAATAAGGCGACGTTTAAGAATATTTCAAAACAAGACAGACAAGTATTGGGGGATCTTATTCAGAAACACGCAACTGCTCGAGTCACAGGTACCGGATATTCGTATGGAGATAGGAAACGTATGAAGATTGAAGTCGAAAATATAAAGAAGACGGGAAAAATTAGTCGGGAGGATGCCAAAGATTTCAAAAAAATTATTGATAAGATTAATTAACCATATGAAAAAATATTTTTTTGTGTTTATATTTTTGTTTATCACAGGTTGTGGAAATACATATATAACATTACCGATCGTAGAAAATAATGCGACATCTTCTACCCAGACACAAGAGGATACAGTCGATTTGTTGACACAGTATGAATTCAATTTTCCTGGCACTGGTTGGGTCATGGAATTTAATTACAAAAACGGATTTGTAGTTAATCAAAACGATTCTTTGCAGGATATCTCTTTTGATTTGGGAGATGGGAATATCGTCAACTTTAACTGGGGAAACTCAGAACCATTTGAAGAAGGTCAGAAATTTGTTGGGCACGGGTGGTGGGGAAAAAAAGGCATTCATGAGAAATTAGGCATTACCGTGATTGGCTTTATAACTCCAGACAATAAATATCATGTTACCGTGAGTGGCACCGGTGCTACATTTGATGCTTTTGTAGATGGGATGAAAATGTCGAAGTAGTTTGTGGATTTGAAATAAGTAAAAACCACCATAATAGGTGGTTTTGTTGTCTTGCTTGTTTTACTTACTCCGCCTACAAGCTTAATCTACTTTCATATGCCCTCCATCCAGCTTCTCTATACTTCCTTGCTTCTGCAACTGGATCAGACGCCTCGTAAATGCCTCGACCAACAATGATAATATCACTTCCATTTTTCTCAATGACATTTTCTGGGGTGTTGTATTGTTGTCCCAGTGTGTCGCCTCCAGCTGCCAGCTTGACACCAGGGGTCATGTTGATAAAGCACGGGTCATCAAGCAGTTTTTTCATGGTAATAAATCCAATCACGAAATCTTTGTTATTTTGTGCCATTTCCAGTGTTTTTTGGGTGTACTCACCTTGAGCCAAAGTTCCTTTTGAGCTCATTTCAGCAAGCAATAACAAGCCGCGTCCCTTTGACATGCCTACTTGCTTCAAGCCATCAATAATTCCTGGACCTGGCACGGTGTGTGCGTTGACAATATCTGCCCAATCTGCGATATGGTATATGCCTTTCTCATATTGCAAAGCAACAGTGTTGCCAATATCTGCAAATTTTCTATCTTCGAAAATCATGAAGTTTCGCGTTTGCGCAAGACGCATGAGTTCGTGTGCTAGATATTGATCAAAATCAGTGATAATATCTATGTGGGTTTTTAAAACACAAATTTCAGAGCCCAGCTTATCTGCAATATCTAAGAGTTCTGCTTTGGTTGTTACGTCGGCGGCAATGGCAAGATTTGTTTTCTTTTCATCCATGAACTTAAGCAATTTTTTGGCGGTTTGGTTGGCACAGAGTTCGGCGCGTTTTGAGTAGCTCATGCTTGTTGGATTGTACATAATTGGTTTGGCAGGAGGTGTAGATGACAGGGTGTTCGTCGTGTGTACCTGGGTTTGTTTAATATATTCAATGACATTGTGGTATGTAGTGAAGTCAATCTTATTGTTATCTCTTAGGACATCGAGAAGTTCGTTCATGGTAAAAATTGAATGTAAGGCATATCCTTTTTCTGATAAGTTTTCTTTGCCACCTTGTTCACGATCAAGTAAGACGACAATATCTTTTACTTGTAGCCCTTCAAGTTGAAGTGGTTCAATTGTCTCAAATACGCTTGATCCACTGGTTACCAGATCTTCTACAACAAGCACCTGTTGTCCTGGTTTGAATGCGCCCTCAATGGCCTTGCGCGTGCCATAATCTTTTACTTCTTTTCTACGCATGACCATTGGTTTGTTGTGTTCCAAGGACATCGCAGTTGCAATAGGAAGTGCAGTGTAGGGAACTCCGCAAATCAAATCAAAAGGCACGTATTGGACTTTTTCCCACATTGCTGCTGCAACCATTCTGAGAATTTCTGGATAAGATACAATTACACGAAGGTCAATATAAATAGGAGAAAGAGATCCTGTTTTGAGTTTGAATTCGCCGAATTTGATAGCATTGATCTCGTGGAGTTTGAGAATGAGATTGTCGTATGACATATTAGTATACGTTTATTTAATAAGTATGTATTTGATGATATCTTACCGCCAAATACGGATCCCACATCATGCCGGTTGCACTCATGGCTACTTCGGCTCCAGCATTGAAAAATTCATCAAAATGTTCTGGAAGTGTAATACCACCAACACCCATGAGTGTAAGGCCTAATTTTTCTGCGTCAATAATTGCACGCGCATAGCGGATAAATTCAAGCGCGCCTTTTTTTATGGGCGAACCACATACGCCGCTCGATAATCTGTTTTCTCCAAGCGCTGGTTTGCCCTCAGTATTTATAATTTTCATGCCAATCGTATTAATACCACACACTGCACGTGCACCGGCGCGAGCGGCTGCGTACAAAACTTCTTTGAGATTATCTAACTGAGTAAAATAACCAACTTTGATAATAAGCGGCGTTGCCCCTATTTCTTTTACTACACGTCGCGCTATCATGTAGACCGTGTTTGCATCTGTATAAATACTTCCTTCACCAGTCGCAACATTCGGGCATGAGAAATTAATTTCAATGATTTTTGCTCCTGCATCTTTTGCGATTGCAGCACTACGTGCATAGTCCTCAATAAAGTCTCCTTTGCCGTGTGATCCCATTCCTGACACAATCATTATTTGTCCTTCTTCAAGTGATTTTTGTGCCTTTTCAATATCCTCCATCACATACATGGGTCCTTGTGAAGGGACGCCAAACGAGTTTGTCACTGAAAGTTCACTCAAATTTCGTGGTGTATATTTTTGTTCTACAAGTATTTCATCAAGGCGATGTTTATTTAATTCGCCATTCGTATTCACATAAATCATGTTGGGAAGTGGATGGCACGGGTGGGCATTTGCTCTAATAGTTTTGTACGTAACAATATCAAAACCCATGTGTGCAGCAAATGTAGTCCAATTGCTATTGAGAAGCGGACCAGCAGGAACGCCTAATCGTGATGCAACTTTGAATCCAAGAAAATCATACCATTGTTCACGCGGAGGTTTTACGCGTTGAGGGATTGGGCCTGAAAAGAATGGTCCTTTTGCGAAATTTTCTTCGTACGTTTTTCCAATGTCGTAAATAGGCTCTTGGTCTGGGGACCAGGAAGGGAGGGACATAGTATTTAGGATTTAAGCCTAACTAAATTTGGATCTCTGAGTAAGTTATTATATTCTTCCTCGCTCATAATCTGATTTTCAATAACTATTTCTTTTAGCGTTTTATTTTCTTTTTGTGCTTTTTCAACTAGTTCAGCAGTTTTGTCATATCCAAGTATGGGGCACAGAACGGTTGCAAGAGCAAAACTACGTTCCAGCAGGTCACTGCATCGTTTTTCGTTTCCTGTAATAAGTCTAAGTCCTTGCACAGTAAATTGCGTTGTGCCTGCTGCCAGAATATGTAATGATTCAAGCAGATTTTTTATAATAATTGGTCCCATAACATTAAGTTCGAGTTGGCTCGCCTGTACACCCATGCGTATTGTTTCATGATTGCCCAAGACCTGAAATGCAATCTGGTTCATCATTTCTGCCATGACGGGATTTACTTTGCCTGGCATGATAGATGATCCTTTTTGAGCTGTAGCAAATGAAATCTCGCCAATGCCCGCATACGGTCCAGACGCAAGCAGCCGTAAGTCGTTCATGAACTTGATGCTATTAGTTGCAAGTATAGTTAACGTAGCGCTTACTTCCATAATACTATCCCAGTATTGTGTGTTGTATACAAGATCAGAAGAGAGTGCCAGCGGATATCCTGTTTCTTTTTGTAATAATGTAACTATTTTTTCAGCAAAACGTTTTGTTGCATTGAGCCCAGTGCCGATTGCTGTGCCGCCGATGTTAAGTTCGTATAATGCAGTTTTGGCATGTTTCAAGCGTTCAATATCATGCGATATAGCACTTGCATGCGCGCCAAATTCTTGGCCTAGTGTTATAGGTACTGCGTCTTGCAAGTGTGTCCGTCCTACTTTGAGGACATGTTCAAATTCTTTGCTTTTGCATTTTGATTCCTCATGATAATTTTGGTATGTAGCAATAAGTTTATCTAATTGTTTAAGAAGCGTAATTTTAAATGCGGTAGGAACGGCATCGTTAGTTGATTGAGATTTATTTACATGGTCGAGCGAATGTACAGAAACTCCACATAAAGCCGAAGCGCGTGTTGCAATAATTTCATTAACATTCATGTTCATGGATGTGCCTGCACCTCCTTGAATTTGATCTACTACAATTTGGTCATCGTACATCCCATCAACTAATTCTTTTGACGCTTGCACAATTGCATCAGCAATATGAGTCTCAAGAGTTCCAAGTTCTTTGTGTGCTTCTGCTGCACATTTTTTGACAAGTGCAATATCATATGCGACGTCACGTGAAAAAGGAACGCCTGTGATGGGGAAGTTTGTAATTGCTTTTTCTGTTTCTTGTCCGTAGAGTGCCATATATTAGTGCATTTTATTTAAGATTTTTTCTTTTAATTCTTGGACTGTGTGGCGTGCGACATCAATGCTTGTTACGACTTGTACATTGTGTTTAATTGCCAGTTCGCGGATGAGTTCTCCATCAGTATTGGCTACAAAGTTTCGTTCGGCGGCTGGAATATTGATAATTAAGTCAAATCGTCGTTCTCTCATAAGCGTGCCAATATTCGGTCGTTTACCTGTAGAAATTTTGTGTACTAAGCGATTTAGTATGCCGTTGGCATCCATGTATTCACTTGTATGCTCAGTAGCGTACAACACACAACCAGCTTCTGCAAGGGCCTTCATATCCTCACGAAGTTTATCTTTATTTTCTGCCCCGCCAATGGTAACGAGTATATTTTTGGTAGTCTGTTTTGCCATTTTCATTTGCAAAGTCCATAGTTCAGTAAAACCGGGAGACGCATTTTGATTGAATAAGTCGCTCTTCATAAATGTTGCTAATTTTTCATCAAATAATGCTTGTGGAGTTTTGAGAGCCACCACATCACAATGTCCTTTGTACATGCGAAGCGTCACCGTACCATTTACTTTTTCATTTAATGTATCAATAAATCCAGACAAATCTTTCATAAGTGGGTCATACCATAATCCTGCATAGCACATATAACCCCACTCTTGATCAACTAATTCTTTAAATTTATTTTCATGGCGCGTACAGACATACTTTTCCAACTCTTGATGCGCGCGTAAAATAACCATGGCTGCAGGCTGTTCATAAATTCCACGGACTTTGAGCCCAACGACGCGATCTTCCAAATGATGGGCTATGCCAATGCCATATTTTCCTGCTAGTTTATTGAGCCTGATTATAAGTTCACTTAATTTCATTTCCTCGCCGTTTAAGGCAACAGGTAATCCTTTTACAAATTCAAGTTCAACCAAACGTTCTTCATCGGGCGCGTCCATGGGGTGGCTGCATACTTGCAATATTTTTTTGAGTGGCGGAACCAAATCAGGATTTTCTATTTCTCCGCCCTCGCTTGTTACTCCCCACATATTGTCGTCAGATGAGTAAGGCTTGTCTATGGTGTGAGGAATAGGGATGTTGTGCATTTTTGCATATGCAATTTCTTCATCTCTGCCCATGCCCCATTCGCGGACTGGCGCAATAATTTTGATATCAGGATTAAGTGTTACCGCAGTTCCTTCAATACGTACTTGGTCATTTCCTTTTCCTGTGCAACCGTGCGCAATCGTATCTGCTTTTTCTTCCAATGCTACCTGAACCGCGAGTTTTGCTAAAAGTGGCCGACCAATCGGCGTACTCAAATGATAATGGCCTTGATAATGCGCGTTTGCTTTGATGCCACGGGAAATATATTTTTCAGCAAATTCATCTTTGGCGTCAATGACAATAGATTTTATAGCACCAAGGTTTAAAGCTTTTTGGCGTATAGCTTCCAAATCATCTACCTGTTGTCCTATGTCTATGCAAAGTGCAATAACTTGGGCGTTGTATTCATCCTGGATCCACTTGAGCATGACCGATGTGTCGAGCCCGCCGGAGTAGAGCAGGACAACTTTATTTACTTCCTCCTTACTTTTTGGTTCATATGACGCGATGTGCGTGTACCCGTGGTCGTTTTGCATAGAAACAATGTGTTAAAATTATATATTATTTAATTGACAATATTTTTTTTCCATTTTCCGTTGCTATTTTTACGACTTCATCAAAATTATAATATCGGCAGGCTTCCATTAGAAATCTCAACTCAACCCATAGATCGCCATCAACTACAGGTAAATAGAAATCAGCAATGTCATCAACCCCAAGTCCAACATTTACACCCGCTTCAATCATCTCTGGAACATTGGCAATTGAGTTATGTGTTGGTGCGTCATATTTGTCCAGTTGGGGCATACTTATAACAGCCGAAGGACAGACGACGACGCTTATACCCAACTCAGCCATTTTTTTATACAATTTTTTACGATAGTTTTGTGGCTGTGCAGATGTTGAAAGAGCGTGGATCGCGACAACTCTACCCTCATAGCCATATTTTTTTGTGTAGTAAAGCAGGAGTTCAGTGTCTCGTTCATGGGGGTTATTTTCCTGGTCAATATGTACATGTAGTGGTTTATTGAGATTTCGTGCAATATTGAAAAGAATATCAAAACTTTTTTGAATGTATGGTCTATCGCGTGAGGGAAGCCCTCCAACCGTATTTGCCTTGGCGCTGACAGATTCGAAAATTGCACGTTCTTTTGGATCGAGGAGCCCCCCAATAGGTTGGGTTGAAGTTAAGAATTGTATTTTGTCTTTATATTCTTTTTGCATCGTACATGCTGCGTCTATCGCCTTATGTCCAACTGCAGAATATGCATCTATGAAACTAAGAGTTTGTTTTGCACCTTGCTCAACCATACGATCAAGACATCGACGAATTCTATTTTTCACATTTTCTTGTGTGTCGTTACGTTTGATATCATCACTCATGTGCCATTTTGTTTCCATATCTACCATAGCTTTTTTCATTCCTTCTTTTGAAATATAAAATGATTTGTCAAAATGTCCGTGGCAATTTACAAAACCACCTTTTTGCTTTATAGCATCAAGAAACTGTTGTTTGAGGTTCCAGGTTTCAGCCATATATAAAAACAGCCCGCTTATTGGCGGACTGTATTATTGATAATGAAATTAAAATGTTGGTCACTCTCTTTAAAGAGTTTAGTATGGTCTCCCTGCTGTTGTTTCTTTGTTAACATATATATTGGGGTTATTGTATCATTTTAAAATATAGTGTACAACCTGTGGAATTGTGGATATAATTTGTCGTTTGACGTACCGCAAAATATGGGCTAAAGTAGACGTGTTTTGACATTATATTATGTATAAAAACCACATATTGAAGGACATCAAAGCTATCATTTTCGACGTAGATAATACGCTCATAGCAACTGACTTATTTGTCCGAGAAAACATAGCGAAGACCGTAGATCGACTCAAGGGTATAGTTACCCCTCCGTCAGAAGCAGAAGTTCGCTTAATACAGGCAAAAAATCCTCCATTTGAGGATATTTTTAAGGAATTATTCAAAGATGAGCTCAATGGGAGACAGACATGGGAAGTAGTATTGGAGAATTATCGGACACATGCTGCAGAAATATCCTACACAGCCACACAGGGGGCTCTAGAGGCGATTTTTTGGTGCAAACAGCAAGGTTTTGTCATTGGTTTGGTAACAAATCGAACTAAGATGTTGCCTGAGCGTTTGGCTCAAGCAGGATTTAGTACTGCTGATTTTGCATTTATATGCACACCTCCAACTCCGGAACTGACAAAACCTCATCCACGTGCTTTCGAGGTTGCTTTACAAGAATTAGCTGAGGTTGGAATTAGGGCAGAGCAGACGATTATGGTTGGAGACCACCCAGATGATTATTATTCTGCGTCTTATCAAAACATAAAATTCGCGGCAGTGCTTTCGGGAGAAACAAAACGTGATGTATTCGTACAAATTGGCATAGAACATAATTTTATTTTTGAAAATTTAAATAATGTTAAAAACATAGTTGAAGAGGTTTTGAAAATTGATAGATATAAAAAATCTTTGTATGCCACATCAGCGTTAGATGGTAGACATGGTGATATGAGCGCGCCTCTTCACCATTATTTTTCTGAATATGCTCTTCACAAATATCGTGTGAAGACAGAAATTGAACACGTTGTTGCTTTGAGCGAAATATTTTATGGCAAAGTTGTTCGTTTAATTACGCCAGATGAAAAAAAATTTTTGAGAAAGTTGTACCAAAATTTTTCAGAGTATGACGCGTATGAAATTTTGCAATATGATCATCTAGGTAGAAACGGAATTGGTCCAACCGAACATGATATGAAGTCGTGTGAACTATGGATAAAAGAGAAATTACAAAACACCAGTTTATCTGATATTGCGCCATTCGTGCACATGTTTGTGACGTCAGAAGATATAAATAACTTCGCGTATAAATTAATGATGAAAGAAGGACTTACTGATGTATTTGTGCCAGACGTATTAGAAATTTGTGAAAAATTGAAAGAACTCACATTGAAATATGCACAGGAACCAGTCATGGCGCGCACGCACATGCAGCCAGCGAGTCCGACGACATTTGGGAAAATATTTGGTAATTATTTGGTTCGACTAGTACACGGACTTGAACGCCTACGTTCGGTTAAGTTCACTGCAAAATTAAATGGAGCAGTAGGGAATTACAATGCGTTTATTGTAGCGTATCCAGATTTGGACTGGAAAATGTATTCGCAAGATTTTGCAAAGAGATTTGGATTTTGGTATGAACTATTTACTGATCAGCGAGGGACTCACACAGATATGATTCAAGCACTTCAGGCAGTGCAAGAAATAGGAAATGTTATTCGTGATATTGCCCAGGATATGTCGCTCTATGCAGCACTGGGAACCATGTATTTTAGCAAAGTAGAGAGTCATGTAGGTTCATCGGTCATGCCTCATAAAATAAATCCATGGTTTGCGGAAGTTGCAGAGGGCGGAATCAAAAAGGCAAATTGGCTTATATCTGGTTTTGTTTCTGAACTTGATGTTTCGCGTTTACAGCGTGACTTATCTGACCATGAATTTGAACGGTCTTATGGTGAAGCAATTGGGTATGTATATATAGCTTTGAAACATTTACACATTGCGTTTGATCTTATTAAACCAAATTGTGAATTCGCCCGACAAGAATTACAAAATCATCCAGAAGTAGTAACTGAGGCAATTCAAACTATATTGCGCAAATATGGACGGCTTGACGCATATGAACTAGTAAAACAAGAATCGAGAGGAAAGGAATTGACATTGGAAGATTTACGTATGTTTGTAATAAAACTTGATGTGGAAGATAAAGTAAAGCAAGAGATTTTGACAGTAATGGATCCTGAAAAATATGTGGGGTTGGCAGGACAACTGGCACTGTCGGCAGTGGAAAAATATAATGAATTTAAAAACAGCCAATGATTGGCTGTTTTGTGTTTTTTTGTCTAGTTACCCAAAGATATAATTTCATTTAGGTTCACATCTTCGGATGTTGTTTGTCCATCAAATAATATTACAATTTTTGGATGGTCAGGATGACGGATATATCCTTTTACGAGGCCTTCTCTGTCTCCTACCCTTACGCGAGAATCGATTTGGGGTTCCTTAGGTGGTTCTTTCTCCCCCATGGCGTATACCTCATTTTGTTTGAGTGCTCTTAAAGCTTCGTCTGGAACTATTCTATCCATAGGTATTTATTAACGAATTAAAGTTTCGTTTCTATCTGCCCCAAATGAAATGAACTTCACGGGACAGTTAGTATTTTTTTCAATAAAATTAATATAATTTTTTATTTCTTCAGGCAATTGGGTATACCCTCCAGTCCTTACTCTTTCTTTTATTGATGTAGTAAATTCAGTCCATCCACGAAGTGTATCATATACTGGAATTACATTGCGCATGGCCGTGAGGCTCGCTGGCATTTCAGTTACTATTCTTCCATTTATTTTATACGCGACACAAACTTTTATTTCTTCCAGCCCAGCAAGCACGTCAAGTTTTGTGAGCGCAATATCTGTGAGCCCACTGGTGCGCACTGATTGGCGAATTTGAACCAAATCAAGCCAGCCAATTCTTCGCGGACGTCCAGTGGTTGTGCCATATTCAACACCTTTTTCACGAATGAAATTTCCTGTGTCGTTTGTGAGTTCTGTTGGGAAAGGGCTGTTTCCTACACGACTTACATAAGATTTTACTATACCTATAATGCGTTTGCAAGTATTTGAACCAAGACCTGAACCTACTTCGCAATATCCTGCTACATTATTTGAGCTCGTACCATGCGGGTACATGCCATGGTCTGGATCAAGAGACATTCCTTGGGCACCTTCAAACAGAATTTTTTGCCCAAATGTGTAGGCTTGATAGAGTTCATATTCAGTATCGCAAATATACTGGCGAAGTTTTTCTCCATATCCTAAATATTCGTGGTATATTGTTTCAAATGCTCTATCAAATTTTAAATTAAATACTTTTTCAATAATGCCGACATTAAATTGATATGCCTTTTGTAATTTTTCGTAAAATATTTCTGGGTCAATCAAATCTCCCACGCGAATGCCATGCCGATATACTTTATCGGCAAATACAGGCGCGATACCACGCTTCGTACTTCCTGCTGCGAGCGCTCCCTGGTGTCCGCTCAATGCTTCATCCATTGCAATATGATATGGCATGATTACATGCGCGCGCTGACTCACAAGTAATTGTGGTGTAATTCCATTTTGTTTGAGTTCATCTAATTCTTGTAATAGTACTTTTGGGTCGACAACAACACCATTGCCAATAATGTTTGTAGCGCGTTTGGAAATAATGCCTGATGGTAGTAAATGAAATTTATACGTTTTGTCATCTACCACAACCGTGTGTCCTGCATTGTTGCCACCTTGGAAACGCACCACATAATCCATGTTTTGCGCCAAAAGATCAGTAATTTTTCCTTTGCCTTCATCACCCCATTGTGTGCCGACGATGACCGTTATTTGATTTTGCATAGTATTAATATCTTAATATCTTTAATATCCTAATATCACTATTTAGATATTATGATATTGAGATATTGAATGTCTACCTAGGTCAGAGTTTGTACATCATGTGTTCCACTTTCTTTTAGCCCCGCACTTGATATACGAACAAATTCTACATTTTTTTGTAATTCGGCAATAGTGTGTGAATTGGTATAACTCATGCCACTGCGTAGTCCGCCAACAAGCTGATTCACGATATCCTCAGCTGGACCTTTGTAGGGTACAAGTGATTCAACGCCTTCAGGCACAACATCTTTGAGTTTTTTGTTTTCGAGTCCAACTGTTTTTCGTGTGTGTGATTGGGTGAAGCTTGCACTACCACGAAGCACTTTGTATCGTTTGCCATCTTTGTGCATGACTACGCCAGGACTTTCTTTGGTTCCTGCAAACATACTGCCGAGCATTACACTGTCTGCCCCTGCGCCAAGTGCTTTTACTATGTCACCTGACTTTGAAATTCCACCATCTGCAATAACAGGGACATCATACTGTCTAGCAACCCTGCTGGCTTCCATGATTGCAGTGAGTTGTGGCATGCCACAACCAGTTACAAGTCGTGTGATACATATAGAGCCGGGGCCTACACCAACTTTTATTGCATCGACACCCGCTTCACATAATTCTTGTGCAGCCTTTGCTGTAGCGATATTTCCTGCTATGAGCTGTATATCACCTATAGCATCACGGAGTTTTTTTATAGCATTGAACATGATGTCACTGTGTCCATGTGCAATGTCGATGACAAGCACATCAGCGCCAGCCTTCTTGAGTTCTTGTGCTCGTTCTATATAATCGCCATGTACTCCTACAGCAGCTCCTACGATAAGTCGGCCATTGCTGTCTCTATTTGCTTGAGGGTATTCAATGATGAGTTTGATGTCATCGCTCGTGATGAGTCCTACAATATGGTTGTCATCATCTACCAATGGCAATTTTTCTACTTTGTATTGGGCGAACAATGTTTTGGCTTCATCAAACGTGGTGTGAGCATTCCCCACAATAAGTTTTTCACGAGGAGTCATGATGTCGGAAACTTTTTTGTCATCTTCATTTGCAAAAATGAAATCACGTCGTGAAAGTATACCCTGTAATCTGTTGTCACCATTGGCCACAAGTAAACCGGTCACACCTGTCTCTTCGGCGTATGTCTTTGCTTCTGCTACTGTCTTATCAGGGTCAATAGTATATGGATATTGTATGATAAGATTTTGAGTTCTTTTCACTTTGCGTACTTCTTCGACATTATCTTCTATACTCATGAACCTATGTAATATACCAATACCTCCCATGCGTGCTATAGCAATGGCCATGTCAGATCCTGTCACGGTATCCATGTTTGCAGTAATAATTGGGATGTTAAGATTTATTTTTTTGGTGAGTCTAGTTTTGGTATCTGCTTCGCTTCGTGATTCGAGACTCGAACGTCGAGGGACGATGAGTACATCGTCGTAGGTGAGGGCGAGGGGGATGTGCATAAACTAGGTATTAGGTTATAGGTAATTAGGTTATAGGGTGTGGACAGTGGAATGGGCGTAAAAAAACTGCCAAGACAGGCAGTGTGTATGTTAAATTTGCGTCAGTCAGAGGCTCCTTTTAGACTGTAGATCTGATCGTTCATACATATATTATTGTAGCATTTTGGAGGTGTGGGGGCAAGGGGATAAGTGGAAGTGAATGTGTAGTTTCTGTGCTCAAAAACGGGGTGGAATAGTTCATAGGATAGATAAAATTTATTTTTGTTTAGCATCTGTCCGTTGAGAGACATAAATGCCACCAAATACCATAATGATTCCTAGTATGTCTGGGGTATCAATTTTTTCATGTAAAAATAGAAAACCCAATAGAATGGCGATGGCAGGAGATAAATATTGATAGATGCTAGCTTTTGAGACTTCAATATATTTAACGCCATAATTCCAAAGTAGATATGCTGCAGCAGATCCGAATATGCCAAGATATAAGATGATTACCCATGAAATGAAACTGTACGCATGAAACACCAGCGGATCCTTATTTATGAGGACAGTTGGTATGAAGAAGATCGTCCCTACAAGGTAAGAAATAAAGGTAAGTGTTAGAGGTTGAAATCTACTTATATTTTTTTTAATGATGATTGAATATATGGCCCAGCATAATGCAACTGCCAATAGCATTATATTTCCAAAAAAGGTATTTTGAGTTTTAAAGTCAGAAAAATTTTCTCCAACCAATGTCATAATTACTATGCCAGTAAATCCCAAAATTATTCCTAGAATTTTGTTGCGACTCGTAGATTCTTTTAAAAATAAGATAGATAAAAACAGTATGAAAATTGGGCTAGCATTTATTAAAATTCCTCCCATGATCGATGAAGAATATTTGAGTCCAAAATTATTGAAGGATTGCAACAAAAATGTTCCGAGTAAACCAAGAAGTAAGGTTGTTCCTAAATGCATTTTTATGAAATCAAAGATTTCTCTTAATAGCCCTTTAGTGACACAAAATATAAAAAGTATAGACGTTGCCAAGATTCCTCTAATTAATGCCAGGGTGAATGGGGCAATATCTTGTAGCCCTATTTTGGTCACTGAATATGTACTTGCCCAGATGAGAGTAGCAAAAATCAACGAGAGTATCGTTTTTTTCTTGTTGTCAAACATATAATAAATTGAAAATTATTATTCTGTGTTTTTCAAAGTTTTTCTCTCAATATTTTTTCTACTACTTTTGGATCAGCACTGCCTTCACTTGCCTTCATAATCATACCAATAAGGAATTTAAGTACTGGTTCTTTGCCTGCTCTGAATTCTTCCACTTGTTTGGGGTAGTTTTTTATGATTTCATCCACGAGTTCACCAATCTTGTCTCCATCACTCACTTGGCCCCACCCTTTTTCTTCCATGAGATGTGTTGGATCTTTGCTTGCATCAGATCCTGCCATGATGATAAGGATTTTATATGCATTGGTAGAGTTTACGCGATTATTGTAAACAAGTGCAACAAGTTCAGCAAAGTTTTCAGGTGTAAATTTGATATCTACAATGTCCATTCCTTTTTCATTGAGTACACCCATGAGTTTGCTTGTCATCCATCCACCGGCAAGGCGTGCAACTTTTTGAGGTACATTTTCTGCTTTATTTTTACTTTCAGGTAGTGAGTCGACCCACTCCATGAGTTCACTCATGACATCTTCGGTAAAATTTGCCCAGTGTTTATCTAGTGTGAGCATGTACGCATCTGCATATGAGAGGCCATATTGTTCATGAAACCTCTGTCTTTTCTGTTGAGGCAGTTCAGGAAAGTGTATATCACCAGCGATAGTAAGTGGATGGAATGGAGGAATATCTGGTTCAGGGAAGTAACGATAATCTTGTGCATTTTCTTTTTCGCGTTGCAATACAGTCTCACTTTTATTTTCATCCCAGCCACGTGTTTGTTGCACCCATGTTTCTCCAGATTGTATCATGGCTGTTTGCCGTTCAATTTCGTATTGTATGCCACGTTCTACTGCCTTAAATGAGTTGAGATTTTTTATTTCCACTTTTGCATTGAGCAGGGCATTGTTGAGAGGTTTGACTATGCCGTCTACAATTTCAAAACTATCAGCCTTTTGGACAGATATATTTGCTTCACAGCGCATATGACCCTTTTCCATGTCTGCATCACTTACGTCGAGTGCACGCATGATAGCTCGGAGCTCTTGGCAGTATAGCTTTGCTTCAAGAGCTGATTTAAAATCAGGATCAGTAACGATTTCGACGAGAGGTATGCTACTGCGGTTGAAATCTACAAGCGTGCTACCGTCTGTCGCGTGTGTTAATTTTGCAGTATCTTCTTCTAGATGCGCTCGTGTGATGCCTATCTTTGCTGTATCTCTGATATTATCCAGTCCTGCCATGTCGAGTTCAAGGAGACCGTGTTCTGCAATAGGTTCATCGTATTGTGATATTTGGTACGCTTTGGGGAGATCGGGATAGAAATAATGTTTGCGATCAAATTTTGAGATATCTCGTATGGTACATCCCAATGCTTTGCCAATACGCACGGTTGATATAATTGCCTGTTTGTTTGGTACTGGCAAGGTGCCTGGCTGGCCAGTACATATTTCACAGATGTCTTTATTTGGTTCAATTTCATCAGGATCATTTTTGCAACTGCAAAACATTTTTGATTTTGTTTTGAGTTCGACGTGGACTTCCATCCCGATGATAGGTACATAGTTTGGCATAATGCAAAATTACTGTATTATATAAGGATTTTAGCATTATTATTTCTAATTGAAAAGACCCTTGTAGGGGTCTTTTATGTATTATTTTTCTTCAGTAGGAGGCTCTGTTTCAATTGTTTTTTCAGGTATCCGGATATCTAACGGTGTATTTTTGAGTTCGAGGTAGAGTATGGTGGGTATGGCTGTTGTGAGAGGACTCAAGAATGTACTTAAAATGATCGTAAATAGACCATACAGACCTGTCTTGAGCGTAAGTTGTGTTTGTATTTGCGCGTTATCAATGCCAAATATCATTTTTATAATCCACTGCAAGATACCAATTAGAATTGCAAGCAAAATACTCACCGCTGCTAATCTCCAGAAGACTGACCCCCATCGTCCCGCGACTAGTTGTTTACTGAATCTGAGTGCGTCGGTCCCTAATTTATTGTCGAGTAGGAGCGCATGTATAGAAAAAATAAACCATATAGCAAATATAATGCCAGGAATAACAAGCAAAAGAAATCCTCCAAAAATGGCGAGACCAGAAATGAGAGAGACGAGAACCGCTGGCCATAGTAGACTAAGTGATTGTTTGAGGTTAATTACTAAATTGGGTGCAGATTGTTTTTGGTATAGTGAAGCGATGACACGTATCAGACTCATGCTGATGATAAACCCGACGAGAGACAATAGGATGACAAGGATAAAATATAATCCAAGTCCGAGAAGAAAATTTTGGGTCAGGAATATAAGAATACCAAGCGTATATCCTGCAAACATAAGCAATAATGCAGGAATAAGAAGGATACCAGCATATGTGGCCAATGTCTTTAAATTGTCTCGGTAAAGCTTCGCACTTCTTGAGATCAGATCTATAGTAGAGATAAGCATAGATATGTGATTATATGATTTATATGTATGGTGTTATGATATTCCATATTTGGTTATGAATGTCGTTTGGAGGTAGTATATTTTCATTGCGAACGCATTCAATCAGAGTAAACTCTTTGTACATACGTGCAATATCTAGATAAGCTTGCTCCGCATTTGATAAATGTCCAAGATCATCTTCGTGTATATCGCGTTTTTTACCTTTTAGATATTCACGTTTTTCTTTTTTGTCTACCAATTTTTGTGATATATCTGGAGTGACGTGCAAGATGATATTTACATCCGGCTTGGGAATACCCAGTATAGTATACTCCAAATGGTAATTCCATTCAAAATATTTTTGGCGTTCATCATTATTTTTAATTTTCCCCCCTTGGTGTCCCATGTTTGATGCAACATAACGATTGGCAATGACAATCTTTCCATCTTGTAGCCATTGTCGTATCTCTGGAGCCGCAGCAAAGCGGTCGACAGCATAGAGGATAGATGCTTTGTAAGGGCCTACTTCATCTGCAGTGCCGAATTTTCCATTCAAGTAATCTTCTACTAGAGCGGCGCTTGGTTTTCCATATTGGGGAAAGCTGATTTGTTCAACATCTCGTCCTTCTTTTTTCAAATGTTCAACCAAAAGATTAGTCTGTAGTGATTTTCCAGAACCGTCAGTGCCTTCGAGCATTATAAATAAACCTTGGGGCATAGTTTTATTGATAATTGGATACTGGTGTTTTTAAAATATGTATGATACATGATAGATAATAAGTAAAAAATATCATATATCATGTATCATTTATTTTTTTATCCTTTGCGTTTATATATAACAAATGAAAATCCCTCTCGGTTGTCACGGTTAGTCTCCTCCCATGTACCTTTCTTAATCTCTGGAAAAAAAGTGTCACCGTCAACAACTTGATGCACATGAGTAATATATAGTGTGTCGACGCGGTCAATCGTTTGAGCATAAATACTTGCTCCACCACATACAAATACTTCCTCATCTTTTAGCGCCGTGAATGCATTATCGATAGAATGGAATACTTTAACCCCATCTGGTGCTTGGTATTCTGTATTTTTGGTAATCACCACATTTTTTCTTCCTGGCAATGGTTTTCCTAAATATTCCAAAATAGATTCAAATGTTTTTTGTCCCATGAGGCAGGTTTTTCCTAGAGTTATTTTTTTGAAATACTGAAAATCCTCTGGAATATTCCAGGGAATTTTGTTGTTTTTTCCGATGCAATTATTGTCCGCGATGGCGGCGATAAGGGATAACATAGTTCATAGCCAATAGTTCATAGCCAATAGAATTTGCCGCAAGTTATTATGAACTATTGGCTATTGGCTGTGAACTGTTTATACTGCAATATCAAATTTAATTCTCGGATAACTTTCATACCCAATAAGTGTAGTATCTCCGGATTGCCAATTAAAAATATTCGTAAAATTCTGTGTCTCAATTTTTGGTAATGAATATTTATTTGGGTCTCGTGATAATTGCTCTTTTGCACCATCAATATGATTCAGGTAAATATGTGTATCACCCAAAAATCCGACAAGTCTTCCTTCTTCAAGTCCTGCTTCTTTCGCAAGCAAATGTAGGAGTAGGGCGTAGCTTGAAATATTGAAGGGTAATCCAAGCATCACATCTACTGACCTCTGATTCCACATGAGATTCAATTTATTTCCCGTTACCGTAACTTGAAATGCATAATGGCACGGTGGAAGCGCCATTTGGTCTTTCATGGCTGGATTCCATGCAGAAACAAGCATACGGCGGTCGCTCGGATTAGTTTTGAGTGTTTCCACAACATACCCCAGTTGGTCAACTCCTTGTCCAGTATAGTCGGAATCAAAATTATTGTATGGCGCGTTAAAATGTCTCCACTGGAATCCATATACAGGTCCCAAATCTCGTTCTTCTGCCATGCGCTTTTTGCTTTCCTCATCATGTCCATAAGGAGCTTTCTGTGGGTTTGCCCACTCATCCCAGATATGACAGTTTCTATCCAGTAGCCATTGTTTGTCCATAATTCCTTTGATAAAAAATTCAAGTTCAGTTGACATTACTTTGAAAGGCATTTTTTTTGTGGTCAGCAGGGGATAGCCTTCACTCATCTCATGTTCAAACAGAACACCAGCAACAGAAATTGTGCCTGTGCCAGTACGGTCTTCTTTTTCTGTACCGTGCTCGAGAATTTTTTGAACGATATTGAGGTAACTTTTCATATTAAAATTTACCTGTACTACCCAATTTTCCTTCCCCGCGTGAACTTTGTGAAAGTTCATCTGTCTCAACTAACTCTGCAATAGCAACTGGGTAAATGACAAGCTGGGCAATTTTTTGTCCTTTTTCTATTTTGACAGGCTCTTGTCCTAAATTAATCAATAGTACATTGTATTGGCCTCGAAATCCTGCGTCAAATACTCCTCCCATAGTGTGTAATCCGTGGTGAAATGGAGGGCCTCCTTTGTCTTTTATAATCGCGGCGTATCCCTCTTCAAATTCAAGTGCAAAGCCAACATTAAATACCTCGCGATCCATTGGTTTGAGTTCACTCGTTTCTTCTACTGAATATAAATCCATACCCACATCTCCTGGGTGGGCGTAGGTAGGAAGTTTGGCGTCGGGATGGAGACGTTTTATTTTTATTTGCATAACATTGATTTCACTGATTCGAAAAAAGATTACACAGATTTATATTTTTTAATAAGTTGGTCTAATTGTGTATGTAAGTTTTCTAATACGTTATTATTATCAATCCATTCTTTTGCATCTCGCGCGACTTCTTCGATCTTCACTTCAGCTTCATTATTATGTTCTTGTTTGAATTGTTCAAATGTTTTTGAAAGATCATCAGTTTTTTCACCACGCTTACTGAGGCGTTCAAAACGTTTTTCAATATCTGCCGTGATGTTGACTAGAATAAAGCCTGGTACATTTTTCAAATGTGCTACATCGCCAGGACGACGAATACCATCAATTGCTATAACATTATTTGTATCATTTTTTACATCTTCTGCCATGACCTTTGCGAGTGTTTCCTCGCCAAACGTTTCGCGCAAAGATTGAGAAAGTTTTTGCAAGTGTTCTCGGTCATTGGGTAAATATAATCGGTTCAAAATGTCGGTAAGCATGCCAGAAAAACGATAGGTGCTTGCACCATATTTTTCTTTGAGATAGGAGACAGCGGTCCCTTTTCCACTTGCCATTTGTCCGACAAATCCGAGAATAAGTTTGGACATATATCATTTATGTTTCATTATTTTTGATTTCCAGCGGCTTAGCTGAAGAATAATTTTTGAGGTCGTAATTGATTATTAGAGGCGGCATAGGTAATTTATCAATAATAACACCAGCCTTATTGAAAAATTCCACTGCTAAAGTGTCGTGAAAATCTGAAAATACCACAATTCTTTTTACACCTGCGGCAATAAGGGCTTTCGCACAATTGGTGCAGGACATATTCGTAATATAAGCAGTCGTACCTTCTACCGCATGTCCTCTTTTTGCAGCTTGAACCAGGGCATTCATTTCAGCGTGAACAGTACGTTCACAATGATTATTGATTACCAAACAGCCCACATCTTCGCAGTGGTCATCTCCAGGAATTGAGCCATTGTACCCAGTAGCTACCACGTTTTTATCTTTGACCAAAACACAACCACAGTGCATGCGCGGGCATGTAGCCCTTTCAGATGCGAGCATGGCTAGTTTCAAAAAGTATTCATCCCACGAAGGTCTTGTTTGAGCTGAAGATGATGCGTCTGCTTCCATATATGTTATTAAATTTTACCAGGTAAGTGTATCAAAAAAGACCACGCGGTTCAAGGTCTTTTTTAAATAAAAAAGCTCCGTTTAATTGGAGCTTTTTGAGATTCGAGATCAGAGGTTAAGCGGTTACTTCTACCTTCACACTTGGCCCCATGGCACTCGTGAGATATATGGCTTTGACATATGTCCCTTTTGAACCTTGTGGTTTTACTTTTTTGAGTGCTTCCATGAAACTTTCAAAGTTTTCTTTCAGTTTTGCATTGTCAAAACTTACTTTGCCGATGACCTGATGTATATTTGCTCCGTCATCATTTTTGAAAGAGGACTTTCCTTTTTTGAGTTCATCAATCATCTTTTTTACATTTGGTCCTACTGTTTCAGTTTTTGGGCTTGGCATCAGACCTTTTGGACCGAGCACTTTTGCGGCAACCGCAAGTTTGGGCATCATATCTGGTGTTGCAATTGCTATATCAAATTCTACTTTACCGGTATCTTTTATTTTTTTGATGTCATCCTCACCATACACGAAGTCAGCACCAGCATCTTTTGCATCTTTTTCATTGTTTGGCCCGACAAATGCTGCTACTTTTTTTGTTTTGCCTGTGCCATGTGGCATGACGACGGTTGAACGAATTTGTTGGTCACTCTTTTTTGGGTCAATACCAAGGCGTATATGCGCCTCAACACTGGCGTCGAATTTTACGGTACTCGTCTCTTTGACGATTTTAATCGCTTCTTCAAGTGTGTAGACCTTGTTTTTATCGACCTTGGCCTCGAGGTCTTTCATACGTTTTGACATATAGTACTATATGTTAGTGGTGATAATGCCTGGATGGCAGGCTCCCACATTCACGTAAATCCCGACTGTGTCGGGACACGTGATATAATTAAAAAGTGTGGCTATGATACCGCACTTTTGTTTTTTTGTCAACCTTGTCAGAAGTAGGGAAGATCGGGATATATTACACTTTGATAGAGAAATTATTGGCTAGGGTTATCTCTGTATCTTTACTTTTGAAATTATGCCTGTAGAGCTCATTGAGCTTGTCTATGTTGTCCATAATATGTATGAGCTCATCATAGACTTTTTTATCTATAATGTAGCCATCATGTACGAAATCGTCATCCTCACTATCAAAGGACCCCGCATGTGATTCTCTATAGAGCGTTAGTGCATGGGCATCACATATTGTACAATGCATGAGTTGGACAAGTTCTTGTTCAGAAAATGGACTTTGGGGTTCTACTTCTACAGACTTTGTCGTCTCTAAGGTTTTACCACAACCAGATGGGCAGATGAATCCAGCCATATCACAGTAATTTTTTTAGTGCTGTTGCTGACTTTTTCAATTTTGTTTTTTCTTCGCTAGTCAATGTTAATGGCCATATTTTTTCTACGCCTGCTCTTCCTATTACTGCGGGGATGCCGAGACAAACATTGTTTACCCCGTTCCAATTTGTTAGGCGTGTAGTTGCGGGCATTATTTTGTGCTGGTTATAGAGTATTGCTTCGACAACTTCAGAGACGACTATGCCAATACCATAAAATGTTGCACCTTTGCGGTTGATAATTTCGTATGCCTGATTACGAACTTTTTGTTCAATAGCATTTTTTTGTTTTGCGCCAAAATTTTTCATCTGTGAAATAGGTACGCCACCTATGGTCACGGTACTCCATCCGACAAATTCACTATCACCATGTTCACCGAGCACATATCCATGGATATTTTGTGCACTTACGCCGAAATGCAGTCCAAGCTCAGTTCTCAGACGTGCAGTATCAAGTCCGGTTCCTGTACCAAATACTTGGGTGCGTGGGAGGCCACTTATTTCTTGGGCGATGTAGGTGAGGATATCGACAGGATTAGCAACCATGACTATGATTGCATGTGGATTTATCTTCCCCATGCTTTTGAATATGGATTCAAGAATTTTTTTATTCTTTGTTACGAGATCAAGCCGTGTCTCTCCTGGTTTTTGAGGAAGCCCTGCAGTTATTACGATTACATCAGCATTGGTTGCATCTTTGAAATCAGCACCCATGACACACCCAGTTTCGACAAAGGGGAGTACATCGTTCATATCCATAATTTCTCCCTCCTCCTTTGCTTCATTTACATCAATGAGGAGTATTTCTGCAGCTATATTTTTGAGTGTTGTGGCGTATGCAGCCGTAGACCCTACTGCGCCTGCGCCAATAATGGCGACTTTGCTGTGGAGGAATTTTTCCATATAATTGGAAATTAGATGAATTAGGAATTTTTTATAGTATATCAAAACTCGCCATTTCTGGCGAGTTTTATATTTTGGACAATAACATTTATTAACCTTCTATTTGTACACCCATTTGTCGAGCAGTACCTTCGATAATTTTCATAGCAGCGTTGATATCGTGTGCATTGAGATCTGGCATTTTTTTCTCAGCGATTTCTTTTACCTGTGCTTTGGTAATTTTTCCTACTTTATCTTTGAGAGGATTGCCCGATCCCTTTTTGAGACCGGCTGCTTTCATGATAAGGGCGCTTGCTGGCGCGACTTTCATGATGAAATCAAAGCTGCGATCCTCGTACACATTGATAATAACTGGCACGATATCTCCTTTTTTATCTTGGGTCGCTGCATTGAATTTGCTACAAAAATCTTGGATATTGAGACCATGCTGACCAAGAGCTGGACCTACTGGTGGTGCTGGGTTTGCTGCACCACCCACAATTTGTAATTTGATTTGGGTAACTAATTTTTTGGCCATACGTTGTAATTTAGTTTAATCTTGAGGTGAGAAGCGTTCTTGAGAGAACCACCTTACATTATCTTATAATCTTATATTTTTTTAACTTGTAATGCATCCAATTCAACCGGCGTTTCTCGTCCAAACATGTTGACCAGTACTTTGATTTTACCACGAGCGCTGTCTACTTCACTCACTTTTCCTTCGAAATTTTTGAATGGACCATCCACTATCTTTACCGGCGCATTTACTTCCACATCGATCTTGTGTGCTGGTTCATCTACATTCATGCGTTTGGTGAGAGAATCCATCTCTTTTGCATCTATAGGTGTTGGCGTAGTACCGGTGCCAATAAATCCTGTCACATTTGGCGTATTGCGTACGACGTACCATGAATCATCGGTCACTACCATCTCGACGAGGACATAGCCAGGAAATATTTTTTCTTCTATTACTGCACGTTTGCCATTTTTTATTTTAATTTTTTTTTCTTTAGGAACAAGTACCTGGAAGATTTTGTCTTGCATGTCAAAGGATTCGATACGTTGTTCGAGATTATGTTTTACATTTTCTTCGTAGCCACTATATGTGTGGATTACGTACCAGCGGCGACCGAGGTCTGCGGTTTGTTTGGCCATAGAGTAATCTCCTTAATTGTTAGATGATGATATCAATTCCGAGATTGAATATCCAATCAAGGAACATGAAAAAAAGTGCGATGCCTAGGCTCATACCAATGACCACGAATGTATAGCTCCAGGTCTGTTTTTTGGTAGGCCAAGTTACTTTTTTGAGTTCGCCGATTGCCTCTCGGAAGTATTTGATTAGTTTGTTCATATATTGAGGTTGTTGAGGTTGTTGAGGTTGTTGAGGTTGTTGAGGTTTAGTAACCCTGGCAACTTTGGTAACCTTTTTAACCTTCAAAACTTTTGTATTTAAAAACGGCCTTGAGCCGATTGCGAGATAACTATACTACATGTAGTGTTATTTGTCAAGGATGACAATAGTGGATAATTGTGAGATATGAGAGATAAAAGATTGGTTGCTTAGTTTTAGAAAATCAAAACGAGCCGTCTCGGGCCCATTTTGATTTATGTTATCTGAGTTGTGTGTTGTGAACTAAATATCGAGATTCTTCACTGACTTCGCATGCGTTCCCGTCTTCGCCACCTCGTTCCTCGGGGCTGCGCCGGGTAAATTCTTTCTTAAATGTCCAAGTTTTTAACAGACTTAGCGTGAGTTTGTATGAATTTCTTGCGTGGTGCGACTTCGCTTCCCATAAGTATATCAAATATTTCGCTTGCTTTTTCTGCATCTTCCACGGTGACTTTTTTGAGTACGCGGTTGGCTGGATTCATGGTGGTCTCCCAGAGTTGTTCGGGATTCATCTCACCCAAACCTTTGTAGCGTTGGACATTGAGCTTAATACTCCGTGACTCAGACGTAGCCTGAGTTTTACGCGGTTGTTCTTCTTTCTCTTCACCTGTTTCTTCTTCCGAGACATTGAGATCTTCGTCAGTTATACCATATTTCTTTTTGTATTCTTCCAATTTTTCCTCATTATAAATCCATTCGACATCTTTTCCTTTTTTAATACTATATAGTGGTGGTTGGGCGACGTAAATATGTCCTTGGTAAATAAGTTCGGGGAAATAACGGAAAAAAAGTGTGAGGAGAAGCGTGCGAATATGAGATCCATCGACGTCGGCATCGGTCATAATAATAACTTTGTGATAGCGTAGTTTTTCAATGTCAAACATTTCTCCGATATTTGTGCCCATGGCAATGATGAGTGATTTGAGTTCATTATTTGCTAGAATTTTGTCGATGCGCGCGCGTTCAACATTTAATACTTTACCACGCAATGGGAGTATGGCTTGCGTATGCCTATCACGACCTTGCTTGGCACTACCGCCGGCAGAATCACCCTCGACAAGATAGAGCTCGGAATCTTCCGCCTTGCGACTTGAGCAGTCGGCGAGCTTGCCTGGTAGGGTGAAACCTTCAAGAGCACTTTTGCGCAAGACTGCGTCGCGTGCTATTTTGGCGGCATTGCGGGCCTTGGCTGCGACAAGACATTGGCCAATGATGGCCTCTGCATCCTTAGGATTTTCTTCAAGAAAAATAGTAAATTGTTCAGCAAAAATTCCATCGACTGCCGGTTTGACTTCGGGGTTGCCGAGTTTTGCTTTGGTTTGTCCTTCAAATTGAGGCTCGGGAATTTTTACAGAAATAATAGCAGTCAATCCTTCGCGCACATCATCGCCTGTAAGGTTGGGATCTTTTTCTTTCAAAATTCCTTTGTTGCGCGCGTAGCTATTCAACGTTCTTGTCAAAGCTGTGCGAAAGCCAGCCACGTGCATACCCCCATCAGGGTTGGTAATATTATTGGCAAACGCATAGAGATTTTCAGTGAAGTCACCCGTGTATTGCAACGCAATCTCGACATTGATATCTCCTTCTTGCTTTTCTGTATAAAAAACATTTTCATGTTTGGGTTCACGATTTTTGTTGATGTGTTTGATGTAGCTGCCAATGCCACCCTCAAAATAAAATTGGTAACTATTGTGAGGAAATGCGACTGCAGTTTTGTCTATTTCTTTTTCTGGTATACTGCGCTCATCGATCAAAACAAGCTTGACGCCCTTGGTCAGATACGCCTGTTGGCGTAAGTGATCGACAATGTATTTCCATTCATAATCAAGCGTCTCAAAAATAGATGGGTCGGCATGAAAAGCAATGATTGTGCCGGTTGTTTTTGATTTTCCTACAGGTTTGACTTTGTATTGTGGTTTGCCTAGTTTATATTCTTGTTGCCAGATTTTGCCATCGCGATGAACGGTGGCTTTCAAATGAGTTGATAATGCATTGACGACTGATACACCAACGCCATGCAGACCGCCGGATACTTTGTACCCGCCGTCTTCCCCACCAAACTTGCCGCCGGCATGAAGTGTACCCAAAACAAGTTGCAAGGCGCTGACTTTTTTTTGTGGATGAATGTCGACCGGAATGCCACGGCCGTTGTCCGTGACTTCTACCCAGTGATCGGGGAGTAGACGCATGGTAATAGTGTTGCAGTACCCTGCCATAGCTTCATCCATGGAGTTGTCTATGACTTCCCAAATCAAGTGGTGTAGGCCACTTGTACCAGTCGAACCAATATACATGCCGGGGCGTTTACGGACCGCTTCCAGACCCTCGAGTACTTGGATATTTTTTGCACTATAGGAAGAGTTATTGGATGTCTTCGGTGCTGATTGTTTTTGGGTGATAGGCTTCGGTTTGACAGGAAGTTTTTTTTCTATTTTGCTAGTCATTGTTTCTCTTTTGGGAGTAGGCTTTGTTTGTGTGATTCGTCCTTTTGTTACATGTTTTGGCATACAATTCAAGATGTTAGATTATAGGTTTTGGATGTTAAGAACGGAGATAGTATAGCATGAAATATAGGCTTAGACAAGAGACATACGTTGGTGCTTATTGCTCGTTTGTTGTATACTATCGTTATATTTTTATAGTTGTTTGTATGAAAAAAAAACCTTCTGCGTTTACTCGGTACACGGATCCCACTGGGGAATTTTCAAATCGTAAACTACGTTTTGCGCAATGGTATATAGAACACAAGATTTTGTTACGCAAGATTTTTGTTTTAGTATTGGCAGTATGGAGCACGATTACGATTAGTATAGGACTTTTTGTTTGGGGTAAATATCTCGTATTTGATTATACCCGTGATGAACAAAATATATCGAGCATTGCCAGATCATATGTGTCTCGAGATCAAATTGAGTTACATAAACCTCAAGACATTATATTTAGAAATCAACGTGTGTTTATGAGTGCCAAAGATAAATATGATTTTGTAATTGAGGCGACGAATCCTAATGATAGATGGATAGCGACTGTTTCTTTTCTATTTGTATATAGTGGAGGACAGACAGAGGTAGGAGAGACTGTATTGTTGCCTGGGGTGGCACAACATGTAATTTTGTTTGGACACAGTAGTGCGCGTCGTCCTACAAGCCCCTCATTTCAACTTGTAGATGTAGAATGGAAACGTATTGATCCCCATGATGTATCTGAACCTGTTACCTATATGGCTCAGCGATTACTTTTCTCGACAAGTAAATTTTTATTCGCTCCAGCAAATAAATCAGAAGGTTCAGGGAGTAATCTTATTACGTTTAATGTAGCTAATAATTCATTATTTGGGTATTGGGATGGTGATTTCAATGTTGTATATAAGGATCGTGGGCAGATCGTCGGGTTTGCTCCCTTGCGTATGGAACAATTTGTGGCAGGAAGTGTCGCGTCAGTTGAATTGGCGTCATTTATGGATCAGCTCCAAGTAGACAGTATAGAACTTGAACCCCGTATCAATGTGTTTGACAAGACGGTATACATGCCGTTGCGTTAAGTTTTGTGTATGCATTTCTCTTTGTCTGCAATTTCTTGGAAGAAATTTGATTGGGTTCTCGCACTTACTGCTCTTACCTTGTCTTGCGTTGGTTTATCAGCAATATATAGTGTCGATCTGTCTCGTGGTGATACACTCAATTTTTCTTCCACCCAGATTATCGCACTCGGTATTGCTCTTTTTGTTTTTGTCGTCGCATCACAGGTGCACATATCATTTTATGAATCGACCGCGCGTTTATCATACCTTTTTGCCTTTTTGCTTCTCATAGCAGTATTATTTTTTGGTGTGACGGTGCGCGGTACGACTGGCTGGTTTCGTGTTTTTGGTTTTTCTTTTCAGCCTGCAGAAATTGCCAAGGTTGCGTTGGTCATTTTTCTTGCATGGCGTATCGAACGGCAGGCGAGGCGTTTTGAGACATGGCAATTTGTCTTGTCTATGTTTGTTATGACTGCTGTGTTAGCAGGTCTCATCATGGTACAGCCAGACTTGGGATCTGCTGTTATATTGCTTGGTATTTGGTTTGGACTTCTTGCCATATTGGGCACGAAGAGGCGTTATGTAGTAGGTGTTGTCGGATGCATTATGTTGGTAGCAGTATTTGGTTGGCTTTTTCTATTCAAAGATTATCAGAAAGATCGTATTTTGACATTCATAGATCCACAGCGTGATCCTCTGGGAGCTGGATACAATGTCACACAATCTATCATAGCCATAGGATCAGGCAATGTGGTGGGCAGGGGACTTGGTTTTGGCTCTCAGAGTCAACTTCATTTTTTGCCTGAAGCACAGACAGATTTTATATTTTCAGTCATTGGAGAAGAGCTTGGATTTATTGGCGTAGCTATTGTTTTGGGCTTATATATGTTGTTGTTATTTAGACTCGTAAAAATTGCGAGTGTGTGTCGAAGTGACTTCAGCGCATATCTCGTGCTTGGTATCACTCTTGTTTTTTTGTTGCATCTTATTATAAATGTGGGTGCATCAGTTGGTCTCTTGCCTGTTACTGGTGTGACATTGCCTTTCCTCAGCTATGGGGGGTCATCTCTTATTATTAGTTTTTTACTTATAGGAATTGCAGAGAGTGCAGCCCGGTCATCGTAGTTGCCCTTGACGGATCATGTATCTTTTGCTATAGTATTCCCGCTCAAATATGCCAAAACAATTACCCTTGTCGCAACATTTGGACACCCTCAGATCCGAGTTTAGGGTCATGAAAGAATGTCCTTTATGTGAGACATCATTTGAACTAGACCGTATCAAGGTGGTAGACCAAAAGGGTGGCACACATATACTCCATATTACATGTCCTTCATGTAAGCACGCAGTCGTTATACTCGTAGGAGTAACTGAAATGGGTATTGGGTTGGTAGGTCTTTTGAGTGATCTCAATTATGATGATGTGCGCCAGTTTCGATCCAAGCGCACAATCACTCAAGATCAACTACTTGAGTTTTATCATATATTGCAGAGTGATCATATTTCATTAGTCAATTTATTAACTATTTAATGTAATGAATGATATGGTATTTTCAATAACGGCACACAAGCGTGGGAATGGTGATGCTACGGACTTGAGACAACATGGTTTTGTACCAGGCGTTATCTATGGACCTGACCGTGAACCAATGCCTATTTCTGTAGATGCGCTCCCACTTAAGAAGCTTTATAATGAAGCGGGTGAATCAAGTCTTGTTGACTTTGTCATTGAGGGAGAATCGGAACCGGTGAAAGTTCTTATTCAGGATATTCAATTTGACCCTGTCAAAGGAACAATGATGCATGTTGATTTTCGTCAGATTAGAATGGGAGTCGAGATGCATGCCACTACTGAACTCATATATGTAGGTGTTTCTCCTGCAGTCAAAGAGTTGGGTGGTACTTTGGTCAAAGTACAAGAAGAACTTGATATTAAATGTTTACCAAAGGATTTGGTATCACATATTGACGTAGATTTGAGTGTTCTTTGTACCTTTGATGATGCAATTCATATTGGAGACTTGAAACTTCCAGCAGGCGTTATTGCTGATGAAGATCCAAATACAGTAATTGCAAAAGTCACTCCTCCACTTACTGAGGATCAACTAAAAGCTATTGAACAAGAAAATACTGTCGGCGTAGAAGCTGTAGAGGTTGAAGAAAAAGGCAAGAAAGAAGAAGAGGGTGAAAGTGAAGCAAAGGCTGAAGATAAAAAGGAATAATACTATTTTCAAATACAAGACCCGGCACCTGCCGGGTTTATTGTTTTATTGTTTTTTTTGATGTATGATAGATTCGGTTTTATTATATATACATATGAAAAAAATTATTTTGGGATATATTTCAAAAATTAAAGATAAAAAAATTAATGAGATTAGTTTTCTATATATTTTGGCAGGAATTATTTTTATTGTTGCATTGGGCCTCATCGGATTTTTCGGATATGGGTATTTTAAAAATAAAATTCGTAGTGTAGAAGGTGAAGGGACAGGTCTAGACCTGTCTGTACAGACCGGAGCAGAGAACAAGGCCTGCAAATTTAAAAGATTGTTGGACGGCGTATGTGTCGATTCGCAAGAAAAAATAAATCCAAAATTAGTCGCGGTTATGATAGAAAATCATCCCGATGCTCGTCCGCAGTCAGGTTTGTCACAAGCATCTATAGTATATGAGGCGCCAGTCGAAGCAAACTATACGCGTTTTATGGCTATTTATCCTCTTGGTGAGGAAGTTTTGAAAGTAGGGCCAGTACGAAGCGCGCGACCATATTATCTTGATTGGTTTATGGAGCATGACATGATTATGTATATGCATTGTGGAGGCTCGCCCGACGCACTTGAAAAAATTGCAACGTATGATTTGTTTGATCTAAATGAATTTTATCGCGGGTGGTATTATTGGCGGAGTGAAGATCGCAGCGCACCACACAATGTCTACACATCAAGCAAATTGTGGGATGCTGCATGGGAGGATTATTTTACATCTGATGATTTTAACACTTCAACACTTCAACACGATACGGATTGGAAGTTTGAAGAGCGCGAGCAGTGTACAGAAAATTGTGTGGAAGAGTTTACAGTCAGCTTTTTACCTCCAACCTACGAGGCAACATGGCAGTTTAATACATCAACAGATAAATATGAACGATATCAGATGGGATATCCTCACATAGACAAAGATGGGAGTCTCATAGAAGCTGATAATGTTGTTGTAATATATGTAGAGACCGAGGTACTCGATAGCATTGGGAGAATTTCGATGCAGACGCTGGGTGAGGGAGAAGCCATTGTTTTTAGAGATGGATATATGATTCCTGCACAGTGGTACAAGGGGAGCGAGCAAGAAAAACTGCAATTGAAAGATGTGGATTTTCACGACATGATATTTAAACCAGGGAAGACGTGGATAGAGGTGGTGAATCAGTTGGGGAAAGTGGAGACTACGAATTAGATATTAAGGTATTAGATAAATATTAAATATCGGATATTACAATAAAATCAGCTACAAGGCTGGTTTTATTGTTTGCGGTAAATTTACAGTCCTATGATGACCACGCGGTCGTGTCCTGCTAAGTCTTTTTGTATTTCTATCGTTGAATTAGGCAAATACGTTTTTATGAGTTTGGATATTTCGTGGGTTTGAGAAGGGTCGATCTCAAAATAGGTTATAGGTTTTAGGTTATAGGTTTTAGAGATTTGTAAAATTTGTTTGAGTAATTTTTCATATAATTCAAGTCCTCCCTTCTTCGCGACGAGAGCGGACTTTGGTTCGTGCTGGATTGATGGTTCGTTTTGAAATTGTTCTTGCGTGAGATAGGGGAGATTTGCGGTAACAATCAATTTCGAATTTCGAATTTCGAATTTCGAATTTTTTATTATTGGCTCGAGGAGGTTTCCGTGTAAAAAAGTAATATCAACATTATGTTTTTGTGCGTTATGTTTGGCCACTGTTAGTGCTTGTCTGGATATGTCCGTTGCAGAAATTGTTAAATTGTTAAATTGCTTAATTGTTTTGGCTATTGATATAGGTATACATCCAGACCCAGTTCCCACATCAATGAGCATTGTATTTTTGAGTGGTTCAGTGCTCAAGTGCTCAAGTGCTGTAGTGACGAGAATTTCCGTCTCCGGTCGTGGCACAAGCACGTGTTTATTCACCACAAAATCAAGCCCAAAAAATTCTTTATGCCCAGTCAAATATGCCAGTGGTACGCCGCACATCCTTTTTTTAAATAGTTTTTTGATCTTTCGATTTTCTGATCTTCTAATTACAAAATCCGGACGGGTTATTACAAATTCTCGTGGTTTATCTATCACGTGCGCGATAAGTAGTTCAGCGTCAAACGGATCAATTATCCCTGGTTTCCTTTGTAGGAGTTGTCTGATTGTCAACTTTTTCAAATTCAAATACATAAGGCTCTATTTCATATATTGGTTCGATGTATCGGGTAAGATTCCATCCGTGTTGGATAAACCACCTCGGTACTGGTGCATCTACAATATTGGGTGAGTATTGTAGAAAAAATATAGTATCGGTGTTTGACACGAGACCCTGCATATATAAATCGAAGTCTTCTCTTGTAACCTCAATTTCTTGCCAGTTGTATCTCACTATTCTTTCATTTAGTGGCAGACTGTCTACACGTGGATAGATACCGACAACAGGACTTTTCCCATGATAATATTTTTTTATGAGTAATTCTTGGTTGAATGGGACTATGAGAATTTTTGTGTTGTCTATCTCATGTGTTTGTATGAATGATACTGTTCTATCCCACGATTGAATGGGCGTACGCGCATATATGAAAGCAGATGGTATAAGTATTGATCCGAGTATAGCGAGTACTGCATAATATATTTTTTTATTTTGTATCTGCAGTATCGGATATACAAGGAGTATAATTATGGCTGGTAACGAAAAAGCAACATATTTTGCGATATATATACCACACAGACCTGCCACAATAGTGGGTGTGAGCGCCCACAAAAATAACATAGCAAAAAGATATTTTTTTTCTGTGTGTTTGTGTAAGCTTGTGAGACTATACGTGAGGAGCCCGACAATGCCAAGCGATACCACAAGGCCTAAAATAGCGGGTGCATTTTCCACAAAGAGAGGAATAATTGCTTCCAAGATATTTTTTTCGAATTTAGCTTCTTTGAAGTACCAAGCTGAATTTGTATTACTTCCCCATTTTGATAGGGCAGATGGGATGAACCATATACAAAATATAACCGTAGGAATTATGTGTGATACGCATAGCCGTACGATGTTGTTTTTTCTATTTTTGGATGGAAGTAATAATGTTCCCAATTGTATGAGAGGGATAAGTACGGCAGTCAAGTGAGATACGAGCAGGAGTGTTTGTATGAGGATATATATATGTGTGTGCCATGTTTTTTTGTTATCTTCAAAAAAGATACTATAGAATAAATAAAAAGAAAGAATTGTAAGAAAAAGAAATAAACTATAGGTGCGTGCTTCAGTGCTGAGTTGAATGAATGATGTAGAAAAAATTAATATGAAGGAACTTAACGCCGCATATTTTTGTGAGAGAAATTTTTTTGTAAATGTATACAGTGCTATGACTGATGCAGAAGAAAATACAATAGACAACAAGCGGGCGCATAGTTCTGTATTTTCGAGTAGTGTGAGCCACCCGCGTAGTAGAAATGTATGCAGCGGTGGGTTTGTCTCTATCACCCAGTACCGTAGTGCATCGCCCAACGGGAGGAGGCTGTAGTGCGTACTAAACATCTCGTCAAACGTAAAGTCACCGCGATATCGTGTAGATATATACGTTGTTACAAGATGGATAAATAATATGGAGATGATGGGATATTTGCTTATTATTTTCATAAAATTTTTTGGTAGGCTTTATTTTTTGGTAGCCAACACAAAATTGTTAAAGCCGAATAGGAATATTGAGGTATGTATATGTTGTTTTTCAAAATTTGCTTCCTCCAACATATCCCTCAATTTTTTTGAGTCAAAATAATTTTTATGGTCATTTATTTCTTCTGAGGAAATAAGTTTTAATCGGTGAGCCATAAATTCCAAAATTGGTTTTGCAAGGGGGGTGGGAGTAGTGAGTATAAGTTTCCCGCCGGGTTTTAATACTCTGGATATCTCTTTTAAATTATGTAGCGGGTTATCAAGGTGTTCGAGCACTGCCAAAGAGAGTACAACGTCTACACTATTGTCCAATATGTCTAGTGTATCATTCAGGTTTCCTTGTTTGAGGACTATGGTGTTGCCATTTTTGTTTTTGTTTACGTTGAGATCTATACCTATTATTTTTTTGAATTTAAATTTAGTGTGTAGAAAATGAATACTCTCAGCATTATAGCCACAACCTAAATCTACCAGCACATCTGTATCAGTAATATATTTTTGTATTTTTTTAAATCGTATCTTAAAAATGATCGTGTCTAACAGTGATAAATTATTTTCACCAAATGATTTGTTACGCATAAATTAGAATACAATTTTTTCAAAAAAGGAGTTGAGTAGGATGATGAATGAATATATAATGAAAAGTTTTGTTATATATTTTTTCCCTGCAAGTAATAATATATTGCTAAATAAGAAAAATTCTGTCAGTGCTCGCATAAAACCATAATCCTCTACCCATGGGGTGTAGAGAAAAAAGATCATTATGAAGCTAGACGCCCATGCCAATTTTATTTCTCGGTTGTTCTCTATCTTCCTAAATTGTATTAAAACAAAAATGGCTGTTGCAAGTATAAAAAATATTTCTATCAAATTATTTTTTAAGACTCCCCATCCTATCAAAATTTCGTATATCCCCTGTAATGGTGTGTAAAAAGTATTTGCAGAAAGTGAACCTATAGGTAATATGTGTAGGTTTATTGTGAGATATAATTGCCAAATGCCAAAAGTGGCAGGGGGTATTAAAAATAATAATATCTTTCTGAGATCTTCTCGTCGGCGTTCTTTGATATACACATATGCATTAACCACGACGACGACGAGTACCCACATAGCTGTAGTTTCTCGGGTGAGTACGGCGAGGGTAGCAATAATAGCCGCGCCTATCATTTTATTTTTTTGGTAGAGAAGGTATGAGGTCAGCAATAGTAAGCTAGCAAGTGGTTCTGTAAGGTCTCTATTGAGTGATAGGAGAAAGCCTGGGTAGAGGGGCAGTATAATACCAAATATAGGATGACGATTAAAATTTTTGGCTATGTGTGCTCCTACGTATCCCATGAGGCCAATCGCCAATATATTGATGTATAACATCACAAACGGCATGTTTTCTACTCTATTTAGAGCTAGTATCTTTGTAAGCAGGGGATATAGTATTCTCTGGAACCTGATTGGTGGTTCGTCGATCTTTATACCAAGCTCAGTGTGTTTTTTTATTTGTGGATTTGTGGCTATAAAGAAATAAAATTGTCCGTCATAGCCAAGAGAATTTTCATAAATTGCTATATTTTTGGGTATTTTTTGGATATTTTGTATTTGTTTGTCACCAAGTATAATGAATTTTGATAAATCATAGTCATTTTTACGGATCGCGACAAATAAAAAAGACCCATATATAAGTAATGTCAAAAAAAAGACAAACAAGGGGGTTTTCGTTTTTGAAATAATGTACTGGATTATATTTTTTTGAAGCGATATTTTAGAAGAATCCATATAGCGTAGAGTCCGTCTCTCCATTTTATTTTTTTGCCATTTTCTTTTGTGCGAGGATAATATGAGATTGCAACTTCCGGGATTTGTATTCCTTGTTTTGCCACCAAAGCTGTGACCTCGGGGCAAAATTCGAATCGCGTACATGTGAGGGGCAAATTTTTGAGAAGCTCGGCATTAAATAATTTATAACAGGTTGCCTCATCAGTGAGTTTTTGCCCGTAAAGTATATTAGTTAATTTAGTCAAAAAAATGCCACCAATATAAAAAGAAAGACAAGAATATCTATTCTCTTGTCTTTTGAGTTGGCGTGATCCGTACACGACTTGCTGTTTATTTGAGATAGCGTGGCTGAGAATATCTATATAATTTTTAGGATCATACTCCAAATCAGCATCTTGTATGATCACCCAGTTGCCAGTTACATGCTTGAGAGCAGTACGAATAGCGAATCCTTTGCCATTATTTTTTTCTTGATAAATTATTTTATATGCAATAGACGTGAGTTTTTTTAGTATTTCTCGTGTGCCGTCAGTTGAAAAATCATCAACAATAATAATTTCTTTTTGTATAGGCCCAAAATTAACCTCTTCTATTTTTTTTAAAATAGGCAGGATAGTTTCGCGTTCATTGTACGCAGGAATAATAATTGAGATTTTGTCATTATTGTGCATCCATTTTTTCATAATCCGCTTTACGAAGTGCGTCTATTATATCACCTATGTTGCCATTGAGTATAGTCTCGATATTATTCCAGTTTTCATGGATGCGGTGGTCAGTAATGCGATCTTGCGGATAATTGTAGGTGCGGATTTTTTCACTGCGATCGCCCGTACCAATTTGACTTTTACGTTTTGCATCTATTTCAGCCGTTTGTTTTTCTCGTTCCATTTCATAGAGGCGTGCGCGCAATACGTTCATAGCTTTTTCTCTGTTTTGCAATTGAGAACGTTCATCTTGAGACTGCGCAACGACACCGGTAGGTATGTGCGTGATGCGTACCGCGCTATATGTCGTATTTACACTCTGTCCACCATGTCCTCCTGCACAAAAAGTATCTATGCGGAGATCTTTTTGATTGATTTCAAATTCAGTTTCTTCAATCTCTGGCAATACAACTACACTTGCAGTAGATGTATGGATACGTCCCGATTTTTCTGTTTCAGGAATCCTCTGGACGCGATGTACACCCATTTCGTATTTCATATCTTTGTACACATTGGCGCCAGTCATAGAAAAGATGACTTCTTTGTAGCCGCCAATACCTATTTGATGATCTGAGATGAGAGCTGTTTTCCAACCCTTTCCATCTGCATATTTCATATACATGCGCATGAGTACGCCAGCAAAAAGTGCAGCTTCGTCCCCGCCAGCTCCTGCGCGTATTTCTATGATGGTGTTTTTTTTGTCCATAGGGTCAGTCGGGCGCGTGAGTATTGCCAGCTCTTCTTCGAGTATGTGCTGTCTATCTTCAAGTGATGGTATTTCTGCCTGGGCAAGCTCTACAAGTTCAGTATCTCCACCCTCGGTAATAAGCGCCTGATTGTCTGATATATTTTTTTCAATTGAAACAAGATGATGTATTTTTTCTACCACCTCTTTGAGATCATTGTATTCTTGGGATGTTTGCTTGAGTTTTTTTTGATCATTCAAAATAGCAGGATTTTGGAGATCTGCTTCAAGTCGTTCATATTTGGTTTTGAGGTCAAGATATTTTTGGAGCATAGTCATTTTTATAGCTCATAACATAGATAGCATAACACATCTTTTGGTATGAGTCATGTTATGTGTGTCGTGTGTAATATATAAAAAAACAGGCACCAAAAGGTTACCTGTCTTTTTTTATGTAGTGCTATTTAGCTTCTTTTTTTGCTTGTGCACGTGCAGCTTTTTTTACAGCTTTTCCTTTGCGTGTTTTTGAAGCTTTTTCTTGTTTTGCCATTTTTTCTTGAAATTTTTCTACGCGACGAGCCGTATCTACAAACATTTGTTTGCCCGTAAAGAATGGGTGAGACGCGCTCGAAATTTCAATAGGGATTTCATAAAATGTTTCGCCATCGACCTCGCGCTTCTTTTCACCTTTGAGTGTCGATGTAGCAAAAAATTCAGCACCGCATGATGTATCTATAAATACGACGTTATGTATTTTTGGATGAATATCTTTTTTCATAGCAGAATATTTATGAAGTTTATGATACTAAAGCTAAAATAAAGCGAGGTGATTATAGCAGGAAGACCAGGACATGTCAAGGGGTTGTGTTTGGGGTGAAATATGCTATTATATCTATAATTTATGTAAATTTCATGACAATAATAATATGGATTCACAAAAAATCAAAATAGATCCGGAAAAATGTATTGGCTGTGGTTCATGTGCAGCTATTGCCGATCAGACATTTGAGATGGGGGATGATGACAAAGTACACGTTATTGATCCTCCAGGAGATGATGAGGCGACCATAAAGTCAGCGGCAGACTGTTGCGCTATGCAGGCCATCGAACTAGGAGAATGAACCCTTGACATATTGATATACATATAGTATAGTTTCGCCACTCCGCCAAAGGCGGACAATATTTATTTATCCCTCATCTACCACATGTTTTCCTGCCCGAAAGGGTCGTCGGTAGAGAGGATTAAGGAAAGCTCTCAATTATGAAACTTCCTTCAATCTTGGACATGCTCCAAGCTGGTGTTCATTTCGGACACAAGGTGTCTCGTTGGCACCCAAAGATGAAACCGTTCATCTTCACCCAACGAAATCAGGTACATATTTTGGATCTCGACCAGACCAAACGTCAGCTCGAAGAAGTATTGCCACAAATTTCAAAAATGGCAGCAGAAGGTAAAAAGATTTTGTTTGTCTCTACCAAGCCACAGGCTCGTGAAATAGTGAAGCAGGCTGCTCTTGATTGTGGTATGCCTTATCTTACTGACCGATGGGTTGGTGGTATGCTTACCAATTTTACTGAAATCAAGAAATTGATTCGTAAGTATGTAGATTACAAAGAGAAACAAGCCACAGGCGGTCTTGATAAATATACCAAGAAAGAACAGCTCGATATCGCAAAGCAAGTTCAAAAAATGGATGTATATTTGGGTGGTCTTGTGAGTTTGCAACATTTGCCAGATGCTTTGTTTGTGCCATCTGTCCAACATGAAAAGACTGCGGTGACTGAAGCAAACCGTATGCATATTCCTATTGTTGGTGTATGTGATGCAAATGCAAATCCAAACAAAGTAGAGTATGTAATCCCTGCAAATGATGATGCGGTCAAATCAATAGAAATGATTGTGGGACTTGTACGCGATGCAGTGAAAGAGGGTGTGGCTCAAATACCACAAGAAGTAGTGCAAAAACCAGTTGCAAAAGCATCTACGGCAACAAACACAAAGATTGAAGAGAAGAAATAGGTTTTAGAGGAATTGGGTATAGAAGCGGGAATGTATTTTCTCGTATCCAAACCCAATACCCTATTCATTTTATTTTTTTTTAAACAATTTTATGAGCATTACAGCCCAAGATATTGCAAAACTTCGCGCACAGACAGGCGCCGGTATGATGGATTGCAAAAATGCGCTTGAAGAAGCACAGGGAGATTTTGATAAAGCAATCGAATGGTTGCGTAAACGTGGAGCAGCAAAAGCTGCAAAGCGTGCAGACAAGATTGCCGCCGAAGGAAAAATATTTAGTTATATCCATGCCGGTGGCACCATTGGTGTGCTTCTTGAGCTCAATTCAGAAACAGATTTTGTTGCAAAAAATGATAAGTTTCTTGGTCTTGGTAATGACATTGCCATGCACATAGCTGCAATGAATCCAAAGTATTTGTCTCGCGAAGAAGTTCCTGCAACAGACATAGAAAAAGAAAAAGATATCTATCGTGCTCAACTCAAAGCAGAGGGTAAGCCAGACACTATGATAGAAAAAATCATAGAAGGCAAGATGGGTAAATATTATAGTGAGGTATGTGTGCTTGAACAGCCTTTTATCAAAGATGAAGATCAAACCATAGAAAAGTTGCTTACGCTTACATCGGGTGAAATCGGAGAAAAGATTACTTTGCGTAGATTCGCACGCTATGAAGTGGGTGAAGGTATAGAAAAAGCAAACTGTGATTTTGTAGCAGAAGTACAGCAGCAGATGGGGAACTAGATATTAGTAATTAGGGAATCAGACAGCTCCACAAGTGTGGAGTTGTTTTTTTATTTGAAAAGTGGTAAAAGATGTGTGGACTTGGACAATGGCTTAAACGTAAACGCGACGGGAGACGAAAAATGTTCGAAAATATTGGTAAGTACTTCGGTCGTGAGTTCACCCGTGGTATCTGGCATGCGCTGACCTGTAGCCTCCCCGGGTGGCTGGTTCTCTACATGTCGTGGAAGGAGGCCACGACGCTCCAGATCCGGTTGTCCTGCATGGCACTGGTTGTGCTGGCAGTCGGGGTGCTCTGGTGGATCGAACACGAGCGGCGTGCGATACGCAAGGGGGGGCAACTCAGCGCGAAGTGGAAAGAAGTCATCCGCGACTTCTTCGAGAAACACGTTGTCCGTGACAACGAGATGAAGCGTGCCACCAACGGGTGGCACTATCTCGCCGGTATCATCCCGGCCATCATCTTCGCACCGCCGTGGATCATCGTCGGGGTCTCATTCATCGCCGCCACGATCGACCCGGTCGCCAAGCTTGGCAAGATCGGGCCCATCGTCCGCTTCACCTGGGGGTGGATGCGGAAGAAGAGCCTGGGTGGCCTGATCTATGGGTTCACCGCTGGGCTGGCGACGCTCTTCGTCGTCGCTACCATGATCTTCGGGATTGGCGGCGAGCTCATTCCACCCGACGTGTCGTGGTGGACAGCACTCGTCGTGTACGGGTTTGGGACCTTGGCCGGATCGCTGGCCGAGCTCCTGACCATCAAGTTCGATAACATCACGATCCCGGTGAGCTCGCTTCTGGTGATGCTCATCACGTACGGGTTCTCGTGATATGGCCGGACACGCTTCGGATGGGGGCACCCGAAGCGTCGTCCATGAGGCAAAATATGGCTTTGTTAAGCTATTTTGTTTTTTGGCGGACCTAAAATGATTGACAAAAATAACGTTGTGTGCTATAATAAGCCATCACAATAATTTTTAATCTTGTTGAATATGACGCTCAATAAAGCGAAAAAGGGAGTAGCTCTTGCAAAAACTTTAATGCTTGCAAGTATTATGCTTAGTGCTCTTGGTATGGGCTTTGTCCTTACTACAGATGCTTATGGTTATGGCTATGGTTACGATTATGGTTATGGCTATAATAGTGGCAACACTGGCTACAACTATGGCTCTACCAACCCTGGATATGATTATAACCCTGGTTATGATTACAATCCTGGATATAGCTATGGACCTACGTATGTATATGGGAAGTCTGGTAGTAATCTAGTAAAGGTAGACACATGTTCTCAGTCATACAATGGCGTGTGGGTACGTCGATTTGGAAAATTGGCTCCATACAAATTGGCTAATGGTGTCAAAGATGCAGGACACGGCATGCGTGAATATACCTATACATGTACAAGTTCAAATGCATATCGTGTAAATTGGACTGATGTTACCGTTGTATACAATTAAGTTGATGATGTAGTACGCAGTGAGGTATACTATATATACCTCTATGAAAAAGAATTATAAAAAAATTTATAAACAGTGGCCTCTCATGGCTACTGTTTTTGTATGTATTTTTTATATTGTGAGTCGTGTGTGGATGTATATACGTTTTGGCATGGCAGGATTTGGGTATGATATTGGTATTTACCGTCATATCGTGCAAGGTTATTTTGATCGGCTCGGTGATAGTGCCTTACCCTCCTTTGGTTTTACTTCATTTTCCAATGCACTGAGTTTTTTGGGTTCCCATACAGACACGATATTGGTTTTGTGGTATCTGTGTTTCGGTATTTTGCTTATGGCTGCTTTTTATGTTGTCGTGAATCTATACACCAAGCACAAGATGATTGCACTTATTGGTCTTGTATTATTTGCCACATCTATAGCCCAATTTGAATTTTTTTGGTGGTATTATTATCGCAATTTAATAGCGTTATTCTTTGTCCTTCTGTCACTTATATTGTTATATTATCGTTCATATTTTATTATTCTTTCTTTGTTTGTTATTGGGACGATTCATCCATTGTCTTTGATACCTCTTGGTTTAGTACTTATTATATCGAGTATTTTTGACAGACAGAAGAGGTCCTTTTTATTGGTGAGTGGGAGTGTTAGTCTTGTGGGGATTATAGGCCTGAATTTTCAGGAAATTATGAGTTATGTCTCTCTTTTGTTTGAAAAGACAGCACATGTGTCTGGCGCGTCTAGGCAACAAAATGCAGAATTGACTGGACAATTTATCCCACTTGATTTTTATATACGTTCATCGTTCCTTTATATTATTTTTGCTTTTTTTGGTTTATTATTTTACTGGCGTTTGTACAAGACATGGGCATTGTTTCTTGTAATCAATACTGTCTTATTTATTTTTGGCTTTTTATTTTATCGTCGCTTTCTTATTTATTTTGATATTTCTGCTCTCTTTTTTGCCGCAGTATTTCTATATCACTTTCTGTATGATAGCAAGGACAGCATACTTCTGAAATGGACAGCCATATTCTTTTTTGCACTTATGTTTTTGCAATGCGGTATGCATATAGTGCGCAAACAACCACTTATTTCTCCTCGTGAGCTTGGCGCTATACAGGCTATTGATACACAAGTTCCTACCTCATCTTATCTCATGACTATCAATTCACATTATGCACCCTGGGTACAAGGTTTCACGACACGTGATGTTATTGCACCGGGTATGTTTGAGCATGATGTATGGACATATGAAGAATGGCAGACATTTTGGTATACCGAAGATATATCAAAACGTCGGGCGTTGCTTGAGAAGTATGGAAATGCAAAAGCTCTCTATATTTTTTTGGGAGATCGTGACATGTGGTTTGGTGACAATATCGCTTATGATCCGCGTATTAGCCAGGTAAATAATTATATATGGCAAGTTTCATGGTAGGTATATCTGTATCATGCATATTGGGTATGCTCTTGCTATTTGCATGTGAGCGTCGTTTTTTGCATCTCGCGTCATTTGTAGAATTTGCTATTATGTCATTTGGTATTGGTGTATCGGTACTTATTTTGCTATTTGCGATTCTTTTTTAGTTTGCACCTTCCTATTGACAAAGGTATATCTATCTGGTATAGTCAGACCGTTTTAATACATCCCTTGCAAGAGGGAACGGACCTCGGTGGTCATGCCCACGATGCGCCCGCTAAACTTATGCATGCTATGCTCGATAAGCAAAAAAAACAACGACTTATTAAAAAATTCCAGACCCATGAGGGGGACACTGGTTCGACTGAGGTTCAGATAGCTATCCTGACCGCAGAAATAGATGAACTTGCAAGTCATCTAAAATCTCACCACAAAGACCATTCATCTCGTAGAGGTCTCTTGCGCAAAGTAGGAGAGCGCCGTAGATTGCTCAAATATCTCCAACGTGAAAACGCCGCAAGCTATGAAGAGTTGGTGAAAAAACTCAAACTCAAACAAGCAAAACAATTCATCCAGAATGATGACGATATTGATGAGGTGGATGAAGCCGAAGATAAAGGAATCCCAGATGAAGTATCAGAATAACAAGAATTCTTTGAAACACCCCGACCAACGAGTAGGGGTGTTTATTGATGTGCAGAATATGTATTATTCTGCAAAGAATCTTTTCAATAAGAAAGTTCATTTTGGCAATATTGTAAAAGAAGCTGTGGCGCAGCGAAAATTGATTCGTGCTATCGCGTATGTCGTACGTACCGAAACCAAAGATGAGCAGCCTTTTTTTGAAGCGTTGTACAATCTTGGCATCGAAACACGTGAAAAAGATTTGCAAGTATATAGTACTGGATTCAAAAAAGCTGATTGGGATGTAGGTCTTGCGGTAGATGCCATCCGTCTCGCTCCTAGTCTTGATGCGATTGTGATTGTATCTGGTGATGGGGACTACTTGCCACTTGTAGAATATTTACGAAGTGTAGGGAAACAGGTCGAAGTAGCTGCGTTTAGTGAGACGACATCAAGCAAACTTATTGACATGGTTGATGATTTTATTGATTTGTCAGCAGATAAAGAAAAGTTTCTTATGCTTAATCCCGCAGTCAGGAAGAAACGGTTGGAAAGATAATACAAAGTTTTAAATTAAATAATTAACTAATAGAAGCTGGTCTTGAGACATCTAGATCACGTCGCCTATGAGCCATACGGTTCAGGGTTACCGGTCTATCGTATCGAGATCATCTTCGGAAAGGAAGTTTTTATGCTTCAACCAAAACAATGGTCTATTGAGTGGGGCGGTCGCACGCTCAAAGTAGAGACAGGCAGGCTTGCATTGCAAGCACATGCGTCATGCACTGTACAATATGGTGACACGACGATTCTCGCGACCGTAGTCAAATCAAAAAATATAAGAGATGGGATCGACTATTTTCCTCTCATGACAGACTTCGAGGAAAAGCTCTACGCCGCAGGCAAAATAAAAGGCAGTCGATTTATCAAACGAGAAGGACGTCCCAGCGATGAAGCTATTTTGACAGCTCGTCTCATTGACCGTGCTATTCGTCCACTATTTGATGAACGTGTGCGCAATGATGTACAGGTAGTCTTGACCGCACTTTCAGTCGACGGAGAAAACGATGCAGCTATTGTTGGTCTTATTGCTGCAAGTTGTGCACTTTCTATATCTCCTATCCCATGGGCTGGTCCTATAGGAGCTGCTCGGGTAGGTATGGATGCAGAAGGTAATTATATATTGAATGTGACTTCTGCTCAGTTGGGAGAAAATAACAAACTAAATCTCGTAGTCGCTGGCACTCCACATTCACTCGTCATGGTAGAGGCAGGCGCACAAGAAGTGAGCGAAGATATCGCAGTGAAAGCAATGAAATGGGGTTGTGAGCAACTGCAGCCAGTCATTGATCTCATTACAAAAATACAATCAGAAACTGGCATAGTAAAAGAAACTATACCAAATGTTGCTGATGACGCTTCTGAAGTAGATGATAATGTTGAAGAACAAATAAGAAAAGCTACTGAAGAGTTTGTCGCAAACAAAGCAGACGAAATGATTTTTGATTCTCGAAAAATATCCAAAGATGAACGAAATAAAATGATCAGCGCAATAGAGGAAGCTGTAAAAGCTCATTTGATTGAGAAGGGATTTGAAGAAGACACAATCAAAGTGGGGCTCAAAAATATTAAGCTGTATGTCTCACGTGAGATTACCAAACGTATTCTTACAAAAGGTGAACGTCTTGACGGACGTGCGCTTACCGATATTCGTGAATTGCAAAGTGGAATAGATGTCCTCCCTCGTGTACATGGATCTGGTATGTTTATGCGTGGAGATACACAAGTTTTGTCTGTAGTAACGCTTGGTGCTCCTGGAGATGTGCAGACACTTGATACCATGGAAGAAGAAGGAAAGAAGCGATACATGCATCACTATAATGATGCACCATTTACGTATGGTGAGACAGCTCCTTTGCGTGGTCCTGGTCGTCGTGCTATTGGACATGGTGCTTTGGCAGAACGCGCGCTTGAACCGGTATTGCCAAAAGAAGAAGACTTTCCTTATGCTATACGTGTCGTGTCTGAAGTCATGGGTTCAAATGGATCTTCATCTATGGCAAGTACCTGTGGTTCAACTCTTTCACTCATGGCAGCAGGTGTGCCTATTCGTAAACCGGTAGCTGGCATTGCGATGGGACTTGCAAGTGATGCAGCTGATCATGATGGTGAAGTGAAAAATTGGAAAGTACTTACTGATTTACAGGACGTAGAAGATGGTCCTGGTGGTATGGATTTCAAAATTGCAGGAACTGTTGATGGTATCACGGCGATTCAGATGGATACCAAGACTCACGGTTTGACTTGGGACTTGGTTGAGACGACAATCAACCAAGCGCGTGATGCACGGCTTCAAATTCTTGGTGTTATGGCTTCGACAATTGCTGCGCCACGTGCGGAGCTTTCACCATATGCACCACGTATTGTGACCATACAAATTGACCCAGAAAAAATTCGTGATGTCATCGGTCCTGGTGGAAAAGTTATCAACAAAATTATTGAAGAAACAGGCGTACAGATTGATATTGAACAGGACGGTCGTGTCATGGTGACATCAAATGACGCTGAAGGTATGAAGAAAGCAGTCAAGATTATTGAAGAATTGACACATGAAATCACTGCAGGTGAAGAATATGACGGCAAGGTTGTCAGACTTGAAGATTTTGGTGCATTTGTTGAACTTATCCCTGGCAAAGATGGTCTCGTGCATGTGAGTGAGATTTCATGGGAACGTACCAATAAACCAAGTGACGTATTGAAACTCGGTGATGTGGTAAAAGTAAAAGTAAAAGAAATTGACAATCTCGGACGCGTTAATCTTTCTATGAAAGTATTGAAGCCACGGCCAGAAGGGTTTGTCGACAGACCACCACGTGATGATTTCCGAGGTGGTAGTAGGGGTGGTGACCGACGTGGAGGCGGGTTTGACCGTGGGAGAAATAATGATAGACGCCCCGGTGGATTTGATAGGAATAGAAATCATGATAATCATGGTCCTCGTCCTATGTATGATAAACCTCGTCATGATGCACCTGCATCTGCTGTAGTACCTGAGAAGCCAGCTGAAAAAAATACAGAAGCTCCGAAGAAAAGATTTGGATTATTTGGAAGAAAAAAAGATTAAATAGCCGTAAGCCATAAAACTACATTGAAACGCGTCTTAAAAAGGCGCGTTTTTTATTGACAGAAAGAAAAAATAATGGTTTAATATCGACGTTATTTTTTATTGCCGACGTGGCGGAATTGGTATACGCGCGTGCCTTAGGAGCACGTTCCGAAAGGATTGTGGGTTCGAGTCCCACCGTCGGCACAGCCTCTGTTTTGCAGAGGTTTTTATATATGTTGCATTTAGAATTATTGTCACAACATAAAAATCTATCAGTCATTGACTTACATAAATTTAAAAATTCATACGAAGCTTTGGAATTTTTGGAATTAGAATTATATCGTTTGTACAAAAATGGTGAACAATATATTCGCATAGTCCATGGAGTTGGTGAAGGAATTTTGAAAGGAAAAGTACATGATGCACTAAGTAAAAACCCTCTTGTTAAAGAGTTTAGATTGGAAGAACATGGAGGAAGCACAATTGTTGTTTTAAATATTATTTAGTTTATAGTATTTGTAAATTTATCTAATAAAAATTCGAAGCACGAAACTCGAAATTCGAAACAATATCAAAATAAGAAATCCAAATATTCAAAATATTTTTTGACATTAATAATTTGAATTTGTTTCGGATTTCGATATTAGGATTTTGGATCTTTGTTAGGTGAATTTGAGGGCGTCTGTGATGATTAAAATTGAGTTAAGATACATCCATTTTAAGCACAAAAATGTTTTCAGATTTTTCCACATTTTATCCACATCTCTACGCTTGACATATATTTTGTATTCAGATATTATATGCGGGCGTGAATATGAATCCGGTCTGCCGGATACCATGTCCAAAAACACACGCTCTAGACATTTGGACCTCTGGGTAACACTTAGTACTTTATTTTCCATGATGTACTTAAAGAAAATTCGTTACTCACAGTATCCAAGCGGATAGATTATTCTAAAACAATCATTTGTTTTTGAACCGCTTGATCGCGGTTCTTTTCTTTTCAAAAAAATTTTGACTCACAGTCTGCACAGAAATTCTGTCTAGACTGTGATTCGAAAGAAAGATTATTGAAGACTGACAGTTCATTACAATTCACATCAAATTTGTAAAGCAATATATTGCGTGAAGCCCAACATAGTTGGGTAGCGCAATTAGCAACATTGTAAGTCAAAAAATCATGTCACAGGCGTGACGTGATAGCATCTTAAAAACAAGCTACACAATTATCGTTTCTCAATTGTGTAGCAAAAGCATAGAAACACAATTGTGTGTTTCTGTAGTGCACTTCAAGAGCGCATGGTGGATGCCTTGACACTATTGGACGAAGAAGGACGTTGCAGGGTGCGATAAGCTTCGGTGAGGTCCCAAGCAACCTTTGACCCGGAGATTTCCGAATGGGGGAACCCATCCTATTTTATAGGATACTGTACACTGAATACATAGGTGTATAGGGAAGACCTGGTGAAGTGAAACATCTCAGTAACCAGAGGA
>DMXO01000002.1 GCA_003482855.1 Candidatus Magasanikiibacteriota bacterium
TTTTATATATAATATAAATATAGCTTTCATCTCTAGTCTTTTGTTCCTGAACTATTTAAATCAAATAAATGTAGCATATTTACCTATCCCCCACGATCTCTTGCATATAAGAATATTTTACGACACTACAGAATCTTGGCCTATTTTATAGAGATATAGAACATCATCTTTTTTATAAAAAATTCTGTATGAAAAAACCAGCTAGGTTGCCGGTCGCATGATGATAGCACATTTTCCTGTTATTTTACTGCCACCCTATTATTTTTGTTAAACTTTGAAAATGGAAATCAAAAAATTAATTGAATAATATATTTATAATTCTTAGATTGAATCTGTTTTTCTAAAAATTTATGCGTGAGTATCTAAGCCTCTGAATACCCTCACCATTTTCACTGCATATTTTTTTTATCACTTCCCTGTTCTTTGTATACAACTCCCCTATCAAATATTGTGCGACACTAACTAACTCATTGTTTTTATAAATTTATTATAAACTTCTTTAAGCATTCGAGCATCTTCAAGAGCATTATGCTGTATATATTGTGACTTATCAATATCTAATTCTGCAAAAAAACTATCCTTTCTCATATCCTCTGGGTCACGGCCACATGCAAAAAGAATGGATGCAAAGTCAAGGGGAATCCAAAATGCAGGATGTTCTTTTGGATCCTCAAATAATTGATACCAATATATCGCATCAAATTGATTAACATATGACATGAGGTAAGGCTTCGTTTTCCTCTTACCTATAAATTCCCACAATTTTATACGTGCATCTTCTTTTTTAATTTTTTCTCCTGTCAAAAAAGGCAAGACTTTTTTCTCAACCCAGGGATGAATCTCTTTTCCTTCATATTCGAGCTCTATATATAATTCTTCCCCATTTTGTTTTATCAGTCCAATAGATAAAAGCTCACCTTTCTGTACCTCAAGGTGAGTAAATTCAGTATCAAAAAAAATTATATTTTCTGAAAAAGTATTACTCATGTTAATAATCTTTTACTAAATAGTTTAAAGGATTAACAGGAATACCATTTTTACGTACTTCAAAGTGTAAGTGAGGGCCTGTAGTGAATGGACCTGCGCCAATAGTGCCCGGCGTAGCTCCAGAGTATCCAATAATATCACCACGTGTAACAAATTGGTCCTCGGTAACACTAATCTGACTCAAATGGCCATACACAGTAGAAAGCCCATCTGAATGTACAATCATGACGTATGCATAACAACTGGCCGTCGTACATGTGCGAGCTCGAGCTATATATCCAGATGCAGCTGCCTTCACCGGTGTCCCATGAGCAGCACGTATATCTATTGCATTGTGTTCAAAAATATTGCGATAAGGATAATTTTTGTCATAAAAATATGCAGTAACATAACGGCTCTGTGTTGGCCAAGAAAGCTCGCCAGTATCAACGACATTTGAAAACTTGTCTTGTTCCTCGAGGCGACGACGCACTTCCTGCTCTATGCTGGTTATTTCATTTTCAACTTGTTGGTATTGAGACTTGAGACTAGACAACATAGTCTTGTATACCATTTCAGATGATTGAGTCTGTACCAATAAATTTTGTTTATACCCTGCTTGTTCTTCAAAATCTTTTTTCTGGTTGTTTAATTTTTCTTTGAGTTCTTCATAACTCTTTTTTATCTCTTCTTTTTGTGTTTTCTTATTTTCCAAATCTTCTTTTGCTAGACGCATAGTCTTTGCGCTTTTACCAAGATCGCGCTCTACACTTTTCACATATTGTACACGGTTGTAAAAATCAGAAAATTGGTCATACGCAGCCATGACCTCTATGTATTTTTTGTTATTTTCATAATACAATGTGCGGATAATCTCAGACAAAATCTTTTTCTGTCGTTCTATTATCTGTTCTTTTTGCTCAATCGAAAGATTAAGTGCCTCAACCTCAAGTTCTAACGTATCAAGTTTATCTTGAGTAAGTTCAATATCGAGCTCTGTCTGTGTCAGATAATTATCTAGTATAGCCAGCTGATTTGATAAAGAGACAGCCTCACTTCGTTTCACTTCTATTTTTTTCTTATATTCATTAATGCTTTCTTCAAGTTGTTTTATTTTTTCTTTCTTTTCAGAAATTTTACTATTAAGTTCATCAATTTCTTGTTTATTTCCTCCTTCATTTTGTGAAAATACAAAAAAAGGTTGTACGAAGAGTCCTAGACCTACAAAAATGCTGATAAAAATAATGAATATTTTCTTCTTCATGTGTATAATTATATCACAAATTATAGAAGCTCGATAGCTTTTTGAATTCTGTCCAATGTTTTTTCTTTTCCGAGTACTGTAGCAATCTCAAAAGGACCTGGAGAATTTTTCTGTCCGCTTAAAGCAACGCGCATAGGCCACAGCACATCGCCATTACCCCACCCTTTTTCTTTAATCCAACTCAGGGTTACCTGCTCGACATTTTCTCTATTCCAGTCCCCTATTGTCGCAAAAAATAAGGCAAGTTCTTTCAATTTTTGTTTTGCATCTTCGTGTGTCGATTTTTTCCACACCAAAAGTTCAGATTCATACTTGAGTTTATCAGAAAAAATGAATGTAATATTTTCTGCTATTTCGGCCAGTGTAGATGATCTCCCCTTCTCAAGAGCTACGATATTTGCAAGTCTGAAGTCTGAAGTCTGAAGTCCAATTTGTATAAAAAATGATTCACATCTTTTGGCTAATTCTTCATCAGAAAGTGCCATCATGTATTGTTTATTATACCAATTCAATTTTTCACGATTAAATACTGCTGCAGGTTTATGTACTTTACTAAAATCAAATTCTTTTTCTAATTCTGCAAGACTAAAAATTTCTTTTTCTCCACCTGGATTCCAACCCAAAAATGCAATAAAATTAACCATTGCTTCTGGTAAATACCCTTTTTGTTTAAAATCTTCGACCGATACATCCCCATGTCGTTTGCTTAATTTTTGTTTTTGTTCGTTAATAAGCATTGATAGGTGCCCAAATTGTGGTAAATCCCATCCAAACATTTTGTATAGTTGTATATGTTTTGGTGTCGAAGGTAGCCATTCTTCACCACGAATAACATGGGTAACCTCCATCAAATGATCGTCAACAACTACGGCAAGGTGGTATGTAGGAAATCCATCAGCTTTTACTAAAACTTGGTCATCAACTAGTTCATTTTTAAATTCAACTTTACCACGAACCATGTCATCTACTACTGTGGTCCCTGTTTTGGGCATTTTCATGCGTATTACGTATTTCTCCCCTGTCATGACGCGTTTTTGTGCTTCTGCAACGTCTAAATCTCGACAATGACCATCATAGCCGGTTGGCATTTTATTGAGTTCTTGATTCTTCCGAACTTCTTCAAGACGCTCTTTGCTACAAAAACAATAATAGGCATGGCCCTGCTCAACAAGCTCTTGAACATATTTTTTGTAAATATCTAGACGTTGTGATTGTATATATGGCCCCTTGTCCCCTTTTTGAATGACGTTGCCTTCCTCCCCCATATCTACACCCTCATCAATACTAAGTCCAGCCCATTTGAGCGAACGAATCATATTCTCAGTACCACCCTCGACAAATCGTTCTTGGTCAGTATCTTCTATACGCATCATGAAAACACCATTATTTTTTCTCGCAAACAAATAAGAATATAAGGCAGTTCGAAGACCACCTACATGTAAAAATCCTGTTGGACTTGGTGCGAAGCGCGTTTTTATATTCATATGTACAATTTACTCATTAAAATACCAGCAGAAATAGCTACATTGAGTGATTCTGCAGTTCCTGAGCCAGGTATAGTATACCGAGTATCTATGAGCTCATCAAGCTCATGTGAAACTCCATGAGATTCACTCCCAAATATATAAATTGCTTTATTTTTTGGCTTCAACTTCGCAATAGTTACTCCATGCATATCAAGTGAATTAATTTCGTAATGAAATTCTTTTTTCAACTTTTTTAAACTATTCAATACGTCATGTGATTTGAAAATAGTAACATGAAAAATAGAACCCATAGTACTTCTTACCACTTTCGGATTATATACATCCACACAATCCTCTGACACAAGTATATTCTTTATCCCAAACCAATCAGCTGTACGGATAATCGTGCCCAAATTACCTGGGTCTTTCACCTGGTCAAGACAAATTACAGGACCATCTGCGATATCTTCCAATATAATTTCTTTCTGTTCAATCACAGCTAATACGCCAGGGAATGTATCTGTTGTTTTGATGATATCGATATCTTTACGTCCACAAAATTCTATAGGAATATTATTTTTTTCTGCAATTTCTATAATACCTCTTATTTCCTCTTCATCTCGTCTTCCCCCTTCCACAATAAGAAGAATTATTTCATCATCAGATTTTATTGCCTCATCTACGCCTTTCACTCCTTCTATTATAAATTCACCAAATTCCTTACGGTACTTTTTTTGTTGGAGTTGATTAAGATGTTTTATTATTTTTTGTGAAAGCATAAATTTTCTTGACAAAATTAATATTATGTATCATTCTTGTTGTTGTAACCTCTCGGGGAGAGGAAAGGAAAGGGACATTCGATGTTCAACCTGGGAGAATGGATCCTGCGTCGGTACGGATCTGAGCAGCAGGTTCGTGTCAGGATCCAGTGGGGCGGCGGAGCTGTCGAGTACTTCCTCGCGACAGCGACGTCGGTTCACGCCATCGGGCGGAACATGCCCGAGGAGATGCGTGATCAAGTCAGCTTCACACTGGTCCCCGCCGCTTGAACACGGCATGTTTCCATTTACCCCACCTAGACTGGAGACCTGGGTGGGGATTCGATTTTTAATGACTTTTTTTAAAAAAATTTAAAAACAAAAAAATGACGACAGCTCTCCATATTCTCATTATTCTTTTTGGTTCATACATGACCCGATAGAGCCACTCCATACCTAATCTCCTCATCCACTGGGGAGCTCTTTTTTTTGTACCAGAAATATAATCAAATGCACCACCAACGCCCATGCCAACTTTTACGCTAGGCAAATCCTTAAGATTTTCATGAATCCATTTTTCCTGTTTGACGTGTCCAAATGCAACGAATAAAATGTCCGGAGCTTTTTGAATAATGTCGTCTACAATCTTATCTTGTTCTACTTCGTCAACAATGATCTTTTGATCTTTTGATCTTTTGATCTCTGGCCCTTCATGAAAACCACAAATTTTCAATTGGGGAAATCTAGACTGAATATTAGCTCCTGCTCTTGATACGACTTCCCTACTCCCCGATCCCAAAAAATATACTGAACACTTTTTTTGTTCAGCCAATACGCATATATCCAACATAAAATCTGTCCCTGGTATACGTTCTATTTTTTCTTTGGATACAAGCTGGATACCTCTGCCATCACAAAGATTGAGATCACCATCATTCAAAACCTTCATAAAGTAATCATCTTTTTGTGCGTCGACAAGCATCTCTGGATTAGGAGTAAAAATTTTATATTGTTTATCACTAAGTAAAAACTCGGAAACCTTACTCAGAGCTTCCTCCCTACTAACATTATCTACATGTATTCCTAAAATTTTCATGCAACAGTATTAACATCTTATTATTTTATTCTTTTTCTTCAGACCTCAAAAAATAAATAGACAAAATAACAATTACACTCGTAATAAAGATAGCATAAAAAAATTTTGCCAAAAGTCCTCCATTTGAGGTTAGAGGAAAGAACCTGTCAATAAGTCCTTTGATAGCCTCATTCCACGCAAGACCTGCCACCAAACCGAAACCTGCTAAAATATAAGTAGCTATTTTTTTCCTTATTTCCATGCCAACTTTTTTACTCTCTTTCTTCAGGTTGTCCAATTTATCAGACATAATAGAAATAAATATAAGCTATTTTTAGCAAAAATTAAGAAAAACATGTTATAATAATATCAAACTTGACATCATTTTACAATATGGTATAGTATTATCACTCTAATATGCTGAGTGACAATATAATATTATCACACCTATACCTAACTTCTAAAACCTAATAATTTAACCGTATGATGCCACAAAACTTTACCCATAAATCCCAAGAAGCTATACAGAATGCACAATTAATAGCCCATGAAAATGGACAGCAACAAATAGAACCCCCTCACCTATTTTTGAGTCTTATCGAACAAGAAGAAGGTGTGGTTGTCTCTATATTCAAAAAACTTAATGTTAATCTAAAAGAACTGACAGACGATGTAGAAAACATGATAGATGCTTTGCCAAAACAACATGAAAATATACAAGGAAATTTGGGACAAGTAATGCTTGGACAAGCCATGATCTACATACTTCAAAATGCTGAAAATGAAGCAAAAAAAATGAAAGATGATTTCATTAGTGTTGAGCACCTACTTTTGTCATATCTCACAAACAAAAATCCAGTAAGCGATGCCTTGTCAAGGCAAAAAGTACAATATAGTGATGTACTCAATGTGCTTAAATCTATCCGTGGAACCCAACGTGTAGATTCACCTGAACCGGAAAGTAAATATCAGGCACTTGAAAAATATGGTCTCAACCTAACCGAACGCGCACGTAAAGAAAAACTAGATCCAGTCATAGGCCGAGATGACGAAATTCGGCGTGTCATGCAAGTATTGACCCGCAGAACAAAAAATAACCCTGTTCTCATTGGAGAGCCTGGCGTTGGTAAGACCGCAATTGCAGAAGGATTAGCACAGCGCATTGTAAATGGAGATGTCCCAGAAAATCTCAAGGACAAGGAAATAATTTCACTTGATATAGGCTCACTCTTGGCTGGAACCAAATTTCGTGGTGAATTCGAAGAAAGATTCAAGGCAGTCATAAAAGAAATCACTGATGCACACGGAAAAATAGTATTGTTTATTGATGAACTTCATACAATCGTCGGTGCTGGTAGTTCAGAAGGTGCAGTGGACGCAAGCAACATGCTTAAACCTGGGCTTGCACGTGGAGAACTTCATATGATTGGAGCCACAACCCTCAAAGAATATCAAAAACACATAGAAAAAGATGCTGCTTTTGAACGACGATTTCAACCTGTTCTTGTGCTTGAACCAAATACTGATGATGCGACAGCTATTCTGCGCGGCATAAAAGAAAAATATGAAATACATCATGGTGTTCGCATCACCGACCCTGCTATTGTGGCTGCAATACAACTATCCAATCGCTATATATCAGATAGATTTTTGCCTGACAAGGCCATAGATCTTATAGATGAGGCAGCAAGTGCACTCAAAATGCAGATAGACTCTATGCCTGATGACTTGGATAAAATGAAACGAAAAATGATGAAAATTGAAATTGAACTCAATGCACTCAAAAAAGAAAGTGACCAGGATAGCAAAGATCGCCAGAAAAAACTAAAAGAAGAACTAGCAAACCTCAAAGATAAAAGTCAAGAAATAGAAATGCAGTGGACTAATGAAAAAGAAATCATCACCAAAATCCGTGAACATAAAAAAGAAATTGACAAATTAAAACAAGAAGCAGAAATAGAGGAACGTAAAGGGGATCTCCAAAAAGTAGCAGAGCTTCGCTATGGCAAAATTCCGATGATTGAAGAAGCCATTAAAAAATATGAACAAAAATTGGCAGACCTACAAAAAAAATCAAGTATACTTAAGGAAGAAGTGACTGAGGAAGATATTGCCGGTGTTGTTGCCCGTTGGACAGGTATACCAGTAAGCAAAATGCTCCAAGATGAGGTAATTAAACTTGCCAAGATGGAAGATGAACTCAAAAAGCGCGTGATAGGCCAAAGCGAGGCTATCACAGCTGTATCAAACGCTATACGTAGAAGTAGAGCTGGCATATCAGAAGAAAAGAGACCTATTGGTTCTTTCATATTCATGGGACCAACTGGCGTAGGTAAAACAGAACTAGCAAAAACACTCGCTGAATTTCTCTTCAATGATGAAGAAGCACTTGTGCGTGTAGACATGAGTGAATATATGGAGAAGCATGCAGTAAGTAAAATGATCGGATCCCCTCCTGGATATGTTGGCTTTGATGAGGGTGGACAACTTACAGAAATCGTCCGTAGAAAACCGTATTCTGTACTTCTTTTTGATGAGATTGAAAAAGCACATCCAGATGTATTCAATATTATGTTGCAAATTCTAGAAGATGGACGCCTCACTGATGCAAAAGGGCGAAAAATTAACTTCAAAAATACTGTCATCATCATGACAAGTAATATAGCAAGTGATCTCATTATGTCACTTGGCAAAACTGGAGATTTTGGATTCGAGGCGAAGAAACAAGGAACATCCGGAGAAAAACAAAAAGAGGATAAAATTCATGCGCGTGTCATGGAGGCGCTTCGAGATCATTTCAAACCTGAATTCCTCAATCGTATAGATGAAATTATTATATTCCACTCACTCAGAAAAGAACAAATAGGATCAATTGTTGATCTACAACTTGCTTTAGTGACCAAACGCCTTGAGAGCAAAAAAATAAAAATAGATATAAGTAAAAAAACGAAAGAATGGCTTGCTGAGAAGGGATACGATGAAAATCTTGGTGCTCGTCCACTCAAACGTGTCATACAAACTGAACTCCTCAATCCTCTCGCAATGCAAATTATTGAAAAGAAAGTTCAGGAGGGTGATGGTGTAAAAATTGATGTGATAAAAAGTAAAATTGAAATTAAAAAAAATTAATATATCAGACTACACAAATTTTTTACATGCCAAAAACAGCCCTCGATGGGGCTGTTTTATATATGAGATAGATTTATTTACGCTTCTGGAAAAATTTTATTCCCCTCTTCATCATACAAATGAATAGCTAACACCGGACATGATTGTGCAGCAAGCAGAATAGTGTCTTCATCTGTAGTATCTGGATCTGTTACATAAGCCAAATTTTCATCATCCATTTGAAATACTCCCGGAGCAACAACAACACAAGATTGAGCACCAATACATGCCTCCCTGTCTACGACGATCCTTCTTATTTTGCCACCCTTGCGGATTTTCATTGAAATATTTTCTGGCAAATCATCTGGAAGTTTTATGTGTTCTTCAGACATATCTAAATATCTTCTAAAAAATTATCTGTTATATCATCCTCAGAAAAACGCTTATATATATCGCCTGTTTCATAACAAATTTTACTATTGACAGTATGTGGTTTACTATAATGAAAAATTTCTTTTTCGTCAATCAATACATTCGGACCTTTTTTACACCTACCAAGACAACTACACATTTCTACATTTTCAAATTTAGACTGTAATGTATCAAATATATCTTGTGAACCTTGTGCAAGGCATGTACCACCACAACAGACTTCCACTTTTTCTATGTGTTTTTCTTCCATATATCTATATATCAAATACCCATCTTCTGTCTCAAACTCTCAGGCAATTGCCACGGTGGATCAAAAGTTTTTTCTATCTCTATTTTTTCTACGCCAATTTCCTCTATAGCCTCGCGTATCATCTCTGTAAGTTCACCATCTAGAGGACAAGCAGGGGTAGTAAGCGTCATAAGAATATGTACATGTTTATCATTTTTAATATCAATTTCATATATAAAACCAAGAGTCCACACATCAAGACCAATGTGTGGGTCTATTACCATTTTGAGCTGTTGAATAATAGTATCCCGAGTAACCATACCTAGATAAAACTTTCTCCGTAATACTTCTCACTATAAAATCTAATCAATTGTTCAATCTCTGGTATAGACTCTGGGCTAGCTGCTCCGACTTTTAATTTTTTTTGTACTTCCTCAAGTGTTTTTGCACCTTCAAGCACAGCTTCTTCTATATCATGATCAGTGATATGCAATGCTTCATCTATCACCTTTGCACCGGTTGTAATTACACGATCATGTTTACCCATCTTTCTGAACCAATCATTGACAGCTGCCTGTAATGCCTTGTCACCAAGTACTGAACAATGAATCTTTCGATTGGGCAATCCACCCAAGCGCGACATAATATCTTGTGGCTTAATTTTGAGAGCTTGTTCAAGCGTCATACCGCCATTTTCTGTAAGCATAACAGAAAGCATAGATGTAGAAGCTATCGCGCTTCCACATCCAAATGTTTGCCATTTACATTCAGTAATTTTCTCAGTTTGGGGGTCAATTTTGAGCCACAAAACCATCTCGTCTCCACAGGCAGGAGATCCTACTCTACCCGATGCGTCTGCCTGATATGAATCTTCTTGTCCGTATAACAAAATATTTCGCGGATTGAAAAAATGATCCTTGACAATGTCTGAATAGAGCCAAGAATTACCTTGCTTATCTCTAATTTTTGCGCCTTGATGCTGTGAAGTATCATTCATATAATTATCGCTGATGATATTTTGGATGTTTATTTTTATTTGGATCTTCTTCTAAATTCACCGGGGATATCTGGCGTAACTTCTCTACAATACCGGGCAAATACGACATTACATAATCAATATCATTTTTTGTTGTTCGTTTGCCAAGTGTAAAACGCAAACTACCGTGGGCATACTCGTAGGGCAACCCCAGTGCCAAAAGCACATGTGATGGGTCAAGAGAATCAGACGTACATGCTGACCCCGTAGAACAGACAATACCATATTCATCAAGATACAAAAGTAGTGCCTCCCCCTCAATATCCAAAATAGAAATATTTAAATTATTTGGTAATCGAACTAATTCATTGCCAAGATCAGCCCCGTTCAATCGTATTTTTGGTATGGCATGTTGCAATTTGTCCCAAAAATAATTTCTCAAATCAACAAGGCGCATATTTTCATCCTGCCTGTCTGCTTGTGCAAGTTCAAGCGCTTTGGCCAATCCTACTATGCCAGGCACATTCTCTGTACCTGAGCGGAGACGCATTTCTTGACCGCCACCAAAAATAAGAGGCTGAATTTGTATATTTCTACTTTTGTATAAAATGCCAACACCCTTTGGTCCATATATTTTACTTCCATTTATGGTCATGAGATCTACGTGAAGTTTTTCCACGTCCAATTCCAAAGCTCCTGCAGCCTGACACGCATCACTATGAAACAAAGGAAATTTTGTTGCGTGATCTTTTCTCCATTTGATAATTTCACGTCCTATATCCGCGATAGGTTCAACAGTACCTACTTCATTATTGGCATACATGACTGAAACCAAAATAGTATCCTCTCTCAAAGCCTGATATATTTTTTTTGGTGAAATAAATCCCTGTGAATCAGGCTCTATATACGTGACCTCAAATCCTTCTTTTTCAAGTTGTTCGCATGGATGTAATACTGCATGATGTTCAATTTTTGTCGTGACAATGTGTTTGCCTTTGTCAGCATATTTATGTGCAACACCAAATATCGCCATATTATCTGACTCAGTTCCACCTCCGGTAAAAATAATAGAGTCAGGCAATGTATGCAAAATATCCGCAATCGTCCTGCGAGCGTCATTGATAGCTCCATTTGCTTCACGCCCTATAGCATACAAACCAGATGGATTGGCAAAAATCCCCTCAAAATATGGCAACATTGCCTCTACAACACGTGGATCAGTATAGGTAGTCGCGGCATGGTCGAGATAAACGAGATTTTTATCTTTTGGCTTACCAGGAAATGTCTGCAATACGTGCTCCATATATGTTTATTGTTGCAAAATATATGTCTGCTCCAAAATACTACTTATGGATTTATTGAGACTAGCCATTGTTTTTTTGCCAGTACAGTATGATGCATGGGGACACTTCTTGGGATTATTACGTATGCATGTAGTAATACCAAAAGATCCTTCTACGGCCTCAACAAGTTGCTTGAATGTAATTTTGTATGGATCAACCATTAGATAATATCCTCCATATACTCCGCGATTAGCATCAATTATATGTGTATTCTTGAGTATGCGAGCAATTCGTTGCAAAAAAAGGAACGATATGTTACTCTCTTGTGAGAAAGCTCTCAAACTCAAAAACTCACCTTCTTTCAGGCGAGAAAGCGCTGTAATCAATTGAAGCGCATAATCCACTTGTTTACTGACATGCATCATATATATAAAAATTAGATAAATAATACCCGGTAAGTATGATATAATATTTTAGATTGTATGTCAACTCATCCTACTATGTACACAAGCCACGTCATTTCAAAAAAATATATAGCCCAAGATACCCTAGAAATCCACCTTGCACGCCCATCAGATTTTGTATTTCAGGCTGGACAATTTGTTCAAGTCATTATTGAGCAAGATGACAGACAATTTGTGCGTTCATATTCTCTCTCTTCTACACCTACCGACTCAGATATTGAACTCTGTATCAAACTAATGCCTGAGGGTATCGGATCAAATTTTTTTAGATCTATTGAAGTAGAAAATACAATACAAATTAGAGGCCCTTACGGACGATTCATATATCCGTCATCGGATGGCAGTTGTATTTTTGTTGCCACAGGAGCAGGACTTGCTCCTATTATGAGTATTTTGAGAGATATACTTGAACATGACAAAACTATACAATCTCTCTATCTTCTATTTGGAGTACGGCATATGAGCGATATATTTTGGCATGACAGACTAGAGGAACTACACACAAAATTTCCTCAATTTTCATACGACATCACCCTATCTCGACCAGAAAGTGACACATGGAACGGATTTACTGGCCGAGTCGTTGATCATTTATACAAAACACCACGAGAAGCAAAAAATTTCTTTTTGTGTGGCAACCCTTCAATGGTACAAGATGTACGCAAATTAATCATAGACAGAGGAACTCCACAGAATCAAATCTATTTAGAAGTATTTTAAAACTCCCTTAAGGGGAGTTTTTTATTTTTTTATATTAGATTACAAGGGTAATGTCAGATTAATGTTTTTGCCGTCTTTAGAAAGAGAATTCCCTAATGTAACTTGCGGTTCAAAGTTGACAGCAAAGGGCTGTATTTCTCCTGTCAGTGTGGGGAAATATAGCATACGGTTTTTCTTTCCATATTCATATATACCTTTGGTCACACGCACATCCTGCTCACAATATTTTTTTATTTCAGCCACATTGCCTTCCTGCCACCATTTCTGAGCTTGCAGCCCATCCGCACTTTTTTCTATTTGCAATGTTGCTTTTGCCAAATCATTCAACTTATAACGTCTACCTGTAGATTCTTTCACCACTTTCAATATATCCAGATGAGGAAATGAAAGTAAATTTCCTGCGTAATATTTATTGAGAATAGGCAAATCAAAATGTTCGCTATTGAAACCAATAATGCGCTCAGCTTTCTCGAGGATACTCCACAGTTGACCTAATTCTGATTCAACAAAAGAAGTATATGTATCTGTCTCATATTGATAAATAGATACTACGGTGACTTGTAAATTGTCGAAATCCTTTATATCTCCTGTTGTCTCAATATCAAGAACAATCTCACGTGACATATAGTATGTAATTACATAGTTTATATTATATCAGCGAGCATTATTGTATCATAATTTTATAAAATAAAAAAGCCCATACTATATGGACTTTTTTGTACTCAAATAATTAGAGACCAAGCAATGCGTGTATTTTTGGTTTGTCGAAACCAATTACAATAGACCCATTGACATCAATGACAGGCACCCCCATCTGACCAGATTTTTGCACCATTTCCTGTGCTTTTGTTTGATCCTCTGCCACGTTATAGTCCACATAATCCACGTTATGCTCTTTGAAATAATCCTTGGCCATATTACAATATGGACACGTTGGGGTCGAATATACTATTACAGACATATTCAGATATTTAAGAATTACGTCTGTATTTTACTCCCCGCGTTATACAGGTCAATTGTGGATAACGTGGATTAGCCTATTTTCTTAAATTTGACACTAAATATAGGCTCATACTCATTTTGATGTTCATCAGTTACCTCAATGCTCTCCCCTTTTGTAATCTTGGCAATAGCAACATCTGTCAATACCTGTACATCAGATTCTATATCAATTTTTAAATCTTCCAATTTAATAAGTTCACTTGAAAATTGTTCTTTTATCGTCTGCTCTATACGCTTTTTACGTTCACGAAATGATTTCATTTTCTCTTGAATTTCTTGGTATTCAAGCACGCCCTCAACTGCACTTTTGTATGACTTGCGTATTTCTTTTTGTTGACGTTTGGCGTCCTGTATACGACTAAATAATGACTGTATATCCTGCATATTTCTTATCTAAAATAAATAAAGTGGCACTAGTGTACCACATTTTTATTATTATAGGAACCTTATAACTAAATAATAAGTAAACTTACTGCCATAACAGCCATACCCAGTACAAGACCATAGATAGCTATATGGTGCTCTCCATATCGTCGTGCGGCAGGTAATAGCTCATCAAGTGATATAAATATCATAATTCCAGCGACAGACGCAAAAATAATACTATATGCTCCATCATGCAAGACCCTACAAAAAAATAGACACCCAAGAAATGCACCCAATGGCTCTGCCAATCCGGAAACGAATGAGTACCAAAATGCTTTTGCACGACTTTTCGTAGCATAATAAATTGGTACTGAGACCGCAATACCTTCGGGTATATTGTGTATGGCGACTGCAAGAGCAATAGAAATTCCAACATGTACATCATTGAGACTACTGACAAAAGTGACCAGCCCTTCTGGAAAATTGTGGATAGCAAGTGCTATCGCAGTAAACGTTCCCAAACGCATTAGGTGTCTATGCTCTCCACACATACCTTCCTGTTGTAAATCTTCTACCTTGTGTACTTCATGCGGATTTTCAAATGAAGGAATGAGCCTATCAATAATTGCAACACTAAGTATGCCAAAGAAAAAAGATCCAACAACATACCAGGACCCTATTTCTCCAAAAGCCACTTGCGCTTTTTCGAATCCTATAGGCATCATTTCAACAAAAGAAACATACAACATAACACCAGCAGAAAAACCAAGAGCAAGTGATAATAATTTTGTGTTTGTCCGCTTGGTAAAAAATGCCAAAGCACTACCAATCCCCGTCGACAATCCGGCAAACAAGGTAAGCCCAAAAGCTATAAGTATATGTGTTTCAAACATATCTAAAACATTTTATTATATGTTGTTTTTGTTTCTTCAAAAGCAACCCGCTTTTCTTCAGGAATAGGATCTCCTGGAGGCAATTCAAGTTTGAGAGGGTTGACCAGCTGTCCATTTTTCTTGATCTGATAATGCAAATGAGGACCTGTGGACCACCCAGTCGAACCAACATACCCTATCACTTGGCCTTGCGTCACCGACACGCCATTTTTGATCCCTTTTGCAAAACCAGACATATGTGCATATTCAGTCGTATACACATCATTGTGCCTAATACTCACAAAGTTGCCATACCCCTGATTATTCCATCCTGCAAATCTAACGACACCGTCACCAACTGACATAATGGGTGTGCCCACAGCTGCTGCGTAATCTATGGCAAGATGTGGTGTCTTGGCGCCATTGATAGGATCAAAACGCGCATAGGTATAACCCGATGTTATACGACGAAACTCAAGTGGCGCACGCAAAAATTGACGGACCATACTCTCCCCTTCTCCACTGAAATAAGCAAGCTCACCTTCTTCATTTTCAAATAGATATGCGCTGTATTCTTCTCCTTCATTTATAAATTTACCTGCCAAAATATTGCCTGTACCCGCATCTGCACCATCACGAAATCGTTTTTCATAAAGTATTTGGAAACTATCCCCTTGCTTGACTTGCACAGCAAAATCAATAGTCCATGCAAACATATCTGCAAACTCCATAATGATTTCTTCGGGTATATTGGCCTCAAGTCCATCTATGTACATGGAGCTACTCACTACAGCACCTTGTTTCATTATCTCCACATCATAATCAATAATAATTTCTTGGACATCATATTCCCCATTCAAAAGGTTGATGCGTACAATAGATTCTTTATCTTTTTCGTATTCGAGATATACCATATTCCCCTGCTTATCTTTTACAAGACGTAGTGGCTGTCCTACGCGAATACGTGTAAGATCGTAGGTACTTGAAGCCACATCAATGATTTCAAGCATTTCATTATATCCAAATCCAAAATCTTCCATTATACGTGCAAACGTATCATCGTCTGTTACTACATATTCTTGGATATCATAGCGAGGCTCCACAGGTACAGGCTCTTGTACAATATTTTCACTAACGGTATCAGTGCTTTGAGCAAAATGCACCAAAAAAATTCCTGTGATTACACAAAGTCCGAGAATCAAAAAAATAAAAAATTTCTTCATAGAGCATCTATAATACAAAAATTAGGCATGTTTGTCAAAGTATTATTCACAAAAAATATGTAAATTAAGCCAAAAATAACATAATTTTTATGTTATACACAGAACATTGACTTTCTACAAAAGTTATGATATACTTTCACCGATTATTTTGAAAATAATCAACAAATTCGGCGGTAGCTCAGCGGTAGAGCAACTGGCTGTTAAAAAAATAGCAGCCTCCGATGGTAACGTCGGAGTGTCAACGGAGTGAATTGTCCCGAGACAAACTCGGGATCTACTGTATTTATATGGTGGACAGGGAGCCTGTTTCGTTTTGCGAATGGTAACCTGCAGCCAAGTCTTGCTTGCGTGCTCCTATCTATGATAGGTTGCCGCACCTTGTAAGAAAGGTTCAGAGACTATCCCCTTGTGGGAGTAGGGCCGGGTATTTATATCCGACTCGAAGCGCTCCGCACCCCAGCGCTCTTCACTTTATGTGAGGTACTGGCGCGGGTGATGAAATAGTCCAGTCTTTCTCGAAAGAGGAAGGATACTGTAACCAGTGGGTCGTGGGTTCGAGCCCCACCCGCCGAGCATAAAAATATCGTTATATTAATAACGATATTTTTTATTATTCACTCCTCAGCGCGTCTACTGGATCAAGTCGACTCGCCTTAAATGCAGGATAGAAACCAAAAAATAAACCAACAAAAGCCGAAAAAGTAAATGAAAGTATAACGCCCATAAAAGAAGGCACGACATACCACCCTTCAAATCGGTTGAGGATTGGAATAATAATTTGTCCAACTAAAACACCAATAAGACCGCCACCGATAGAAAGGATAATCGATTCAAATAAAAATTGAGATAATATATTTTCTTGTTTAGCACCAATTGCTTTCGCAATACCGATTTCCTTTGTGCGTTCTGCAACAGTTACAAACATCACGTTCATAATACCGACTCCGGAAACAATCAATACAATAGTAGCGATAGATATAAGAAGTAAGGACATAGTATTGGCTGATTCCTGTGCAGCACCAACCATTGAACCTGGATCGAACATGCGAAAATCATCTTCTTGAGATATTTTGAGTTTGTGTTCAATGCGTAATGCAGATGTAATTTCTTCCATACCTGTTTTCACATAATCTACGTTTTCCATAAGTACTACGATCATCATTTGAGAATTACCCCCCAAAATAGTTTTTTGTGCTGTTGAGTATGGCATATATAATGCATCGTCGTATGACATACGCCCCATTGCACTTCCACCATTTTGTTTGAGTACACCAATGATTTCAATTTTTTTACCAGATAATGCAAGCGTTTGACCTATAACTTTTTCTGAGTCCATATCTTCACCAAATAATGTATCAACAAGCCCAGACCCTACTATAGCAACCTTTGCCCGTGTATCCTCATCTTCTGGTGTTAGCACACGCCCTGTCGCTAAATCAAGGTTGGTAATATCAAAAAAATTATCTGTAATGCCAAACAAAGAAAATGAAGAAGATTCTTTACCATACGAGACAGATGTATTGCCACTGACAAATGCAGTGGAATCACTCACATGCTCAACTTTTTGTCTAATGACATCTGCGTCCCCTGCTTCCAACTTTGAAGTTGTAATAGCGCCTCGACCCATCATTTGCATAACCATAATCTGTGTTGCACTCAAATTTTTATATTGGTCTTCTATTTGTTTTTTTGCTCCACTGCCAATCCCCACAACGACAATAACTGTTGATACACCTATAATAATTCCTAGTATCGACAAAAAACTTCTTATTTTACTCGAAATAAGTGCCTCAAAAGCCATTTTAAAAATTTCAAAATACATATCTAATAATCTGATTTCAATGTATAATTATGATCCAAAATTTTTCCATCGCGCATATAAATAATTCTATCAGCAAACTTTGCTACCTCTGCTGTATGCGTCACCATAATAATAGTTTTATTTTGTTTGGCAAGATTTCTAAATATCTCCATAACTTCAAGACCATTTTTTGAATCAAGTGCACCAGTGGGTTCATCTGCCAGTAATATTTCAGGATTATTCATAAGAGAACGAGCTATAGCAACACGCTGTTGTTGTCCACCAGACAATTCTGTCGGCTTATGATTCTTTCTGTCTGAAATATCTAACGTATTCAAAAGTTCGAGAGCGCGTTTTTCTCGTTCATCTTTTTTCAATCCTGCATATACACTTGGCAATGCAACATTCGATAAAGCATTGAGTCGAGAAAATAAATTAAATTGTTGAAATACAAAACCCATTTTTTTATTTCGGATAAATGCAAGTGTATAATCATCACGCACATTGCCTACATTTTCCCCTTCAAGAAGATATTTTCCTGAAGTCAATGGGTGAAGACAACCTATAATATTAAGAAGGGTGGTTTTTCCACCACCCGACTCACCCATAAGGGCCACAAATTCACCACGCTTAATTTCCAAATCAATTCCACGCAATACTTTTATTTCTTCGCCATTGGCCAGATAATAAGACTTGTGAACATCTTCCATTTTTATAACAAGGACATCTGACATATACTAGTATATTACTTTTTCTCCAATCTCAAGACCAGATATAATCTCTACATCTTTGCCATCAGTAAATCCTGTTGTTACATTTCGTATGGTTTTATCTTCAAAAGTAACCGATGGTTTACCATCGATATTTTTTACTGCCTGTACAGGTACTTTGAGGACATCTCGTGCTTCTGCAATAACAAAATCAATATATACACTCATACCCTCCCGAATATCAATATTTTCTGTATTTTCAAGTATTACACGAACTTTGTATGTAACAATTCCATTGCTTTCTTCTGAAATAAGTGATACAAAACTCACTTCGCCATCTGCTTGTGCACTATTGAGCGCATCAATTGTTACATGTGCTTTTTGTCCTTGTTGTATTTTGTTGATATCAACCTCTTCTATCTGTGTTTCAACATAAAAGACATCTTTATTAAGAATGGTGCAAAATGGCTCATTTTTTTCAGTCACCACAATATCTCCCGTTTTACCATTGAGCAATACTATTTCTCCATCAATAGGTGATGTGAGTGTAGCTTCTTGAATCTGATACCATGTTTTATTTACACTTGATTGTGCACTTGCCACGCTACTTCTTGCAGATGCAATTTCAGATGCTGATGCTGGTTCTAATTGTTGATTGAGGTTATTTTGTGCAGTTTCGAGACTAAGTCGAGCTGATGTCTCGGCAGACGCCGCGTCTTTTTTTGCTTTTTCCAAATCGTCAAGCGCGGCATTGTATGCATTTGAATATGATTCATAACTATTTTTTGCTGTATCTATAGCTTCTATGGATGTATTAAGCGAATTTAAACTAGATATAACAGATGATTTTGCGCTATTGATACTACTACGCATACTATCTAAACTACTTTGAGATAAATCTCCAACTGGTATAGTACTATCACTGTCGAGTGTTTTTTGCATGTCAAATAAATGTTGTTGCATCTGAACAAGTGCATCTTTGGTAAGATTGGCTCCAGATAAAATATCCTCTTGGTCAGAAATACTTACCAGAGGTACTACGATATTTTCTGCCTTTTGTATTTTACTTTTGGAAAATACATAGGATGTTTTTGCTTTGTTCAAATTACTAAAATTCAAAATGGACAAAACACTTTCAAATTCGTCATTTGCAAAAATATTATCTATACCTAAAATATTATCTGATTCAGTCAACGTGTTTGCTAATGTATTAAGTGAACTCATAGAGGAACTAAGTAGATCTTCGTATGCATTTTTTACAATCGTACTTTCGTCACCACCTTCTGCAAGTTTCATATTATTTTGTGCCGTTTCGACAGCACGCTGCGCATCTTTAATACTAAATTCATTTTGATATATTGTTTTATCTAGTGTCGCTTGGGCAGAACTAACTGAATTTTTGTATGAAGCCAAATCTGAATCAGTAGAACCTGCTTCGAGCTCTTTTAATTTTGCAGTAGCATATTGTAAAGAAGCTTGGGCTGAGGCAATATCAATGTATAATTCATTTGTTGCAACACGAGCAATTTTGTCTCCCTTTTTTAAAAAATCTCCTTCTTTTGCATACACTTCTTCTATACGTACGCCTGTTTCAGAAAAAGACAGATCAACTCCATCTTTTGCCACAACATTGCCATCTGATTCAATCGCTATTTGTATATCCCCTTTTTGTACGGTCGCAATCGTATCTTTTTTTATAATTTCACCAGCATTATTTTTTACTTGTCCATATACGAAAAAACTACCAAAACCAACAAGAATAATGGTTAGTGTAATAATTACTCTTTTATTTTTTAATAAAAAAATATATTTATAGAAACCTCGTGATTTTTTACTTTGATCAAGAATAGAACTGATAGATTCTTTTTGTTCTGTCATATTATTATTGCAAGGTTACATATTCTGCAATTTTTCTATCTAATATTAGGGTATCAAGCCAGACACTAATATTATCTCCGACTACAACATCAGCAAGAGATGCTTCACTGCCTCGTGTATACATGGGAATACCTACAGGAATGAGAATTTTTACATCCCCAAGACTATTTTTACGCATCAACTCTTCCATTTGTGTTCTCATTTCATCATTTCCTTCAAAAGGTGCTCCACCACCGCTTGGGCCACGCATTTCGCCAGCCATTCTCTGGCCAGTGGTGCCAGGCACAAAATTATTATTGGCAATATCTCCTTCCGGCCTTTGGGTTCCTTCCGGCATATTTGCGGTCATCTGTTCACGAATAGCATCCATATCTACTTGAGTAACAATAACTTCATTACCAACTATAGATTTTATTACCCCAAAAACATCCGCTTCACGATCCGGACGATTTTCCATCATATTTGTTTGTTGTTTTTCAACGTTTTGGTTATTTGTTACTCCATCTGAAATAGTACTTCCACAACCCGATATCAATATTAGTACTGTTATAATACCAAACACACCCACGAGGGTAATTACTGTTCGTAACATAGATTGTATTAATGTAAATATATTAAAATACTTGCACTGTTTAATAATACGTTCTCCAGAATGCTTTTCTTTCATAATTAACAAAAATTTTTATAATAACAGCATTTTTCTAGACTTCCTTGTATATCAACGCATTATTTGATAAAATAGTATTACCTTGAATGTTGGGGAGCAAAAAAGCGGCAGGTCTTTCATATTGAAAGCGCTTTGGAGCAATGAGCCAACATTAATTAGAACCGGTTGTGCCGGTTTTTTGTATACATTATGAATAACCACTTTTAATATAACGCGCATATATGGACGTACAAACAAACTTATTTATCGTATTTGGCGTAATTATCATCCTATTCTTGATTATTGATCTCGGTTTTTTCAATAGAAAAAGCCATAAAATAGAATTCAAACCAGCACTTATACAATCTCTCGTATGGATCGGTATATCTATAATGTTCGCCTTTCTTATTTTTGTATACATGGGTAGAGAGATGGCAGCGCAATTCATGAGTGCATATGTAACTGAAAAAATGCTTTCCGTAGATAATTTATTTGTTATCATGCTTATCTTTAGTTATTTCAAACTGGAAGAAAAATATCATCATCGCGTACTATTTTGGGGAATATTGGGAGCAATAATTTTCCGAGGTATCTTTATCAGTGCCGGTGCTTACATCATTCATCAATTTTATTGGGTATTGTATATTTTCGGAGCCATATTGCTATATACGGGTATCAAATTATTACGCGACAAAAAAGAAGAACACATAGATTTTAATAAAAATAAAATAATAAAAACTGCACGTAAATTATTGCCATTTACTACCAACCATCATAACGGTAAATTCTTTTTCAAAGAGCACGGAAAATTTTGTTTTACGTCACTCTTTCTCATCATGCTTCTGGTAGAAGGTACTGACATCATTTTTGCTATTGATTCTATACCTGCAGTCTTTGCTATATCACAAAATTTTTTCATTGTATTTACTTCAAACATTTTTGCTATCATGGGTTTAAGAGCGTTATTCTTTTTGATCGAGAGTGTGCTGCATCGTTTTCACCACTTGCAAAAAGGTCTGGCATTTATCTTATTATTTATTGGGCTCAAGATGCTTTCTGGTATATTTGGACTTCATATATCGTCTCTCATATCCTTTGGTATCATTATGCTTGCACTATCTATGTCAATTGTATTGTCCATATTATTTCCCAAAAAGATATAATTAACATAACACTATGCTCTATAAAAAAATATACTCTATTGGAGACCGACTCGAAGACAAAATACGTGGCAAACTTAGCCACTACCCTATTGCATATGGATTTGTAGGAGGGGCAGGGATAATCATATTTTGGCGTGGAGTGTGGCATACCGTAGACTACATCATGGAATCCATTTCTACGTTTGGAGATACTATCACGAGTACTAGCATGCCTCAATTACTCTGGTGGGATGGCCCTTTGTCTATATTCATCGGCACTATTTTGTTGTTAGCAGTAGGTTTATTTGTGAGCAGTTTCATAGGAAATGAAATCATTATTTCTGGGTTAAGAAAAGAAAAGAAAATCGCGGAAAAAACCGAAAAAGAAATACAGAATGAGGCGAAAGAAAACGATAAAATAAAACGTGAAATTGATGACATGGACGATAGACTCAAACGAATTGAAGAAATACTCGAAAATAGATAAACCACAACCCTTGACAGAACTACTTCTTTCTGTTATACTCAGCTATTAACTTATGCTTGAGGAAATTTTTCCCAAGCGGCTCGAATCTTTTTGTGTCAAATATGTGACCCCAAAGAACGTCGGGTCACATATTTTTTTATGCAACAAAGAGAACAAACCCCGTCAAAGACGGGGCAGCCTGCATATGCAGGCAAACCTTCCATTAACACAGGTCGTTTCGAAGACCTAGGAATAGGAAAAAACTTTCTTTCTATTCTGACACAAAAGGGATTCTCTGTCCCCACCCCGGTCCAACACCAGGTAATTCCTGATGCACTTGAAGGAAAAGATATTGTTGGTATCGCACAAACAGGGACAGGAAAGACACTCGCGTTTGGTATCCCTATGATCCAACGCCTCGCTCTACACAAAGGGCAAGGTCTTATTTTGGTACCAACAAGAGAACTCGCACTCCAAGTAGAACAATCTATTAGGGACGTCGGTGGTCCTCTTGGGTTGCGTAGTGCGGTAGTGATTGGTGGTGTGTCCCAAAATTTACAAGTCAAAGCACTTAGGAATAACCCCCACATCGTGATAGCTACGCCAGGACGCCTCGATGATCTCATGAAGCAAGGCATATACAAACTTAATCAAGTAAAAATAATTACACTTGATGAAGCTGACCGCATGCTCGACGTAGGATTCTTGCCACAGATAAGATATATTTTGCAAACTGCACCCAAAGAGCGACAGACTATGCTCTTTTCAGCTACGATGCCAAAATCAATTTCATCACTTGCAAGTGCATTCATGAAAATCCCTTTGAGAATAGAAATAGCACCACAAGGAACATCGGCTGAAAATGTAGAACAAGAAGTATTCGTCGTTTTGAAAAATGATAAAATGAGACTGCTTGATTCTGTATTACAGCATCATGTTGAGGACAAAATCCTCATCTTCTCCAGAACCAAACATGGAGCAAAACGTATAGCACGCGATATACGCAACATGAATCATACGGCGACAGAAATCCATGGAAATAGATCTCAAGCACAGCGACAAGCAGCACTTGATGGATTCACAAAAGGAAAATTTAGAGTGATGGTCGCGACAGATATCGCAGCACGCGGTATTGATGTAAAAGATATCTCTCTGGTAGTCAATTTTGATCTTCCAGACAATTCAGAAGACTACGTCCATCGTATTGGCAGGACAGGACGCATGGGTCGATCAGGTAAGGCCATTTCTTTTGTAACCCCATCGGAAAAAGCTGACATAAAAAGAATTGAAGGACTTATCCGCAAATCTCTTCCTATCTTGTCGCTCCCTTCACTTCCTCCTGAAAGAGAAAGACCCCGCCATGAAGAATCTACCTATACTCCAGAAAGACAACAATATGGACATCAGGGACGAAGTAGGAATAGATATGCACCACGTAGACGTACATCGTCACCACAGAACAGTAGATCTGGTAATAGAGGGCGCTATCAAAGACGAACTCCAAAATAATCTTGGATAACAAAGCACACAAAATTTAGCTTGAAATAAGCTAAATTTTTTTATATAATCAATTTGACTAATATAATAATGGAATATGACAAAAACAATCATACTCGGCGGCGGATGCTTTTGGTGCACTGAGGCAACTTTTTTGCGCATGCCCGGCGTCCTAAGTGTCGTGCCCGGTTATGCTGGAGGGACAACCAAAAACCCCACCTACAAAGCAGTATGTACAGGATCGACTGGACACGCAGAAGTTATCCGTGTAGTATATAATGAAGAAAAAACATCTCTTGAAAAAATTCTCGATCTGTTCTTTGTAGTCCATGACCCTACGACTCTAAATCGTCAAGGTCATGATGTGGGGACGCAATATCGTTCTGCTATTTATTATGTAGAAGATGGGCATAAAACAACAATAGAAAACTACATAAGAAATAAACAGCTGGAATATAGCAAACCTATAGTGACTGAAATCAAATCTCTAGAAACTTTTTATGAAGCTGAAGAATACCATCATAATTACTTTGCAAAGAATCCAGAAGCAACATATTGTCAAGCAGTCATCGCTCCCAAAATAAAAAAGGTAGAAGAGGAGCTAAAAATATATAATCATGAAACGTAAAAAACTCTGGTTTATCATCTTGCTCATCATTTCACTTATCGTGATCTCCATCACTACTTTTTTTGTTACCCGAACGCTCGCCAAAGGAGCTGATACAGAACTTACTAATACCATAGATGATTTTCTCTCACAACGCCAAGAATATTTGCTAAATGAAAACAAACATACCACATCAAGCCCATTTGGGGATGACGAGATAGCACGCATTCTCTTCATCGGGCTTGATAGCAGAGCAGGACAAACTCATGGTCACTGTGATGCTATCCAACTGATAGAAATTGATAAAGGAAAAAATTCCGTGCAGATCACTGCTGTCCCGCGCGGTACTTATTCCCCTCTTCCACCAGGCGTAGGAGCGACGACGACAGACTATTACGTATCAAATGCATGCGGACTGGTAAGTCTTGAGTATGGCGTCAAACAAATGGAATATATTTTGGGCAAAAAGGCGGATTATATCATGGTGGTTGGATTTTCCGAAGTCATGGGTATTCTCAAATATCTTGATTTACCCACAACACCCACACTCCAGTGGCTCCGCCATCGCCAAGGATATGCTATAGGCGAACCTCAGCGCGCGCATAATCACTCTACATTTCTCAAAAAACTGCTCACCACTTATATACCCGATGATGTATCAGCGTTCAATGCGCCACTACACTATATTGTATACAAACTTATCCAAACTGATTTGTCATTTGAACAGACGCGCCAGATTATTCAAACGCTTTCAGATATGAAACTGCACGAATATCCTGAACGTGTTACACTCTCCATGCGACCAGCATACGCAGTGCAGGATATTGCATATGATGAAGAACATGTTGCAACAGATGTACAAACTATGCTCACACCTATCAAACATCTCCTCTCTCCGAAAGACTATTCTGCTACAACGCCAGAGGGCATACAAAATCAATTGCTTGAAATCATAAACAAACAAAAAAATGATCCTGAATTCATCACCTGGGCATTTCAAAATAATATATGGCTACAACTACAAGATGAGATAGTGTCCCAGCAAACGCAATATGACATCATGACAACATATCTCTCCACACTAACTGATAGGGCCACGCGGATGCAGATTCTGAGTGATTATATCATTGAGATGGACTATCGTGGTCTAACGCAGTGGAGTGAAAAAGGCAAAGAACTGCTGAAAAAAGAATTGCCAAGTTAGTATATTTTAAAATCTATGCTGACTCTCTTCCTCATCGCCTTAAGTCTCTCATTCGATTCATTTGCCACATCGGTTGGCCTATCATGCAAAGATGATAAACACCGACTCGCAACTGCATTCAAAATTTCGGCTATATTTGCTATTTTTCAAACTGCAATGCCAATATTTGGATTCCTCATAGGCTCTGGCCTCGAACGCCTCATTTCACATATTGACCATTGGATTGCATTCTTCCTATTACTCGGTGTTGGTGTACGCTTCATTCAGGAAGCATACAAGGAAAACAAAATCATTCATGCAAAAAATTGGAAAATTCTTGCTCTCCTTGGACTTGCTACAAGCATTGACGCCTTTGTTATAGGCATTACGTTTGCGTTCATAGATATTTCACTTGCCCATGCTCTTCTTATTATCTTCTTCACTACATTGGGAATTTCATTTTTTGGGTACGAATGTGGAAGAAGGATATGCTTATTGAAATCAAGAAAAATTGAAATCATTGGCGGTGTAATTCTAATCGCTATTGGGACAAAGATATTACTCACTCATCTATTTTTTTAGATTTAGTTTACTCTATATTTAAAAGCCCTAGACTTAACTAGGGTTTTATTTTAAAAAAATTAATTAATTACTCAAAATACGGTAACCCCCACCACTCACTCGGCTCAACATATCTATGTTTCTTATCCAATGCGACAATTCTATCCATTTCACTATCTGACAATTCAAAATCAAATACATCTATATTTTCTTTAATTCTCTCCTCATGTGTACTTTTGGGGATGACGACAGTATCACGCTGTATACCCCATCTCAAAAGCACCTGTGCTGGTGTTTTACCATGTATCTGAGCTATTTCGATGATCACTGGGTCGTCTATAATCCGTAAATTTTCTTCTACACTTCCTGGCCTGCCAAGTGGTGAATAGGCTGTGACAATGATATTGCGTTGCTGACAATATTTCACTAGATTGGCCTGTTGATTATATGGATGTAATTCTATCTGATTCACCACTGGGGCAATACGCGCGTATGTCAGTAAGTCATGAATCATCATGGTCGTAAAATTTGCTACGCCAATTGCTTTGACAAGTCCTGCGTCTACAAGTTTTTCCATTGCTTCCCATGTTTCACGAATAGAAAACTTTTCACCAAGCATCATACCATGTTCATCCACTGGATCATCTCCCTTGTCTGGTGGCATAGCAAGTCCCCAGTGCATGAGATAAAGATCGAGATAATCTAGCTGCAAATCTTGCAGTGTTTTTTTACATGCCGTTTCCACACGTGCAGGATTATGTTCAGTATTCCACAGCTTGCTTGTAATAAATACGTCTTTACGTTTAACAACGTCTCCTTCAAAAACATCATGAAACGCTTCGCCTATTTCTTTTTCATTACCATAAATTGACGCACAATCTATATGGCGATAATTTGCCTGTGTCAGAGCATAGGTTACAGCTTTTCCTACTTCGCTTGGCAATGATTTCCATGTCCCAAGTCCTATAAGTGGCATAGTACTACCGGCATACAAGGCCAATTTCTTCTTCATAAAAATATTTAAAATTAAACCATTTTTAAATTCTATGTATAGTATACTGCCCTTATACAGAAAAGCAAAGCTCATACTCTCCACCGTCACAGCGCAATCCTTACATCACAATGACCTCCATCCCGTATGTAAAAACCGCCTAACAGGCGGTTTTGGAATGTGGGGAGGAGGTCATTGATTTCATGTTTTACGTTAAATCTTTTTTCTTTTCTTCAAACTCCTTTTTATCAATCTCACCTTTTGCATATTTCTCTTTGAGAATATCCAAAGCTGATTTGCCACTTCTGTTTTCAGTTTTATTTTGACCGGCCATCCACTGCACCAAGGCAACAATTCCAAAAATGGCCAAGGCCCAAAATAAAATCATAAATATCCAACCAAAAGGCACAAAGCCAAAGTTCATCATATACGTTGGGTTATTAAATTATGTAAAACCTGATTCAAAAATAATTAGGACACGCTTACTTTTCCACAACTATACCTGAAGCCGTCGCGGTATTATTATCTTCAATAACAGCCATGCTTGAACCTATTCTTCCAAACTCAACAAATACTAAAGCAAAAATAATAGCAAGTGCAAATGGAGCAATAAGTGATACGTAATTTCGTTTATTCGGCTTGAAGTACTTAAGTAATAATGAATTTGTCACGACAGATATTGAACTAAATGCCATTGCAAGTCCTGCCAATTCTGGTTTTAGCACTAATCCAAGTCCGGCAAACACACGCGCCGCAATCGGAATTCCCATGACATTATAGAATAATGCAAAAAACATATTTTGACGTATCTTGCCCATGGTTTCACGGCTCAGCTGAATTGCATTCAAAACATCTCGTAAGTCATTCTTGATAATCACTATTCCACCCGTTTCCATAGCCACATCAGTTCCACCACCCATAGCAATTCCCAAATCCGCTTGTGCCAGAGCAGGAGCGTCATTGATGCCATCCCCTACCATAGCGACTTTCTTACCAGTGTCTTGAATTTTCTTGACTTCTGTTGCTTTATCTTCAGGCAGCACTTCGGCAAGCACATTTGTAATACCAACTTGTTTCGCTATAGCATCTGCAGTGCGCTTGTTGTCTCCTGTAATCATGTATACCTCAATTTTATTTTTTTGCAATTTTTGTATTGCCTCAAGAGAGCTTTCTTTCAATGTGTCAGCTACTGCGATTAAACCGATTACCTGGGTTTCGTCGGCAAGTATCATGACAGTCTTGCCTGCTTCTTCAAGCCGACGAACCTTACGTTCTGCTTTTTCTATATTTAAATTTAACTTATCACTAATGAGTTTTCGATTGCCAAGATAATAAACAGCAGTATCTACTTTTCCCTCGACTCCATGACCCGGGATAGCTCTAAAGTCAGTAACTGGTGCAATATTAATTGATTCCTCTTCAGCATATCTTACAATTGCTTCAGCAAGTGGATGCTCAGATGACTTTTCCAATGACGCACTAATGCGTATGATTTCTTCTTCATCCAATGTGGATAGACTAATCATATCAGTAACTTCCGGCTTTCCATTTGTCAAAGTTCCGGTCTTATCAAACACAATTGCTTGAATTTTATTTGCGGCTTCAAGTGGTTCTCCACCCTTGATAAGTACTCCATATTCAGCACCTTTGCCAGTTCCTACCATAATGGCAGTTGGTGTTGCGAGACCCAATGCACACGGACATGCAATCACAATAACTGAGGTGAAGGCCATGAGTGCAAATGAGAGACTGGCACTCAAAAAGAAAAACCAGACAACGAATGTGAGTATGGCTAACACTAATACAATCGGCACAAACCACGCAGAAATTTTATCAGCCATTGCTTGAATGGGAGCTTTGGATCCTTGTGCTTCCTCAATCAAACGAATAATTTGTGCCAATGCTGTCTCACTACCGACTTTGGTAACTTCAAACTCAAAGCTGCCGTGTTTATTGATAGTCGCGCCAATCACCTTGTCCCCGACGTTTTTTTCTGCAGGGATGCTTTCTCCCGTGAGCATCGATTCGTCAATTGACGAATTGCCTTTTTTGATAATTCCATCAACAGGAATCTTTTCACCGGGCCTGACCATAATAATATCTCCCTTTTGTACTTGGTCGATTGGTATATCCACTGTAACACTACCCCTAATCACACGCGCAGTTTTTGGCTGCAAACCCATGAGTTTTTTAATCGCATCAGAAGTCTTTCCTTTTGCTTTTGTTTCAAGCCATTTACCAAGGATCACAAATGTAATCAGGAATGCCGCAGTTTCAAAATATAATTCAGGAATTTTTGCGCCATTGAGTCCGATAAGCGTGCTATTTTTAATCGCATAACCAAGAAATTGCCACAAACTATACAAGAATGCTGTGCTTGTGCCAATTGCAATCAAACTATCCATATTGAATGTCTTCATCTTGAGACTGCTCCACATTCCCCTATAAAATCCTGCACCAATATAGAACTGAACAGGTATGGTAAGTAGAAGTGAAACAATGCCAATGTATGGCAACAGTACAGCTCGTAGTGGCATAAACGCGAAAAAATCAAATAACATGAAATACAACATTGGGATACTCAAACCCAAAGCAACAAAAAACTTCCTTGAATATGCTTTTATTTCCTTTTCCTTTCTTTTGCGTTCTGCATCCGGATCAGCAGTATTTGCGAGTTCTGCCCTATACCCTGCCTTTTTTACTGCAGTAAGTAATTCATCCACGTTTGACTTTGATGAGTCAAATACGACATGGGCCTTTTCCGCATTAAAATTGACATTCGCTTGTTTGACTCCTGCAACTTTTTTAAGATTTTTTTCAATGATTAGTGCGCATGATGCACAGTGCATGCCAGATACGATAAGGTTCGCCTGTTCATCGCCGGATTTTCCCGAGGTATTGATTTCCGTGCTCGGTAAATAAGACTGTTCGCTTGAGGCATTTGGCAATCTAACATTTTTTTCCTGTGATACATCTTGGGAAAATGTATTAAGCAGTTGATTAATCTTTGATGCCTCGATTATGTTTTGGATCGTATGTTCAATATTAGGATGCCCTTGTGGAATTTCAAACTCGCCTTTCTTAATATGGTCAACAGTCCCTTTGAATGCTGGTTTTCCCTGATCGTTTGAGAACTCTCCGTCAGCGACCACAGAACTTTCCAACTTTATTTTTATGGGTGAATGAGCATCAACCATTTTTTTGGTAATAATAACATCATCGTGAGGCTGATTCTCAGATGATAATCCCCCGCCAGAGATAACGGTTGCTGTATATCCGGCTCGAGAAATAGCGCTAATTATTTCATGTTCGTCAACAGTGTTATCTATCGACACCTCACCCATCCCGTTTTTGGAGTCAATATGAATCTTTTTCACGTCTGGAATCTCGCGCAATTCCATTTCTATGATCCTTTCGCATGATGCACAATGCATCCCATCAATTTTTAAGTGTAGTGTTCTTTCCATACAAATAATATAATCAAATAAATATTAATGCATCACTCTATGTTGCCTGCGCTTTATAGCCTACTTCTTCCACTGCACGCTCAATGATTCCTGTATCAACAATATCCTCTGATTCAATAGCTAATATCCCCGTAGAAAAGTCTACAGACACATTTTGAACCTGATTGAGCTTTCCAACTCTTTTCTCGATAAGACGCGCGCAGGATGCACAATGCATTCCGGTGATTTTATATTCTTGTTTCATATATACTAAGTTATTCTACAATTATCTTTCCTCGCACCATTCCCATTCCACAACTGAATTGAAAGGTTCCTTTTTCCGAAGGAGTAAATGTAACAATGTTTTCTCCTTTGACGAGTGGTTTATTGATTCCAAATGCCTTTGAAACAATACGGTTCGTACATCCGCTTACCTGTTGACCATCAATAACCCACCTGACTGGCGTTCCCTGTTTTACGCGCAATGTGCTTGGATTAAACCCGCTATAATCCACTGCCATCTGTATCACTTGTTCATCGCCGGTAACGACAACCTGATTTGTATTGTTTGATATATCTACGTCTCCCGTTCCAATACCCAACACTGTCTTTCCCGAAGAAAATGTAAACCAAGCAAACAGGATAACAATAAGCGCGATTGATTTCTGGAATATAGGCCTTTCTTTTTTATCCGCTTTGCTACTTGCCTTTCCTACAAACAACAATACGGGCACTGTACCGAGCGCGAATAAAAACATGAGTAGTAAACCGCTGACAAAACTGCCTGACGCAATTGCCAACAGTTGCATGCTTTGAGTAAACCCACAGGGTAAAACGAATGTGAACGCACCCAGTACAACGGGCATAAGTGGGTGTTTTGATGATTTCATCTTATTCCACAATTTCATACTTCCCTTTGGCAGATGAATGCCAAATCGAGTCACTGATGATAATATGCCACCAATTTGAAGGCCAAGCATGAGCAAAATAATCGCGACAACAATGGTAAACCAACCCATAAATCCCGTGGACACAGTAAATTGTGATCCCATGATACCTAAGAGCCCACCCAATACAGCAAATGATGTCAATCTACCAATATGAAACAACACATGCGGTTTCCATTGTGTCCATGGTGATGTTTTTTCACCCGAGTCCTGTTTGTAGAGTGCTCCAAATGACATGACCACCGCGCCTACAACCGCAAGACAGGTGGATAACGATGCGACAATTCCAACGAGAATTGCGGTGCCATATCCGACTGCTTGTGTATCCACATTGAGCGCATCCAATACTCCGATCCACTTGAGATATGCATAGACCAAGTATAATCCCAGGACTACAAACACTGCATATGCCCAGTGTTTGAAAGAAAACTTTTGTATCTTGGATTGTGCCAATTTTTCTAACGAAGCTGCATATCCGATCTTATTCAATCGGCGTTGAATATCAGGTAATGGGATTTGGTCTAATTCATGCGTAATATACGCCACTTGCTTTTTATGATCAGCTTTTACCTGCGATATGCCACCTATTTCTTTGAGTTCATCTGCTATCAATACTTCACATGACACACAGGTCATACCTTGCAAATAAATTATTTCTTTTTTACTCATATATTCAATTTAGGATATGATTAGTATAACAAAAAACCATATACAAAACACGTGTGTTCATGCATATGGATACGTGGGACTCAGAAGATTTTTGGATGTAAAATTCCCGATCTAAATAATGCTACAAAATGTGCAAATAGTTGAAAACCGCCATATCGATCCCGTGTCTTTTTGAAATAAAAGACAAACTTATCATAAACCAGGAAAACAAAAACCAAAATAAATGCCAAGACAAAAAGAATTTGTGGTGCAATATCTCTGAGCGAATTCAATACTGACGAAATAATCGAATACACATGGTCAGAGCTCGTCTGGTCAGTACTTGTGTCTTCCATGCCACAGACAGTAGTATGACCTTCCATAGAGATACCACTTCCAAAAAATAGAGAATGCCAAGCAGCTCCGCAACAAAACAAAAGTGACAAAATCACCGCAATAATAATATACTTTTGAGCGTGTAAAATCATACTCTTTTAGTATTTACTACTATACAGGAACAAAATAAAAAAAGCAATAGGGAGAAATTTACTCAGGGCTACGTGAATGTACGGTAAATGTCAATGCGTTATCTATCCATTCCTTCAAATGAGCCCAATTGGCATCATATAGGCCAATTGAGACTCTATATCTACCTGGCTGGGGAGCAATCCATCCCAGATCAAAAGTCTGTTGTTTATGACTATCAATTACCACATTATCATAATACTGTTGAGCAAGGTGTTCTCCGCCGTTCACATCGTCATGTATCTCTATATCAATAAGGATAGGATCACTTTCAGCTCTATTGGTGACAGTGGCTGATATAGTCACAAGATCTGCTGCATACACTTCGTGTGGAGAAATAGTCGTACTAATAAGCTGTGGTGATGAACCAGTGCCCATAGAGACAGGTACGTCACCCACGATAATGGTAGTCTTTGCTTCATCTGAAGCACCACGATCATTTGAAACGCTTAGTATTACTGTATATGTACCATCTGCAACAAATATATGCTGTGGGTGTGTTTCATGAGAAATTTCACTGCCATCACCAAAATCCCAATTATATACCGTGCTATATCCTTGTGGATCAGTGGTGCCAGAGCTTGAGAAGCTCACTTCAAGAGGAGTACTGCCTGTTTGTGGCGTAGCATCCAACACAACATTTGGTGGTCTGTTCGTGTTGTAAGTAATACGTCTCACCTCACCTGCAATGATAGATATGAAATAAACGCTGCCGTCTGGGCCAGTAAAAAAATCTACAGGACCATCAGTACCCACCAAAAAATTTTCCACATGAGATATAACGTTATTGTCTTTATCAAACACAACACGCTTTACTGTGTCTCTCCCAAATACACCAAAGAAATAATTATTTTGATAAGGCATTGGATACGCTGCACCAGAAAATGTACCACCAATAAGTGCAAAAGTACTTGTGGCAGTATGTTCATTGGGAATTGTATAGAGTGGATCTACATAATTCTCTGTCACACAATCATAATTAGGCTGTGCCTCTCGTCCTTCTCTGCATGGCCATCCATAATTTCCTCCTGGTACGCCAAGATTAATCTCCTCTGTATCATACCATCCCACATCACCAATATACATCTGATTATTGAGAGGATTAAAATTAAGTCGAAATGGATTTCTAAATCCATATGCATACACTTTTGACTGATTTGCATGAGGGTCTCCATTATAAAACGGATTATCAGCAGGACCAGTACCATCAGTATTTATCCGCAAAATCTTCCCTGCCAAAATTTGTGTGTCAAAAGTATCCAGCGCGTGGGGATCTACAATATCAAATCGAGATCCATCTGCTAGGCTTGCGTACAATTTTCCATCTGGACCAAACCGTAATCCTCCAACACTGTGGCTCCCAGCATCGCTTGGAATGCAATCTGTACCTGCAGGAAAGTCATTACACGAAGGATGCCCGGCATCTCCACCCACAGAACCTACCAATATAATTTTGCTATCTGGATCTACAGTATCACCATGTGTAGTCAATCGTATAATACGACCGGTCTTTGGTCCTCCAAAATCATCTGGATTATTTTCATATGTGTAGCTCAAATATATGTATCCATTTTTTTCAAAGTCCGGATCGATAGCAATACCCAAAAGTCCATGATCAGCATATACATTCACATCATTCAAAACAATAAGCGGAGTAGACAAAAGTACGCCATTTTTTATCACACGCACAGTACCAATTTTTTCTGTCACCAATAGACGCCCATCTGGCGTGAATGCCCCAGCAACAGGGACGTTTAACCCACTAACTACTGTCTCTATGGCAAATGCTGAAGGATTCGTATCATCCACTGCTGCTATTTCGTCCACGTTCCGGTTTGTTGTTCCTTTTGACACAACTACGTACAGCACTATCCCTATCACTATACCAAACGCAAGAAGCCATGTTGTTTTGACATTATGTTTAGCCATAACGTAATTATGTAAACAAACAATTTATCTTCATCCAACTAAACTACATTAATTAACACTCATAGAAGTTCATTCTGTTACAACAAGTGTACCAATCATACCCATCTGGCGATGCTGTCCCACACTACAATAAAATTGGAATTCTCCTGCCTTATCAGCAACGAACGTAACTGAACTACTGCCCGGGGCATTGATCTGCGATGTTCGCGCGTCAAACTCGTCTATGACCCAATCATGGAAACCTTGAGAAGCAGTAAGATTAATTTGTACTATTTGATCTTTTTTCACAGTAATGCTAGCTGGTGAAAATGAAAAATTCTGACCAGTCACATTGATAACAACATCTGGCTTTTGTACTATTTCAGTGCCGTTATCCTGTATAGTGCTCGTGCCCTCTTCGGCACCACTTTTCTCTGCATTTATCTGTGAAGAAGTATTTACAGAACCCACCCTATTACTTCCTTCGGTTGCATCAGGTGTTTGTCCTCCACACCCCGCACCCAAAAGTATAAGACCAACCCCCAAACTACCAATAAACAATATATATCTATTGTTCATATTGTATATAAATTAAAAATAACATACTGTAATAGTATGCTATTATAACCCGACTGGTCAATGTGGATAACTTTTCTAAACTTATTTTGATAAACTAAGAACATCCATAACTGTCTTGCGATACGTACAATAATCACAATCATCTCCTGGATCTGGCAAAACATCGCTCATAAGACACTTGTGTGCGCGCAGAATTGCGTCTTCTACCCAACTATCATTTCCCTCGTATGATATGAGGGTAATATCAAATTCAAGTCTAGCATCAAATGCTTTCCTATCAAGCTGACCATTGCAATACACAAAATAACCAATATTTGTTACATTATAGCCATTCTGGCGCAAAAGCCATTGATATACTTCCATCTGTCGTTTGTACCCAATATGCCATTCCTTATCAAGCTCTGTAATTTCTTCATCTTTGGCTGTTGATTTGTAATCTACCACAATGTATTCGTCTTTTGAATTGATCCAAAGGTCATCAATTGCTCCTGATATAGTGAGACCTGTCTCCTCGTGATAATACCGTATACCCTTGAAATTTTCTCGCCATTCATTCAAATCCTTGTGTGCTACCGGACGCGCGTCTATACCATATTTTTCTTGCAGAGGATGTTGTTTATTTTGCGCGCGATGGATATCAAATTCTTTTTTGAGAAGTGTATCTACAGCAGAATTGAGGGCAAAAGGAAACCCTGGCGGACGTGCGACCCCGAGACGATTGTCTATATAGAAACATCGCGGACATTCCATAAACAAATCAAGCTTTGAACGCGAAAGCTTAAAATTATTCTCTTCTCCTGGGACAAAATTCCAGTTTGGATTTCTATGTGGTTTATAATATATGCTCATATATGTTATGTATGATTAATCACAAAGTAGTATACCAAAATGCAGTTTTTTATGCACTATCTAAGCGATATAGGAGAAGGCTGGATTACAAAAATACTCCCTAACGAGAGAGTATTTTTTTATTTGAAATTTTGTTATTTCTTACTCGCGCGTGCACCACGTATACGATCCACATCTTTCAAGACTTGTTTTCTTAGACGGATACTCTTTGGAGTAATTTCGAGATATTCATCCTCTGCAATAATCTCAAGCCCACGTTCAAGTGTAAGCTCCAAAGGTGGTGTCAACTGTATCGCAATGTCTGCACTAGACGCACGCATGTTGGTGAGGTGCTTCCCTTTGATAGGATTCACGACCATATCTTGCCCTTTTGCGGTATTGCCTATGACTTGTCCTTCATATACCTCTATATTCGGGCCGACATATAGAGAACCACGGTCTTGCAAATTGGCAAGCGAATATGATAATACCTTGCCAACTTCACCCGATATCATGGATCCTGTATCATATTTATCTATCTCACCTGCGTGTGGTTTAAATCCTATCACTTCACTACACAGAATACCTTCGCCACGAGTGTCTACAATGAATTCATTGCGATAGCCAAGAAGCCCTCTTGTTGGTATTTCATAAATCAGACGCGTATGATTCTGTTCAGGACGCATTTCTACCATCTTTCCTTTTCGTTTGGACATCTTCTCTATCACAGTGCCACAACATTCTTGAGGAATATCTATAGTTACACCTTCATACGGTTCACATGTTACACCATCTATGTCTTTGATAATTACCTGTGGCTGAGATACTTGCACTTCAAACCCTTCGCGTCGCATATTTTCAAGCAATATAGCGATATGCAATTCACCACGTCCATACACTTTGTAATAATCTATAGCGGAAAAATCTATTTTCAAACCTACGTTCACTTCCAATTCTTTTTCAAGTCTTTCCCTGATTTGTCTATTAGTCACGAACTTTCCTTCTTTACCTGCAAATGGAGAGTTATTTACCAAAAAATTCAATGAGATAGTTGGCTCATCAATTTTGATAGCAGGCAATAGTTCCTGTTCTCTATCTGCACACACCGTGTCACCAATATATATATCTGGCAAACCTGCAATCATGACAATATCTCCAGCGACAACTTCCTGAACTTCTTTTCGTGTCAAACCTTCAAATGTAAATAATTTGGTAATACCACCAGGGATAATTTGTCCATCATGTTTTTTGAGGAACACTCTATCACTCATTTTCAAAACTCCTTGGTACATACGTCCAATACCCATACGACCCAGATAGTTGTCATACGCAAGATTGAATGGTTGGAAGGTAAATGGGAGAGTCGTATCTGCTTTTACTGCTGGTACTTTTTCCAAGATAGTATCAAGCAAGGGAGTCAAATCATTGGATTCATCAACCAAATTCTTTTTTGCAATCCCCTGCTTCGCAATCGCATACACGGTCGTGAAATCAAGTTGTTCATCATTGGCACCAAGATCCATAAACAATTCCAAAACTTTTTCTTGTGTCCATTCTGGTCGTGCTGCTGGTTTATCTATTTTATTAATCACCACAATAGGTTTAAGTCCAAGTTCAAGTGATTTTTTCAATACAAATTTTGTCTGAGGCATGGGACCTTCTTGCGCATCTACTACAAGCAAAACAGAGTCAATAGATCGGAGGACACGTTCAACTTCTGAGCCAAAATCCGCATGGCCTGGAGTATCTACGATATTAATTTTTGTATCTTTATAAAAGACTGATGTATTTTTTGAATAAATCGTAATACCGCGCTCTTTCTCAAGCGCATTGCTATCCATGCTTACACTATCATCTGTCACCATGCCGGTCTGGCGCATGAGAGCATCGGTCAATTTTGTCTTGCCATGATCAACATGAGCAATAATGGCGATGTTGCGAATTTCCATAAAAATAGTAATGAAACGTGAATTTAACGAATGAAACTAATACAAACGAATTCGTTTAGATTCGTTCAATTCGTCTTATTCGTGTTCTATTCCTTATTTCGCTTAATTTAGCCCAATTATATATGATTAAAATAAAAATGTCAAGTATAACGACTCTACCTATGCCAAAAACAAAGAATCACCCAGTTTTCTGAGTGATTCAAACTAAATATTCTATATAAATCGTTTAACTTTGTACCTGCACTTCTGTTTCCATATCAACGTGATTGCATACGCCATCACCATTTACATCCTTAAATTCTCTATCTCCAAACCCTTTCATCATCTTACCACCACGTCCTAACCCCATCTCTTTCAAACCAAGTTCATCTGCAATAGCCTTTGCACCATCACGATCGCCTGCTTTCATAAGATTATGCATTTCTACAAATCTATCAAAATTTTCAGCAGTAACCTGCTCCAGCATAGGAGGTGTATCTTTGCCCATTTCTGTAGCATGAGTTTCCATAGCTGCTTTCCATGCATCGTAATTCCCTACTTGCAATAGACTGTCCATCTCTGCTCTATGTTCTTCATTTAGGCCTCCTTCACCGCGCATCATATGACCCCACATAGGACGATCACTTGTATCTGTGTTTATATCAGACTCTTGTTGTGCTGCGCTTACGGTCAATGCCCCTACGACGAGCACTGCCAATGCAGCAACACTCCCAAGAACAAAATATGCTGTTTTCTTCATAATATATTTTATAATTAATAATTATACGCGCGTGTCCGTCGATATCTCATGTGCACATGATAATATCAGTTGGCTCATCTACTAATACGTAGTCGCGGATCAATTTCTTTCATATTTTTCATCATTGGATGCATCGGCATGAGATGAGGGCGAATAATTTCTGCCTCAAACATATGATCACCAGTCACTTCTCCAGCACATTTGATAAGCATCCCAACTTGAAGCGAAGGAATAGATGGAGGAAAACGTACATCTACAATATTTACGGTCCAAACTTCTTGTTCAATGTCATTGAGTATAATTATCTTGTCATCTTGAATTTCAGCAATCATACCAAGCAACAAACCCTGTTCTGGACTATGCCAGATCTCGTGACGCGGCTCAGACAATCGTCCATACAAAGGAGCATGGTCAACAAAAGTTTTTTCAGTGCGTTCTCCTACGCCGACTGTATACATTCCTATTCCAAGCACAATAGAAGCAACGAAATACGCGCCAATAATAATAGGCAGGGTCACCCTATAACCACCTTCGATATGCCTCACTTCATAATATGCAATTATAACAAACAAGACAAACACAGCAATCCAGAAATATGGCAATACAAACAAAAGCACATGCCACATCCCTCCAGCTCTCCCTGTCAAATCCCAGTCTTGATTGAGCAGAACAAATAATATAGCTGACACGGTGATTGCCCCAATGACAATAGAGACTACACCTGCACCCCAAAATGCGTAATTTTTTGCAAGAAAACTAAACCGGGACTTCGGTTTTATATCTTTGATTTTGTCCAAAATTTTATCTGTAATTGTATTATGTTCTTGTTCCATATAATTTTTTAAATTGTTTTTTTGCTCGGTTGATAAGTGTCCCTACAGTGCCTATTGGTTTTTTCAAAATGTCTGAAATTTCATTATAATCTTTTTCTTCCAAAAACTTGAGAACGAGCGCTTCTCTATATTTTTTATCCATCTTCGAAAGAGTTACATTGATGTCGTCTTGCAACACATGCATGTCTACCTCATGAGACATATCGAGTCCATCTGCGATACGTGCGAGATCTTCATCTTGTACATAATAAAGAGGACGTACATTTCTCTTGCGCAATTCACTTATTGCTTCATTGTGTGCGACACGATATATCCAAGACGAGAATTTAAGTTTAAGGTCAAAACCATTCAAATTATAGTATACTTTCACCAATACTTCCTGCAACACGTCTTCGGCATCTTCATAGTCTAAGCCTGAGATACGCTTGATATATGATAACAATTTTCCTTTGTAACGTTCTATGATATACGCAAAATACTCCTGATTTTGGAGGGTTAATTCTACCAGTTCATTGTCGGTTTTTTCGGCCAATGATACAGTCATAGTTCTTATATAGTACGCATAGTATGGCTGATTTATTTCAAATGGACAATAGCATTGTTTTCCAAACTAAAATCTGATAAAATTTCTTATATGGATATCTTCATCAAAAGTCTTGCCTCAGCAGCTGCGACAGCAGTCATTTTGCTTATTGCCAAATTCTCTAGCCCAAAACTAGCAGGAGCTATTGGGGGCATTCCTATTGTATTTGTCGTATCATACATCTTGGTTACCATGAGCAATAGAGGCGCGTCTCGTGAATTCCTTGTCGGAGGAATCTATGGGGCTATAGGTGCTATATGTTTTAGTCTTGTCCTCCTGTGGCTCAATGTCCAATTTGTCAAAACATTTTGGCTCAACCTCCTCATTGCATATAGTATCTGCTTCGTAATTGCACTAATTCTCGTACATATCACATCAAAATAAATGGACATCAAACCCGGCATCTACCGCCACTACAAAGGAAAAGAATATCGTGTACATTTTGTTGCTAAACACAGTGAAACACTAGAAAAATTTGTCGTATACGAAACTCTGTATGACAATCCTGAAAGCAAATTTTGGATTAGACCCATAGAATTGTTCACAGACAATGTCAAATGGAATGGAGATATAGTTCCCCACTTCACATTTGTACGGGAAGAATAAAATCCGCTAACAGCGGATTTTTTAATCAGTGTAATCTATTTTAATCCCTGCCTGTCGGCACAGACAGGAGTCTAAATCGATGCTATCCAAACATCAACCACCCTGGTTTGAAGATAAGAAGCAACCCCAAAATAAATATGAGAGCGCCACCAATAAGATTGGTATATTTTGCGTACTTGCCCCCAACCACTTTTGACTTGAGCGTTACCATAGCAAGTATAAAAATCACCATATCATCAAACATGTAGAATACGATATACCCAAACATGTACAAGTAACGTTGCCACATAGGCAAATCATTTATCGCAAGTACTTGGGTAAATATAGCAGGAAATCCTGCAGAACATGCAAGCTCGACCAAATTTACAGAAAAACCCAAAATAATAATACCCAAAATAGACCACCACAGACTCTTGCGATGCACAATATCTTTTATTTTTTCAAATGTCTTCTTGGTGCCCTCTTTGCCAGATACTTTGCAGACTACGCCGTCTGACTTTCTATTTTTCCACCAATCACGCAACTGCATACCACCAACACCTGTGGCGACAAGACCTATGACCACACGCACAACCACAATCATACCAATAAACATGAGGAATTGAAGCCATGCAGCCATGAAAATGAAATACACAAGCCCAGACGTAACAATAAAAATGCTTCCCAAAAGCCACATACGCTTCTTGTTTTGCATACCAAGAAGAAGTGAAATCAAAAACAAGAGCACCCACATGGCGCACGGATTGAATCCGTCGAGGAAACCAAGCACAACGGTCAAAATAGGAAGCGAAAAAGATGTAGCGTCTATCCTACCAAGCACAGGCACATTGATACATTCTTTGCCGTCTTCACAGGCTTGTGAATCTGTATTTTGTTGTTGTATGAGGCCTCTGCCAGTCAGTTTACTCTCTACAATTCCCATAATTTGTTTGCCTGTCGTATCGTCATTGCCATACCCGTATACCACTTCTCCATCTATGACCGCGACAGGAACCCCCCCGCCTCTGACATTGTAGTATTGTTGATACTGAGCAAATATTTTTTGATTTTCAACACTACTCACCTCGTACATTTTGAGATCAATATAATTCCCATACTTTGGGATAAGTTTCCTCTCAATAAATTTGATCTCATCCCGACAGTGGGGACACGTTTCAAGATGAAACAAAACATATTCTATCTTTTGTCCTTCGGTGTCCTCAGGAACACCTTCTGCACGCACCAAAGAATTTCCAAAAACAAAAAAACTCATCAAAAAAAGAATACCATATAAAAATAACTTTCTCATACAAAAATAGTATTATTAAACTAACAGGACGTAGTATACAAAATATATATTGAAATGACAAGACCACCAATAAGGTGGTCTTGTGTGTTTGGGAAAGTAATTTATTTAAGTCCAAGCTCTGTGGCTGCTTTCTTGTAGCTTGTCAAACTAAGGTTGCTTGCAGCTGACAAATCAAACAATTTATTGTGCATCTCAAGCCATTTACCCTGTTCTTTGGCGCATTCAAATGCCTCAGCTGCCTTTTGTGCATTAGCATGAAATGATAGAGGGAAATGACGATAGGTAAACTTAATTTTGTCGCTATATTCTGCAAGAAGTTGTTCTATGCTTGGTTCAAAATTTGCACAATAAGGACATTCAAAATCTGAGAATTCTACTACAGTCACCGAAGCACTTTCATTGCCTGCCCATTCAACATTGGGTAATTCTGGCATATCTACTTTTACAATCTTTCCTGTCTCACGATCTTTCATAAAATCAAAATCTGGAGTATTGCCTGCAAGTACGGTATCTACGACTTGTTTGAGTGCACTATATGGCAATGCTCCACTCAAGAGATATCCATTGATAAATGTAGCAGGTGTACCATTGACACCAAGACTAGCACCAAGTTGCATATCTGCTTTCACTGTGTTGGCGTACTTCCCATCGTCAAGACATGCGCTAAACTTTTCTGGTCCTGCTGCTACTTCATCATCTATATTGGCAGCTGCATTGGCACGTGTAGGCATGCCACCTTTGATCATAATGCCCAGCAATAAAAAGAATCCTATAGTACACAGTACCATTGCTCCACCTACGAGACCCACAAAAAAAGTCTGCTGTGGAGACATCATATCCCAAATATTTTTGGTTGCTTTTTGTTCTTCTGACATAGTAAGATTATATAAATTATATATATTAATAGTAAGCTTGTAGATTATATCATATCCGTATGTATCGAGCAATTAGTGGATAAATCATACACAGGTATATATGCATGACTTGACGATATGCACGGTATATAATACCATATAAGTATTATTTATGTAAACATATAAACCCAATCTTATGAAACACGAACTTAATAAACTCCTCTATTCGTTTGATGCGCTCGAACCATATATCGACGCACGGACCATGGAGATACACTATACAAAACATCACCAAGCATATTGTGATAATTTCAACAAAGCGCTTGAAAATTATCCCGAACTACAAGAAAAAAAAGCAGAGGATATCCTCCGTGGCTTGAATAGCCTGCCCGTGTCCGAAGCTGATCGTGTAAAAATAAAAAACCATGGCGGAGGCTATGTCAATCACAATATTTTTTGGTCTATAATGGATCCGAAAAAAGAAACTGATTATAATCTAAAAATGAAAATCACTGAAACCTTTGGCTCAGTGGAAAAATTCAAAGAAGAATTTTCCAATACTGCCAAAATGTTGTTCGGCTCGGGCTGGGTATGGTTGGTGCGCGACAAAAATGACAAACTAGAAATTTGCGCCCTGCCCAATCAAGATTCCCCTCTCACGCTCGGACATGAACCTATACTTGCACTTGATGTATGGGAACATGCCTATTATCTCAAATATCAAAATAAACGTGCGGAATATATAGAAAACTGGTGGAATGTGGTGAAAATCATATAAGCGCTTAAGCACTGGAGCACAAAATCACTGAAGCACTCTCTTGGTATGGGAGTGTTTTTTGTTGACAAAAACATATAAATTTGCTAACTTAATGTCCGTATTCATCCGCCAAATGGTGGGTTTCTCAAAGGAGGACCGATGTCCCAGGACTCGCGCCACCGCCAGATCAGGCTCGTGACCCCCAACCCCCGCCGGAACGAGGTCAACACGCATATGTGCGAGCTGACCACCTGTGTCTGTCGCGGCAGGCGGGCAGCGTTGACCTTCCGTCATGTGGAAGGCACACTCGCTTGGCTCTGCCCGAGCGCCAGCCGGCAGATCGACGCCACCACCTCGCGGCGGGTGGGCTGACAAGGTCAACAGAGCCACAAGTCGAAGGAGGGAACGGTTTTGCAAGCGTGTATGCACGCCTTCAAAACCCAAAAGCCTATATGGCACACAAGGGAGGACGCATCGCTTGTAGATCCGCGTCCTCCTTCGACTACTATCTTCAGCAAAATGATGAGAATAGTAGTAAAAACCACTCCAAGTAGTACTCGGCGTGGTTTTTTTGTTGACAAATTCTTCTCTATACATTAATCTCTCACTTGTCGCTTCAACCGCCATCACCACAGGAGGTGAAAGATGGCAGGTAGCATGGTTTCGGTGAACATGGTACTCATGGGCAAAGACTTCCAGATGGAAGTCACTGGGGTTCTCCACTCGTCGCGTGCGATGCGACAGAATGGGGGATCCCGACGTGGGACCGTCCTGATCGGCCGGATCATCCAGGGCGAGATGACCGTGATGGACGAGGTGTGGGTGCTCAGGAACTTCGACCCCAACACCGAACCGATCCACGACAGGGTCATCAGGATCGAGACCAGTCGAGCCTCCAGAGACAAGGCTGGCGTGAACACGATGGTCGGGGTCTGTCTGAGTGTCTCTTCCATGGGCGACATCATCGGGCGCGCGGCCGCCCGCGCCTACGACGCGGCTATGATCGAGCAGCGGCGCCAGATGCCGCCGCGTCCGGTGGCGTAGCCACAAGTCGAAGGAGGGAGTGGTGACGATGGCAACAGCCTCAATCACCGCACGGCCCGATATTACATCGGGCAACGCAACAAGGAAGGCGCGTACGTTCATCGCGCCCTCCTTCGACTGTTTTGATTATCAAATTTGGTAATAAGAATAGCAAAAAGAACCCTTAGTAAGGGTTCTTTTTAATGCGCTTATTTCTGTTTACTCTCTATAACAATCACCCATCATATCTCGAGGAAAATCTGCCAATTCAAGAGGTTCACATGGTATTGTACCATTACCATCATGTACAATAATCCACTCACCTGTTATGGAATCTCTAACTGAGAAAAAAATACCTCCTTCACCAACTTCAGATTCATCTGGATTAATAAAACCTACCTGTCCTCGCACAAATGTATTATCTCTTGCAAGTCCTATTTCAATACGTACACCATCTGAGGGACGGCCATATTTCAGTACGAACGCCTGACGCAATTCATTTTCCAACGTTGCCCGTTCACTTGTCCGAGACGTACTGGTAGTGTCTAATGCGGTACTGCTAGTATCACTCATCTCTGGTTGTCCCACTGAATTTTCTCTAGATGCCGCACCCCCATTATTATTCCCTGTCTCATAAGGTACAGGGTTACATGCTGCACCAAGTAGGAATACTAATACAAAGATTCCCCCTATATAAATATATTTCATATACCTATTTTAGAATCATTATCTCCTAATAATCACTCAACTTATTTATCACATCAAAACCTTTTATTTTCTCAAGCGCCTTGGCTTCTATCTGACGAATACGTTCACGTGTCACGCCAAACTCTTTGCCGACTTCCTCGAGCGTGTGTGTCACGCCATCACTTAGTCCAAATCGCATCTCGAGAATCTTCTTTTCACGAGGTGAGAGATCTTGGATAGCAATCTGAATATAATCACGCAAAAGCTCTGCTCCTGCTGCTTGGGATGGACTAATATTTTTGACATCCTCAATAAAATCAGAAAGTGATGTATCATCATCGTCATCATCCCCTACTGATGTTTCGAGCGAGACAGTATCTTGAGAAATTTTTATGATGTGCTTTACCTTTTCTATGTCCTCACCCATCTCAGCTGCGATTTCTTCTGGAGTGGCATCACGTCCCAAATCTTGCAAAAGCCTACGTGACACTTGCATGAGACGATTGATAGTCTCGACCATATGCACGGGAATACGAATCGTACGAGAATGATCTGCAAGAGCGCGTGTAATAGCTTGACGAATCCACCATGTCGCATACGTACTAAATTTGTATCCTTTGCGATAGTCAAATTTCTTTACTGCGCGAAACAAACCAATATTTCCCTCTTGGATAAGATCAAGAAGTGATAACGACTTGCCTACAAATTTCTTTGCAATAGACACAACAAGGCGAAGATTTGCTTCGATCATTCTGCGTTCTGCATTTTTGTCTCCACGTTCTTTTGCTTTGGCAAGCGTGACTTCTTCTTCAGCACTGAGGAGTGATACCTTGCCTATTTCACGCAAATACATCTGGATAGAATCCTGAGATATACTCCCAAGATCAAAAAATACTCCGGATTCCACATCGGGTTGTTCTCCTTGAAGTCCACTGATAACCTCTGTCTTTTGTTCACGACGACTGGCTCCAAGCAAACCCTCTTGTGCTTCAACAATCGCGACACTGTTTTTGTCGAGTAAACTCAAGAAAAATTCATACAAATCTACATAATGCTCCACCCGACTAAAAAGCATCATGGTTTCCCGTTCTGTAAGAAAACCTCTATTTCGTCCTTTTTGCACGAGCTGAATAATCTGCTCTTCTGTCGGTGGGACAAATGGTTCTTCAACCAAAGGTTTACGATGCTCTGGTGTATAGAAAACACGCCTATCGTGAGATGACGTTCTCTTTTTTGTCTGTCCACCATGCGAGGTGGCTCCTCTTTTTTGTGTTACATCTTTTCGCAGTGTAACTTTTTTTTGCGAAGACTTCTTTGTTGTACTGCGAGAAGTCTTGGTACGCAGTGCCCGCGTAGATATGGTGCGGGTAGTTTTGGTACGAGCTATAGCTCGTTTTTTGGTGGCTGCCTTTTGGGCAGTTATTTTTTTGCGAGTAGTCTTTTGACTGGCTCTCGCTGTAGCCTTGGTTGTATGTGTTTTCCGAGGCATTGGAATTTGATTATTAGGTTTTAGGTATTAGGTATTAGGTATTAGGGGGTATCCCTAAAACCTAAACTTACCTAAAACCCAATACCTGTATTATGACGTTAATTTTTTAAATTCTTCCATCAAAATATTTATTTTTTCTGTGTCATGAGCTTTCTCAGCTTGAATGATTTCTTGCTGCAATCTCTTTTGTTCTTGCTTCTGCCATTCATCCTTAATTAATACGCACAAATTGCTAAATTCTTTCTCAACTTCTCCAGACGTCAATGTAGCAAAATCCTTCTCACCAGCCATGAGAAGTATATCAATTATATTTTCTTGACCAGGATGATCAAACTCGTCATGCAATTGGTCAATAATAATACCTCCACTAGTATACTGTCTTTGCACTGTTTCGTAAAGAGAAGCATAGGGACCTGTGGACAAGACAGAATTTCGAATTTCGAATTTCGAATTTCGAATTATATCTGGAAATCGCAACATTAATATGAGAAGACGTTCAATCAACAAATCTAAACGCGTCTTTTCTACAGATTGTATCGGTGTTGGTTTCTTGGTTTCTTGGTTTCTTGGTTTATTATTTTTTTCCTCACTTTTTACCCGCGCCATATCATCACGCAACACTGCCACATCCACACCCAGCCGAACGCCAAGTTCTTGCAACCAGTGATCTCTCTCTACTGCATAGGGTATGCGGCCAATTTCACGAAGCAATTCAGTTGCTATAACCTGCTTTTGTTTTGGATTATGTATATCTTTGCCTGCGAATGCTCGATTGAAATACCACTGCATAACATCCTCTGCATGTGCGACTGCATCGAACCATGTCTGTTTATTTTGTTTTATACATTCATCTGGATCTTTGCCCGCTCCATCTGGAATCTGTATAACACGCATATTCATACCCTCTTCTATAGCAATATCTATACCTCGTTTTGCTGCAGCGATACCCGCGGCATCTGCATCAAATGCCATATTCATATTTTGTGAATATCGTTTCAATAATCTCACTTGTTCTTCGGTCATTGCAGTACCGCTCGTTGCAATCACATTGCTCATCCCCGTCTGATGACATGCAATAACATCCATTTGCCCTTCGACCATAACAATCAAATCTTTGTGTTTGATTTCTTTTTTTGCCTTGTTGAGTCCAAAGACTACACGTGATTTGTCATACACTGGTGTCTGTGGCGTATTTACATATTTTCCACCACTATGCTCTGTCTCTACAAGCACGCGTCCAGTAAATCCTACGACATTGTCGTGTATATCCCAAATAGGAAACATAATACGCCCACGAAAACGATCATAAAAGCCTTTCATGCTTTGTATGTTTGCATTATCCTTTTTTATGGTAAGCCCTGATACAACGAGGTCATCTATTGCAAATCCTTTTTTGAGCAAATACTGCGTAAGCAAATCCCATTGATCTGGAATAAATCCTATCTGCCATTCAATAATTGTCTCATCGGTCAATTTTCTCGTATGTAAATACTCCCGCGCTATTTTGGATGCATCCATCCTCAACAAGAAATTATGAAAAAATAATGCAGCAGCTCGATTGATTTCCTTTATTCTATTTTTTTGGCTACTCTGCACTTCATTTTGAAAATTATTCGTGAGTTGTATTCCTGCCTTGTCTGCCAGATATTTGAGTGCCTCACGGAATTCCATACCTTCCATTTCTTCGACAAATGTAAAAATGTCTCCGCCTTTCCCACAACCAAAACAATGCCAGCTTTGTCGCTCGCGACTTGCCATAAAGGATGGCGTCTTTTCATGATGAAATGGACACAGACCCTTATGGTTGATACCAGCAGGCTTGAGTTGGACATACTCCCCAATCAAATCCACGACATCAAGTTTATCCTTGATAAGTTGTACATCATCACTCATATTTTGTAACTCATGACTCAGATAACATAACCTATCTAAACCAAAAAATCAATACGCAAAACCGCCCTCTCGAGCGGCTCGCTAATATTCAATATCCTAATATCCAATATCTTATCCGATGATTGTCCCCTTAAATTTCTTCCCTGTCAAAACGTTCTTCACTTCTTCCAAACCAGTCCCTTTCAAGATACAAACTTTCAGACCTAATTTTTGTGCTTCTTTACTAGCAACCGGATCAAACGGCGCGTTTTTCCCCGGATCCCATATTTCGCCCACAACTTCTTTGCGAAATGTTTTCCAATCCATGTGTTCTATTTTCTGCGCATCTATAAATTTAGCAGGATCTTTTGTATATACGTAATCGATATTTGAAAGATTGATTACTTCTTTGGCGCCATATGTTTTGGCAAATAAAACAGCATCCATGTCAGTACTCCAGCCCGGCTTGTATCCACCCGCGACAATAATTGGCTTATTTGTTTTTATTTTCTTCGTAGGATCAATGACAACATCACCATACGCATAATCTTTGAAAATAAATTTTACAAACTGTGCGTTGAGAATTGTCGTGTATATTCCCATCCAATCGAGTTCCACATCTTTAAGTGAGACAGTTTTTTTGAGGGCATCTTGATATTGTCGACATGTCGCCCCACCACCAATCATGAGTACAAATTTCTGCCCTTTTTTCACTTCATCCAAAATAAGTTTTCTAAATTTTTTCAAAAATAAAATATCAAACCCTGTTTTTGGAATGATGATAGAACCACCCAAAGATATAATAGTATACATAAAGCATTCTAACTAATTAAACTCTAAATTCGAAATTCTAAACAATATAAAATTACCAAAATACTAAAATCAAAACAAAAATTTTGAACATTCAATATTTAGATTTGTTTAGTATTTCGATATTAGGATTTCGGGTTTTCTTGCTTCTCATTTTCAATTGACTTGTCTGCATCGCCTTATTTGCCTTAAACAAACTCGGTGTACGATAGGCTGTCTTTCCTTTTTGTGCTCGATTTGAAGAATAATTTTTCATATAGTTTGAAGTTTTTGAGATTCTTAACTGATGACAAAATTTCAAAAATTTAGCAACATCAACAACTTTAACAACTTTAACAACTTCTCTTCTTATTTATTCATCGTTATCATCCTCATTTTCTTCTTCACGAACATCATCATCTTCGTCTTCCTCATCAGCACTTGTGGTATTTATATTTTCATCTCTCTTGGTCCACTTGAGATAATATACAATACTAAATGCCAAGAAACAAAGGAAAGCTAAACTAGCCAAAACAATCAATGCGGTCGTACTAAACCATTGACGATGTTCGCTAAACACTAAAGGGTCCTTGTCTTCACCATCGACCATGGCATCATTGTCCGAATCAGGATTATTGGGATTGGTGCCTGCTTGCAATTCTTTGTCATCATCTATGCCATCACTGTCTGTATCTTTTTTGAGTGCATTGGTACCTTGTGTTTGTTCTGCTTCATCGGAAATAGTGTCTCCATCATCATCAGTATCTACATTGTTTCCTATACCATCAAGGTCCGTATCTTGAGATTCTTCACTATCTAGTGGAAACATATCAGTCATATCATCCACACCATCTCCGTCTGTATCTTTTTTGAGAGGATCCGTGCCTTTATTTTTTTCATCACCATCACTCAACCCATCTTCATCTGTGTCTTTTTTGAGAGGGTCAGTCTTCATACTATATTCTTCTCCATCATTTAGACCATCCTCATCACTGTCTGCTTTGGCTGGATTGGTACCATTTTCTATTTCATCTTTATCCAAAATACCATCCGCATCAGTGTCTTTGGATGTAGGACTGCTCCCTTTTTCTTTTTCCTCACCATCAGTAAGTCCATCTCCATCTGAATCAACATTGTGAGGATCACTCCCAAATATTGCTTCATCACTATCACTCAATCCATCATTATCATCATCTGTATCAGCGTTATCTCCTGTGCCATCTTTGTCTATATCAGCCCATTCACTTTTGTTGGTTGGAAACAGATCTACATTATCATTATGTCCATCCCCATCAGTATCAGTACTTGTAGGAGAAAGCCCTTTGTCTACTTCTATTTTGTCATCCAGTCCATCGCCATCTGTATCTTTTTTTAGAGGATCAGAGCCAATCTCAGACTCCTTGGTATCAGCCAATCCATCATTATCATCATCAGTATCTTGTTTATTTCCTATATCATCTCCATCCGTATCCAAATCCACATCATACGTTTGTGACTGCTGTTCTGTCTGAGTAATATTTGCGTCGACTGAATTACCCACCTGATCACGTGCATCAAGTTGTGTGAGTTTTGCAGAAAATTGTTGTTCACCTGCAGGAAGCGTATATTCTACCCAGACCTGTTTTGCTTCTTCAAATGTAAGATTGGGAACTGCGACACTTTTGATAAATGTACTTCCATTATAAAATTCAACGGTAAGAGATAATCGTGGCGCGCTATTATTTACCACTACGGTATAAAGCTTCACCGTGTCCCCTGCAAATGTCTTGCCTTCAGACATCCACACGCCTTGGCTACCGAGAAATCCCGTAACCGCATGAACAGAGACTGGAAATGATAATAAAACTAAGAGAGAAAATAAAAAAAATTTCATATGTATAAATAAATGATAAATGATAACTTTCACCCACGTATCATATATCATTTATAATGATGTTTATTATGTATGTTTTTTAAATATTTTTCCAATGAACCAACTTGCAATAGTCATAATAAGAGCGCCAAGAAATGCTGACTTGAAACCATCCACCTCAAATCCATCTACCACAGTAGATACAAACCAAAATAACAAAGCATTGATGACAAACGTAAATAAACCAAGACTCAACAAATTCACCGGCAATGTAAGTAACAACAAAATTGGTCGGATAATCGCATTCACAAGCCCTAGTACAAAAGCCGCGACAAATGCAGCATACCAACCACTCACCCCAATACCAGGCAAGTATATAGCAAGGAGAAGTAATGTGGCCGCATTGAGAGCCCAACGTAATAGAAGACGCATAGTAGTAATGTTATTTTGTTAAAACAAAGTAAGTATACAATAAAATAGATTATGTATCAAAAAATCCACGCTATATACGTGGATCTATGTTGGAAACTAAGAGGGCTGTGGACGCTGCGATTGTAGCCCTCTACTTGTTGCCGGCCTCGGCGAATTCACGGAGCAGGGACATGGCGAGATAGCCCGCGAGCCACCCGACCTGTCCCATGCCAGTGCGCCGACTGTCGACGTCATGGAGCATCCGCCCGACGATCTCCTCGACCGTCTGGAGACCCGGCGAGAATGTTATCGCATCCTGCGAACGCATCTCGATGAACTGAGCGGCCTCCTCCTCACTGTGGAAGAACCATCTCATGAGCTTGGGGAGAAGGTGCTCGGGAACAAAACTCTCCTTGAACCGGGAGAGGCACCCTTGCGCCAGCTCGTAGCGCGCCCCTGTCGTGAGCTTACCGATCGCGTCCATGGGCATTTATCCAATTTCCATCGCAGCGCCCTCTTAATTTCCAAAACATGACTTTATATCATGATTAATACAAAAAGTCAATAGTAAACATATATTTCAAACTATCTATATGGGATTTACAACTCCACTCTTCTCACCTATAATACACCACAATATAATACTCTATATTCATATATAAATCTTATGCTCACTCTCTATAATACTCTCACTCGCAAAAAAGAAGAATTCAACCCTCTACAGGCTCATACAGCAGGTCTCTACACTTGTGGACCTACCGTGTACAACTATGCGCACATAGGAAATTTGCGCACCTATGTTTTTGAAGATATTCTCAAACGTGTTTTGCAATATAATGGATACACTGTCAATCATGTGATGAATATTACTGATGTAGGGCATCTCACATCTGATGCAGATGAAGGCGAAGACAAAATGGAAAAAGGAGCCAAACGTGAAGGTAAGACTGCTTGGGAAATTGCAGAATTTTATACGCAAGCGTTTAAGCAAAATTTAAAAGATCTACATATTCTTGAACCAAACATTTGGTGCAAAGCAACTGATCATATTGAGGAACAAATTAATTTGGTTCAAAAACTGACAGACAAAGGATTTACCTATGAAACATCAGATGGTATTTATTTTGATACAACCAAACTGGCTGATTATGGCAAACTTGCTAATCTACAAAATCAAGAATTAAAAGCAGGGGCTCGTGTTGATTTGGGAGAAAAAAGAAATGCACACGATTTTGCTCTCTGGAAATGGAGTGAACGAAGTGAACGACACCCGGAGGGTGATCAGCCAAAATCTAAACGTCAAATGGAATGGCCAGCGCCATTCGGTGCAGGCCAAGGCCAAACGAGAATGGGATTTCCAGGTTGGCACATAGAATGTTCAGCAATGTCTGCAAAATATTTAGGACAGCCATTTGATATTCATTGTGGTGGCATTGATCATGTGCCAGTTCATCACACAAATGAAATAGCACAAAGCGAAGCAGCATACGATAAACCGCTTGCAAATTATTGGATGCATGGAGAATTTTTGTTGGTAAATGAAGGCAAAATGGCGAAATCTGAAAATAATTTTATCACCTTAGAAACCCTCAAAGAAAAAGGCATCTCACCACTCGCCTATCGCTATTTCTTGCTACAAACGCACTATCGTAAACAATTAAATTTTTCGTGGGAGGCGTTAGAGGCATCTCAAACTGCTCTCAAAAAATTACAGCAGCAAGTAGAATCGTTGCCCGACCACAAAAAACAAGATTCTTGGTTTAAAGATAAATTTAATGAATGGATAAATGATGACCTCAACATACCTAATGCACTAGCATGGATATGGCAAGCCATAAAAGAAAAAGATATAACTAAAGAGACCTTACTTGATTTTGATAAAGTCCTCGGATTAAACTTAGATGCTAAGGAAGAAACAATTGTAATCCCTACTGAAGTCCAAAATATCCTCGATGCACGCCTGAAAGCACGAACAGAAAAAAACTGGACCGAATCAGACCGGTTGCGTGATGAGATTAAAAAATTAAACTTTGATGTGGAAGATACGAAAGAAGGACAAAAAATTAACAAATTATAACTATGACAAATACATGTGGTACAAATTCATGCAAAATGAATCACGATGGCGATGGAACTACACCAAAAGAACTTGAACAAAAATGGAATGAATTTATCAAACAAAACTGTGAATCACTCAATTGTGCACGCAGATACACGACCAAATGTTGTGTGTGGGGAACTTTTGAAGAAAGTCTAAATTAACTATGGATGGAACTAAAAGAGCAAATATCAAACCTGGGGTACACGTATCAATTGTACTCAAAAAAGATCAGCCGACTGGTAAACTCTTGGATGGTATTGTTCAAGATATCCTCACCAACTCCCCCACTCACCCACATGGAATCAAAGTACGATTACAAACAGGTGAAGTCGGCAGAGTAAAAATTATAACATGAGTAAACTTTTTATCTACCAACTCATCATATCATTTTTTGTTGGTGGTTTTGTAATTGCATTACTCGGATATATAGCCGAACGTGCCAATAAAAAAATAGCAGGATCTATATTATCATTACCTTCTACTGCACTCATTGCCTATATATTCATGGCATGGACTGTATCTCCTAGTGCAGCGGCACAAGTAGTCCCGGCTACGATTGCAGCAAACTTGGCAGTTAGTTTGTTTACTATAGCATTTGTCTATCTTTCCAAAATAAAACTACCCCGTATATATTCAATCATACTAAGTTTTCTCGGAGCACTTGCCATCTGGTCTAGTATTGCCATTCCTATTGCCATATTCAAATTTTCTCATATCGTCGCCTCGCTTATCCTATATAGTATAGGACTTATCATGGGTTATTACTTCTTGACGAAAAAAAATAATGCACCAGAACATATCGCTCCTCTCACATATTCTCTCTGGCAAAAAATAGGACGTGCATTATTTGCCGGATCCATTATTACGCTTGCAGTATATCTATCAAAAACCCTGCATCCATTTTGGGGAGGGGTACTGAGTAGTTTCCCTGCAACATATAGCTCTACATTCATTATCTTGCGATGGTACTATGATCCTGGCATGCTGTCCAAAGTAGCGAGGTCAATTCCTTTTGGTTCAATCATCTACACGCTGTATGTATTGGCAGTACACTGGACATATCCTGCATTTGGCATTATCGGTGGCACGGTGGTAGCATATACACTGTGTCTTATTCCTTTTTTCTTGTTATTGCGATTCAAAAAAAATTAATCTTATCAACAATCAAGAGCTTGTTATAGCTCTTTTTTATTTTTTTTGATATACTAGTAGCATATTATTTATTTCTTCAAACTCACCACATCGCGTGAGTGATTACTGTATCATATGGCAGATGAACCAATGCCAATACAACCTGAATACATAGAGTCTGTACCAAACGAACAAACAGAAGGGTTCCCGCCGATACCTCCTCCTCCAGAATTCATACCCGATCATATATCGCGTGAAAGTCAAATCCCTGCTCCAGAAACACAAACACAGAAACCAGAAGCACCGGTTGAATTTGAATCCCCAAAAGAAACAGAGCAAAAAAGACAGACGACTCCAGAAAATGAAACACTCGACGAAAAGATAGACAATCTCAAAAAAAAGTTAAAATTAAAAAAGAAAAAACAAATTACCATACCTCAGATCAAAGATGACGTCACCGTACGCATAGAACATGTTATGCAAGAAGGGCTCGAAGATGCATATAGAGAGCTCACCCCCATCCAACAACAAGAATTCAAAATAAAAGGGGAAGAAACTGCTTGGCAAATTAGACAACTCATGAAAAGCACCCATGTCAAGATAAAAGAAATTTTCAAGCTTCTTCTGGAATGGCTGAGGATGCTCCCTGGTATAAATAGATTTTTCTTGGAACAAGAAGCAAAAATAAAAGCAGACAAGATATTTAGCCTCAAAGACTATCAGCAAAAATGATGCTATGTTTGTCGGACTATTTCAATTCACGGTCATTGACGAAGCTCTCTTGGCACAGCCATCGTCGCCTATAGACGATGCCATGCTCGTCAATATGACCATCATAGGTTCTGTACTCCTCCTTATTGTTGGAGTTGTTTTTATAGTACGCTCGTTTACGAGATCAATTTTCAAAATTAAACATGCATTTGATCTCACCGTTCTCAGTATCATGGTACCAAAAGAAAAAAAATCAGAAGGTTCAAGCAATGCATCTCAAGAAGAACGATTGGAGCAAGTTAGAGAAGAGATAGGAATCACTGAAACAATCTTTGCTACAGTAGCAGGTCTGCGTGCTCAGCGTGGTATACACAAATGGTTCAAAGGAAGAAATGACCATTTTTCTTTTGAGATGGTCGTACACAACAATCTCATCAATTTCTATGTCGCGGTACCACACAAGCTCAAAGGATTTTTGGAACAACAAATAAATGCGCAATATCCGTATGCTCATATAGAGACAATGGTTGATTATAATATATTTACCAACAAGAGTTCTATTGTGGGGGCCTATATTGTAGGCAAAAATGTCCATGTATTCCCTTTCAAAACATACAAAAAAATGGACTCAGACCCTCTCTCATCTCTCCTCAATGTACTTGCGCGTGTCCATGAACAAAATAGTTCTGCTGCTATACAATTTGTGGTACGTTCTGCTCATCGCAAATGGAGACGCAAAGGCGTGCGCATTGTGCGAGAAGTAAAAAAAGGAGAAAAATTTGAACATGTGGTACACAGAAACTTCTTCACCAAAATACTCAAACAGGTGGGCAAAGGTATGGGAGAACAATTGGCAACCAAAGATTCTACCAACCTCAATCAACCACAAAATCACTACCAACTCTCTGCTATGGAAGAGGAGATGCTCAAAGGTGTTGAAGAAAAGTTGAGCAAAGGAGGTCTGGATGTGACGATACGTATGGTGAGCGCTTCAGACAATCCCGATGTTGCACGCATGAACCTAGATAATTTAGTCAATTCATTTAGCCAGTACAATCTGTATCGTTATGGTAATTCATTTGGCGCAGTCATACCAAAAAACCAAAAAACAATTATACAAGATTTCATTTACCGTTCATTCAATGAACAAAGAGATACACTCCTCAATACCGAAGAAATGGCGAGCCTTTGGCATCTGCCACTTCATTCGACTGAGGCACCAAATATCAAATGGCTCGGTGCACGCAAACCACCACCACCTCCCAACCTTCCAGCTGAGGGCATTCTCATGGGTCATATTCCCTATCGCGGACAAGATTATCCGGTGCGACTCAAAGATGCTGACAGACGTCGCCACCTCTATGTGATTGGAAAATCTGGCAGTGGCAAATCCGTACTCATACAAAATCTTGCGGTGCAAGATATACAAAATGGCAAAGGCGTTGCGATAATTGACCCTCATGGAGACTTTGCAGAATATGTCCTATCTCATGTACCCAAAGAACGCGCTGATGATGTAGTTATCTTTGATCCATCAGATTTCGAACGTCCTATCGGCCTCAACATGCTCGAAGTAAAAGATGAAGACCAAAAGGACTTTGCTGTACAAGAAATGATATCTATATTTTATAAGTTGTTCCCTCCAGAGATGATTGGGCCTATGTTTGAACACAACATGCGCAATGTCATGCTCACACTTATGGCAGATTTGAAAAATCCAGGAACCATTATAGATATTCCACGCATGTTTACCGATGATGATTATGTGAAGATGTATCTCAAGAAGCTCAAAGATCCGGTCGTACGTGCATTCTGGGAAAAAGAAATGGCAAAAACAAGTGATTTCCACAAATCAGAGATGCTTGGCTATTTGATCTCCAAAGTCGGTCGATTTGTCGAAAATGATATGATGCGCAATATCATGGGCCAGCAAAAATCTGGCTTTGATTTCCGCGATGTCATGGATAAACAAAAAATTCTTATTGTCAACCTCGCAAAAGGAAAAACAGGGGAGGTAAATGCCAAACTCATCGGTCTCATCATCGTGGCAAAATTACAAATGGCTGCCATGGGACGTGCTGACTTACCTGAAGATGAACGCAAAGATTTTTATCTCTATATTGATGAATTCCAAAACTTTATTACTGATTCTATCGCTATTATTCTTTCCGAGGCCAGAAAATACAGGCTTGATCTCATCATAGCTCATCAATATCTCAATCAACTGGTAAATGAAAAAGGCAGAGCAGAAATAAAAGATGCTGTCCTTGGTAATGTAGGTACTATTTGTTCATATCGTATTGGTCCCGAGGATGCAGATATTTTGGCGAAGGAATTCGCGCCTACATTTGGTGCGTACGATCTCATGAACGTAGAAAAGTTTACTTGCAATACCAAACTTCTGGTCGACAATCAAGCAACCAAACCGTTCAATATGTCCGTATATGCTCCAGAGAAAGGTAATATTCAACTTGCCAGTGCCATCAAACAACTTTCTCGCCTCAAATTTGGTCGTGATCGTAGTATTGTGGAGGCAGAAATCATGGAACGCACCAAGCTAGATCAAGGTACAAGTGAAAGTAAGGATGATATGATTGAAGCGAGCCTTTGATAAGTCTTCTCAGCTATTTTGGATATCTAGGTCTTCTGGGTTACACATATGTATGGGAAATTATAAAAATCTTAACTACCATTGTCTTAAATAGCAGAAAAAATAATTAAAAAATATCATTCATCATTTGCCATTCGGCATTTAGCATTCCGTCAACATATTATTCCCACGTTATCCCCTTTCCCGCCTGACTCACGTCAGGCTTTTTGTTATAATACAAAAACTAATTTACAACACACACAGATAAAACAAATACTATGAATCAAGTCTCTGACATCATTAATGATCAACTGGTGCGCGTACTCAGCAATATGCCTCCATCATCTTTTTCTGAAAAACAAGAAGAAACAGAGACCTATTTATCTCCTATACACGAGACGCCATCGAACCTCAGCCAAGAAAAAACGTCCTCTATTGATATTCCACAAATACGACGGTCACTCTACGCGATAAAAGACCAAATTGATGCTGTTCTCAAATTACTCAACCATGAAATTGTACAACTTACCCCTAACATTCCTGACCTGCAAATATCATCTACAGGAGAAAAAATCATTGAAGGAGTATTCAATGGAGAAAAAATGGTAGGCTCTGACGGACAAGAATATACAGTACCGCCAAACTATGCAAGCAAGTCAAAAATTGTTGAGGGAGACATGATGAAATTAACCATTGCGCATAACGGCAGATTCATCTACAAACAAATTGGTCCTGTAGAACGCAAACGTGTCATAGGCACACTCATATACGATGAAGAGAAGCAGCTCTGGTATGCACGACATGAGCATAATCAATACAAAATACTCACTGCGTCAGTGACTTTTTATCGAGGCAAACCAGGAGACGAAGTCATCATTCTTCTCCCCGAAGGGAATCATTGTGATTGGGGCGCAGTTGAAAATATTATCTCTCGCTAGTTTCACTAAAGCACTGGGGCACAAAAGCACTTAAGCACCTATAGCATAGAAAAAATAAATCTATATTTAACAAAAAGCACCCCTTCAAGGAGTGCTTTAATGTTTGTGTGCTTAAATGCTTGAGTGAAACTAACTCAAATGTGTTGAAACCAATTTGGTCATTTCAAACATGTTGACTTCATCTTTGCCAAATATTGGTCTAAGAGTATCATCTGCAAAAATATTTCGTTTATTTTTTGGATTCTGTAAATCGTGTTTTTTGATATATTCCCAAAGTTTTTTCACAACCTGTGAACGTGGCATTGGACCTTTACCGACGACTGCTTCAAGCTCTGGAGTGAGATTCATTGGCTTGAGCAATGCTGGATTTGCTTTGCGTGGCATAGCTATATAGTTAATATATTAATTTTATCTATCCACATGGTATCATATTTTGGTAAAACGTACAAGAACTACACTACAAAATTCATTTTACGAACCACAAGAAATACGCTATACTATCACCGCTGAAATTCAAAATTTTAAATCAAAAATTTCAAATCCCGCCCTATGGCTCTCTATCACACGTACCGTCCACAGACCTTCGCAGACATCATCGGACAGGCACATATCACGACAACACTCGAAAATCAGGTAAAGAAAAACAAAACTGCACACGCATATCTCTTTTCAGGACCACGTGGAGTTGGCAAGACCACAACTGCGCGTATTTTAGCCAAATCTTTGAATTGCCCAAACCGTAAAGATGGTAATTTCGAACCATGCAATGCCTGCAGTTCATGCGATGAAATTAGTGCATCACGCTCTATCGATGTGATAGAAATAGATGCTGCGAGCCATACCGGCGTAGACAATGTACGCCAAAATATAATAGAAAATGCCCAATTCAAACCGACCAAGTCAACATACAAAATTTTCATCATAGATGAGGTCCATATGTTGTCCACAGCCGCCTTCAATGCCCTCTTGAAGACACTCGAAGAACCACCTACTTTTGTAACGTTTATACTCGCGACCACAGATCCTCACAAACTCCCTCTCACTATCATTTCTCGTTGTCAAAGATTCAATTTTGGCAAGGTTGCAGATGATGAAATGAAAAAATATCTAAAAACAATAGCAAAGAAAGAAGATACCAAAATAGATGACGAGGTGATAGATCGAATCGTACGAAAAGGTGAAGGTTGTGCACGTGACGCCCTGAGTCTCCTCGACCAGATTATGGCAACAGGTGAAAAACATATCACCACAGATACAGCCTCGCTTGTACTACCGGGCACTCACATAGAAATGCAGATGGAATATGTCGAATATCTGCTAACAAAAAAATTAGAGCCCGCACTATCTTTTGTACATAAGCTCGTGCAAGATGGTGTAAATATTCCGCATTTTGCTACAGAGCTTATTGAGTTTGAACGTGTCCTCATGATAGCCACGGTAGATCTGCATCTTGCCGAACACGAACTTGACCTGACCAAAGAAGCAAAAAAACAACTATCTGAAATGACAAAACTCACCTCGCAAATCGATATGGTTCACCTCCTTGACTTGACTATGAAGCGAGCAAACGAAATTAAGTCATCTCCCTTGCCCCAGCTCCCTTTGGAAATGCTCACTATAGAATGGTGTGCTAATACAAGCCAGTCACATACACCCCTACAAAACCACGTCGCGGATACAAAACCAAACGTGCCAGAGACAAATATACACGAAGTAACAAAGACAACACTCAAAGAAAAGGTAAAGCAGATTGTTTCAAAAAACACTATTACCAAAGCTGATGTCGAAACAAAATGGCAGGTATGCATGAATATAGTAGAAAAAGAAACCCCTTCTCTTGCCTTTGTACTCAAAATGGCCCACTTAGACGAGGTAGATGCAAATACTATTAAATTTTCAGTTCCCTATACTTTTCACCAAGAAAAATTGATGGACAAACAAATCAAAAATAGATTAGAGACTATATTTACTGATGCGCTTGAAACAAAAATGAAAATAGATGTCATAGTACAGGAACAAGCTGAACAAGACCGCCAAAATCAAGAACTTGAAAATCTTGCATCGGCACTAGGTGGTGAGGTCATCAATTAATGAAACTATGAAGCAATAAACTAGCTATATGGCACACCTCAAACGATACAAAATTATAGGTATTGTATGCATATTGCATGTACTATTGTTTCCTTCAATTTCATACGCAAAAACACAAACACTTCCTGTCCCCTTCTCATCACAAGCACCCGATGACATCTGGACAGAACCATGGAGAAACGCATGTGAAGAAGCTTCCAGCATGATGGTAGAGCTTTTTTATTTCGGATATAGCAAGAGAACAATAGATATTGAGACAGCAAAAGAAAAAATAAATCAATTGGTAAAATTGGAAAATAAACATCTCGGGTTTCACACTGATACGAATGCAAAACAAATAGCAGAAATGATAAATTTGTATTTACCATGGGAAGCTTATACGGTGCCAAATCCAACTCGTGAACAAATACAATCTGAAATTGATGCGGGACATCCTGTCATCATACCTGTCCATGGTCGTGAACTCAATAACGCACATTACAAAACAGAACAAGTAGATTATCATGTACTCGTGATAAGTGGGTATGACGATGAAACAGGAGAATTCATCACCCAAGAACCAGCAACCGACCTCGGTCTTGACTATCGCTATCCATATGATACTATTATGACCGCTATACATGATTTCTTGCCACGTGATCGAACATTTGAAGGCGACAAAACAGCCGTATTCACACGAAAAGAAATAATAACTTCAAAAGATACTGATGGGGACAATGATGGTCTATTGAAAATAGATGAACTAAAACATGGCACTATACTATGGCTTGATGATAGTGATGGAGATGGGTATACTGATGGACATGAAGTCAAAAATAACTATTCTCCAATCATAGCAGAAACTGCTCTACCAGATGGGACGCTCATCAAGTCAAAAGACAATCCGGACGTATACATGATAGAGCGCGGTACAAAAAGAAAAATAATAAATATGGAAGTATTCATAAACCACGGTTTGATTGGAACAGATATCAGGACTGTAAGCCAAAAATTTATAGTTTATAAATTGAAAAAAGGAGAAGAAATAAGTAAATAATATTCGGGGATCGTCCCGCGTAAAGTTCGCTTCGCTCACCACGCGGCAAGAATAGCTCATAGTACGTTTCTAGTCTTGTCGCGTGGCGGTCGTAGTAGATCGCTTTACGTGATCGGGGATCGTCTAATGGTAGGACTTTGGGTTCTGGTCCCAACTATCGGGGTTCAAATCCCTGTCCCCGAGCCCAGTACCGTACGGTACTGGGCGAGCCACCAACGAGTGGTTTGCCTGGTACGTATGAAAGTAAAAACATGGTATATTTTTACCATGTTTTTAAATTTAAAATTATGTATTACACGTATGTCCTTTTAAGTAAAATAAAAACAAACCTTTTCATTCTATTTTCAATATCTTGTATTCTACATGTTTACCTGCTATGTCTATACTTACTATATCCCCTATCTGGTGACCAATGAGTGCAGAACCTATGGGAGAATTATGTGAAATGATTCCTTTTTGTGGATTGGTCTCAGCAGATCCCAAAATCTGATACATTTTGTCTATACCACCAACAGACACCCTGACCGTATTGCCTACACTCACTCTACCTGCCCCCTTTTCTGGCTCTATGAGCACAGCATTCCTCAATTGATTTTCCAATTTCAAAATAGTATTGATAATACTTCTCAAACGTCCTTTGGCAAGTTGATACTCTACATTCTCAGAAAAATCACCAAGCTCAGCAAGTCTACTCACTTCCGCCGCTGCCTGTGGTTGCGTTTTTTTTAATCTTGCTAGTTTTCTTTCTATTTCAACAATCTTGTCCTTGCTCAAAAAAGGGTCAGGTGTCTGTTTAGCATATTTTCCTAATTTCCTGTATGGTGTTTGCATAGTGTATTCATCATACCATACTTTATGTGCGAAAAGAAGGTGTAAAACCTCCGACGACTAAGTCGTGGATTGTACTATCACTGCAAGCAACACAGAAACCATTGATTTACGTGGCACCTTCCTCGCCATTTCATTTTTTCAGCCAATTATGCTAAGATATGCCCATATGATTCATACTATTGATGGCAAAGCTATCGCACAAAAACTACTCGATAGCCTCAAAAAACAAATTGCCCAACTGCCCACACAGCCGAAACTAGCTGTCGTGTATGTTGGTGATGACAAACCATCACGCACGTATATCAGACGTAAACAACAAGCTGCCGAATATGTAGGTATTGATTTTGCATTACACACATTCCCTCCTCACATATCAAAGCAAGATCTGATCCAAAACATCATAACTATTCAAAAAGATAAAAATCTTAGTGGTGTCATAGTCCAGCTTCCTTTGCCCGAACCACTTTATACCGACGAGGTCTTGAATGCAGTACGTCCAGAGTTCGATGTAGATTGCCTCACTGATACAAATATTGGGAAACTCGTTATGAAAACGCACGCTATCACACCACCAACTCCCGAAGCCGTCTGCGTTGTACTCGATGAAATTGCTGTAAATGTTGAAGGGAAAAATATTACTATCATAGGGGCAGGTGCACTCGTAGGCAAACCACTCTCTGTCATGCTTCTCAACCGCAAAGCAACAGTCACGACATGCAATAGCCGCACGAAAAATCTAAAAAAACATTGTCGCAAAGCTGATATTATTGTGAGCGCTGTCGGCAAAAAGGATCTGGTACGTGGCAACATGGTCAAAAAAGGCACTATTGTTATTGATACAGGCATCTCATTTGAAAAAGGGAAAATGTATGGCGATATCAATTTCAAAGAAGTATCAAAAAAAGCAAGCTATGTCACGCCAACTCCGGGTGGTATAGGGCCTATCACGGTTGCATTATTGCTCAAAAACGTTATACAGTTGTCGTCCCAAAATCTTCAAAATTAATATGTTTGAGGTACACAAAAAATGGTCTGCAATGCTACACAACCATTCTTTTGTTTATATATTTTTTCTCGGTATCACACTGATAATTTATTTTCCTGTTTTTCAATTTACTTTTTTTCAAGATGATTATGTGTGGATCTCACATGCAAAAGATGTGTGGGCAGGCAATGCGCACATAATCACATTGCGCATATCAAATTTTGTCATGCCTACGGTATACGCATATTTTGCAATATACGTGAAGTTATTTGGTCTTGCGAGCTCGTGGTATTACTTGGCCAATATACTATTGCACGCTCTCAATGCGCTCCTGATCTACAAAATCACACAAAAAATCTTACCTACAAACATAGCATTCCTCTCAAGCATATTATTTCTCGTATTGCGATATCCACTTGAGTCAGTTTCTTGGATCAGCGCGGTCACTGTACTTTTGACTACCTGTTTCTTGCTCCTCAGCGGACTGTATTGGCTCACATTTTTGACATCAAAAAATCCAAAACATTATATATTATTTTTATTAGCATCCTTCATGCTTGTCTTTACCAAAGAATGGTCAATACTCCTCATTCCTTTCATTATCATGGTACATACTCTCTTTTGCATGCGTACCAATCAACCGATCTATCACAAAAAATATATACTCTACCTCATTCCCCTAGTTGGAATATTCCTCTCATATGGACTGATAGAACTATCTATCCAGCACAATACAAATGCGCTCATTACCAAAGGCTACTATAAGATTGGGTGGCACAGCATCCCCAACATAGTATCGAACATTCTCCTTACATTTGTACCTCTCACCAACCTCGCGCACACTGAACCTGTGTGGTGGCTTGCTATGTCTACAATAATTCTAGTTGCAGGATTAGCATCGGGAATTTATATAGTTATCAAGAAAAAAAATCCACTTGTATTCGGAATTATATGGATGATAATTTCTTTTTTACCCACTTCTTTTTTCACATGGGATCCATACGTAAGCCGATACGCATATATCCCCGCCATCGGTGCAGCACTATGCATTGGATACGGCATTACACTTATACAAAACTCCCTACGCAAGCAGTGGATTACACGAACAGCGATTATCCTCGTGATACTCTACGGTATGATAAATGTATTATTTACCTATCGTGTCTTAAATAATTTGTACAAGCCAATACATGAAGAAAATATTCGTTTTGCAAACGCACTATATGAAATAGAAGACAAACTAGACAAATCTAATGATTTGGCTATATATTATGATACGCCTCACAAAGCATTTATATTACCAGAAATTTTTCATACGCTCATCAATATACCTACTCACAAAGTCCACGTAATACACACAAATGAGGAATGTACGGAATACAACCAATGTTATGCGTGGAATCCAACCAAAAAAATAATAGAACAATTATGAAAACAATCATCGTGATACCAACATACAATGAAAAAGAAAATATAGAAAAGTTAATCTCGAAAATTTTTGCATTAGAAATTTGTGATCTTGAAATTTTGATTGTTGATGACAATTCTCCAGATGGAACTGCTCATATAGTAAGCAATAAACAGACAACAGAAAATAAAATACATCTAATCAAACGTGCTGGTAAACAAGGCCTTGGCTCTGCCTATATTGAAGGGTTCAAAAAAGCTTTGGATCTAGGTGCTGATTATATATTTGAGATGGATGCTGATTTTTCTCATGACCCTGACGACATCACCCGCATGCTCGGAGCAGGAAAAGACGCTGACCTCATCATCGGATCACGAAAGATACAGGGTGGTAAAGTCATCGGATGGGGCTGGACAAGAAAATTCATGAGCAATGGTGCTATGTGGTTTTCTAGGCTTTTACTTGGCCTCAAACCTCGAGATGTGACTGCGGGATTCAGATGTTTTAGACGTTCAGTGCTTGAGTCTATTGAACTTGAGACTATAAAAAGCAATGGCTATGCATTTCAAGAAGAATTGCTTTATCGTACACAAAAAGCAGGATTTACTATCAGCGAAATTCCTGTTACTTTTGTAGATAGGCAGGAAGGAAAGTCAAAATTGAGCAAAAAAGATATTGCAGAATTTTTCATAGTTATGCTAAAATTACGATTACGGTATAAACCATAATTAACACACAGTATGGTCACACGAGATAATGGAGATGGCAGACAGGTAGATATGTTTCTAAGACCCGAAGCACCCAAACATACACCATCTCTGGAACAAGAAACATTACCTTCTGCTGTACACAGAAAACCTGAGGTTAGAGCAAAATTCAAAGAATTGCAAGGTATTTTGGATATGCCCATAGCAAAAATACTTGATCTGATCCCGAGCACTGAGATACAACAAATTCCACGGGTTACTCTAGCAAGCATCGGCCTACCACAAGATATCTCTACACAAGAACAACTAGAAAGAGCAAAAGAAGAAGATGAAGAAAGACCTTATGTTCCAAGACGAACACGACCTAATGCTGAACGGCCACTCGACGCACACAATACCTATGAAATCAGGACTCCTGTCGCTCATGTGCCAAGTTTAAAAATAATTTATTTTTCACTGAGATCTGTTGATTATGTTGGCGTTGGATATTTTGGCGATGGTGTTGCCCAAGAACTCCATGCATATCCTATACGTGGGTCAGGAGAAGCAGGCACTGTACTCACTATACTTGAACAGGCATTCAAAAAAGAAGCTGATAAACAAAGCGACCAATCATAACTAAAAATTCCACTACTTGAGTGGAATTTTTTTGAGGATATTTTTTAATTCTTCCAGTGTACTTATTTTCATCAATTCTTGTCTCAACGCTTTCATACCAGATATGCCCTTGAAATAATGGGCTAGATGCTTCCTAAATGTAACAAGATTTCCATAGTATTGTTCATGCAGCTTCGCATGTTGCAAAACTACATCAATAATATCTTGAAGTTGGGGATATTTGGATATTTGGATATTTGGATATTGTTGAAATATCCATGGATTCCCTAGCGATCCACGCCCAATCATGACCCCATCAGCACGAGTGACTTCCAAACAATGTTTCATATCTTCTCTTGTTACTATATTTCCATTTGCAATGACGGGAATTTTTACTAATTCCTTTACTTTCCCTATCATCTCCCAATTTGCTACACCAGAATAACCTTGGGATTTTGTCCTACCATGTATAGAAATAAGATCAGCCCCAGCCTGTTCAAGTTTTGGGGCAAACTCTAATATTTCATCATCTTTTGACCATCCCAGCCGCGTTTTTATACTCACTGGAACGCCCAAATTTGCGTTTTTGAGAGCTTTTACTATGGCAATGGCTCTATCATGGTCTTTCATGAGAGCCGCGCCAGAATCGGCCTTCCCTGCAATCTTGGGAACAGGACAACCCATATTCACATCTATACCATCTGGCTTATACTTTGTTACTATAATTTCTGCTGCCTTTTGTATCCTTTTAGGATCTGCACCAAACAACTGCAAAATAATTAGCCTTTCACCCATATCAAATTCACACATTTTCAATGTTTTTTCATTTCCCCTTACAATCGCTTCTGCACTTACCATTTCACGAAAAATGACAAAATTATTTCCAGAAACCTCCCGACAAATACGACAAAACGGTCCATCAGTCATATCGGCCATAGGGGCAAGAACAATTATCGGTTTTTTGTCAAACCACGTCATAAAGGACTTTTGATCTTTTTTAAATTTGGATTTGTTACATGCGTATATATTTGTGTTGTTTTTATGCTTGCGTGGCCGAGAAGTTCTTGTACAAAACGCACGTCTACGCCATCTTCCAGCAAATGTGTTGCAAAACTATGTCGGAGCGAATGAAACGTTGCTTGTTTTTGTATTCCTATTTTTGCAAGCGCGACTTGAAATATTTTTTGAGGCGTTGCTGATGTTAATTTGCCCCCTCGTTCACTTTCAAAGACAAAATCCTCTCCTTTTTTACATGCCATAATATCCTTCAGATCTGGAATCAATGATTCTGATAATGTGGTTATCCGATCTTTTCTCCCCTTTCCACCTCGTATTGTTATTACTTTTTCAAATATATCAATATCTCGTACACGCAAAGAAATTAATTCACTTACACGGAATCCGGATCCGTATGAAATAGCGAGCATGAGTCTATGTTTTTTATTTTTTGGCGCGGAAATAATAGATACTATTTCATTTCTATTCAAAACAACAGGCAATGCTTTGTTCCTTTTTGGCATGCGAAATGGTATGAAATCCGCACGCTGGTATAATTCTCTATACAAAAAATTAAGTGCATTCGCATACAATGCAACCGTTTGGGGCGCAGAACCGCCATCTTTTTTATTCAATAAATATAGCTCTATCTCATCCCGAGAAATATCTTTTGGTGGTTTTCCGAGTGCACGATATATATCCTTATATACATTTGTATATGCCTCTATAGTTCGCGGGCTATAATTGATTAGCCTCATTTTTTGTGTTACTATATCTATAAGATTTTTTTGCATATTCAGACAATAAATATTCAGTATAATATACCAAAATGGACTATTATACAAGAACATTCCGTATAACTGCTAGTTATGTGAAATTGTGGCAAAACTTAAATGAAGTAAAGGGTATGTTTAAGAAAAAATATATTTCAACAAAAAATAAGTTCACCATCTATACTGAATCAATTGGCAGTCAAAAAAATCCTCCGATAATTTTAATTATGGGAGCATTGAATCAAGGTCTATTTTGGTACGATTCTTTTTGCAGGTCATTATCAGAGAATAACTATTTTGTGATACGGTTTGATCATCGTGATACGGGATTATCTTCTGTCATCAATTATAAAGAATCACCTTATAACTTGAATGATTTAACGGAAGATGTTGTTGATGTAATGAATGCCTACAATATTAATAAAGCGAATTTTGTAGGCTTATCAATGGGTGGTTATATTGCTCAGTTATTAGGAATCAATTACCCTGAGAAAGTAAATTCTCTAATTTTAATTTCGACGACATCAGATCATCGGCCATATATGGACGCAACAATGGGAATTTATAATAACAAATATGATCTGCCATATCCAGAAAAATCATTTCTTAATTTTATTGAAAAAAGTAAAGTTCATCCACCGCAAAATGAATTAGAGATGGAAAACTATCAAATTGAAGGCTGGAAAATAACATGTAATAATATCAGTGATGAAGATTTAAGTGAACTTGTCAAACTAGTGAAATTAGCAAATTTAAGAAGCAAAGATAAATATTCAGCCTATAATCATGGGCTTGCTGTATTAAACTCAAAAGAAAGAACTCATTTACTAAACAGTGTTAAGGCTCCAACTTTAATCCTTCATGGAGAAAACGACCCATGTTTTCCTTTGGAGCATGGAAAAATGTTAAACAAATTGATAAAAAATTCAAATTTAGAAATTATTAAAAACATGGGGCATATGTTTTCTGTAAATGATGCGAGGTATTTATCGAATAAAATAATTAGTTGTATTCAGAAGTGTGTGTAATTTGCCACAACTACGCATAACATTGCCCATAAGCTGCGCTCCGTGCTCACTACGTTGCGCGCGGTGCTCGGGGCTTCGCCCACGTTTTGTTTTGCACCTGCCTGCGACTTTGATCGGCGCAAAACAAAACGTCTCATGGGCAAGTATCGTTAAGTGAAATAAATTACTATGAATTACAATTTTTATCACCCAAAATTAATTACATTTCTGATCATAGCACTACTTTCAGTCGCGGTGTTAGTTTTTATTTTCCTTAAGCTACCATCTTCACCACCCGCCAATGAAAATATTAACTGCAATCAGATAAATCTTCCTTACCAAAATCCAACATTACCAATTAACGAAAGAGTCGCCGATTTAATGAACAGAATGTCCATCGCGGAAAAAATAGGACAAATGGTTTTGATTGAAAAAAATAGTATCCATAGTCTCAATGATATTACACAATATAATTTAGGAGCGCTATTAAGCGGTGGCGGAGCTGGGCCAAAACAAGATACTCCGTCAGCATGGCTTCAAATGGTAAACGATTTTCAATCTGCTGCCAAAGATACTTGTTTAGGAATACCTCTTTTGTATGGAATTGATGCTATCCATGGTCATGGTAATGTTCTTGGAGCTACAATTTTCCCTCATTCCATTGGTTTGGGTGCAACCAGAGATCCGGATTTAGTCGAACGGGTTGCCAAAGCAACCGCCGAAGAAATGGCCGCAACCGGAATTTATTGGAATTTTGCTCCTAATCTTGATGTGGCAAAAGATATTCGTTGGGGGAAAACATACGAAACCTTTGGATCAGATCCAGATAATGTAGCGACATTAGGGACTGCCTATTTAAAAGGATTACAAAATTATTCAAGCAATTATTTAAATGTATTGGCCACTGCCAAACATTATGTCGGCGGAGGGAATATGGAATATGGAACTTCTCGTAATAAAAATTTCAAAGTAGAAGAAGGAAATATAACTTTGGATGAAATATCATTACGCCAAACCCACTTGATCCCTTTTCAAAAAGCGATAACTAACGGTATAAAGGTTGTAATGGTGGGTACGGCTACTTGGAACGGGAAAATGAACACTTCGAACTATTACCTTTTGACAGATGTGCTAAAAGAAGAACTGGGTTTTTCCGGATTTATAGTTTCAGATTGGTATGGCGTGTATGCGGTTTCTGCTTCTAAATATGACTCTATAGTGAGTTCTATTAACGCTGGAGTTGATATGGTTATGACTCCATTTGAATATAAAGATTTTATATCTAATATACAGGAAGCTTTATCCAAAGGAGATATAACAAAAGAGCGAATAGATGATGCGGTAAAAAGAATCTTAACAGTAAAATTTGAGACGGGTTTATTTGACCGTCCGCAATCTCTGCCAGAAGGATTATCGGTTATAGGCAACGACCAACATCGCGAAATAGCCAGAGAAGCAGTTCGTAAATCTCAGGTATTATTAAAAAATAATAATTCTGTATTGCCCCTATCTAAATCATTGAAAAAAATAATAGTGGCCGGTTCATCGGCCGACAATTTAGGCCGGCAGGCGGGAGGATGGACAACAGAGTGGCAAGGAATAGACGGTAATTATGGTATTTTGGGAACTACCATTCTTGAAGCCATAAAAAATACAGTTTCCAAAGATACAAAAGTTGAATATAACAAAGACGGAAATTTTTCAATAAAAAATAATCTTGCAGATATTGGAATTATTGTTGTCGGCGAAAAACCTTATGCCGAAGGCTGGGGAGACATTGCTAATCCAAATTTAAGTCCTGAAGATCTATTGGCAATAGAAAAAGTGAAAACAAAAAGCGAAAAAATAGCAGTTATAATAGTTTCTGGCCGCCCATTGAATATAAAAAAATATACCAAAAATTGGGACGCAATTATAGCGGCTTGGCTCCCTGGAAGTGAAGGACAGGGAGTAACAGATATCTTGTTTGGAGATTTTGCTTTTACAGGGGTATTGCCAGTAGATTGGGAATACTAGCATTACTAACATAAACGAAAAACAAAATTGAATTATTTTTGCGAGTAATTCCGACTGCGGTCGGAATAAAGAAAGACAAATACAACAGCTAACAGCCAATATACGGTTATGGCTTGCTAACGCAAACCTCCACCCATATCCTGTATTCTCAGGACATCGTATATCGGCGTATATTATGTGAAATGTATTAAAATTTTTAGTAATTTTTAACAAATAGTATGTCTACACAAATACAAGCTCTATATCTAATTGGTCTTTCCGTCGCAGCCTTCTGGGCCATACCACAACTACCAATGATAATCAAGAATTATAAATTATCCACCCCTTCACCGACTAATAAGCTCGGGATTTTTTCTATCATTATTAATACTCTTATTGTCCTTGGCCCTCTTTTACACCCTCAGCTTATCCAAATAAAAGATTTATATACATTCATTTTGATTAACTATCTAATTGCTTTTCTATTTCCATTCATAATTCCGTCGTATTCATTAGAATTTCTTAGATATGGAAAAATGCGTTCAATGCACCATACGAACCGGCTAACTGTCAAATTTAAACCTGAATATAAGTTTTATTACAAATTATGGCATGGAAGATATCTGATAATACTAATAGTTCTGATTATTTTTATAGCGACAAAATTCTTGACCTAGAATTTGAAGCAATCCCTTAATATGGTTTCCCATAGTTTTACCTCTAAACCATATTAACATTGTCCATAAGTTTGTATATATCTTACGATTTAGCTCATATAACCGTGAATATTATGATAAACATAAACATATGATTTATGATGATTATTTCAGACCTGTATTAAGAGATAATACAGGCAATTTCTTGGGTCTCGTAGATACCTATACGCAAGCTGGTTTATCAAGAGAAGATGCAGACAGACTTGCTTCTCTCGATATGACCCATGAGACTGTGGGGCTCTCTCCACGAGAGATTGAGGTACATGAATCACTCAAAAGAAAATTATATGATCTTCGAAGACAGAAAGACACATAAATAATAACCCTGTATATCTGTGGAAAACTTATATTTGACGTCATTGCCACAAGCCTGATACTATACTCACACAATACAACATCATGTGGAAGCGAGGTGCCCAGCCCCAAAAGGCAGGAATTCCTCCACTGTGCCGCAACGGTAATTTCATCACACCGATGGATAAGTCCGATCTTCATGATATTGTCACAAACCCGAGCAGGTTATCTTTTTTCGAGATCTTTCTCACACAAAATAGACTTCCTGCCCACAGGATGTTTTTATTTATATAACTGATTATATGAAAAAATTGTTCCTCATAGCTATTTTACTGACCACAACTGGATGTGTATATACAACACCAAATCAAAATACACAGACACAGGCAGAAAAACAAAATTTGACGACTACCGTGATAGAAAATACGAAAAAAGAACCAAAACAAATACAAAATACTGAGACAGTCTCGACAACAAACAACTCTCCCACCATCCCCTATCCTGAGCCAGAATATACCAATCCTGTACGCATGATCGTCAATGGGGAAACATACACAATAGAACTCAAAGACAACATGACTGTGTATGATCTTATGCTTACACTCAGTGCTGACTCAAAAAAACCATTTCTCTTTGAGACAAAAGAATATCCTGGCATGGGACATTTCGTAGAATCAATCAATGATCTCAAACAAAATCCAAAAGAAGACAGGTATTGGATATACTATATTAACGGGGAGTCAGCCAAAGTCGGGATTTCTAACTACATCATTAACCAAGGAGATATAATTGAATGGAAATATGAATAACAAATGCAAAATGCAAAATGCAAAATGCAAAATTTTTATTGTATTATTGATCACTTTTAGTATTTGTACTCAAGTTAATGCAGAAGAAGTTAATAGCGAACAAAATTTTGAAGAACAACCCGAAGAACAGACGACAGATGAGGAATCATCGACGCCAGAAGATACTAATACACAAGATGAAGCTGCCTCAGAAGAAAATTCTAATGAAGAAGACGAAACTACTTCGCCAGAAGAGGCAGAAGATGTTGGGGATACTGAGGAGACACAAGAGGAAGAAATGCCAGGACAGACAACATCAGAATCAGAAGAAAATCCAACGGTACAAATCCCTCAAGTAAGCATGGAAATTATAACTCAAAGCCAAATCAATGAAACTGCTGCGAGCATTTTGAATTATTTAAAATCTCAACAATCCATGAGTGGAGGGATAGTTGCAGGATACGACGAAAATGGCAAACCAATGATAGATGGTCCTGTCACAGACTGGGCCATCATCTCTTTTGGCGCCAATGGACAATACGCAGATGAAATAAAGATGGCCACAACTTCCCTACTCGATTATGAAAAAAAATATAATCTGGATGATCCAAGTGATATAAATTCATGCGCCACATACCCACGCCACGTACTCGCATTGCTTGCTGCAGGTGTAGAACAAACAGACCCGGCAATACTCGGCCTCAAAGAAAAAATGAACACTATTTGTTATGCAAATAACATGTATGGACTAAACGGCATCAACGACGATGTATTTGCCTTACTTGCTCTCTCGGCTCTTGGGACAAATCAGTCAGAACCAATCATGCAAGATATAGTTTCGACAACCCTCGCATGGCAAATTGATACAGGAGCTTTTGCCTGGCCTGATTGGACTAATCCAAATCAAAAAGTTGCAGGAGACGATATTACTGGCGCTGCAATAAACGCACTTGCATATGCTGAGTCAAAAGGAGCTATGATTTCTCCAGAGGTATTGAACAATGCAAAAAATTATTTAAAAACTACACAACAGACAGATGGCGGCTGGGGTTATGGTTCATCAGATATCATGACAACAAGCTGGGTACTCATGGGTATACACGCGATGAATGAGACACAGGATGATTGGTTCGTAACATCAACAGGCAAAAATCCATGGCATCCATTGGTATATAATCTGAAATCTGGAGGATACTATGAACCATCGTGGGCGCTAGGGACAGTGGATTGGTTTGCTATGAAGCATGCAGTACCCGCAGTACTTGGCACTTCTTGGCCCATAATGCTCAATCCTGTCGTAAAAGATTTCTCACACGATGCTACATTCACGTATGGAAGCAGTGGCGGATCATATATACCACCACAAGAAGACATTATAGCTACTTCGACAATAATTATGGTTACATCTACTCAGGATATGGTGACAACTACCGAAGATATAATAGCCACTACTACCGAGGATATAATAACAGAAATTCAAGAATTAGACTCAGACAAAAATAATGATGAGTCAACAGTAAAAATTGTTCCAGCACCTTCCTCTACTTTACCCATTCCCCAGCAACCAAAACCAATAGTGCGTGGTGAAAAAATCACTGATACACCAGACGAACAAAATACCACATCTACAAACGATGTGACAGACGAAAAATCTGCTGAAATAATACCACAGGAACAAAAAACAGAGGGAAAAAAAGATATCCCAGCGCTTCCTATACTCATCTCTATTGGGGGTATAGGTCTTCTCTATGGAGCTTGGAAGTTGATAAAGACTCTGCTATAATATCTATCTTTGAGCTACAATAAAAATGATAATATACAATGAAAATATGAGTAAACAATTTCAAATTTCAAATTTCAAATTTCAAATTTTTGTCGTGCTACTGATAACCATAGGCATAAGTGCCCGCCTTCTACCACATCCGGCAAACTTTAGTCCAGTAGCGGCGTTGGCAATATTTGGTGCATTATACTTGCCACGGAAATGGACGCTGGTATTGCCTGTGTCTATTATGTTCTTGAGTGACATCATTATTGGTTTTTATGCGTGGCAAATAATGGCAAGTGTATATGCATGTTTCATTCTCACCAGTGGTCTTGCGCTCTGGGCAAAAAAATATAAAACATTTAGCACTATTTTGGGTACCACCGTACTTGGTTCGATTATATTTTTCCTCGTAACTAACGCAGCTGTCTGGGGCTTTGGTACCATGTATACACATAATTTCTCTGGCCTTTTGCAAAGTTATTACATGGCACTCCCCTTTTTCCGCAATAGTCTTTTAGGAGATTTATTTTATACAGGAATTTTTGTCGGGATAGCAGAGGGAATACGGTATCTCTATATAAAGCAGGCAACCTATGAACCAAACAAAACGTAAATGGGATCTACTGACAAAAGAAGAACGCGACAACGCTATAACAAAAATCATAACGTACTTTGAAACCGAACGAGATGAAAAAATAGGCATCATAGCAGCAGAAGAACTACTTGATTTTTTTCTCGAACTTACTGGAGAAAAAATACACAATACAGCTATACAAGAATCCAAAGATTGGTTCAAAAAAAGACTAGAAGTAATGGAAAATGATTTCGAAGAATTGCTCAAATAAAAAATCTACATCATAAAACTCCCATCTAAGGGAGTTTTTATTTTTGAACCGGCGCCGCTTCGATCGCCGGTTATTTGTGCGTTCAAAGCGGCGGTGCTCTTTGCATGCCGCATCCTTTCCGTCAGCCCGCCGCGTTGTACACGACGAGGATGATGGTCGCCAGCGTGTGCAGGTACTCCGCACGCACGACCACAGTGAACTGGGACGAGTCGTTCACCGACCAGATCGGAAATCGACGGTCGACGGGAAATTCGTCCCCTTCGGCCTGCTTACCACGAAGGTCATAGACCCCCGGGATGGTCGCGCGCCAGAAGGGAACCACGTTGCCCGGGTTGAGCACGCGATCCGAGACGACCGAGACGACCCATTCCGTACTGTCGTGGTACAGTCGGGTCATGGTGATTTCGATCCCCTTGTGGGAGATGCGCGCGATCGGACGGACGAACCCACCGAGCACACGCTGTCCGATCACTTCGGGTTCCCCGATCTTGAGTGGCCAGGACAGTGTGGACTGTTGCTCGAACGCCTTTTCCACCGTCCTCACTGCCATGATGTCGGGATGGGTGCTGTTGCACCTTACGACCCACTGACTGAGCTTCTTGGGGGACATATTCTTCTCCTTTCCCCCACGTTGACACACACAAAGAGCATTTCAAAATATCATTACTAAGTGATATTGTCAAGCTAAATAATAAAATAAAAAACAACGCCCTTGAAGCGTTATTTTTATCTATTCTAAATCTGTGCAAAATGTTACCCAAAATCATCAAACTTAATCTCCTCACCCGTATCAGTCACTATACGACGTTTCTCTTCTGCGTGCTTCTCTTCGACAAGCGTTGATTCTACTGTAGGCAAGCCACCAATACCCTCAACTGGCAAACCAATCGGTGGTTCGGCAACCTTGCTTGATGCTTTCTGGACTTGAGGAGTTTTGACATGAGACATGGGGAAATGCCACAGCGTAGCAAGTTCTTCTATATTCAAAACACATGGATTAGCACCAGCTTTTATTTTTCTCTTCTTATATGCTTTGAAAAAATGATTCTGTTTATGAATTTTCTTATTCTTGTTGCGAATATTTGTGGTACTCTTCGGAACTATAGAATTCGCTGTAGGGATATTAAATTGATTTATTGCACCCACGAGTGCATTAACACCGCGCGCAGTATTGAATACCTCTTTTCGTGCTACGTATACACCACGCATTTTTACTTTGAATCCTATTTTAGCAATTTTTTCTTCCATCGCTTCAATCAATTTTGATTGACCCGGCGTGAGATATTTGAGCTGATTCTTCTCTTCGTGGTCGCTCGACGAACTCTCTCCTCCCTCACTGCGGATGCCACCGGTGAGCTGGGCATTGAGCTCTTCGAGACTTCTACCCACTTCTTTGGTAATGAAATTTTCTGTGAGAAAATTAAGCTTGCTTTTGTGAGATTCCTTTTTCTCTCCAATAAGTTCTTTTATTTTCTCTATAGACTTTTCCTTCCAATGATTATCTGTCGGTTGTACTAAAATCTGAAACCACATCTGCTCACCATACCCAATACGCGTGAAACTCTCCAGAAATGTACCCATAGGATCTTTGAGTACTGTATCTTTGGAAATGCTGTGCTCAAATTCGCGATATGAACGTATAGGGAATGCATCGTGTTCAGCTAGAGAAAAATCTCCAATCCATATATCGTGTGTATCATTGGGATATTTATCTGGTACCTGAGTCACATAATCCTCTACTTCAGTGATTTCTGCATCAGGATACTGGGCATAGACAGATGCTTCTACAAGATCTCTAAATGTCTGTTCAGTCCATACCAAAAATTGGATATACCCTTCAATGCTAATAATTTCAAAACTAAACCATTTTTGCTTGTAGCCCTCTCGAAATTTGCCACGCAAATCCGGATGTTCAAATGCGCCAGCAATATGACTAAACATCTGCTCAACAGCTTTTGGTGTTTGGACGTTCTCCTGAGGAATGTCGATAGCAAGCAAAGTAAATTTCCAGTGATGTGTATTTTTTTCTTCGACATACTCAGCATACAGATGAATACCCGCATATGCCAAAAGCCACACAAGGATAATCCAGCCAACAATAGCAAATAACTCAAAGACAACCACTATAGCTGGTTGTTCAAAAAAACTAATCACGGTAAGTATGTCTATGTACATGAAACCTAAATCCATACGCGATTAGACATCTACTAATTTGAAAACGAGTGGATACAGTATCAAAACTCCTATAAATAAAGGCCACCACCCAAGGCTCCCTGCTACATAGCCTGCCCAATAAACTATACCAAGTATAAGGACTGCGATAGTAGTAATTAAATGACGCAAAAATTTATCACCCATAAAATAGTTCTTAGTTCTTAGTTCACAGTTCATAGAAATTTTTAAAATGTTTTATTTCAATCCTATGAACTATGAACTATTGGCTATGAACTAAAGTAATTATACCATAAAAATAAAAAACCCCCTAGAGGGGGTCATTTTGGATACTATCTTATCGACGAGATGCAAATTTATTCCACGTAACAAGCAATGGGCTTGCAACAAATATAGAAGAATATGCGCCCAAGAAAATACCAATCCATAATGCAAGTGAGAAATACTTGATGGTCTCACCACCAAAGAAAAATAGAGTTGCGAGTGGGAATAGTGTTGTCAATGTCGTATTGATAGAGCGCGCCATAGTCTCGTTGACTGCAAAGTTGATCGTCTCATCAAAATGCTCGGCATTCCTGCGAATGAGATTTTCTCTCACACGATCAAATACTACGATCGTATCATTTACTGAATACCCGAGAATCGTCAGCAATGCAACAACAAACGGTATATCTACTTCCACATTCATGAATCTGCCCAAGAAAGCAAATACTCCAGCAGTAATTGTCACATCGTGAATCAGGGCAATCACCGCGATAATTCCATACTTCCAAGAAGCAATCGGTTTTGAAACTTTTCTAAATGAATATGCAATAAATATGATAATGGCAATACATACTACGACAACGGCTTTCATTGAACGTTGTTTCAACTGGGCACTCACGGATGGGCCAATAGTCTCAAACCTCTGTTCAAGCACTTTCTGTTCTCCTTGTTCGTAATTTGTACGCAATATATCAAGCAACTGTTGATGTTCTTCTTCACTCAAAAAACGAGTCTTCACAATCATACTTACATCCCCAGATGTTTGTACCACTGCATTGCCCAATGCTGATTCTACGGCGCTACGTACTTCAGGTACTGCAGGACGCTCCTCAGTAAATGAAACTTCCAATACTGAACCTCCAGTAAAATCCATGCTTGGTTTGAGTCCATAGGCAATAAGTCCAAAAACAGCCACAGCAAACAATAACCCAGAAGCTACATAACTAATTTTTCTATTTCCAATAAAGTTGATCATACGTATTACTTTAGATCCTCCATACGAGGTTTACGTCCACCCAAAAATAATCTATTTCCATGATGGTGGAACCATGGCACGACAAACCGCAACATAACACGAGTGATAGTGATAGCAGTAAACATACTCATGAGAACACCAACGGACAAGGTCACCGCAAATCCTTTTACAAAGCTCGTACCAAGCCAAATAAGGAGCACACAGCTAATGAGTGTAGAAATATTGCTATCGCGAATAGAAGTCCATGCACGAACAAATCCTTCTTCTACACCAGCCTTGAGACTTTTACCTTCTTTCAATTCTTCTTTGAGACGCTCAAATATAAGGACATTTGCATCTACGGCCATACCAATAGACATAATGAAGCCAGCAATACCCGCAAGCGTCAAGGTAACCCCTATCAATTTGAATACTGCGAGTGTCAATGCAATATAGAGAGATAATGAAATAACAGAAAGCAAACCAGGTAATCTATAGTACAACAACATAAACACCATGATGAGTAATACACCTACTACACCAGCATATAGACTCTGAGTAAGTGATTTACTACCGAGTGTTGCACCAATAGTTTGCTGTGACACGAGACTTATTGGCACAGGCAAAGCACCTGCATTCAGTCGTTGAGACAATAGTTGAGCTTCTTTTACATTGAAGCTACCGGTAATTACTGCGCGTCCATCCATGATAGCTGTCTGTACAACAGGCGCGCTAATGACATTGCCATCAAGGAATATAGCAACCTGTTTACCTACATTTCGTGAAGTAATGTCAGCAAATAAATCCTTACCTTCATCATCAAAGTTGAGCGCTACTTGCACTGAGCCTGTCTGTGGGTCAGATACGACTTCGGAACGATCCAGTTGTTTGCCTGACAAAGCAGTATTCTTCCATGTATCTTGGGGAGGTACGATATCACTCTCACTTTGTGTCTGAATCAAGATTCTCCATAGTTCATATTCTTTTGTCGTACGTTCATCACGTTTGTAAATAATGTGAAAACCAAAATCTGTTTCTACAGGTCCAATGATTTGTCCCTTTTCTGCTTGGAATACTGCTGTCTCAAATGCAGGTATCATGACACCGGTGCCAAACCAACCAAGGTCTCCACCATTTTCAGATACGCTTGGATCAGTAGAATTTTCTTTGGCAAGCATTTCAAAATTTTCAGCGTTTGCTGTGTTGTATAATTCTTGAGCTTTGGCGCGTGCCTCGTCCTTGTTGTATATAGGATTATTACATCCTTGAGCGCCAAGATAACAAATCAATATGTGGCTGGCTTGTACTTCTTTGCCACCATCTCGCTCAGCACCACGTTTGAGGATGTTGTATCCTTGTACAGACTCTACCAATGTTTGGCTCGTAGTACCTTCAGAAGCACTTACTGCCCATTCATACAGTTCTGTGTATGCAGAGTTGGACCCCACATAATTCATATAGCCTCCATTATTTTTACTTGCTTGATCTTCTGATACTTCACGCGCAACTGCTTCAATATTTTCTCCATTTTTTATTCTTTTCAAAATATCTTGCGCACGCTTTTTTGCGTCAGCATTATATTCATCCATTTGTTTTTGTTCTTCTGCAGTAAGTTCGCGAGGTGGCTCAGTATTTTCTTCTTTAAATTCCAAAATAGGAGTACCACCAATCATGGCAATTGCCTGCTCTACATCAGTCACACCAGGAAGCTCGACAACAAGACGATATGCATCGCTCACTTTTGTTGTCTGCACTTGTGGTTCAGATACGCCCATACCGTTCACACGTCGCTCGATAACATCACGCACACCTTCTACTGCTGAACCTTTTTCTTCTTGAGTAAGCGCAGTGGTATCTGCCTCATACACGAGATGCGCGCCACCCTGCAAATCAAGACCAAGTTGAAATTCTTTTTCAGGTACGCGTGGCAGACCAAGCTTGATAGTATCATTGACCCAATCAATGCCTCTATTGAAACTGCTTGGACTCACGAAAATAACTGATACAAAAAGAAGGGCAAATATGCCCGCTATCCCCCATCTAATTTTTCCGCGAATATCTGTTTTTACCATAGTATCTAAATGAGCTTGAGAAAATCTGCCCAAGGCAGACATGTCTACCAAAGGCAGACTTGTAATAACGTGCCTTATTGTATCTTTTTTTGTAGAAAAGGTCAAGCAAACTTAGCCACACTATATATACATATATACAGCATTGACAAAATGGCATTTTTGTGATATTATCGCCACGGATTTTCCACCACGTGAGGCCAAAAATGGCCACGACCACGACCCTCGTGTGCATGGAGTGCGGACACCCGGAGATGGAGGTCATCGAATACGGTGACCACGAGGAACGGGTCAAGTGCCCCAAGTGCGGGCACGAAGCCTCGGTTCCCCCGGGCGCTCAGCCCGGTACTCCGGTCTAGCACCGGACAAAACACCCCACACGCGGCCCCGGGCAATCGTGCCCGGGGATGATGTCATGAAAAACCACCCAATGACTATCTGAGTTCTCAACGTATATTTGAGAATTGGGATAGGAGGTTTGGGTGGTTTTTTGTTGTCTAATTTATCTTCTATTTTTATTCGTCATTTCGCATTACGCCCCATGGCACTTCTTATACTTCTTTCCACTTCCGCACGGACATGGATCATTGCGCCCTACTTTGTTGCCTGAATCATCTCTGGTTTTGCCTTTCACGATACCTGCCTCGCCATCACTTGTCTTTTGTGCGCCTTTGAGTGTCATCTTGTCATCAGCCATGATACTTGGTGTGAGTTGCAAACCAACATTTATCTTAAAAACCGTATAGGCAACATCTTTTTGAATATTGGCAAGCAATTGATTGAACAGATGAAAACTTTCTTGTTTGTATTCGACAAGTGGATCACGCTGACCATACCCACGCAGACCAATACCCTGACGCAAATAATCTATAGCCACGAGATAATCAACCCACAAATTATCTATAGTACGAAGCAAAATACTTTTTTGAATTTCTGCCTGTATCTGGTGTGGCTCTTGTACACCTGCTGTCTGTTGTGCAATAGCTTTCATGAATTCGCTATATTGATGACGCGCTTTGGCTACGAGAAATGATATGAGAGCATCTCGTCTCTCCACGTCACTCTTGTTGTCACTCCCTGATTGTCCAAAAGACAAAATTTCTTGCCTATCTTCTGCTGACAAAGGAAACATTGTTTTTATGGTCTCATATATTTCTTTTACATTCCAATCATACTTATTCACTGCGCTATCTCCATTTGCATCTGTCTGTGGATTGGTATGATATGACACAACAAATTCAATCTCACCTTCTATCATCTCCATGACCATGTCATGAAGCGATTGATATGAGAGGTCATTTGTATCTTCCAAATTTGTTGTTGGTTGTGATGCAGTCTCTACGTCACCATCAATAATATTTGTTGATTCTTTTTTTGCTAAATCAAGAATTTTTCTTCTTTTCTTATAAATTACCTCGCGCTGTTTATTGAGGACGTCATCATATTCAAGCAAATGCTTGCGCGTATCAAAATGAAATGATTCCACTTTTTTCTGAGCGCTTTCGAGCATACGCGTAATAAATTTTTGTTCAATAGGCATATCCTCAGGCACTTTGAGCCTAGTCATCATGGACTTGAGCCTGTCTCCAGCAAAAATACGCATGAGATCATCCCCTGTTGATACAAAGAATTGGGTCTCACCGGGGTCGCCCTGACGCGCGCTACGACCGCGAAGCTGATTGTCTATACGACGAGATTCATGGCGTTCTGTACCCAGTACAAAGAGACCGCCAGCATCTTTAATCTTTTGTTCATCTTCTTTTGTCGCTCCCGGTCCGCCAAGCTTGATATCCACACCACGCCCAGCCATATTAGTTGCAAGAGTCACTGCTCCTGCACGACCAGCTTGTGCAATTATTTCACCTTCTCGTTCATGATTCTTTGCATTGAGAATCTCATGTTGTATGCCATTGATGAGGAGATATTGACTAAGTTCTTCATTTTTTTCTACAGAAATAGTACCAATAAGTACTGGTTGACCTTTGGTTTGACATTCTTTCAATTTTTCTATAACTGCCTTGTACTTACCTGCCTCAGTTCTATAAATACGATCAGAGTGATCTATACGCTGGTCAGGACGATTGGTAGGTATGACTACGACTTCGAGTCCATAAATTTTATAAAATTCTTCTTCTTCGGTCTTGGCAGTACCCGTCATGCCAGACAATTTTTTGTACATGCGAAAAAGATTTTGAAATGTAATCGTTGCAAGTGTACGGCTCTCACGCTGAATTGCGACATTTTCTTTTGCCTCGATTGCCTGGTGCATGCCTTCGGAATATCTGCGACCTGGCATCTTGCGACCAGTAAATTCATCAATGATAATAATCTCGCCATTGTCTACAATATAGTCTTTGTCGCGTTTGAAGAGTACTTCTGCTTTGAGTGCCTGCTCTACATGGTGCACGAGCTGTATGCCTCCCTCAACATAAAGATTGTCTACATGCAACCAATTTTCAAATTTGGAAATACCTACATCAGTAAGTGTTGACGCCCGCATCTTCTCATCCACATTATAATCTTCGCCTTCCTTGAGTTGTTTCACCCATTTGGCAAATTGATAATATTGTTCAGTCGCTTCTTCTGCTGGCGCGGATATGATGAGTGGCGTACGTGCTTCATCTACAAGTATGGAATCTATTTCATCGACAATCGCATAATGCATTTCTGATCCTGGTCGCATGACCATTTCATCAAGACTCTGCACCATGTTGTCACGTAGATAATCAAAACCAAATTCATTATTGGTACCATACGTGATATCACAACGATACGCTTCTTGTCTGCTCGCTGTTCTCAAAAATTCATTTTCTACTTTAAAACTTCCTTTCTCGACTTCGGACTTCGGACTTCGGACTTCAACCACCTCATCGGAATCTGAAGTCTGATTGCTGAAGTCTGAAGTCTGTTGGCTATCATACACAAACGACACGCGCTGATTTTGAATAATACCAACTGATAACCCCAAAAAATCATAGATCTTCCCCATCCACACTGCATCACGTTTTGCCAAATAATCATTCACGGTCACGACATGTACGCCTCTGCCTTCAAGAGCATTCAAATATACTGGCAAGGTTGCGGTAAGTGTCTTGCCTTCGCCAGTTCTCATCTCAGCAATCCTGCCCTGATGAAGTGCAATGCCACCAACAAGCTGTACATCATAATGGCGCATGCCCATGACGCGCTTGGTTGCTTCACGTACCGTAGCAAAACTTTCGGGCAATAGATCATCCAAAGACTCGCCTTCTGCAAGACGTTTCTTGAATTCAGACGTCTTGGCTTTCAATGCATCATCAGACAATTTTTCAAATTCTGGCTCAAGACTATTTATTTTGGCAACAAGGGGATCAAATACTTTGAGCATTTTTTTGTTTTGATCACCAAAAATTTTATGAAGAAAAGACATACATTAAAACTTAGAAAGGCCTAGGAAGCTAAGAAAGCTCAGAAGACTCGTGAAGATTAAAAATCTAAAAAGCGACTTAAATCTCATATTAAAACCCTCAAAGTATAGCATCTATACAACATCTTGTCCATCCTTGACTTTTTACCATTTTTAGTGTACTTTATGGGCAGAACTTTAACCCTTTGGGGGTCCTCCAATGGTCAGGAACAACTGCCCCGCATGCGGGGCACAGGTCGAACACGGCACGCTCTGTGGCGCGTGCGGTCACCGGCTGGGTGAAGAACCCGGCAACCGGCACTGCACGTGCACTGGCAACGTCTGCGTCCGCCTCCGGACGCAGATCGTCGTCCGCACGGTCGAGGTCGCTACGACCAAGGCCGACGGGACGGTGGTGCCCCACGGTACCGCCAGCTTCCTCTACGACCCCACGACCGGCCGGTCGCACCTGACGACCGGCTGACCCTCTGTCCCGCGCCCGACGCTCCCCGCGTTCGTGGGCCGGCGCGTGCTGTTCTGCGTATTTCGTGCATCAGCCCCCCTGGTGCATGAGGTACGTAGACGCGCGCGCCGGCCCTCCTTCCTCATTATTAAACCAAAGTTACTCTTGACAAAGAGTGACTTTTTTGTTATTATCCGCCCGCTTCAAACAACCCGGGGTTCAAGATGTACTGTGCCCACTGCGGCCTCATGCTCGTCATCGATATCGAAGGACATTGCCCCATCTGCGGGACAAAAATCGATGAGGCGTCGCCCTATGTGATGCCTGCGAGGCCGCCGATCGACACCGCCCCTACCCCCTCCGGACAGGGACAACATACCTAGTATCTTGCGTACGGAATTGAACATTCCAACGCGAGTGTATGTTCGTCCCGTTCATCCCTAAAATCAAAACCACCCTAAAAAATCGGGTGGTTTTAAAATTCAAAATTTCAAATTCAAAATTATTCCTGATATCCTTTTACCTCTCTTAATTCTTCCTTGTCTCTATTACGCATCTTCCCTTTCATCTTTTCCAATTCTACTTTGAGATGATCCTTCACTTTGTCAATCGCCTTGTACAAATCCTCAGATTCTTTTTTAATATTAAATGCCTTGCCTGGCAGACCAACATTGAATTCCGCAAAGTAAATTTCTCCTTTGTTATGATGATTGGAATCCATGCCAACAATAATATCTATACTTACAATATGATCAAAATATGTTTGCAGATCTTCTGCCTTTTCTTGTGCATACTGCCGTATAGCATCGGTCATTTCTAGACCTTTTGTTTGTACTTCAATAAGCATAGGTTGAAAATCTAAATCTTAAAATAACTGACTAAAACAAAATGATTATGGACTATTAACCATTAGTTCCTGTTTTTCTTTCGAATTCAATTACATTTGTATCATCATCGCCGTCTTCTTCAACATCTCCGACTCTTTCTGCAGTGCGTTGTTCTTGTATTCTTGCAACAGCTTCATCAGCCTCATCAGCCTCATCCATAGCTCTTTCTAATTCCTCTGGGTCTACCCCTGGTTTTAAATCTGGTTGAGGCATGACTCGTGGTATTTCTCCCATATATGTTAGGATTAAATAATAAAAATTTCTTCTTCTAAATTAATACTAAATTTAGTATACACATCTTCTTTTATACGGTCAACAATGGATAAAATATCTTCTGCTGTTGCACCACCCAAATTTACAATAAAATTACCATGCATCTCACTCACCTCGGCGTTACCTACCCGATATCCTTTGAGTCCACACTGATCTATGAGCCACCCTGCGGGGATAAAGCCACGTTCAACAAATTCAGCAGGAATATTTTTAAGTAATTCTGCATTCATCATATTACATTCTACATTCTTAAAAATACATCCCGAACTGTTTCCTTTTGGCTGAGTCTTGTTCCTTTGATCCATATACATAAGGGCTTTTTTTTGCAAATCTTTATTTTCGCCTTTTTCAAGTTTCAACCATACGCGTACAATGACACCCCCGTCATGTTTAAATACACTATCACGGTATCCAAATGTACAATCTTCATTATGTAATTCAAAAACCTCGCCATCACGATATACTTCGACTTTTGTAACTGTCTTGCTCATATCACTACCCATAGCACCCGCATTGCCACGGACCGCACCACCTATGGTGCCCGGTACACCAACTCCCCATTCAAATCCAGTCAACCCTGCTTTGATACTCTCTTGTGCGATACGTACGGTCGGACAACCAGCAGACGCTTCCACAATCTGATCTTTGATAATTATGTTCTGGTCTCTAATCTGTACTATAACTCCGTCATATCGTTCATCCTTTACCAATACATTACTTCCCCCACCGAGTATCATATATCTTTCTCCTTCACCATCCAGATATTTCAAAAGCTCTATGAATTTATTTACATCCTCTACAACAACAAAATATTTGGCAGGTCCGCCAATTTTGTACGAGGTGTGCTTTGACATAGGTTCATCAATTTTCACCTTGCCATAATTTTTGAGTTGTGTGTAGAGTTGGTCCATAGGACGTGAAAGTTGCAAAAACGGCTAAAACAAGCTATAATCCCATCGCTATGCTCGACCTCTCTCAAAATCCAATCGTCTACGTAACCCGCGATATTGAGCGGGCTTTGGGCTTGCCGATACATACTCTTGGTTATTATATTATCTCAAATTACTCTGAATTTGCAAATAAAAATTATAAAAGTCAAGGGAATGTGCTTCTGATACAAGAAGACTCCCCTCTCGATACCTGGCAACTTCTCAAACATAAAACAACTATTGATTTTGTCTCTAGGTTACATACACCCCATATTTTGCTTTTCAAAAATACACCACAAATTGAACGAATTTGTCAGGAACAAGGATGGAATTTCCTCAATCCATCTGCTGAATTTGCAAACAACGTGGAAGAAAAGATATCACAGGTTGCATGGCTTGGTGAGTTAACAAAATACTTGCCCCCTCATGAAATTAAATTGTGCAGAGATGTCACCTGGAATGAGAAGCCCTTCATTCTTCAATTTAATCGCGCGCACACAGGTCTGGGTACATTTTTTATTAATGACGAAAAAAAACTCAACGAATTACAGGAGACATTCCCCAACCGCGAGGCACGCATAACAGATTATATTGTCGGTCCCATGTTTACGAGTAATAACGTAGTTACTCATACAGATATTCTCATGGGAAACATCAACTACCAAATCACCGGGCTCAAACCATTTACAAAAAATCCATTTGCAACAATCGGGAATGATTGGGGTATAGTGAAAGAATTATTGAATGAGAAGCAAATCAAAACATACAAAAAAATAACAACAGACATCGGCAACAAACTACGACAAGATGGATGGAAAGGGTTGTTTGGAGTAGATATTATGTTGGATGAAAAAACTGGTGAATTATATTTGATAGAAATCAATGCACGGCAACCAGCAAGTACTACTTATGAAAGCATATTGCAACAAAAGACTTCGGACTTTAGCAAGCAGACTTCAGATACGACATTTGAAGCACATACCAGGGCTCTTTTAGGCGAACGCGTAAGAGATATCATTAAAATTGAAGATGGCGCACAGATAATCCTTCGTAACCAAGAGGGACTACGAATCACGAGTGACGAATTACAAGATAAGCTACAAAAAGATGGTTTTGCTATAACTCCTTATTCAAACACCAAGCCAGGCTCCGATCTCCTCCGTATCCAAAGCAAAACATCGATAATGAAAAAACACAATGAATTCAACGAGAATGGTCAAAGTATTCTCAACAATTTAGCAATGTAGCAATTTAACAATAGAGCAATAAAACAATATGACAATAAAACAATTGTCACAACCAACCCTACAACTCATAAATCAATTCTTGCACCTTACATTCAATGGCAAAAGGGTTCGCACCCCCTATTTCAATAATCGTAGATCTGGCACGCGCGGTGCATTGCGTGTAAGCATTGGCAAAGGAAATGTAAACGATATAAAAGAAGAATTGAAAATTTTGTCTTTGCGTGAAAAAATTGATTTGCGAGAACTTGATGAGCAGACCATTACAGAATTCATTGTTGATCACAAAATTGGTATAGATTGTTCTGGCCTTGTGTATTATATTTTGGATGAAGAATTGAAATCACAACACAAAAATCATCTCAAAACATATCTCAAATTCCCTGACGCAAAAAATCCATTGAGAAAACTTCTGATCAAACTTCGCCCTGTAGAAAATTGTAATGTAAAAACATTGGCGTACGAAATAAATAGCGCTGAAATCAACCTCAACAATATTCAGGCTGGAGACATGATTATAATGATGAACGCAGGCGCACGACATGATTATAATCACGTCATGGTTATTACACATATTGACGATACTACCATCCACTATGTTCATTCTTTTCAATATCCAGAAGATGGACTATACAATCATGGCGTACGCGAGGAAACTATTACGATTATCAATACTTCAAAATCTATAACAGAACAACAGTGGAACTGCGAAGAGATGAAACGATACAAAGACACCGCAGAAAAAATACAAATTCGAAGAATTAAAGCACTCAGTTAAATTCACCTAATTCATCTAATTTCTAATTCACCTAATAAAATATCAATCACAAATTTTTAATTTAGGTATTTTGAGTTTTATTAGAAATTAGGTGAATTAGGCAATTAGGTGAATTTTCTATTCTATGTTTCAGTTCCTCAAAAACTACCGTCCTACTATCATCCTCGCCATCCTCTTTTTGACTGGCGTTATTTTTATTCTTACTTTTTTTCCTCAAGGTTTTGTACCACTTGACCAACGTGGTATTTTTTGGCGTTTTGCATATGAACCAACACTCAATCTCGAAGGTAGAACTCTCGAATATCCTGTTGGAGCATGGTTATATTTCAAATCTGTAACATTCCCTGCTGACCTACTACAAAACTTTTTTGAGACACCATGGGGTGCATATCATTTTTGTTTTAGCCTACGTATTGCTATTTTTTATCTTGCGACATGGATCCTCACACTTGCAGGGCTCAAATTTACCACAGTAAAAAAACAAATTCTACTTGGCACTATATTTATATTGTTATTTATTTTTGCAAATCCTTTTTTGGTGCTCAGTACATTTGATATGGTGCCGACGTGTATTGCCTTCTTATCTTTATTTCTTTTTCAAAAAAATAAATATCTGGCCAGCGCCATACTACTTGCCATAGCAACAACCATAAAATGGTTCCCTGCTGTCCTACTACCCATATTTCTCATATATTTACTGCAAAACAAAAAACAATTGTTCTCATATTTTTTTTCATACACAGCAACAATTGTCTTCATAATCCTTATAGGATCATTTTCTGTTCCGTTTGCTATTCAGCAAGATGGTCTCTCGTATCATACAAATCGTGGTATCCACAACGAAAGTCTATATGGAAATGTATTTGATATAATTGCTACAAAAGATATACACTATAGCACTATATTTAATTATGGCTCATTCAATATTGAAGGGACTTGGACAAACATTATTCTACCACTCATCTTTCCTATACTCATTTTGGGATTATTATTTGTATATTACAAAAGCTATAAAAACAAGAAAAACATTGCATACTATTCTCTTATTGCGATTCTCATTTTTATATTATTGAACAAAGTCTTGTCTCCACAATTTATATTTTGGCTTATTCCATTCATCATCTATAACATATTCAACAATAATAACACGGATCAAAAATTAAACAAACGACAGATCATTTCTCTTGGTGTATTTGCAATAATTCTTCTGCTTGGCCCCACAGTCCCCTTTTATATGCAAGAATCACTTATACATTTTGGATGGGAAGCTATTTCTTTTCTAACATTGAGAAATATACTACTTATTTTTTTGTTATTTTTATAAAATAGTAAACAATACTCCCCTCCTATTAGGAGGGGTAATGGGGAGGTCTTTCGTGTGATAAGACATGGTATCTTACTAAAGACCCCCTCTAACTCCCCCTAACAGGGGGAGAATGACTTGTTCAGTTAATTTTTATAACAAAAGCTATACTAATTACTACTTTTTATCTATCAAAAAACAACTCCCATCAAAAAGAGTTGTTTTTAATTCTAGAACAAAGATATTCTCAATCCCAGAACTCCTCGGTGTGATGTGGCACACCGGAAAATCTCCTTCCTTATACCCGCCCACATGCGGGCGTCTCCCGACCTCTTACGGCTTGGGCGCCTCGCCAGTGGCACCCTTCGCCGGTTCTTCCACTGTCTCCTTCGGGGGAGACGGCGGACGAGGCGAGGACACATGTGTCTTGCCCGCATGGCGAGCCCTCGTGGCTGCGAGGCCACAGAGCCCGTCGAGCTGACGCTCGGGCCGTGCAGGGCCGTGCCCGAACTTGGTGAAGCCAGAACCCGGCTTCATTTCTTACCCTTTCCGCGAGCCCGTCTGAGGGCTCGAGACACATCCGTCAACGGAAACCGACCCAATACCTCTGGTTCGCGATTCCAGATGGTGTTGTGGTCGTAGACGACCACCGTTTCTCCACCACTCTTGTGCACATCAGCGACATCATCGAGTCGCACTGCGCACCGTTCGAAGTGGGGACGGCGGTTGTGTTCGCCGTTCCTTACGGCGATGATTTCCCAACCCACGCCCAATCTATCCTCCCTCCTCATGCAAATGGGACACGTCAAAAACGCCTCTATTTTATACAAAAATACAAAAAAATCAAGCCCAGTGGACCCACAGAGCGCATGGTGAAATTCTCATTGAAAAAAAAGAAGAAATCTGATACACTGATCCTATCTATGACAATCCCTCAGGAATCACTTGAACTACTCAAACAGGCCATTAGTTTTGGTCTGATTTCTTGTATTATCGCATTCCTTTGGGCTCCACTTCTTATCAAATTTCTTTATAAATATAATCTCACGCGCAAACAAGAATATGATGCGACACTTGCCATGGGCGCACGAAAAAGTAAAGCTGGTGTACCAGTCATGGGTGGTCTCCTTGTCATACTCACGGTGGCTATTGTCACAGTAGTATTCAATTGGGAACGAAGCTTCACTTGGGTACCTATTGGTGTCATGAGCCTTGCTGCATTACTTGGCGGCATAGATGATGTGATGAATATATATGGCCATGAGAGACGCAGTAGAAAACTTTCTCAAGTTCTTACACTCATTCGAGTACATAAAGATTGGAAAATGCGTATATGGTATGTCATCACACTCCCTTGGTCTCTATTCAAACGCACATCTGTGTGGCTCAGTAGGCACCCGGGCAGAGGTGTTCATGTTCATGAAAAATTATTATTGCAATTCGTAGCAGGTGCTATCACTGCATGGTGGATTTATTTCAAGCTTGGCGAACATTGGCAACAAGTATATGTTCCTTTTGATGGTTTTATAAATATTGGATGGCTCCTCATACCACTTATTATTTTCTTTGTCATGTTTACTGCCAATGCAGTCAATGTGGCCGATGGCATGGATGGACTCGCAGGTGGTTCCCTCCTTCTTACCTTTTCTACGCTTACCATCATGAGTTGGCTCCAAGGATATCAAGAAATTGCGCTCCTCAATGCCACAACTGTCGGCGCGCTCATCGCCTACACGTACTTCAACATCAAGCCAGCCCGTTTCCAAATGGGAGATGTGGGGTCGCTCGGTCTTGGTGCTCTCCTTGCTATCAACACTATTGTGATCAACCGCATGTTTTTATTACCACTTCTTGGTTTTATCTTTTATGCAGAGCTCCTAAGTGTCATCATCCAAATCACAGGCAGATATACACTTGGCCGACGTATATTCAAGATGGCGCCTATTCATCACCATTTCGAAATGCGCGGATGGAGTGAAGAAAAAACGGTCATGCGATTTTGGATTATGCATGCAGCGGTTGTACTACTGGGGTTGTGGATTGCATTATATTAGTTCAAAGCCAATAGCCAATAGTTCGTAGTTACACACTATTGGCTATGAACTATTGGCTATGAACCAATATTTAAAATGGGACGAACAAACTATCACTGACTTTTCTGACAACACTATCAACCGCCTATACCATGACGGTTATGTTTTTACGCGCAAAGAGAAAGGTGTAATGAACCAGACACGCAGTGTACGAATTGATTTGAATAAATTTAAATTATCTAGTGAAAATCGTAGAATCTTACGAAAAACTAAGGACTTGGTACTATCTGACAAACAGCTACCAACGAATAACTATCATTGGTCTATTGGAAAAATGGCCAAAGATTTTTATACAACCAAATTCGGCGACGGAACTTTTTCTGCTAATAAAGTAAAGGAACTGTTGACAACTGAGTACAACTTCAACACGCTATTTTCCTATTCCCTTGGGTCAGAAACAATTGGTTATGCAATCTGTTATGAAAATAATAATATCCTCCACTATTCCTACCCTTTCTACGATCTACTACCTAAAACCTACAACCTAATACCTAATCTGGGTATGTCCATGATGCTCCACACCATCCTCTATGCGCAAGAAAATAACAAAAAATATATGTATCTCGGATCTGCTTCTCGTCCAACTGATGTATATAAATTACAATTTGCAGGATTGGAATGGTTTGATGGGAAAGTTTGGCAAACAGATATTGAAGAATTAAAAAATATTTTGAAACCTACTAATATAAACATCTGAAACCTAAAATCAAAAAAATCCACTTCATCGGTATCTGTGGTGTCGCTATGAGCGCACTAGCTTTAGCATTGAAAAAAGCTGGTTATGAAGTGACCGGCAGTGATGTTGGTATTTATCCTCCTATTTCTACTTATCTAAAAGACAATGGCATTAATTATTATACTGGCTGGCATCCAGAACGCATGAATAATCCTGATCTTGTAGTAGTAGGAAATGTCGCAGGATCAACAAATCCAGAATGGCTTTACGTACAAAAAAATAATATTCCATATAAATCCTATCCTGAAGTAATTGCTGAATTTTTTGTAAAAGAAAATTCTATTGTCTGTGCAGGCACGTATGGGAAATCTACAAGTACCGCGATTCTCACCTGGATCCTCAAAGAAAATAATTTTGATCCAAGCTATATGTTTGGGGGCATCAGCCTCAATGATATTCCAGCTGCAGAACTTACTGACTCAACATACTCAATACTCGAAGGTGATGAATACAAAAGTGCACGTTGGGATAATGGTCCAAAATTTGCACACTACTCCCCCACCCATTTACTTTTGACCTCAGTAGTGTGGGATCACGCAGATGTGTATCCGACGGAACAATCTTATATAAATGCTTTCACAAATTTGCTAAAACAAATTCCAAAAGAAGGTATCGTCATACTATCTGCAAAAGTAACTCATGATCTACCAGAATTATCAAAGTTGTCACAAGCAAAAACTATTACATACGGAAAAATCGAAGACAATGACTACCAATATAAAAATGTTATCACAACAAAAGACGGAACTAGTTTTGATATTATCTACCATCCAAAAAATAACACCCTAAAACCTATAACCTATAACCTAAACACGGCCTATAACGTAACAACCTCGTCTCTCGGTGACTACATGGCTGATAATATGACTGGTTGTTTTGCACTTGCACATCAGATAGACATTGATCCTGAAAAAATAATACATGCGCTTGCTACCTTTAAAAATATCAAACGAAGACTTGAGAAACGATACAACAATGGCGTAACCATTTTTGATGATATTGCCCATTCACCCAAAAAAGCAGAGGCAGTACTCAGGAGTTTAAAAAAAATCTACGCTGGAAAAATCATTGCCGTATTTGAACCAAACTCAGGTAACCGTTTATCCGAGGCGATTCCAGGCTATGACAACAAATTTATAGATGCCGACGAGGTTATCATCCCACGACTAACTACAATCAAAAAGGATCCAAATAAACCACAGCCCCTAGAAGGCGACGAACTGAGAGATATCATTGCTCAAACCCACAACAATGTAAACTATATAGATAACGATGAACAGCTTATGAAACACCTCATGAATAGTTCAAAGAATGGGGACGTCATTATATTTTTAGGGAGTCATGGATTTAGAGGGATGATTGAAAAACTAACAAAAAGCCTACAAAGCCCACAAGGCTGACAAGGCTCACAAAAAATAATAAGCCTTGTAGGCATTGTAAGCCTCGTAAGCCTTTTTATATGAAAATTCCTCAACAAGCAAAAAAAGTATTCTCTGGAATAATTTTTGATGTGTATCAATGGGAACAAAAAATGTTTGATGAGACAACTGAAACTTTTGAGATGCTCAAACGCCCTGATACCATCCAGGTCATAGCAACCATGGACGAAAAAATTATTTTGATAGAAGAAGAACAGCCAACTATACAACGTGGATTTGGTGTAATCGGCGGACGACAAGATGAAAACGAAGATCCGCTCGCCTGTGCCAAGCGCGAACTACTAGAAGAGACAGGGCTTGCGTCAGACGATTGGGAACTCTGGCAAACGCGTGAACCGTACAATAAAATAGAATGGACGATACACCGTTTCATCGCGCGCAATTGTAAAAAAGTGGCAGACCAAAACCTTGATGCTGGAGAAAAAATTGAAATAAAGCCAGTCGATTTTGATGAATTTTTGGCACATGCGACATCAGGATATTTTGGCTCAAAAGACATCACCTTCGAATTATTGAATATGTATTACAAAGACGAGCTTGAGACATTCAAACAAAAATTATTCAACAAACAAAAAGAGTAAGCTTACTTTGCTTACTCTAGCTATCCTGCTTACAAAGCTTATTTACCCTCATCAACAATTTCTGTCCCTACATTCTCTCCATCAATACTCGTAACAAGAAGCGTAATTCCACACACATCACACTCTATGACTTGGTCTACAGCTAAATCTGGATAGCGGGAAAGATTCACTTCATTTTTACATTCTGGACAAACGAGTTTCATAATAATAGCAATTAAAGATAATGTAATTATAATAACAAATTTATTTTATTTATTCAAGTTTATAACTCATCACCCAAATAACATAACCCATGCGTCATGTTATCTGGGTTATGCGTCATGCAAAAACATATGAAAACTGCCCAACAAACATTTCCCGAACTCAACAAGGCACTCGGCGTGGATATATACCTCAAACGTGAAGATCAACACAAATACGGATCTCACAAAGGACGTTCTATTCCACTCATGATCAAACGATATGCGAAGGGTGAACGTATAAAGACAGAAGATGGTCTAGAAGAAATAGGTCCTGCATATACCAACTTCGTTATCTCTTCATCAGGAAATGCAGCAATAGCAGCCATACATGCTATCCAGGCACATAATAGAAACAACGACGAAAAACTAAATTTAACTGTTCTCGTCGGTCATCATATTAATCCTGAAAAATTAAAAATCCTTACAACACTCATAGAAGACAAAAATATAAAACTCAAACAAGTAGAAAAACCAAAACAATCTGCATTCCAGATAGAAAAAGAAAATCCTCATGTCAAATACTTACGTCAATCCACAGATGATAGTGCGCTTCTCGGGTATTATGAACTTGCTGATGAACTAAACAGAATACCAAACCTTGAAGCAATTTTTATTCCCACTTCTTCGGGCACTACTGCCCAAGCTTTGGGTGAAGCATTTGACTATATACCACCTTCAAAATGGGGCGGCAAACAAAAACCCCAAATTCACATAGTCCAGACAACAGCGTGCCACCCTATTGCCAAAAAATTTGATACAGACTTCACCACGACAGATGTGTCTCCAGCCGGTGCTATTGTAGACAAGATAGCCCATCGCAAAGACAAAGTTGTAAATATAATTAAAAAAACCAACGGTTGTGGTTGGGTTGTATGTGATGAAGATATACATCAAGCACAAAAACTTATTGAGGATACGTGCAATATACTCGTCTCTCCTAATGCTGCACTTTCTATTGCAGGTCTCAAAAAATCTTTAGAAAAAGGACGCACGTACACTGGTGTAATCGTCTGTCTATTGACCGGAATGTAATATACTCACTATATTTCCTGGATCACCTATTTCCCCTTTTTCCCCTTTTTTTGTATAATATTGATCCTCTAATTCAAGTTGCACTTCTGCAAATAGCCCACGTAGTTCATCCAATGTAAACCCGTGGTAATATCGCTCTCCTAACACTTCCCCTTTGTCATTCATCCAAGGAACTATAATGTCGTCCACTTCATCCCCTACTTTATATTTTTTATTTGCTATCATTTTTTGTGCACTTTTGGAATGCAAGTTCCAATTTGTCATAATAATTATCCCGCCCAGCTTCAAAACACGCTTCATCTCTTGAAGCGATCTCAACCGACTTTTCTCATCCGGTAAATGATGAAACGTCGCAATGCAATATATACTATCAAAGGTATGGTCCTCAAACGGAAGCTCTGTCATCTCTGTTTCTATATATGTGTTTTGAGGAAATTCCTTGCGTGCAAGATCAAGCTGTCCTTTGCTCTGGTCCACGCCAATATACTCTATACCTTGAAAATCTGTGAAAAGATGGTATAATCGGCCTGTCCCACACCCGAGGTCAAGTATCTTGTAGCCATCTTTCATATATTTCTTCAAGGGTTTCAAATCATCCCAAAGATACTTACGGGTTTGCGCAAAATATGGTGCGATTGCGTTATATGTTTCTTTATTAAGTTGTACAAAATCTTTGTTTATCATACATGAACCAACTTGAACAAGTTATACAATATATAGTAGAAAATAAACCGTCCACCAAGACGCAGTTTGATGATGCGCGAAGAAGAATATGTAGTAAACTTAAAATCCCTCAGCCATCCAATCGACAATTGCTCTCAGTGTACCAAGAATTGTGTAAAAAGAAAAGTATTACAAAAAATGAAAAAATTGAAATACTTATCCGCAAAGCAGACATACGGACGCTCTCGGGAGTAGCTATAGTCACGTCTCTCGTCAAACCATATGCCTGTCCTGGTACGTGTATTTATTGTCCTACAGAAATACGCATGCCCAAAAGTTATATAGCAACTGAGCCAGCAGCCGCACGAGCACTTGCACTTGCATTTGATCCATATGAACAAATGCTCCGTCGTATCGAAACACTCAAAATGAATGGACACCCAACTGATAAAATAGAATATATTATCAAAGGTGGTACATGGAACGCTTACCCACTCAAATACCAATACTGGTTTATTTTGCGATCTTTCCAGGCATGTAATGATCTTTCACGTAACACACACCACGTAACACGTAACAGTAAAACAATAGAACAATTTAACAATTTAACAATAGAAACATTACAGAAGAAATTAGACGCTGAACAAAAATATAACGATTTCAAAGCAAAGCATAAGATCATCGGCCTTACACTCGAAACTCGTCCCGATGCCATTTCTCCAAAAACAATCTACCACATGCGTGAGCAAGGATGTACACGGATAGAGCTTGGCCTCCAAGCACCCGATGACGAAATCTTGAAATTAGTACATCGTGGACACACCGTACAGCAATTCAAAGATGCCATTCTCCTCCTCCGACAAGCAGGATTCAAAGTTGACTTACACTTCATGCCTGATCTGCCAGGTACTACAGCAAAACATGATGTAGATATGTACAAAATACTCTTTGACGACCCAGGATTCAGGCCTGACATGGTAAAAATCTATCCATGTACGGTGATCAAGACAGCGGAACTCTATCAATGGTTTAAAGATAGCAGATACAAACCATACCCCAAAGAAGATTTATTTGAGGCGCTTATACAAATGAAAACGCTCACGCCACGCTATTGCCGTATATCACGCCTCATTCGAGATATTCCCAATGAGGAAATACAGGGTGGCAATGCAATTACCAATTTACGAGAATACCTCGCACAAGAAATGAAACAACGTGGGCTCACATGCCAATGTTTGAGATGCCGTGAAGTTGGTCATGCAAGCACTTCAGCACAAAAGCACTTCAGCACAAAAGCACCAAAACTTTTTATTGATACATACGAAACAATCGGTGGGACTGAATACTTTCTTAGTTATTGCGCCCAAGGCGCATCCGCCTCGGGCGGAGAAGATTCAAAGAGACAAATTGTTTTTGCCTTTCTTAGATTAAGATTGCCAAGGTATAAAGAAAAAACTCCTCACATGCAAAACTTAGAAGACTCAATCGACTTAGGAAACTTAAAAGGCTTAGGATTTATCCGCGAACTCCACACCTATGGTCAACTTCTTGAACTAGGGGAAAAAAATAAAACAGCATCCCAACACAAAGGACTAGGTAAAAAACTCGTCACGGAAGCAGAGAAAATTGCAAAGAAAAACGGATATAAAAAAATAGCTGTTATTTCAGGTGTGGGGGTACGAGGATATTACCGAAAGTTGCGATACAAAAAACGAGGAACCTATATGATGAAAACTATTTAAAATCGGTGTACAGACACCGATTTTTGTTTTCTATTTCTAATCAAAAATTTATGTATCAATCCAAAGACAAAATAATAACTCCGCCCATCATCAAAATAAGCGCTCCTATCTTCAATAATAAATTTTTTCTATCCAGTTCCTCTTTTATTATATGGGGGAAAAATAATGAAAGTAAAACTGCCAACACAAATACAAACAATGACTGAAAGCCTTCTACAGCCCCAACAAGTGCAACAGGGCCAAGAGAAATCGCTTTTAAATTTGCAACAATCCCCGCGCGACTAAGTGACGCGACAATGATAATAAGAATAACAAGATTCAACGGGAAACCAACAGAATTTTTTTGTTCTTTGAACTTCTTTCGAAAGTCTCTAGATAAAAAGAAAAATAAACTAAAAAAAGCAAATAAAAACGCATTGATAATATATATTGTGGAAAAAGGTATCTGACTACTTATATAACGAACAATCACATCATGGCAGGCATAGAGCACACAACAAATTAACATAAGAAATAATGCACGTGAGATAACAATCTTTTTCCCGGCAACATGTAATGAAGTGACTACTGCGCCACTCACAAGAAACACAAAGGCCAATAACTGCTGTGCGTCAAGACTTTCATCTATGACAAGCCACGCGATCAAAAAAGTAAAGATCGGTGTTATATTCCACCATAAGTTGACACGAGATATTTCTTCAAGCTGCAAAACTTTGACATAAAAAAAGGTTGCCATAAAAAAGAAAAGTGCGGCTATACTATTCAGTAAAAAAAATTTGGGTGGTGGTATGTGAAAATCAACAAATGGAATAATACTAAGCGAAATGAGACCTACAAAAAAACCAATTACAAGATATACTGTTGGATCTTTAAATTTTTTATCAACAAGATACTTCTCAGAAATACCTGTAAATGACCAAAACATACGAGCTAATACTGCATACAACATCCATGTCATAGATATTTGATTCAAATTACTAAAAATGATAGACTTAATATACTCTGAAATAAGCTAAAAATCAACTATGAAAACGATCATAGCAGCAGGTCCAGTAATTATCGAGAATGAGAAAGTATTGCTCAACAAAGAGCAAAAAGACTATGGCATTACGCGATGGCTTTTCCCTGGAGGGAAAAAAGAAAACAATGAAACTCCAGAAGAAACATGCACACGTGAAGTCAAAGAAGAAATGGGTATCGATATAGAAATTATAAGACCCCTTAATACGATAGAACGTGACGATGGTGACATACATTGGATATTGTATCATTTTCTTGCACGACGTATTGGTGAAATTAAACCTGGGGTTGATATTGTAGAATGGGGATGGTTTGATATATATCATCTACCCAGTGACTGCTCACCAAATGTTATAACAATAATCAACGAATACAAAAATATGTTGTAGAAAAAAGTCTATAACCTAAAAATTAATATCTATAACCTCTATTTTATGAATACACAAAAACTTATGGGATATGATCCTCAAATCCAAGAGGCAATAACAAAAGAACTACAACGCCAAGAACAAGGCTTGGAAATGATCCCTAGTGAAAACTTTGTTTCTCTCGCAGTCCTCGAGGCACTCGGTTCTGTACTGACAAATAAATATTCAGAAGGATACATTGGCAAAAGATACTACGGTGGCTGTGAATATATTGATGTCATCGAAGGTCTCGCCATTGAACGTGCCAAACAACTCTTCGGTGCTGAGCATGTGAATGTCCAACCATTATCTGGCGCTCCTATGAATATTGCAGTGTATTTTGGATTGCTTGAACCTGGCGACACTATCCTCGGCATGGATCTATCACACGGAGGACATCTGACTCACGGGCATCCAGTCACCTACATGGCAAAGATATTTAATTTTATCCGTTACAAAACAAATGCCAAAGGAAAAATAGATTTGGACAATTTACGCGACATGGCGATTGAACACAAACCAAAAATGATTTTGGTTGGATATAGTGCATATTCTCGAGAAATTGAATACGAAAAGATAAAGGCTATTGCTGATGAAGTCGGGGCTATTACCATGGCCGATGTTGCACATATCGGGGGATTAATCGCAGGCAAACAGATGGATAATCCTGTGCCTATTTTTGATGTAGTGACAACTACTACACACAAAACCTTACGTGGCCCTCGTGGCGGTATGATCATGTGTAAAGAAAAATTTGCCAAACAAATAGACAAAGCTGTTTTCCCTGGGTTACAAGGTGGACCTCACGAAAATAATATTGCTGCCAAAGCTGTAGCATTCAAAGAAGCTCTAGAACCAGCATTTGAAGAATATGCCAAACAGATAAAGACAAACGCTAAAATTTTGGAAAGAAAATTTAATGAATTTGGATATACCTTATGTTTTGGTGGCACTGACAACCATTTACTTCTGGTAGATGTATTTTCTTCCAAAGGCGTAACAGGCAAACAGGCCCAAAATGCACTCGATATTGCAGGAATTACTCTGAACAAAAATATGATTCCCGATGACCCAAGAAGTCCAATGGATCCATCAGGTATTCGTTTTGGCACTCCGGCTTTGACGACGCGTGGTATGAAAGAGATAGAAATGGAAATCATTGCCGATTGGATCAACGAAGCAATTGAAAACTGGCAAGATAATACCAAGCTGGCAAGCATTAAATCCAATGTAATAGAATTGACTAAAAAATTTCCTCTATATCCAGAACTTTCATAAAATAAATCTCGGTTGTACCGAGATTTTATTTATTGTGAAGTCTTCCATTTAAGCCACTTGTAAGCATCTGCAATGTGTAAAAAGAAACGAATTTTTGATCTCCTAAAACGAGAAATAATAAGTAAGGGAAGAATTTTGGTATAATTGAGTGCATCCCCTGATATGGCTATTTTTTTGAGATATGGACGTTTTATAATTTCTCGGTATATCCCTCTAGAAACGTCATCAAGTCGCAACAACATAAGTTTATCAAGGTCAACAAGTATTTTATATTTATTTTTAGGATGTTCTTGATGAATTTTGTCTAATGTATCTGCCAACCATAAACCTTGCTCCCTCACCTCTTTGGGGTCTTTACCCGGACGTCCATACACCAAAAAAAGATGTTCACCATCATAATCAGTCAATACTGTACCTACCGGTCCATAAACATATTCTTTTTCCATATTGAAAAATATTCAATAATAGTTTAAGATTAAACGTACTATGGAGTATACCACAAAAAATCAAGAGGAAACAACTCTTATTGGCAAGGATATCGCTTCTCAATTGCAGGGTGGCGATATTTTATTGCTTCATGGAGACCTGGGTGCAGGAAAAACAACTCTAACAAAGGGCATTGCAAAGTATTTTGAGATAGACGAAGTAGTAAGCCCTACTTTTACTTTAATGCAGGAATACACAATCCGAAATCCGAAGTCCGCCGTACCTGCAGGCAGGCAGGAAGTCCGAAGTCTAATACACATTGACACATATCGTCTAAAGGATGAGGAACAACTTGTTGAAATAGGTGTGGAAGATTATTTGGGTGCACCAGACACAATTTGTTTGATTGAGTGGCCGGAAAAAATAAAAAACTTGTTAAAAAACAAGCATATAAAAAATATAGTTATTAAACACCAAAAAGACCAAGAAAGACTTATCAACTTAGATTTTTGACTTTAAACTATGCACACATCCACAATAATTTTGCCGGTATATCCCCTTCTCCTCAACCATTTTTCTACCCCTTTCCTGTCGTCCGCCTTTTTTCCAATCTTCTGCTAAAAATTCAATCCCATATTTATTTCCAAAAAACTCTCCCAGCGGAAAAATAACATCCGCTTTTTTATTACGTCCGCTGGTTAAACTCGTAGAATAAATCTCAAAATTATTATCAGCCGCGTATTGTGCCGTCTTTTCTAAGCGTAATGCAAAACATTTTGAACATCGTACTCCGCCTTCTGGCTCTTTCTCAAATCCTTTGGTGACATCCTGCCACTTCTCTACCTCGTAATCCATATCCACCATCTTCACTCCCCACTCCTGACAGACTTTCACTACCTCAGCCTTGCGTTTCATATATTCTTCTTCCGGGTGTATGTTTGGATTATAAAAAAAGACCGTCAAATCATATTGACTCTGTAATTCATCAATTATTGCAATACTACATGGCGCGCAGCAGGTATGAAGTAAAAACTTCTTCATAATTCAGAAATATCTTCCCCAATCAACCCATCTTTTCTCATCCTGTGAAGCAGTGCATAATAAAAAACTCTATCTTTTTCAAACTTTTCCTGACTACTTATATTCAAAAATATAACTAATTCAGCTCTACTAAGACTATCTACTGTTGACTGTATATTCTCCATTGTGCCTGGTCGCACAACATGTCTATGTGCATGCATTTCAGACACGAAACTATGTACCCAAGATACGAGATCGCTTAATTTTGCTTTATCTATTTCTGGCACTGGTTCTTCTTCTCTTGGACTTCCATCCTCAAAGCCTTGGTCAATTGTTGTACCATCAAGACTTTTTACTACACCTATTCTCCCTATTCCTAGTTCACTCATATATAAAGTTATTAATTTAATATATCATTTTTATTCCACCATTTTTTTACTACATGGGGATTGTTTATGTAATCATGCTCTCTAAAAAATACCAATTTGTCTTTATGATTTTGAATAAATTTTTTAAGTTCTTTTTTATCTTTCAAAGCTCGTATACTCCACGCCACCTGTCTTTTCTCTTTCTTTTCTATAAATTCTTCATCCAAATAACGATTAAGGCTCAAATCAAAATCAACTGATTCTAAATTTACTTTATAGCCTTCAAAAATTCTCTTTATTAATTCTTTGGCTCTTTTACGTCGAGTATATTCACAAAAAAATGTTATTTCTAATTTCTTAATATTTTCTTTTTTAACATATTCGTATGCATATAAAAAATTTTCCAGCCGACATACTGAACGCTCCTCCTTGATATAGTGCCAATTTTTTGTTTCTTTTCTGACAAAACTTCGATGGGCTAGATGCACAAATAATTTCTTCATCTCCCCTGCCTCAGTTCTTTTGTACGGTGGAAAACAGTCAGTATGACCACCACAAAATCCAACATAGGCTGATTGTCCGCGCGCTTCATCAAAGATCTTATTAAATACAAAACCCAAATAACGATTATAGTTTTCATCAATCATTATATCTTTTGGCACGCCGTAACCTAAGACAAAAAATATTTTCATTTTAATTTTTTATTTTTAAAATTGATATAATCTTTTCCTCTTAACTCTTCTGGCAAATACTCTTGTTCTTCTTTATAACCAAAATCAGGCGAATACTTATAATCCTTCCCATACCCAATATCTTTCATGAATCTGGTGGGTGCGTTTCGTAGATGAAGCGGAACTCCCAAATGTGAAGTCGCTTTTGCATCTTCTGCCGCTTTTTGATATGCAGTATACAACACATTGGATTTTTTTGATTTTGCACAATATACAACTGCCTGAGCAAGATGTACTGAACATTCAGGATAACCAATTTTGTGACACGCATCATATGCTGCGTTTGCTTGAATCATCGCTTCACTATTGGCCATACCTATATCTTCGGATGCAAAACGCAATACCCTACGCGCGATATAGAGCGGGTCTGCACCACCCTCAAGCATACGCGCCAGCCAATACAATGCTGCATTTGCGTCACTGCCACGCATAGCTTTGTGTAAAGCAGAAATGAGATTGTAAAACTCTTCACCTTTTTTGTCAAAAACGAGATGTGTTCGTTGAAGCGCTTCCTTTACATCTTCTTTCACGATTTCAATTTTATCCCCTAATCCCTGTTCCCTATTCTTTGATTTAAACGCTAGATCAAGCCCATTCAATGCAACACGCGCATCTCCTCCTGCAAGTTCTGCAAGCATCTCAATAGTCTCGTTCTCAATTTCAACTTTGTACTCGCCCAATCCCCTTTCCTTATCTTCCAAAGCTTGTTTAATAATCTTGATAATATCATCCTCCCCCAATTTTTTTAAAATAAAAACTCGTGAGCGTGATAACAAAGGACCAATAATTTCAAAAGATGGATTTTCTGTAGTCGCTCCAATTAAAACAATCTTTCCTTTTTCAACATACGGAAGCAGAGCGTCTTGTTGCGCCTTGTTCCATCTATGAATTTCATCTATGAACAAAATGGTACGTTTCTGTTCATACTTCATCCGTTCTTCAGCTCTTTTTATGACTTTTCGTAAATCGTCTTTCCCGCTCTCAACGCCACTTAGAACTTCAAAATATGATTGCGTCTGCTCGGCAATAAGATTTGCTAAGCTTGTTTTGCCAACTCCCGGTGGTCCCCAAAACATAATTGAAGAAAGCTCGTCGTGTTCAATGAGTTTGCGCAATAATTTCCCCTTGCCTATAATCTGCTCTTGTCCTACAAATTCATCAAAATTTTTGGGGCGCATCCTGTCGGCAAGGGGCTCTGTGTTGTTCATATTCTTTATTTTAAACCAAACCAAAATTTATACATTTTTGTGGCGATACGCTCTTTCAACTTATGCCATCGGCCTCTTTTCTCCCATGCAATACTATCAAATGGCTTTGCATCATGTATCCAACGTTCAAGTATGCGTGTAATTTTCTTTACAAGCCGTTTATCACTCATATGGACATTCGTCTCCTGATTATGATACAGACTGGCTGGCTCCATATTACTACTTCCTACCATAGCCCATTTGCCATCTACAATAATACCTTTGCCATGCATCATCTTCTTTGCCAAATGAATTTTGATACCTCGTTTATGAAGCAAAGAAAAAAATGCATATGCCGCATACTTTGCAATGACTAAATCTGCTCGAAGTGGAATGAGCATATCTATTTTTACTCCTCGCTTACGTGCGCTCCACATAGCCTTGAGAATTTCTTTGTCAGGAAGATAATAAGGAGAAAACAATACCACACGTTCACGAGCTTTGTATAAAGCATCTATGTACTTTTTTCGCATACGAGAATACTTTCTTCCCGTATCATCATAAACAAAATCTAGAGAATCGTGTTCAACGCGATATGTATATTGAAATAAATGACGAATGTCTGCCTTTTCGCCACCACACATGACATATGTCTTGGCAAAAGAACGCAAGAGTGACCTGACTACTTTACCCTTGAACATTATGTGTATATCTTTCCAATTTTTTGACGCTTTGAATACATTGACCCCACCAACAAACCCGATGCGTTCATCTACTATGAGTACTTTACGATGTGTCCGACGTGTGAGCCATTGGTGAAAGCCTTTGAAAGGATTCCGTGCGTGTCTAAATAAACGAATATCTATACCTGCCTTTTTTAATTCATCCACCTTCTTACTCGATAAAGCAAAACTCCCCCAATAATCAAGTATCAATTTCACGTCAACGCCATCTGTTACCTTCTTTTTGAGCAATTCAAAAAAATCAAGTCCGGTACCTTCATCTACCAAAATATACACTTCCCAATAAATTGACTTTGTAGCATATTCAATAGCCCGGTACATGGCTCTCCAAGCTTCTCTCGTCGTGTCATATATATTGTAACTTGATTTTGAAGTCATATAAGGTACTCTACCATGAGTGATAGGCTTTTTCAAGATAAAAAAATACGACTTTGCGCAAGCCGTATTTTAATGTATATATAATCATTTTTTCTTTGACAAAATTGCTTTTACAAACTCCCTAAACAACGGTTGCGGACGCATAGGTCGAGACTTAAATTCAGGATGAAACTGTGTACCTACAAAGAAAGGATGATCTTTCAATTCTACTATTTCGACAAGGTCAGATTCAGGATTTACTCCTACGACGCGCAATCCTGCTTTTTCTATCTCCTCACGATAATCATTATTGAATTCATAGCGATGGCGGTGACGTTCACTGATCTTGTCTAGCCCATATGCTTTCTGTACTTTGCTCCCCTTTTTTAACACACAATCATAAGCGCCCAAACGCATAGTACCACCATAACGATTTTTGCGTACATTATCTGCCTGTCGAGGGTTTATATGGATAACCGGATTTTTACTTTCAGGGTTGACTTCTACGGTATGAGCATCTTTTTTACCAAGCACATTGCGGACAAACTCAATACTTGCAAGCTGCATGCCATAGCATAGACCAAGATATGGTACGTTATTTTCCCGAGCAAATTGTATCGCTTTCATAATACCTTCTACACCTCGCGTGCCAAATCCACCCGGAACTATAATCCCATCATACGTTTTAAGATTTTTTATCTTTTTAGAGTCTTTTTCAAACTCTTCACTATCTATCCATTCAAGTATGGGTTTAACATTGTGATACCAACTAGCATGTTTAATTGCTTCGATAACAGAAATGTATGAATCAGCAAGTGTAAAATTACCTGTACCAAAATATTTACCTACTACAGCTATCTTGATCTCTTTGTTTCCATTATAAATTTTCTTGACGAATTTACCCCATTCAGTCAGATCTGTTTTGCGCGTACGCATCTTGAGTGCTCTCAGTAATTTGTTGCCAATCTGTTGTTGTTCCATCCTCATAGGAATCTCATAGATAGATGGTACATCAGGAGCAGAAATACAATTTTCTCGTGGGACTCCACAAAAGACAGCAAGTTTTTCACGACGAGGCTTATCAAGCTCCATAGGGCCACGAGCTACAATAATGTTTGCCTGCAATCCTGTCTGGTTGAGCAGACGTGATGCCTGCTGAGTAGGCTTGGTCTTCATTTCTCCCAAATGCGAAGGCACAGGCAAATAACTCACAAGCACGACAGCAACACTGTCTGGATCATTGAGCTTCATCATACGAGCTGCTTCGAGGAAAAGTAAGTTTTGGTATTCGCCGAGTGTGCCGCCAACTTCTACTATAGTAATATCTGCTCTGTCTTTCTCCGCAGCATTGGTAATACGTCTGATTACTTCTTCCGGTATGTGGGGAACTACTTCGACACATCTTCCTTTATATTTCATTGATCTCTCGTTTTCTATTACCGTCAAATACACACGGCCAGTGGTCATATAATTTTCGGAATTCAAATCTCTGTCAAGAAAACGTTCATAATTACCCATATCTTGATCTGTCTCATCACCATCATCGGTTACAAACACTTCGCCATGTTCAACCGGATTCATAGTTCCTGCATCAACATTGATATAAGGATCAATTTTGAGCGCGGTCACCGAAAAACCCTTTGCCTCCAATATGGCACCAAGTGAAGCAGATGTCACGCCTTTACCAACCCCAGACAAAACCCCACCAACAACAAAGACAAATTTTTTGTTTTTCGTTTTTGGAACCATATATATCAAATAATTTAAATTAAAACGTAAAAATTATACCATATAATTAAAAATCCCTCCAGGGATGGAGGGATTATTTATTCTTGGGAGACAAGAACACGGACTTCTGCTTCAAGCCCATGATCAAACCGTACCACAATTTCGTGTTCCCCTACTTCTTTGATCTGTTTTTTTATGAATACTTGTTTAAGCTTGATACTAATTCCAAGTTGATTTTTGATTTCTTGTACAATCTTACTTACAGAAATAGCAGCATATAATGTGCCACTTTCTGTTACTTTTGACAATATTTCTATTTCTCCTCCGTCAAGTTTGCCTGCTGTTTTTTGTTGCTGTTGCAAGTCAGATTCTGCTTCTTGTACCTGTTTTTTGTGTTGTGTCTCCATTTTGGTCAAGGCATCTTTTGTGGCAGCTTGCGCCAAACCTTTTTTGAGCAAAAAATTACGTGCATAGCCATCTGCAACGTTTTTGGTTTCTCCTCTCTTGCCCGTACCCTGTATATCTTGAAGTAAAATGACTTTCATATTTGAAAAAGCCTTATAGGCTCCTATAACAAATTATAGGACAATATTGATTTTTATGCAAGTCCGTGATAAGCTATAAGCCGTAAGTCGTAAGCTATAATTTCTCTAGTTATCTCTTATGACTTATAACTTATAGCTTATGCCTAATATATTATGAAATCAGGTTTTGCAGTCCTCATTGGCCGCTCAAATGTCGGTAAATCAACTCTTATCAATACTCTTGTAGGCACTAAAATAGCTGCCACTAGCTTTCGTGCACAAATGACCCGAAATATCATCCATGGTGCCCTGACTACACCTGAAGGGCAGGTGGTGTTTATAGATACACCAGGTATTTTCAAAGACAAAAAAAGTAGTCTTACCGGCAAACTCATAGAACGGGCAAAGGAAGCTCTCGATGGTGTAGATGTGATACTATATGTGGTTGATCCAACTCGAGAAATTGGTAGTGAAGAACGATATACCTATGGTCTCATACGGCATCTCGACACACCAAAAATACTTGTCATAAATAAAAGCGATCTCACCCAGACAGAACGTAAACATGAAACAGAATATGAGCGTTGGGGATCTGATTTTGATGCTGTTTTCTCACTCTCAGCTTTACGCGCAAGCCACATACAACCACTAAAAGAAAAAGTCATAGAGCTCTTACCACAGGGAGAACCCATGTATATAGACAAACAGATAACCAATGTCAATGAATACTTTTGGGTTGCTGAAATCATTCGAGAAAAAATATTTTCTGTATTTGACAAAGAAGTTCCTTATTCAATGACTGTCGATGTTGATTCTATCGAAGAAAAACCAGATATATTTGTTATACAAGCACGTATTTTGACAGACCAAGAACGTTATAAAAAACTTATTATTGGTAAAGGCGGAAACAAAATAAAAGAAATAGGAAAAATGGCTCGTAAAGAACTGGAACAATCACTCAACAAAAAAGTCTATTTGGAATTAGAAGTAGAAATAGATATACACTGGGTAGAGAGAATATAATATAGCGAGCAAATTTTATATGCCAGAATTTATCACTCATGTTGATGAATTTGATCATGTGCTAGGAGTACTACCACGGGAAGATTTTTTCAAAAATCCAACGCTTTATTGCCGTACATCTCATCTCTATCTCTTTGACAAAGTAGGCAGACTCCTCATTCAAGAACGTTCGCATACAAAACAAAATTATCCGGGTATGTATGATGCCTCAGTATCAGGCACGGTCCGCGCAGGAGAAACATACGAAGACACTCTTTCTCGTGAAGCACACGAGGAACTAGGCATTGAACGTCTGACTTTTTCTTTCTTCTTGAAAGGTGTATACACTGATGCAATTCACCGATCACACAAGGCTCTTTACACTGCTATATATGATGGCTCAAAGATTACTCCACAAAAAACAGAAATTGAACATATATACTGGCTATCGCGCAAAGAAATATCCAACAATATACAAACAAATTCTAAACATTTCTGTCCCCCGTTTCTAGAAGAACTACAAGATATTCTAGAAAAAAACCAGCTAACACAAATATTTTTTTGAAATTAAAATAACCAATGATGTATGGTTATTTTTTGTAATCCACTATTTTTAACCCAACGAAAAACTTAGGACATTAGATTTACAAATCCATCTTCATCAATTACCTGTACTCCCAACTCTTGCGCCTTGCCATATTTGCTCCCAGGATTTTCACCTACCACCAGATAATCAGTTTTCTTACTTACTGAACCGCCGGGATGGCCACCAAGCTCTCGTATTTTTGCTTCCGCTTCTTCTCGTGACATTGTTTGCAAGGTTCCCGTCAAAACAAACGTTTTATTCTTTAATCTTGAATCTCCAATCTTGATTCTTTCGTGTTTAATTTTTATACCATTATTTAACAAATCATTTACTAAATTTATATTTTCTTTGTCTTGAAAATATTCCACAATAGATTCCGCCACTCTCGGCCCCACATCATCAACATTCAATAAATCTTCAGTAGAAACATTCATTATCTTCTGAATACTCTCAAATTTTTCTGCCAAACGAATCGCCGTTTCTTCTCCGACATGACGGATGCCGAGGCCAAAAATAAAACGCGACAATGTTACGTGTTTTGCTTTTTCAATAGCTGTAATCAAATTGTCTGCTGACTTCTCAGCAAATCGTTCTAATGGTTCTAGATCTCCTCTAGTCAATGTAAAAATATCTGCTGGATTCTTTATAAGTCCTTCATTCATAAGCTGCTCAACAATCCTTTGACCAAGCCCATCAATATCAAAAGACTTCTTTGAAACAAAGTGGATAATACGTTCAAGTTGCTGGGCAAAACAATTTTTATTTGTACATATAAGTGCTACTCCATCGTTTGTATCTTGCTTGCTCGCCATAGCTTTAGCCGAGGCAAGTAACTTATAACTGGTAACTTTCCCGCCACAGATCGGACACATTTCTGGCTCTTTTATTTTCTTTTCCTTTCCTGTTCTCATCTTATCCAAAACCCGGACTACTTTTGGGATAATATCTCCTGCTTTTTCTACTACTACAGTGTCACCTACTTTTATGCCTAGACGTTGTATTTCATCAAAATTATGCAATGTTGCATGCGTCACCGTTGTCCCCGCAAGCGCAACAGGCTCCATATGGGCTACAGGCGTCAAAACACCCGTCCTGCCGACTTGCCAATATACATCAACAATTTTGGTCGTTCCCTGCTCTGCAGGAAACTTAAATGCTATAGCCCAGCGTGGAGATTTACCGGTAAAACCAAGTGCATCTTGATATTTCTTTTGATTTACTTTGATAACAATGCCGTCAATCCAAAACGGCTGAGTGTGTTTCTTCTTTTCCCACTCTTTGTGAATGGCGAGTATTCCAGCAATGTTTTTGCAGACTTTCCAGTGGGTGTCGGTGAGGAAACCGAGTTCCTTTAGAGAGATTAATTCTTTTTCTTGATTGTCAATTTCTCTTTTGTTATGTGATAAGTGATATATGATATGTGATATATCATATGCAGTCAGACTTAACTTTCTCTCTGCAACAATCTTGGAATCAAGTTGACGAATCGTTCCTGCCGCAGCATTACGTGGGTTAGCAAATTCGGGTTCGTTATTTTTTATCCGTTGTTTGTTGATCGTTTCCAACATTTTTGCAGACAACCAGACCTCCCCTTCTGCAATCATAGAAACTGGCTCGCTCAAACGTAAGGGCACTGATTGAATTGTCTTTATGTTTTGCGTCACGTTTTCGCCGACCTTGCCATCGCCCCGCGTCGCTGCATTTTTCAAAATTCCATTTTCATACGTCAAAACCATGTGTAGCCCATCTATTTTTAATTCACAGACATAATCTAAATCACTTGGTCTTTTTCCAAGTTGTTTTTCCAATACTTTCATATTTCGTTCCACCCAATCTACCACATCTTCCTCGCTAAACGCATCATCAAACGACCACTGCGGAACTTGATGAACTACTTTTTCAAATTTGTCCAAAGGCTTACCTGCAACACGCTGGGTTGGCGAGTCTGATGTTATAAGTTCAGGATGTTCGCGCTCAATCTTTCGCAATTCATCCATAAGCCCTTCATACATTGCGTCAGTAACTTCAGGGTCATTTAACACATGATACCGATAGCGCAGATCATCTATTTGGGAACGGAGATTTTGTATATATTGTGATAAATCCTTTGACATAGACCAAATAAAACAGATTTATTTAAGTAAACCCTTTATTTCGTCAATCACCTTCTCATCTACCTCAATCCACCCTCTCTTCAAACATATCTTTTTGTGCCTATATGCACGCTCGCCTGGGATCAAAATTTCTCTCACGCCTTTTCGTTTACGTGAACGCTTTAACTGCTTCACTAATTCGCTGTTTTGCCTTTTAAATATTTTGATATCAACAAACTTACTTGGATCAATGGCAATAAATAACGCTCCGCGTAAACCAACTCCCACTACACCTGGCGCGTCTTTTTTCAACCATAACTTTTTTGAACCAAATCCAGAACGAACCAACGTGCCAGTAAGCAATTCCACCAACAACCCCATAATATATCCCTTGTAACCACCGAAGGGTAAAGCAGAAAAGACATTATTTGGATCTATTGTAATATTACCTCGTTCATCCAAAAAGCAATCGGGTGATAATGTGCGCCCCTCTGCCTTGGCCAACCGTATTTCACCCCACGCCCGCTCTGAGACTGCCATATCAGCGACAATAGGGTCTGCTGTGGTTGGGATGGCATACCCAATAGGATTGGTACTTATAACAGGATCTATGCCACCATAAGGAGCAACTAATGATCCACCACCGTTATGAAATACTAACCCAACCAAATCATGCCGAGTGATAGATTCTGCTTGACTACCCGGGCGAAGCAACGCCTGTGCGTTATAAGAGCCAACCATAGCTATCCCAAATTTCTTTGCTTTTTTGATAACTAATTTTCGTGCGACTTCAGCTACGAGCTGCCCTGCCTGGCGATTTCCATTGATAAGCGCAAAGGCTTGTTTGTCTTTCTCAATTTTTATTTTACGACCTTTCTCCTGTATAATTTTCTCCATTCCGTGTTTAAAAGCAAATAGCCCATGAGTTTTCTTCCCCAACAGTTCCCCTTCTATATAATCATCAACAATGATTGAAGCATTCTTTTTTGCAATACCATGTACAGTTAAAACTTTTTTACACAATATTCTTATCTCGTCAATTTTTATTTTCATAAACTCAAATTAGACAATCAAAAACTCAAAAAACTCAGATACCAGCTAAGTATTCGTTCACCCCACACCATTACTACAAACGTCGCGCTCGTCAAAAAAACCCCGAATGGCACCTGACTTTTCATTGTTTTCTTTTTTGAAACAAGTAAACCAACACTTATAATTGCCCCAACCACATATGCAATCCACAATGCCAAAAGCAACAATTTCCAACCCAAAATAACACCCATAAGTATACCAATCCTGATATCTCCTCCCCCCACCCAACGTCCTTTTGATAATATATATTGCAGAAGAAAAAAAAGACCACCCAAACAGGCACCGATAAGTAAGGGGAACCATTCACCCCCCCAAACAACATATCCCCCGATAAAAAATAAAATAACTGCTGACCCAAGTGTGATACTATCTACCACCTCCATATATATGAGATCATATACAAAAATAAACGAAAGTACCCACATAACAAACCAATGCAATACTACTATAGGAAAGACCATCCCTACTACACTCCACTCAAACCATACAACAAACACAAATACTATTCCCATCCATAACTCTACCAACGGATACTGCCATGATATTTTTTCTTTGCACATTCGACAACGGCTACGTAATAATAAAAAACTAAACAATGGTATATTGTCATACCATGCAATCTGCTTTAAACAATGAGGACACTTAGACCGTTCTGTGATCTTATTGTGTGTATGGAGACGCCAAACAATAGCATTCAAAAAACTGCCAAAAGACACTCCGAGTAATGCTACAATAAAATACAAAAATAACATCATATAGGCTTATTATAGCAAAAAAACAAAATAAAAAAAAGCCCCTTTTACGAGGCTTTTTATTCATCAACCTAGAACTATTGTGTAAGACCTGATGGGGTGGCACTCACTGTACCTGCTACGAAATTACCAGCGCCAACTTCGAGCACTGCGGTAATGACATAATCAGTACCAGCGCTAGAATTGTATGTGTAATATTCAGCTGAACCAGGACCTGCTGGGACAAGACCCATATATGGACTTGCACAACCAGAAGCTCCAAAACCACTAGAACCAAGACAAGTATAGTTACCTGTTCCAAGATTTACTTGGGCAGTAGTGGTAGGATATGAATTATTATCTGTATAGTACAATTCAAGTGCAGTCTGTACTTGTTTGACGTCAGCAAGACGCTTTGAGTCATTTGCTTTCTTACGTGCTGAACCTAGAGCAACTACAGCAAGTGTAGATAGCAAACCAATAATAGCGATAACAACCAAAAGTTCAATCAATGTAAAACCTTTCTTATTATTCATGTGTATCACCCCCTTCCGATGCGAGATGTATAGTTCCCATAATTTTTATAGGCCTAATACTTTTTTAACTTTTTCTACTGTTTCAGATGGTTTGAAATGTGCTTTGATAAGGTAGTCAACAGCACCCATTTCAAGACCCTTTTCTACATCGTCTTTTTGACCCAAGTTGGTCAATAAGATAACGGGGATATCTTTTGTTGTTTCGTCCTTTTTGAGATTCTCCAAAACAGCAAAACCATCCATTTTGGGCAACAAGATGTCAAGCAAGACAATATCCGGCTTTCTCTTTTTTACCGCCTCAAGGCCTGCTTCGCCATCTCCAGCTACCGAGATATTAAATTTCTCCATCTCAAATTTGGTCTTGTAGATATTTGCCAAAAATGTATCATCCTCCACGAGAAGTATATGTATATCTTTCTTATCTGCCATACAAAAAATATTAAGATATATATAGTATATCAAAGAATAGATAAAAACCCTATATTTCGTTGTGGATAGAAAAATCTCAGAAATTTCGAAGTCCCAAACCAATACTCACCGCCATACGGGGCCCTATTTCGCCCAATATACTCTTCAAACCATCCTGATATATGACACGAGCCCATGGATCACCCACAAACACTCTCAAAGGAAACATCTGTTGTATATACTCACTAATTGGAGGAAAAAGCCCTGCACCACCAGTTAGAATAATTTTTTCCGGACGTTTCGCCTCATTGCCACTCTGGTGCAAGTATAAATCAAGACTATATTGAATTTCTTTTGAGATAGGATCAAGGATACTCAAAAATAGGTCTGTGGTCATGCGTGACTGTAAAGATAGGTCTCTCTTTATCTGATCAACCTGCCCGATATCTACTCCGAGATGCTGGCTCAAAATTTTATCAAAATTATTACCCCCAATTTGGAGACTCCGGTGAGTCATCGGGACGCCGGCATCAATAATGAAAAAATTAGTACGTTCTGCACCCACATCGACCACCATAGACACTGTTGTATCTTTACCTACAAGGGAGCGGGCAAGGGCAAAAGCTTCAGTTTCGAGCTCCTCGAGTTGCAGGCCCGCGCGCTGAAATATGGCTGTATAAAAAGCCACAAGCGCTTTGGGGGCTGCTGTCACAAGAAGTGTCATATACTTCTTCTCTCGTTCTGGATCTTTGGTAATTTTTTGATGCACTATTTGCATGTCATCTATGGGACTGGTGATCATCTTGGCGACTTCTGCCCTCACAATCTGGGGTATTTCCTTATCACTTACATGAGGCAAATTGAGAATAGCATGAAATACGTACGATACTGGCAAACTTGAAGTAACACGGTGAGATTGTACCCGTGCTTTTTGAATCAACAATTTTAAAAGCTCTGCATATTCATTGATACGTGCATCTTTGAGGATAAGTTCTTGGGCAGAAGTTGGTTCTTTCTTGTCTTGCTTCTTTTTTTCATTTTCATACTGTATATCACGCTCGTGCAAGAGATCTTGTAGATCTTTCTCTGGAGGAGTCTGGACATGTACATCAAGTTCTTTATCAAGGATACCATATGTCCACAGTTGAGGTCTGCCTTTTGTCTTGTGTAATTCAACAAGCTTGATACCATGTGCACCAATATCTATGCCAAGATAATTTTCTTTTTTTGAGAATAAACCCATAAACGAAATTTATAAAATTGACTATAGTATACCATATTTCGAATTTTGACACTATAACAGGTTAATAAATTCACCTAATTACCTAATTCACCTAATTTCTAACAAAGTTCCTAATATCTAAATTGAATCTTTTAATTTTTATTAGGTGAATTAGAAATTAGAAAATTAGGTGAATTCTCTGATATTTCGATACCATTTATTCCAATTCCAAATTCTATATCTCCCTGCTGATCCGTTCTCCACACCGTACTCGACGCTCGTTCAAGCCGTTTCAAAACACGACGAGAAGGATGGCCAAATTTATTACTTACTCCCGCCGAAGCAATCGCATGTAAAGGCGTAACTACGTTGATAAATTCCTGTATTGATGAACTGTCACTGCCATGATGACCAAGTTTGAGTATATCTGAATCAAGCTGATCTCCATATATTGAAAGCAAATATTTTTCCAAAGGCTCTTCGGCATCACCCATCATCAGTACTGAGTACCCTCCATAGGATAGCTCAAAAATAATAGACGTATTATTATTGTTGGATTCCTTATTCAAACCTGGAATTTTCGAATCACCAGACAAAGAATGATCCGGATACAAAAAATGCAATGAAGAACTTCCAATATTCCAAACATCCTCTTTGTTTATTTCAATATGATCGCCACTTTCTAAATCTTTTGCACTCAAAAAAGCATCCCACTGCGAATCGTTATTCTTCTCGAATCCAGTATGTACAATATGCCGCACATCAAACCTATTGAGTACATCTTCACAACCTCCAAAATGATCTGAATCCGGGTGTGTGACAACCATATAGTCAATATCGTGGTCATAATACGACATGACACGCCCGAGTGCTTCCAAAACCCTCGCATCTTCCGAACAATCCACAAGCATTTGTTGACCATTATCAAATTCAATAAACGTGGCGTCTCCTTGACCAATATCCAAAAAAGTCATTTTAATTCCTTCAAATTGTTCTACCTTTTCTCCAGCCACGTCTTGTGTGACTTCATTTTTATCACGCTTCACAAACCAAAGCATGGCACATACTATGACGAGAAGAATACCTATTGTGATAAGCAGTTTTTTCATAGCGCGAGTAGAAAGTAAAAAGTATAAAGTTGAAAATTATATATAATCAATTATTTCTTTCTACTTGTTACTTTATACACTTAATAATCTGATTCACCCACACCTCACCCTCTTTTACAAACTGCTCTTCCTCAACACTAAACGCCAATTCTTCGAGCAACTCTCTAATTTTTTCAGGTCTGTGATAATATGAATCAATAATGATTTTTCCTTTCTCCGTTTCAACCTCAGGCGGGCGCTTTTGGTTTATATTCGTAACTACAAAAAAACTGCCGGGTTTGAGCACACGGTATACTTCATCAAAAAATCTTTTGGGATCTTTCAAATGTACAATTAGAAATGTGGCGATAACTCCATCAAATGCCTCATCGGAAAACGGCAAATTTTCCGCATCTCCAACCTCGACTTTTACCTTTCTACTTTTTACTTTCAACTTATTCAACATCTCTTCCGAAATATCCAACGCGACAACATCTGATCCTCTTTTGGCAAGTTCAACTGAAACCCGCCCTGTCCCTGCACCAACATCAAGAATTTTCTTTCCTAAAACGTCTCCAACCAAATTCCACAAAACATCTTTTTCAAAACTATCTAGATAGGATTTCTTTTTGTCGTAATTTTTTGCAGCGAGATTGTAGCCTTCTTGTGAATCGAGTATTTTTATTTTTTTCATACTTCAAACTTTATACTTTCTACTTTTAACTACCACAAAGTATATCATAATTCCATACAGAATCACCATTACCCACCATGGGAAACTGATATCAAGCGAAGAAAAATGTAAACCAGCAAACCATTTCACTGTTTGGACGATATATTCCATTCCCACCCAGGATATCCATGATAATACGAGAGCCAGTGGCTTGAATATGAAACTAATAAGAACAGTAAAAAAACCAAAAGCCATAATGATAGGGATCGTCCAAAGAATAAGCACATTTACAATTGGCGCAACAATAGATAGCCGTCCAAATTGAAACAAAATTAATGGTAATGTGGCAATAATAGCGGCGAGTGTTGATAACAAAGATTCTCGCAATCCCAAAAATTCTGGAATTTTATCAAATGGCTTACGAATGGCTGGGGTAAGATACACAAGGCCAAGTGTAGAAATAAATGATAATTGGAATCCAGCGTCATATATCAAAATATAAGGATTTTGCAATGTCATGACTGTTGCTGTGAGTACAAGAACATTTCCAATACGCGAAGTTCTGCCAACCTGTTTTGCGAGCAATGTTATAATACCCATTATCCCCGCTCGTACAACTGATGCGCTTGCTCCAGCAAAAATGACAAATAACACAATTCCACCGACAATAATCCAGAATGCTTTTTTGCGTGGAATATATAAATACACGCACATGGTAATCAAAATCGTCGCAATAATCGTAATATTATACCCAGAAATTGCCACAATATGTGTAACACCTGTTTTTGAAAATAAATCTTGTAACTCACCAAGTCCACCACGATAGCCGTATAATAATCCTGCCATAAAACTCGCATATGGTTCATGCCACAACTCATTTATTCTTTGTGCAATTACTTGTTTCAACGTAAATATACCACGCAATACACCATTCCCCTCACCTGATCCCATCTTTTTGATTTCAGAATTTTGACATAGCGTAAATACACCGTATCTCGCTAAATATTTATCATAGGCAAAATCATTTATTTGTTCTGGCTTCTCAAGATTGCATTTAATTTCTAATCTGTCACCGTATTCATATCGCGGATATAACGTGGATTTCAAATATATATATCCTTCTATGACATAATTTTGTACGGGTGGCTCTAGAGCCACCCCTTCACCAGCAATCATTTCTTCAATGCCCACAATATATCGCACGCCGTCCATCCTCACATCCGGCTCTACACTTACATACCCAACAACCGTCTTCTTTACCCCAACATAATGCACAATATTTTGCTCTGTATCTTGCGGAATTGAAATGCTATATCTCCATATTCCAAATGTTGCAAAAAATATACAGAATAATATAAAGCGGAATAATTTATTTTTCCAATAGATTATGATGAAAAAAATAGAAACGGATAGAGATACAAAGAGATAGAGTACATCTATTTTAAAATCAAAAATTGAAACAATTCCAACGCCCAATAAAAAACAAAAGCAAAACGAAAAAAACGTCTTGCTTTTTGATTGTATAATCTGTTGTATCCCCTCCATAGTAAGCCCTTTAGACAACTATAGAAATCAGCTTTCCCTTCACATAAATCACTTTTTTCGGTTCTTTCCCTTCCAGCCATTTGATCACTTTTCCACTTCTTAATGCTTCTACCTTTGCATCTTCTTCTGAAATATCTGTTGAAACAGTAATCGTATCGCGCAATTTTCCATTTATCTGTATAGCAAGGGTGACAGTATTTTCTTTAGTTAATTCTGGATCGTATACTGGCCAAGGCTGAGTGGTCACAGTATCTTTATTCCCTAGTCTATACCACAATTCTTCAGACATATGAGGTGCAAAAGGTGAAAGAAGTTTAATGAGTACAGTATACCCAACTTTTGAAATTTTTTCTTCTTTTAGGAGTACATTCGTGAACTGCATAAGCGCTGCAATGGCAGTATTAAATTTCAATGCTGCAACATCTTCGCCAACTTTTTTAATTGTTTGGTGCACAAGCGTTGTTAAACTATTACTCTTTGCTTCTGCCTCTATTACTTTTTCTTGTAGATTCCAAACTTTATCAAGAAAACGCCTAATTCCTCTTACTCCATTCGTATCCCACGGCTTATCTTCCTCCAACGGCCCCATAAACATTTCATACATCCTCATCGTATCCGCACCAAATTCATTGACCACATCTGTTGGATTTATCACATTCCCCCATCTCTTGCTCATCTTTCTATTGTCTGGTCCAAGAATCAATCCCTGGTGTCTATGAACTTTGAATGGTTCGTCTCCGACCAAGTCGGATCCGCCTTGGGCGGAAAAATCAATATAACCAGCATCGTATAATACTTTGGTAAAAAATCGTGAATACAACAAATGCCCGTTCACATGTTCTGGCCCGCCAAGATAAAAATCAACGGGCATCCATTTTTTCAACGCTTCGGGCGATGCAAACTGCTGATCATTTTTGGGATCAAGATAGCGATAATAATACCAAGATGAACACATAAATGTATCAAGCGTATCTGGTTCGCGATGCCATCCCTTACCATATCTCTTTTCAACACCTTTTTGAAAATCTTCTGAATACGTCAATGGCGATTGACCTGTTGGTTTGAAGTCTACATCGTCTGGGAGAAGAACAGGAAGATCAGATTCAGAGACTGGCTTGAGACCAGTGACAATAGATTCCTCTAAAACAGAAGGTTCTATCTTCCCATTAAAATGTCTATCATTTGGTCTTGCTTTCACCAAACGAGCATCTAACAATTTTTGCATTTCTTCCAAATGTTCTTTTTTAATAGTTTTATAATCACAATCTGCAATCACTACAAATTCATCTGATGATGATTTAATTTTTTCAAAATCAAATTCAAATGAATCACTGGCTTCTACGTCTGGACGTTTTTTGTCAGGAAAATCTGGTCGTAATACCGTGTCAACCAAAATCAATTTTGCAATTTTATTTTTCAATTTCTCCAAAATACGAAATGCAACTGGACCACCCAAACTATGTGCGACTATCACAGTATTTTCATCGATCGTGGTATTATTCAAAATATATTCGGCCCACTCAACTACATTTGGTTTGTCATTATGTGGCAAGTCTGGTGAAAAGACAGCATGTCCAAGCTGTTCTAACTCTTTTTTTAACCAAGGACGGAAATCATTATTACCCGTGGCTAAATAACCATGTATAAACACATAATTATATTTTCTATTTTTTCTTTCTTCATTAAACAACATCGGAATCGGTGCACCCCAAAACCGCTGACGAGAAACCGACCAGTCGCGGAGTTTGTATTGTACTTTTCGTTTGCCTATTCCCTTTTCTTCAAGCCATTGAATCATTTTTTCTTTGGCTTCTTGAGTTGAAAGGCCATCTAAAAAATTAGAATTTATTGCAGTGCCTTCACCTGAAAACAATCTCCCTGTTTTTTCCAATGCCCTTCTTATAAATATTTCCTCTGAACCATTGTAAGTTTTCAATTTTTCAATAGCTTCATCTGGAGCCAACCAATTGGCCTCGTAATCTTCATAGCTCTCAAATGCAGTATCAGTTTTTTTATCACTCAACAATTTAAGCTTCAAGACCCTTTGTAATTTGTTCCATTGAATATTTTTGTCAACCGCATAAAAATTTGATTCAATCATTCCTAGATCATCTACAACTTCATAATCCGTATACCCTGCTTCTTCGCGGAGTTCACGCTGTACTGTGTCTTCCACTGTCTCCCCCCGCTCCATCCCCCCAGATGGTAAACGATAAATATTAAACTTTTTATTAAACAAAACCAAAACCTTATCATCTTTAAAGACAACGGCCGCTGCTGAATCACGGTGTTTAGCGCTTTTATCAAAACCACCACAATGTTGAACAACTACATCTTTTATTGGTAAATTATATTTCTTCGCAAACTCAAAATCTCTTTCATCATGCGCTGGTACTGCCATAATTGCGCCAGTTCCATATGTTGCAAGTACATAATCAGCAACAAAAATAGGAATCTCTTCATTTTTCACGGGATTAATTGCTTTTATTCCTTTTAATTCTACACCTGTTTTTTCTTTCTGCACTTGACGATCAAGTTCAGTCTTTTTTGATGTTGCTTCAATATATTTTTCAACTTCATCCCAATTCTGGACTTCGGACTTTAGACTACGGACTACAGCATGTTCAGGTGCTAGAACCATATATGTAGCTCCAAACAAAGTATCAGGTCTTGTAGTAAAAACCGTTATCTTCTTTTCTTGATTGTGGTCTGAAGTCTGAAGTCTGAAGTCTACTTCCGCTCCTTCCGACTTCCCAATCCAATCCTTCTGCCTTTTCTTCGTCTCTTCTGGCCAATCAAGTTTATCAATATCATTCAATAATCGTTCGGCATAATCAGTAATTTTGATATACCACTGTTCCATTTCTTTTTGAATAATCAAAGTATCACATCGCTCGCAATGTCCTTCTTTTACTTGATCATTTGCAAGAACTGTTTTGCATGAATCACACCAATTCACTGATTGTTTTTTTCTATAGGCTAAACCGCGTTTATAAAATAATAAAAAAAACCACTGTGTCCATTTGTAGTAATCTGGATTATGCGATCCCACTTCCCTATCCCAATCTACAGAAATGCCCAAAGATTTTATTTGACTACGAAAATTGTTCACTGCTGTCTCAGTGCTTTTTGCTGGATGTACATTTGTTTTAATTGCGTAATTCTCTGCAGGTAAACCAAAACTATCCCAGCCAATCACTTGTAAAACTTTCTTTCCAGTCATGCGCTGATATCGCGCGTAAATATCGCACGCTGTATACACTTCCGCATGGCCGACATGAAGACCGCTTCCGGATGGATATGGGAGCTGTGGAAGAATGTAAAACTTGTTTTCAGAATTAATATCTTCTGGAGTCTTAAACAACTTTTGTTCTTCCCAAATTTTTTGCCATTTTGATTCTATTTCTTGAGGATTATACTTCTCCATAAAACTACTTTATTGAAAATTCTTTAGTAATAGGATCTACATTATCTGCTTTAATTTGCAAAACAACTTGATATGCGCCGACAGGCCAACCATTATCTGGTATAGATAGACTGCCGTACACTTCTTGCTGATCTCCTTCTTTTTTCGTAAAATCTACAGAATCAATCTCGTATGGTTCTTCTGTGCCTTGTTCTCCTAAATAATACCAAGAATAGTTTACGACAGTGCCTTCTACTGCATTTTGCAATAACGCGGTGAGAAATAATTCTGGAGTATCAGATGAAAATTCAACTGTATCTTCTGCACATTGATAATCTACTAAAGCTGAACACATTTTTACATTTTGTAAATTTGCTGTTGTTACTTCGCAACCTGCGCCAAGTAACGCTAAAATTCCTAATGATAATAAACCGATTCTATACTTCATACACGCATTTTTAAAAATTAATTTTTAAATAATGACAAAAGTTGTGTGTGTAAATGCTGATTTGCCGCCACAATATCTTGTCTTCCTCGCTTCCACGGATTCCCGTCACTATCTGTAACGACAGCCCCAGCCTCAGTACATATCAGATAAACAGGCAATCTATCCCAATCCAAACCTGAGTTTGCGATGACATAATCAAGTGCCCCACTTGCGAGGTAACACATATTTGCAGCATTTGCAAAATTCACCATAACCATATTTGTTTCTTGGACAGCACGCATAGTCATGACCCGATATCGTTCAAAATAATCTCCATACAAATTTACTGCTTTTGATCGACGTTGCAAAATTCCATATGCGCCATCAAGTAATTCTGTGTTTTTCACATGAATTTGTTTGTCATTCAAATACGCCCCTTTACCAATTTCTGCAAAAAATAACTGTTCTGCCATAGGGAAATATACTGCACTCATAAGAGGCTTATTATCCTGCAGTACAGCCACCATCACCGCCCACACAGGGATACCATGCACGAATCCCCATGTCCCATCTATAGGATCAATGACCCATTCATATTCACTGTTTACATTGATATCATCAGCCATTTCCTCACTTTTGATATGATGAGTCGGGTACTGTGCATTGATTTTTGATACCAAAAATTCACTCACCATCAGGTCTGCTTCTGACAAAAAATCATGCGGATGGCCCTTGGTCATAGGTGTAACCCCTCGCAAAAAGAATTCTTTTGCTATAGCTCCCGCTTCTTTGATAATTTGTTTCAAAAAATCTTGCATAACTTCTCTGTGTAATCCAATAAATCCGTGTAATCAGTGTACTAAAATATGCCCAAAAAATCAAGAAATATTGACAGACATACCAAAAAATGATGATATATAACTTAGCTTACACCCCAAACATGGAGATAACATGGGTAAGATGATATCCAAGCGTCTCCTCCAAAGTGGCGTCGCAAGCTTGACCCTCTTCGGAGGGTCGTTCACACTTACCTGCATAGCGTTTTTCAGCTGCGCAGTACTGCTCATGATCTGGACAGAACGATGAATCCGATACCAAGGAGAAAGGAGGGCAATCGGTTGAGTATATTTATCTCAAGTATATTCAACAAGAAAAAAACACCTTCGTCAGGTGTTTTTTATATAGCAGTGCCATCTTTCCTCCAGTCCTTCTGTGATCTTTCTGTCTGTTCTTTGGTCAAATGAATAGTTATATGTTGTACATTTCCATCACCTCTACCAGACTCAAATCCTGGAAAACCTCTATGTTCTTTCTTCGCCTCATCAGAGAGAGTAAGTGTGTCACGTCTTTCTTCAACAAAGGGTCTATCAACTGTCGTGGTCTTTCTTTTTCAAAACTTCATTTCGTGCAATCAAGCCACCCAAACCACCAGTTTTTTTACTTGAAAAATCCACCTCTTCACTCTTCTTTTCCTCATAGCCTAGTTTATCATATGTAACATAATACACACTTGGTCCGACAAGAGCCGCATATCTCCCTTTTTTATCGGTAACGCTCGTCGCAATAAGCTTGTTGTATGCCGCGTCAAATATACGCACCACGACTTTACCAAGTGGCTTTTCAGTTAATGCCTCTAAGACTTTACCAAAGTTACCACCAAGCTTCTTGCTGGCAAAACGACGAAGCATATCATAGACAAAGATATGGAACACAAGCATAACAGCAATATACCACTTTGGTGATATGATGAAAGACACTGCAGTTAAAATGACGCCAGACAACGCGAGAGTCTTTTGGAATGTTTGACGTGTGTATTCTTTGATAACTTTTGCTGTAGAATCCACTTTCGTTTCAGGATCAAGCGGGATATTATAATTCATCTCAAATTGTTCTTCAGTCACTTCAAATTCTTTGCCATGATATAAATTGATATAGTTGCTGTCTTCATCAAATTTCTGTAGATATTCACTAAAACCAACAAAGCCGGGCTTTTGAATTTCGATACGATATTTGCCTTCGTCAGCAATGATAAAAAATCGTCCTTGGCTATCAGTAACTTGCGTCTGTACTACTTGTAAATTTGAGGTATTGACCAAACGCACAGTTGCTAAGTCTATTGGCTGTTTAGTATATGCATTGTATACCACACCCCACTGTTTTCTCTTGCGTCTACGCAAAAGGACGAGTGGCTGAGTAAAAATATAGCGTAAGTATGCAAGAATATTCGGTAGCTGAAACCCGACTGCAACATTTGCGACAGCTATGATAGCGACAGACGGCGCGACAACTTTTTCATTAACTGATTCTACAACAGGATTATTTACAACTCTTTTAATAACTTCAAATGTTTTGCGTGTAAAATCTTTTATGGAATCAGGAATAATATCAGCTATAGTTTCTGTTATTTTTTTGAAAATATGACCAATGCTGTCCGTTATATATCCGCTTATATCAGTTATAACATCGACAAAAGAATTAAAACCAAACTGACTGTCTGAAACATTACTACTGTCTTCTCCCTCTAATCTATCTGTAACATCAGGTAAACTATCATTATCTTTTTCATCTGCTTCTTCTGATTCGTCCCTACACAAAGACGAACAGCCATCACCTGAAACTACATTGCCATCATCGCATGACTCACCTTTTTCTACAATCATATTGCCGCACGCTATCTCAGGTATGATCTTTACAAGCTTACATCTCAAATTACAATAATATCCTTCAGGAGCACTGCCATCGCATGCTTCACTGTCTTCTTTAATACCATTTCCGCACACTCTTACTATTTCTTCACACACATCTCCAATGCCGTCACTGTCCTTATCCAGTTGGTTAAAATTTTTATGATAGGGACAATTATCACAAACATTGCCCACCTTATCTCCATCGATATCCAATTGATCAGTATTAGGAATATCAACACAATTGTCAGCCCCATCAAGCACTTTATCCTTGTCCTTGTCTTTACAAGTATTGGTACTATCATGGGGACACGTGTCACACAAATTACCAACGCCATCTTTGTCGCTATCCAACTGGCCGGCATTTGATACGCTTGGACAATTATCAATGCCATCTTGAATGCCATCGCCATCTGTGTCACCAGAACAAATATACAACGCAGGATTTTCAAGGCATTGATCAACGGTAGTGACTGGCTTTATACCTATCCCTACCGTATTGCCATACAAGAGAGTGGAATCATTTGGATCAATTACTGCCGCAGCGCTCACAGAAGTCATTGGCGCTTTGACGCCAAAACGAAGATATATATATTCTGGAAAATCATATAACTTCGCTTTTATACTGCGGTACATGAGAATTGATGTGATGCCTGTCTTTGCAGATGCACCGCTCCAGGTAGCAGGATAAACGAAAAACTTCTCACCTACATTATTGTCGCTGAATGGTTTGTCACTTATATACACCTCATACTCTGTCGCCTTTTTACACAATTGAAATGTAAAATATATATCACCTCTCGAACTATTTTTTACCAACTTCAAAAGACCAGTGCCATCAAGAGGAACTTCTTCGTCAGAGTAAGGTTCCAATTTTAAGATATCAGGCGGTGTATCAAGGCATGGATGTTTGGGAGAAATACCTATATATCCTATGCTCGCGCTTCTGCTAAAAATAACATTCCGCGCACCCGGGGCATAAAATTTTACACAGACAGTCTTGTTGCCTGGGCCATCGGAAAAAGTAAATGGCACACGCTTTGAGGAGCCATTGGGCAAAGGAATTTGATCCAAAGTCTGTTCTGTATCACATCCTTGCCCGCCTTGTACTTCAAATGGCGTATAATAATGCGTTGCTGAATTGCTTGAAATAGTAAGAAGCACGTCTCTTTTATTTGTCGTACTTTCTCCGCCATTTATAACCACAGTGCCATTGGCATCCTGTGGACATGTATTGGTCTCATTGCAATTAGGAGGCGGAGGCGGCGGGGGCGTAGAAGGGTTCCCGATATTCACTGTCACACCTGATGCATTTACAAAAGATGTTTCTACATCAGCTGTATTTTTTGCTTTTACACGAAATGTATAGGTGCCATTGGACAAACCACTAAATATGTACGAAGTACTCGTGACCCAGCCAGAATTTAGAGAGGCATTTGAACTGTCTTCAACATAATATGCTGCGGCTGTGCCAGACCATGAAACAGTAACATCTTGATTTGCAACTGAAGCACTCAGTGACGACAGGCTTGCCAATGTATAATTTGAAATAGCGTCAGTCGAAGATGTCATTTCCCCATCTACATTACGCGCTGTCACACGAAAAGAATAACTCTGGTTTGGGGTAAGCCCTGCAAAAGCATAAAAAGCGTCTGCTATCCACCCAGAGTTCAGACCATTGGTTATGTTTTCAGCCAAAAATTCTGCGCCGCTATCACCGGTCCACGATAGTGTGATTTGTATAGCGCTGTCTACTGTCGTAGTTGCCGAAGTTGGCACATTGGTAAGTGTATATACAGCAGAGGCACTTACATAGATGGTTTCATCGTCACCGCCATTTTTTGCTTTTACTTTGAATTGGTACTGCGTATTTGCGCTCAGGCCAGTAAACTGATACGACGTTGCCCCTATCCAATCTGAGTTACGACTCGCATCATTGTTGTCCTCTACCCAGTATGATGGTGCATCGCCAGACCACGAAACAGTAATAGTACTCGTGCTATTGGCAATGGCCGCAACAGAATACGGAAGTCCGACAGTAGTATAGGCAGAAGCAGATGGTCCATATGCTGTTACAGCGCCGTCTCCATTACGCGCCTTTACCTCAATGCTATGCAAGGTATTTGTCACAAAACCGACGGTCGTGGTGCCAGATGCAGCACCAAGTTCTTCGTATGTAAACCATACCTCTGCAGCCCCCCACGTAGCATCACTTTGCAAATACAAATCATCTTGTGAATCATGAACTAAAAATTCAGTCCCTGCAGGATTGCTATTTGGATTTATGGTGATATCTAGTGTTGTCTCTGTAGGATTGGAAATACTTGGTACTCCTGGTGTGTTTGCAAGAGTAAAAAAATCCAAACTGCTCGTTGCCGAAGATATTCCATCAGCATTGCGTATATTTGCAGAGGTACTGTACTGCACATTAGGCGACAACCCACTTATAGACCAGCTACTCACTCCTGATTGCCACCCGGAACTCGACACGACCGACCCGCCAAATAATGAGATATCAAAATAATAACCTGAAAGGCCTGTGGAATGATTATCGAATGTATCGACTAACAATGAAACAGATGAAGCACCAAGCGAGCTCGTGGCAAACCCAGATACGGCAGGCGCCAAAGTATAAAAACTTAATTCAGATGTAGAAGAGACGCTACGCCCAAAAATATCATACGCCCATAAACTCATATAGTACAATGAATTCCCTATAAGTGAAGAAACTAATACAGTCGTATTTCCTTCCCAGGTACTTGATGCAAAATATGAAAATGTAGAAGATGTGAGTGATGAACTAAATTCAGTGACCGGAGTAGATGTACTATAATAAATAATATACTCCAAAAAATTTGTATCCGTGGTTGTTGTCAAATTTACAATAGTAGACGTGGCAAATATAGTATTGGTAGTCAGTGGACCAGGGAGCGGTGATGGCGCCAATGTATCAATGGCAAAAGCAGTGGATGACACTGTCGTTCCATTTACTGTACCATCATTTGGCGTCAAACGAAAATAGACTGTGCTATCATCAATATTTGGCACATCCGCGGCAATGTTCCACTCAAATGACAGATCAACAGAACCATCAAGGTTTGTGTCTACGCTTGAAATACTACCTGTCGAAGTGGAGACAGATCCTTCGCTTAAAATAGCACTACCAATAGTTGATGAAACCCATGTACTATTATCAAGCGAGTACTCTGCGATAATACTTGTTACATTATTATCTGCATCAGCAATAGTTGTTGTCACGGTAACTACGTTTGTTAAGGTTTGAGCTGGATAAATGTTGGTAAGTGTGGGCGCAGTGTTTGGATTGGTGTCTACATAACTTAAATAATTAACACTACCCAAATCAGAAGAATTGTGTGATATTGCTATAACATCACCATATTTTTGTAATTCATGCAAAGAACCCCAATACACGCCACCATCGACTTTCTCTGTGCTCCAAGTACCATTTTTTATACTAAATTTTAAATCATCCGGTACTTCATCAAACCACGCTATCATTGGGTTGCTACCAGCCGAATCCACCCACAAAGACACTTGACGAGCAGATACGGTATTAGCAACTTCAGCGCATCCCAAAGAACCGCCGATACTAGCGGTACAGTATTGTAAATCTTGGTCTGAATCAACATATGCAAAATGAATATTATCCGACCCGTCAACATCCAAACCAATATCACCAACAATAGTGCTGGCTGGCAGATAAGTAACTTTGGCTGTATCATAACAATTCCAATTCGTGTCAGTACAAGTACCAGCGCCAGCGCCGTTTTTAACCGCGTACCACATACGCGCAGTGGAATACTCATTATAAGCAATAACCGGCACGCCACTGCTGTTAAAGGCCAAACGCAAACTCAAACCCAGCTCGTTGGCGATATCATGCACCAAAGTAAAAGTCCAATTAACCGCGGAACCACAATCATTGGCCGTATCGCAAAATCCATAATAAATATTTTCATTAGTGGCATAGGTCACACCGACCGTACTGCCAAAAACATCAGCAGAGACGGTTCTCGTAAAACCAGCCCCATTGTTAATACTGACCGCTGACCAATTAACCCCATTATCCGATGAACTGGCGACATAAAGGTCGCCGGTCGCATATACACTGTAAAATGTTAATAATTTATTTGTTCCAGCGTAAACTATGTCTATATTTTGCATCTTGTCTCCCGTACCAGCATCACTCGTAACCACATGCTCCGCACTTGGTACGCCATTATTGACTGACACATGATAAATTTTATCTGTGGCTTCGTTTGAATAATAAATTGTATGGATTAATGTCTCTGACTCCATAGCCACGGCTGTTTGTTCCAATCCGACTTCATCAGTGGATAAAGCTACAGTTTGCCACGAATAAGCATTGCCATAACGAGGCAATAAAAAAGCTGATAACAAAAACGTGATATCTAAAAAAAATAACATTATTACCACTTTCCATTTTTTATTCAATTGTCCTAATAAAAATGACATATTATACAAAACTATCCGCCAACAAAAGGAAGATTCCTGATATAACAAATAACCTGTAATACAAGTTCATTTGGTTCATGCTAAATTGTGCTTTAGAGATAGTCTTAGAGACAAGAGAATTATATCATTCTTTATGCGCCTCAACAACATAATACTGTGCACAAAAATACGCTCGGTTGAGCGTACTTTGTTTATTTTGTCAAATTTACTTTCCACCTTACTTCAATATCTCTCCCTCCTCATATATCTCAGTATCTGGAACAGTAACAATGCGGTCCCAACGGAAGTCGAGCGAGGTGAAGATGAGCTCGTCTTTGATGAGACGCTTCACTTGCGAGGTTTGATCTTGTGGATTTGGTTCAATTCTATAGATGTGAGGACTATTTGCGTACTTGATCAAGGTATAATCAGGATGGTGAGTGGTATAGTTTATCTCTTGTGCTGTAGTATATTTATCCAAAAGTTGTGTTGAAATATCTTCTATCCAATTCCACGCATAATGAAGAGCTTCAAACACGGCTGGTGAAGTAATCCAATATTTTTGTGTACCCAGAAGCAAATAAATCTTTGGGTCAGAGACTATTTTGACAATAGCGCCATATTGAGGATTGTACAACGGTCCCTTAGGCATGAAACCTAAAGAGTCATTTGGTACTAAATTAAGCTTGGTTTGTGTGGTATTGTTGACACTGCTCCATGAGGTAAAGTAGGTTTTGTATGTTGTTTCATCTTTGAACGCGCGTCTGGTGCAGTCTTCGGTAATATAGTAGATTGCAGAGCTATCCGGTATTTTGTAGGCTTTGCCAATGTCTAACGGACATACGCCTGTCTTTTGTTCAGTTGCTTGGCTCACAAACTCAATAGTATCTGAAACAATCTTTGTACCGCCTGCTGTTGTGCGAAATTTTACATAGACTGTTTTTACTCCATTACCAGAAGTTAAAATCCATGATTTTGTTTTGCTATATGGTTCAAATGATATATTGGTAAAATCATTTGAGTTAGAAATAGCCATCTGCGTTGCGTCTGGTGAATTTAGATACAATGTAACATTTTGAGAGTTGGTCTTTGACAAAGCTTTATTGATACTCATTTCTAAATCAACAATAGCAGATAAAGTAAGTTTTACTTGCTTACTGTCTGCTGACGCGAGCCTCACAAACAAATCATCTGTTCCATCTTTATTTGTGTCCACCAATTGTTCCTCCCCTGCTTTTAATGTGATGGTAATGGGGTCAGATTGGACTGTGACGGTAACATCACCTACTGCGTCTGGTGAGCTTGCTGTAATAGTATGTGTAGCATTGCCAACAGAGACGGACGTGGGAGTATGAGGAGATATCGTAATGCTTAACGTAGTCGGTGCACTAGAGACCGGTGTTGAAGGTGCAGAAGGAACAGCAGAACTACCACCACCTGATGTATCGTTGTCTGTAATGGTTACTGTGACAGAGGCAATAGTAGCGCCATCATAGTCTGTGTCATCGCTCACTGCAGTATGGGTAATTGTAGAGCTATGTGAGCCATCGACTGTGCTATTGTCTGTAGCAGTTACCGTAACGGTTTGGGTAGTATCCCAATTGGCAGAGGTAAAGGTAATCGTTGATGGTGACACAGATGCCCCTGTAGTAACTGATGGTGTTATAGTTACATTGGTTGATGGTTTTGTCGTAAGAACAACCGTATATGTATCAGTCGTACCACCTTCGGTGACAGCTTGGGTGGATTCAGAAACAGTAACAGCTGGAACAGTAGACAAAATAGCCGACGCGGAACTGGTCGCGGCCGTGCCCGCGTCCGTACCGTCATCAGGTGTTACTTCAAATTTCAAATATTTGCCCGCGTGGCTAGAACTAACAATTGTAGTGGTAGTAGTGGCGCCGGCAATAACACTATACACACCACCGGAAGTATCAGCTACCAACCAACGGTAGGTTGAACCGCTTTCCAGGTCATCATCGGTGTCAGTAAAAGTATAAGTACCGGTCAACGTCTCACCCACGCGCAAAGTACCGGAAATTACTGCATCAGACGCGGTTGGGGCGGTATTACTTGGTACTGCGGCCAGTACCAAAGTGGCAGTTTTATTTGGTGAATCAAGCGTAAAATTACTGGTTGATGAGGCACTATATGTGCCGTCTCCGGCAAAACTAACAGTGAACGGATTGCGATTTCCATTATCAGTATCAATGCTTGAACTGGTCATGATCCATGACAATAAATAATCTGTGTATGGCGTGTATCCGCCCGCGGTAGAAGTGACAGTCTCACTTTGCGATCCGCCAGAGCCGTCAGCAAAAGTCATGCCAATATCTGCAAGGCCACTACTCGTGGAAGTCGCAAGACCTCTCGCTTTGAAATACACATTCACATTGCCGGTGCTCGCGATTGAGCTTGACGCGGATGTAAATGTGACATTTTTCAAATTATTATCTGTTGTCGCGTCAGAATAAATATCATACGCATCGCTAGAAGAAAATACTGTGCTTGACACATTATTACTTGCAGACGTGCCGTTAAACCAAATACCATAATACCCATCAGTCGTTGTAACATTTTGAATCGTATTTGAATTGGAGTTGATGAGTTTGATGTTGGAGTAAACTACAGAAGAACCACCAGAAAGAGTAGGTGGGTTCGTATAACCACCTGCAACACCTGTTATGGGTACACTTGCATTTGCCAAAGCATCAGCATTGTATGAATATACACCATTACTTAAAGTAAAAACATCTGATGCCCAAGAATCAACGGCTATTGAACAAATTGACTCCCATGCTCCTTCAGTAGAAGCTACACTGTCCGGAACCCACATCATCATTTTTACTCCACCGCTATCAAATAATGCGACGTTTATGTTATCAACTCCAAACTCGTCATATGAAGTAACATCAGTAGCCGAAGTAAAACTAGTCAGATGCACATCTTGTTGACAACCTGCCCCATCATAGTGCAACAAAACAAAACCACCATAAGCTGCTGCATCGTATGCCGTTTCACCAATAGCTAATGGTGAGTAAGACATAATATATGGAGATACACCTGTAGAACTCGCGTTCTGCACTACCAAATCTTGAATCGTGCTATTATCCGCTGAAGACAGTGTAATGCCATTTTGGCCAGAGCCGGCGCTAATAATCGTATTCACGCCCGAGCCGTCTATGGTCACACTGGAAGTAGCAATGGTAAATGGACTGTATGTTCCATTTGACAATGACACTGTGTCTCCAGGTTTTAAACTATTAGTCAGGGCAGTGGACATATCTTCCGCGTAAATATTCGCATAGTCAACCACGCCATCATCGGTAACAACTATTGGAGTGTCTGTTAAACGCGTGCACGCGAAAGCGCCAACGTCATAGTCGCAATATAAGCTATGCGGAGCAAGGTGCTGGTCATTTGCTGTGCTTGTATCTCCGGTCTTGAACCATGGTCCCGCGGTCGGCGTCTGATGCCCACCTCCGTTAACAAAAGCAATAGTCCCACTCGTAGTTGTATTCAAATCAAGATTATAATAAGCATTATTGGCTATATAAGCAGTAAAATTACCATCAGCCCTTTCAAAATATTCTCCTCCACCCATTGATGATCCTGATGAGGAATAAAATAAATTGTTGGTGGAAGTAACAAAAACATCATTATTCGCGCCTGCGGTACGCAAACTTAAGCAAGCAGTATAATTTCCATCTTCATCTGATAAAACATTACATGTATTATATTGGTAAGTCAGGCTTATATCAGTAAAAGGCCACGATACACTATTACTATTTCCATAAAAACCGCGCGTACCAGCTGGAATAGTAAAATAATTACCAGAAACAAGCACATTAGTATGTGTCCCTTGAAAAGCACTGATCATTACACCACCATCTCCACTGCCAAGCGATGTGTTGAGCGTATTGGAAGTAATTGACATATTAGTTGATGTACCAAACTGTATGGCATCACCACCAAAGTCTGTCCAATATAGAGTATTGGAAGTAATAAGAGCATTATTAGTTGTTGGCAAGTCAATAATACCTCTGTTTGACATATCTACATACCGACTGTATATTTCATTATTTTGTATAGTCAAATTATCCATGGTCATGGTTCCACTGTAACCGATTTGCTTCATGCCCGTATTATTGCTAATAGTCCAGCCTGTCACGCTGTTTAGCAAAAAAATAGTGGTCGTGGCCGTACTCGTCACTGATGTATTTCCAGTGATGAGCACATTATCCGAACCACCAAAAGCAGTGGTTATCATTACATTATTAAGCTGGCAATTTTGCAATGTGGAACTATTGGATAATTTAATAGCGCTTGTAAAATTATCATAATTACCTGCAAAAGTAGTTGAAGCAATGGTTGCTTCATTGTGACAATCTATTGTTATACTTGAGGTTGGAACAGTAATCGGATAATTCTCGCCAGTTGGATCATAATCTGAATAAACCCGAATGGTATCACCTTCCACTGATGCAGCTAATGCCGCGGCTATGGTCTGGTATGTGTGACTGGCTCCTACTTCAAGAGTACCCACAGCCTCAACATTTTGTGTATCATACAACTGCGGAATCAAAACACTCAAAATCGCCAAACTAAAAACAATAAGACCAAGCCAAACATTTTTTATAGCTATATAAAAAATTTTGCCTTTGATAGTGAGAGACATAATGATAATGATAATACAAAAAACTTTATATATAGTATACCATAAAAAGCAAGTAATACGTATATCAGATACAAAACTGTGGATAATCTTTGCCTGAATTTAGACAACCATTCATCCCCGCACTCCGGCCAACGTAAGAACTACAACAAAAAACCAACGATTAGATGACGTTGGCATTCTTGTGGGGTTTCCTAGTGTTTTTTATATAGCAGTGCCATCCTTCCAGTCCTTCTGTGATCTTTTAGTCTGTTCTTCAGTCAAATCAATAGTTGTATGTTGTACATTTCCATCACCTCTACCAGACTCAAACCCTGGAAAACCTCTACGTTCTTTCTTCGCTTCATCAGAGAGAGTAAGTGTATCACGTCTTTCTTCAACAAAGGGTCTATCAGCTTTTGGCATATATTTCCGAACATCTCTTATGGGGCTGACAGGACTAACACGCCTATCTCCAGGTCCTGGTCCTGGTCCTTTAATTTCACTCATATATTTGAGAAATTAAGATAATGTTTTTTTAAGTCCCTGTGCTACACGCTCAATTGCTTTGACAAATGCTGCTGTTCGCATATCAATTCCATATTTTTCTTTAGTATCCCACACTTCGTTGAATGCATCAACCATAATCTTTTCTAATTTTTGCAATACATCTACCTCTGTCCAGTGTTCACCTTTGACATTTTGATCCCATTCAAAATAACTCACCGTCACCCCACCAGCATTGGCCAAGACGTCAGGCACAATAATAATACCCTTTTCCTTCAAAATTTCATCAGCTTCAGGAGTTGTTGGACCATTGGCAAGTTCTACAATAGCTCTTGCTTTGATATTTCCTGCATTTTCTGCAGTAATTTGGTTTTCGAGAGCGGCAGGTACCAAAATATCTACGTCAAGCTCAAGCAGATCTTCGTTGGTAATATGTTTGCATGGTCCTTCATGGGGGACTTCACTCAGTGAACACGCATTACCCAGACAATAGCATGCAAGTGGGCTACCTGTCTTTTTTATCTCCTCTACTTTGTCAGGATCAAGACCATGTTCATCATAAAATACACCACCCTGTGAATCACTCACTGCAACAATTTTATATCCCATGTTATATAGTAATTTTGCCATAAAGCTCCCTGCATTGCCAAAACCCTGAATGGCAACTGTTGTCTCTTCAGGCTTCATATTCATTTTTTTTGCAAGTTCGCGCACACAATAGACACCGCCCTGAGCTGTAGAAAATCCTCGTCCTTCAGAGCCGCCTTGTTCTATAGGTTTGCCGGTAATGACCCCGGGGTCAGCATGCCCAACCAATTTTTCATATTCATCACGCATCCATGCCATAATTTGTGGTGTGGTGTACACATCTGGTGCAGGCACATCTTTATCAGAACCAATATCACGCCAAATCTTTTGGATATATGTGCGAGACATGCGTTCAAGCTCACCTATTGATAACTCTTTTGGATTTACAATAATGCCACCCTTTCCTCCGCCCATAGGAATATTGACTGTCGCACATTTCACCATCATCCAAAAAGATAATGCTTTGACTTCATCAAGCGTTACATTCCAATGATAGCGAATACCGCCTTTGTAAGGGCCAAGTGTATTATTATATTGAGAACGATAACCAGTGAATATTTTTATTTCTCCATTATCCATCTTGACCGGTATAGAGACAGTCAACACACGCTCCGGCTGTTTCAAGACTTCATGAACATCCTTATCAAGGTTCATTATTTTGGCCGCTTTATTGAGTTGAGACATGGCGTTTTCAAACGGGTTTGACATATATACAAGTTCAAAATTTAAAAATTAAAACTCAAAGTTGCCTTTATAGTGTACGCCGCTTTTTATAGCTTTGCAAGAGGTGGACAAATACTTGACAAAAACCTTATTTTATGCTATAATTTTTTAATATTTTTAATATAAATCATTTATTTTAATTTTTCATTTATATGGTAAAATCCTTAAAAACATTGGTGGCCATAACTGTCTTATTTTCACTCTCTCTTGTATTACTTCCCCAAAAGACAAGCGCGGCTATAGACATGGAACGTATGTATTTTCCACATGCTGAAAATGCACAATCATTCTATCCAAGTAAATATATCGCAGGTGTTGCAAAAATTCAAACAGACACAGATATGGATGATTACAGCGGTGATGTAGTGGCTCCACATATAAACAATACTTTTATAAATATACATCCTACAATCACACGATTTGTCTGTACCATCTGCAAATAACCAACATATAAAAATATCCCGATTCAGTCGGGATATTTTTATTATACGTTTAGAACATTACATTTCCAATTTCTTATTTCCACGCCGCCTCACAATCCTGACAATCACCCACACCACAAGTATAATTACCAACCACAGCGGAATATACACCACAATCCAAATCACAAAATTGACAAACCCTTGTCCCACATCTACCAAAGAGCGGAATGCCTCTTTTACCTGGGCCCACGGCTTCCATTGATCTTCATCATCCCATGCAGGCAATACCTCTGGATTCGTAGACAAATATATAGTCAATGTAGACAAATCAGCACTCTGACGCAAATACTTCATACGCCCTTCAATACGATCAATCTCCCCGCGAACCCATGAGAGTTCACGTTGTACAGCTAGGACATCTTCAATTGCTACAGCTCGTTTCATAATTTCCAAAAATTGATTTTCTGTTGCGCGCAAATTTTTGATTTGAGCATCAAGATCTACATATTCCTCAGTCACATCCTGACCATACATTGCTTGGCTCGTCACTTCACCATATGATTTCACCTGCTCGATACTTTCATCAAAAGATGCCACAGGTATACGGATCGTGATATTGCCATACAATGTAAGACCTGACTTACTTATATCACTCGAAACTACAAAACCACCTTTCTCCAAGGTATAACTATTTATTTTTTGTATTGCTTCACGCACATTGTCCACAACAAGAGACATATTTCCTGTCTTCACAATAAGCCTGTCCTGAGTTGGTGTAGCATCAGAATCAGCTGTCCCAGAACTAGGAACATTTTGTGCTGAAGGAGACGATGGCTCAGCATTTCGTACCATCTTGGCTGAATCTCGAGCTGCCATACCAGCTGACTCACTTACCACAGCGAGACCAAACTGATCATCCATTGCGTATCCTTCTTCATAATCATATGAACCAGCTGTCTCATATACTTCGTTATTAACAAATTTGTATCCCAATACAACAAGCACTAGGACGAGTATGGATGCACCAATACCCAAACCCCATTTGAGACCTTTTGACATAAGATATAATTAAAAATTAAAAACAAAAATTATCTATGAATAATATAACATAAAAATAAAATATATGAAAGAGAATTGTTAAATTGCTGTGAATTTTAACAGTTTAGCAATTTAACAATAGAATAATAAAAACAATCCTGACTGAGTCGGGATTGCTTCAAAGTATAGTACTTGGTTAAATTGTTGAATTAAAGATGTTTATCAAGCATGGCTTTCAACTTTTCTTTGGGTACGCCACCAACCATCTGGTCAACTACTTGTCCACCCTTAAATACGAGAAATGTAGGTATACTCATGACACGATATTGTCCGGCAACAGTACCATTGTCATCTACATTAAGTTTACCAATTTTTGCTTTTGTCATTTCATATTCCCCTGCCAATTCTTCTATCACCGGGCCCATCATCTGACAAGGACCACACCAAGGCGCCCAAAAATCAACAAGTACAGGGACATCTGACTTGAGTACCTCTGCTTCAAAATTTGCATCGGTAAGAGTAATTTCTGACATATAACTATAGTTTAATAATTATTGTAGTAACAAATTTAATTTTGTGCCTGTTTTGGTTCTTTCTCATCCTGACCAACACCATTTGAATCTTGCGGATTATTTTCATGATCTTCTGGTTGTGCACTTTCGTCTTCACCACTACCAGCTCTTTTATTTTTATTTTCGCCATACAAAAATAAAATAGTATTGTATGGTTCCTTTTCTCCATATACGAGAGAAAACCCTTTATCATCTAAATATTGAAAGCGTAAATTCAAATTGAAATGTTCACTCTGCCCAGGAGCAATATTGATGGTCTTCGTTGCCAATTGTCGTATATCAGCCTCACGGCTTTTGGGAATTACAAAGGTTGTTGCTTTTTCAAAATCTTGAATATGACCGAGTTTTGCCGCATCAAATCCAGGCCCTTTGCCCTCATCACCTGCTGAATCGATATTTTCGACAAGATATACATCATTGGCACCAAAGCGTCTCAAAAGCAATGCAAATGTCGCAATGATCTCACTGTGTACATGTGTATATTCCAGTTGCTGTTTTATTTCCAATTCAGCGTGTTCTGGATCATCGAGATGAGCTTCTACATCATGCGCCTTTGCCTGCTCTGCATCGGCCAATTTGCTCAATTTGGTTGCTTCACTATCGATATAACTTCTCCCTTTGAGAGGTACTACATTGGCCCATGCGTCTGGTGTATCATATAGCTTCGCCTGCAATTGTCCTCTCATATCCCGACGCATAAGCATCTCATTGTCTTGGTATTGAGAGGGTTCCTGTCCTCCGTCAATAACTTTCAAATGTTCTCTGCCTTCACGAGAAGGACCATTCTCTGGAGTCATAATACTTTATTTAAAAACTATTTCACGTGCTTTTGTTTCCTCAGTATAAAATTCAAGTACATCACCTTCTTCAACACGTGTGTTACCTTCAAACTTCACACCACACTCAGTTCCTCTCCCTGCTTCTTTTACTGTGCCTTGGCCTACTTTACATTCAGTGATTTTGCCAGTACCCATTACTACTCCTTCATGTTTGACACGAGCACGTACATTTTTTATTGCTTTACCATCTTCTATCCTACCACCTACGATCATAGATCCTTTCTCTCTCCGGAAAATGGCAAGCACTTTCATAGTGCCAATTTCAGTAATAATTTTCTCATCACTCAAAAGTTTGCCCAGCTCTTCTTTGGCCCAATTTATTAAATCATAAATAATACTATACTGCAAAAAGTGGATATGTTTTTCTCGCACGCTATCCTCTGCTACTGGCGTCAAATTTACATTAAACCCAATGATAGCAGCCTGTCCTGCTTCTGCCTTGTTCACGTCGTCTTCAGTGACATTGCCAAGTCCTTTACCCACGACTCTCACACCCACTTCATCATGTTGTATCTTACCAAGAGATGCAATAATGGCTTCAAGTGAACCAAGTACATCAGCTTTTACAATAAGATTAAGCATTTTCTTTTTTTCATCTTCACTATCTGTTTGGGAATCACTTATAGTCTCGCGCTCAGCACCTGTCTGTTGTGTCCTTTTTTTCCTTACATTAATCTCTGTTGCTTCAGCAGCCTTGCCTACATTGAGTACATCGCCAACCTCTGGAGCAAGTTTGAATCCTATAATCTGTACAGGTACTGAAGGACCTGCCACATCTATATTTTTCCCACTATAGCTCTTCATTGCACGCACACTACCATATATCTCTCCATTCACGACAAGTTTATCGCCTCTTTTGAGAGTACCCGACTGAATAAGAATTGTAGATACAGGGCCCATACTTTTGTCCACGTGTGACTCAATGACCGTCCCAACCGCTGGCATATGTGGGTCTGCAGTAATTTTGTCCGCATTCATATCTGCCACAAGGAGAAGGACATCAAGCAATTTATCAATATTAGTATTTTGCTTTGCAGAAATTTCGACCATAGGCACGTCGCCGCCCCACTCTTCAGCCAAAATACCTCGCTGAGACAAATCTGTTTTTGTTTTTTGTGGATCAGCACCTTCTTTATCAATCTTGTTAATAGCCACGACAAAAGGAAGTCTTGCCGCTTTAATAATATTGATAGCCTCTTCTGTCTGAGGCTTTACACCATCATCAGCTGCGACGATCAAAATTGCGATATCTGCGACTTTCGCACCACGAGAACGCATCATAGTAAAGGCTTCGTGCCCTGGAGTATCAATAAAGCTCAATTCACGCTCAACCTGAGTCTTGGGATCCTTCCATACTGTCTGATATGCACCAATATGCTGTGTAATACCACCTGCTTCAGTATCAATAATATTTGCGTGACGAATAGTATCAAGTAATTTTGTTTTACCATGATCAACATGCCCCATTACCACAATAACCGGTGCACGCCCCTCTGCATGTTCATCCATTGCCAAAGCTTCTTCAAGACTCTGAACACGTGCAGCTTCTTTTTGTTCATTCATTACTTTTTCTTCTTCTTTCTTCACTTCAAACCCAAGCTCATCAGACAAAATCGCCATCGTATCAAAATCTATATCCTGATTTTGATTTGCAAGAATACCATTTTTCATAAGCTCAGTAATGACTTGACTCACCGACATATTCAAACGCTCGGCAAACTGCCTCACCGAGAGACGCATAGGCAATACAACACTGTGACCCATTTGCTTACGTAATTCACGTTCCTTTATTTTACGTTCCTCAAGTTCTTTTCGTTGTTTTTCTTCCAAATCACGCTTAATAAATTTCCATTTACGTTGTACCTGCTGCGCTGTCCTGTCATCTATCTTGATAGCTTTGGCGCCAATATCAAATCCATACTGCGGTAATATATCGAGTAAATCTTTGGTGTTGATGTGGAGTGTTCGTGCTAATTCAGTAACATTCATAAAGTCTAGAACGCCAAAATGCTTATAAAGCTTAGAGGCTAATATATATAATTAATGTGCTGAGAGTATACGTAATTATGATAAAAAAGTCAATGAAATTGCGAGGAAGGTGTCATTTAGGTCGGCGGTTTCTGTACCGCCGACAGCGACAGTACAATCCGACTTAGTCGAAGGTTTTACACCTTCTTTTCGCAATAAAAGGATCAAAAAACTACCACTCAAAAAAGTGATAGTGATTTATTATTTGGTAAATTTAAAATTTCCTTAACACACCACTACTCGTCACCGTCTATACTTTTATCTTCTTCCTCAAAAACATCATGCAATTCTATATCAAATTCGTGTTCCAAAAATTGATCCTCATCAGAATGATCATCCATACCTCTATGTGTATGTGGCATCATTTTTTCCCCTCGAAACATAATTTACGCAAAATAGCGAGTGATTAATTCATTGACTTTTGTATCAACATCATGAGATGTCAATGGAGCTGTCTGCCCAGACTTTTCAATCAATTCTATTACTGTATTTAATATATGCTTAATACCTGGAATAATATGGATATCTCTATCTTCAGCATAAGAAAACCTCACATAACCCAATCCCATTTTACCAAAATCTGATCCAGCCAGAGTCGCAATCCCCCGTTCGTATAAAAACCAACGGGATAGTTGTTTATCATTCTCAATTTTTAATTCATCCTTTACATAGGATAATTTTAGAATATTTGCAAAACTAGGATATAGATAAAAAGCACCTTCAGCTTCGTTGCAAACTACATATGGCTTAAGTAAATTTAAAGCTTCTGAAACAAACTGTCCTTTCTTTTCATATTCTACGAAATCTTTGTTAATCAATTCTTGCACTTGCGTCTTGATACTCGGATATTTGAAGCCATCGAGTTCCATATCACCATAGATAGCTCCTGCCACAATCTGATTAACGCGTGATACACAACTCCATTTATTGATTGCCAACCTACCAAAAATCTCTATTACCCATTCTGGGGCCACCACAAAGCCCAACCGCCAACCAGTCATGGCATAATTCTTAGAATAACCATTCAAATTAATAGTCCAATCGAGCATGCCCGGAATGGAAATAAAACTAAAATGTTTACGTCCACCAAACGTAATCTGATCATAAATGTCATCAAAAATCACAAAGAACTTATATTGACGAACAAGATCGGCCACAGCTTCTAATTTTTCTCTGCCAATCACCATGCCCGTCGGATTTTGTGGTGTATTTATCACGAGTAATTTTACACCTTCATTTTCTTCAATCAGTTTTTGCAAATCTCCTACCCGAAACTCCAAAGTTTGTTTTTCCTCATCTTTGTATGCTTGCCAATGCAAAACTTGACCATGATGATAAAACTCGGCCAAAGATTCATAAACTGGATACCCTGGATCTTGAACAATAATTTTGTCTCCCGGAGCAACCAAAACTTGCATGGCTAATTCGATTGGTGATTTACCAGCTGGTTCTAGAAGAATATTAGTTGGCTTAATTTCTACTCCACGCAACTCACTCCAATATTTGGCAATATTTTCTCGTACTTTAGGATAACCAGCAAAGTGGCCATACTTAGTTTGTTTGTCTTTCAAAGCTTGAATTGCAACATCAATAATTGGCTGTGGAGTCTTTGGGCCAGTATCACCCACATGAAATTTATAAACCTGAGAAAATTTTTTTGATGCTTCAACGGCAATTACTTCTGCTCCAAAACCAAACGCAGTTTCTGTACCAAGATAATTGAGAGCAGGATTGATAGTGACGTTTGGAATTAAATTTTTGTCAGTGAGAAATTTGGGAAGTTGTGACATAGAATTATAGATAATTGATATGCAAATTATCAAGTTAAAATTTTAATTACCCTTTCTTTGATGTCACTTGCTGTCAAACCTGCAAGTTCATACACTTCGCTGACTGAACCAGATTTGAGATAGGTGTCAATCGCAATAGTACGCTTCTCATAATCAGGCGGCAATAAAAACGGATACAGAAATCCTTTCCAACCAGCATGCAATGCAATTGCAAGGCTACGGTCCTCATCAGAAAATATCTTATGTGCTTTCTCTGGATTTGTCTTTCTCAAGTCCTCAAACAATTCAGGAGATGTGACCGCAACCAATTTCACGTCATACCCCTGTGCTTCTAGATCAGGCAGAATATCAATGGTATTTTTCAAAACTTGCATTCCTGCGATTACCAAGGTAGTTTTCTTTTTACCATTATTTCTATAATCTTTAAAAATATATGCACCATTCACTGCTTCACGCACTTCTGGGACAAATTGGCCACAACATGCATTCTCGCCTCGAACAAACACTGGTGTATCAGGACGAGCAACTGACAAAGCAATAGGTTCACCTTTTTCAAGCGCGTAAAACAACATCTCCACTGTCTCGTTCGCGTCCATTGGTTTATAAACTTTGATACCTGGGTATGCGGTATACATACTCATCCAATATAAACCTTGGTGTGTCGGGCCGTCTTCGCCAGTTTCTGGACCATCATGCGCAGAAAGTAATATAAAAAATCCTTTGTGTTCTGGATACAAATGATTACCTATGAGAATAAGACGAATCGCATTGCACATCATAGAGCTAAATACTGCATATGATCCAAACACAGACACTGGTGCAAATCCTCCGGGCAGCCTATCGGCAGTCATCGCCGCGCCCATCATTGCCATATTTTGTTCAGCAATGCCATATCGAATACCGCGTCCATACGGATTTTTGCGGCTCACAACACCATATACATCTTCTGACTTATTTACCAATATGGAACCAGAAAGATCTCCTGCCCCAGACCAAAAAAATGCAGTCTGTTTCATGAGCCACTCAAAAAATGCTCCACTTGCTTTGCGAGTTGCGGTATTTTTACCTTGTTCAAAAACCAATTCAGCAGGAAGCGTATCAGGACGTCGAATTGTTATAGGATTTACCAATGGGCGATCTCCAAGTTTTGTCTTCATCTCTCCAACTAATTCCTGTTCTGTCTTGACCAAGCTCTTTGCAATATCTAATCTTTCTGAAATATATTCTGCGACTTCACTTGTGAGCTGCGAAAGTACATGTTCAATATCTTTTGAAGCCTCGCCTTGTACACCAGGAATATCAAACCTCAAGCTCTTCATCACCTGCACATAATCATCATGTTTTGCCGGAGCACCATGAGATTTGTGAGTACCTTCTACAACACCATAGCATTTTCCTTTGAGCGTATGTGCAACAACGACAGTCGGATTTCCATTATCAAATATTTTTTGTTCTGCCAGTCTATATGCATATATACACTCAAGTATATTATGTCCATCTATTTCTATCACATTCCAACCAAGCCCAAGCCAATGATTAATCATAGGACTACTAACCACTTCTTCAATAAGCCCATCTATACCATTATGATTATAATCAAATGCGACAATCATATTGTCAGCTCCAACTGTGTGCAATATATTACGTGCTTCATACGTCATACCCTCCTCACTTTCAGCGTCTCCCATAAATGCCCACACATTGGTAGACAGACCCGATGATTTGTGCACGATGGCCATACCACCAGCAGAGGGCATACCATGTCCTGAAGGACCTGTAGCTATATCACTCAAGGGATAATAATTTTCAATATGGCCTTGTGGACCATCATGCCGCCTAAAACGAGGAAGATCATCTGCCATAACTGCACGTAATTTTTTAGCATCAAATCCTTGACCAACTTTTTTCAAAGATTCATACAAAACAGTCAAACCTGCATAAAGACCTGGAGAGCAATGCCCTGCCGACCACACCAGTCTATCTCTGCCAGGATTCTTGGGGTCAAGAGGATCAAAGGCAAATGCGCCACCAAGTATCATGCCAAAAAACTGCTCTACCTTGCCTGATGAACCACCAGGATGACCTGATTGTGAAGCTTCAAGCATTGAAAAAATAAAACCACGCATAATACGCGCAGCTTCATTAAGTTTGTCAACGTCAATCCCTTCCAAAGGGGTCAAATCTAAATTTTGCAGTTTTAAATAGCTTCCACCTTTCATCTCATGATTAAAACGCTCAGGCTGATTCGCCTTGAGCTTGTCGACCTCCTCTTTATTCAACAAATTATATGACATACATATACAAATTATAATTTTAGCCTAATGAGTATATCACTTCAAACGCGCGTTGTGCAAGGGTAAAAAATGGGCAAAAAATTAGTTATGGACTTTTAATTTTATGGGCTTTTGGATACTTTATCCCCAACACAATATACCCCTGACTCTCTACCCATCTACCTACGGTAAGCATCTCAACCAATCCATACAATTCCCAAAACGCAGTTGAAAATGGGTGTGTCTTTTGTTTAATCCAAAAAAATATCTTGTTAAAAAATTTAAGTATAGGAAAATTTTTCTGATGTTGCAAGGCATCGTATAATTCATCGGGGTGGGCAAAAAACTTAGCCCAAAAAGTAGAGTACATTCTTTTTATATCAAACCCAGCCTCATACAATAGTGCCCTAAGCTCATGTTTGCTATACAATGAAATGTGAAACTCGGCATGTGGATCAATATTTAGTCCACGCTTCAAAAGACAATTTCGTATCCATGCATGCTTTCCCAATTTTGATTCACTAAACATGGCAAGCCTACCACCAGGTCTTAAGACACGATACAATTCATCAAGCCACGCAGGTACATCGCGTACATGACCAAGAACATCTGACGTATATACGACATCAAATGATTCGTCTTCAAACGGCAAACGCTTCCCGTCGTAATGCTGAAACTCAGCCCACACACCATATTCTTTGACCCGCTTCCGTGCTACATCTATTTGCATAGCAATGACATCTACTCCCACGACTTCGACACGCTTGCCCCACAACTTCTTCATTTCAATAACAGATGCGCCAGTACCACACCCAACATCAAGTATTCGCACATGTGCTCCCGTACTTTTGTGCTTGACTGCTTTTGTGATAAATCGGTAGAGCAAAAATTTTTTTGGAAAGAAAAACAATTTAAAAAGGTCCTTCCATGTAGCCATCTCTCCCGTGATGACCGGTCGTGCATCCCAAAATTCAGTATGTGTCCCTTCTATTACTCCCCAGCCTTTGGTTGTTGAATTTTTTTCGTTCATATGAGAGTATTGTATCATATTAGAGTACTTGGTTCATAGTTAATAGTTCTTGGTTCGGGGTTTATAAAATTGTAAAATAAAAAAAGCCTTTTTCAAAAAGCTTTTCCTTTCCGCCGGCCCACTTGGAGCGAAGAACCGAAGTCCTTGCTACAAGTGGGCCGGCGGGGTCAGCGTCCGGCGTCGGCGCCGCAGTGGCCGCAGTCGTCAGCCGTCTCGCACTCACCCGAGACGTAGGCCTCCACGCAGGCCGGCTCGATGCCAGAGCCCATGATCTTGTCCCAGGCCATCCACACGATGGCGGCCGGGACGAGCGCTACACGACGCCAGGTCCAACGGAATTCCTCCACGGTCTCCTCCTTTCGCGCCTCCTACTGGCGCGTAATCCAGCTATTGCATACACGAAAAAACATATTATGTCAACCCTCCATTCAGGTTTTCTCCTCATCAACAAACCAAAAAACTGGACCAGCCATGATGTCGTGGCTTATGTTAGAAACATTGCACGAAAAGCTACTGGAGAGAGAAAAATACGTGTAGGACATGCAGGAACGCTTGATCCATTTGCTACTGGTCTTCTCATTGTCGGTGTTGGACGCGAAGCAACAAAAAGGCTAGATGAATTCAAATCATTGTCAAAAACATACATTGCAACACTCAGATGTGGAGCGACAAGCAATACCTACGATAGTACTGGAATAATTCAACAATGTAACAATGAAACAATGAAGCAATTATCAACAAAACTAACCCTAAAAAAAATACATATTGTTGTACAATCGTTTCTTGGTAAACAAAATCAAACCCCTCCCATGTACTCTGCAAAAAAAATAAATGGTAAAAAATTATATGAACTCGCGCGAAAAGGAATAGAGATTAAACGAAAATCAAATGAAATTGAGATATTGGATATTAAGATATTAGAATATTCATGGCCGACACTGACTATTGAAGTACAATGTTCTTCAGGGACGTATATCCGTACGCTTGCACACGACATCGGTCAAAAACTTGACTGCGGTGCGTACTGTGAAGAATTGGAACGCACGAGCATCGGGGAATATAAAATTGAAAACACGGTTGATCCCAAAAAAATTACAAGGGAAAATATAGAATCTCTCATCATGAAATTATAAATCTGGAACAAAAATTGACCAAACAACCACCCGATTACTCGTGGTGGTTTTATTTATTCGGCCTAGCCCCGAATTATCGGGCTGAAGATGGATTGACAAAAACAAAAATCTATGTTAGATTCGAACGTCCGTTTGCCGACTTTTCCCGATGGCGACGGACAAAGGAAAAAAGTGTATTTCACAACGAAAGGCTTGCTATTCTGGGTTGACGACGACCAGTACGACATGGAGGAAACACTCTACGTGCTCCTCCCGGATGGCAGGCAGATCGATGCGGGTCTCCTCCTCCAAGAGGAGGACGATGAGAATCAGAAAGTGATCGTCGATCTCGACAAAATCACTGACGAAGATCCCCATGCTCCAGTCTACGTTGGGGGAATTATGGCCACCTTGGTCGGGTTGGCCGAGACGCCCGTCGACATCGTCGAGAAGATGAACGACGGACGTGGGCAGTACTCCTTCCAGGTTACACTTTCGAACCCGTATGACCTCGCACTCCTGCGCATGGTCGCGAAGGCCATGTGTCATGGAGGTGTCGAGATCATCCACGCGGACTCTCTCGACAGGGAGCTGGGCTCTGATCCTCTTGCGACAGTCGATGACATCCTCATCGCCCCCGAGGTCAGCGTGCCGACGCCCGAAGAGCTCGACGACAACAGGTGAGACTCATCGCGGGCCCAAGTGACTCCGCGACTGACCTGCGACATATCGAGCAGAACTACACGAATCCGAGGACGCGCGACTTCTTCGCGCCTGGCGCACACGCGTCCTCGGGTTCATCACATCAAACTGCATACCAGTTTGTTTTTATTTATCCACACCCATTTGCTTTAGACTAGCGAAATACAAAGATTGACAAAAGCACTAAAACCTGCTACACTCAATACGCATTTCAATATATAGGTTCGAGAGTTACACGTATGCAAGAGATATGAATGCAAGCTATACTATTATCAAACTTCGCTAAATTATGAGAAAAAAGGAATTAAAAATTCAAAACCTTTCTTTTTCATATAGTGTATTTCTTTCTAAAAATACATCTATAGCACCTCTCAAATAGTACGAGATCCAAAATCTCGAGCTTCTTCGTGTCATCATATACATGTCAAACTCTCAATACTAGAGTAATTTTATTTTAATCTAAACGTAATTAATATACATGTATGTCAGAACTTACACTAATAGTCACCATACTTGGTGGGCTCATACTGGGCGGAGGACTTGGGTACTTCATCCGAGTGCAAATGGGCAAAGCCAAGGCAAACTCTGTAGAAGCAAAAGCAGAGAAAATGCTCAATGAGGCAAAACAAAAAGAGCAAGAACTTTTGCTCCACGCAAAAGAAAAAGCTATCAAAATAATTGATGACTCAAAAAAAGAAGAAAATGATCGCAGAAGCGAGCTTGGTCAATTGCAAAAAAGACTCACTGAACGCGAGTCCATGTTTGACCAAAAACTTATGGAGTTTGAAGAGCGAAAGACAAATCTTCAACAAAAAGTAGAAGAAATACAGGCTATCAAACAAAAAGTTGATCTCTTGCGAGAAGATGCAACAAAAAAATTGGAAACAATCTCAAACATGACACGAGAAGAAGCAAAAGAAGAGATTATCCACCAAGTCGAAGAACAAAGTCAGGAAGATCTATTTGGTCGCATCATGAAAATTGAACGTACCAATAGTGAAAAATACGAAATTAAAGCTCGTGAAGTAGTACTCTCTGCAATACAACGATGTGCGTCTGATCATTCTTCAGAGACAACTTCGACCTCAGTAAATCTCCCTAGTGACGAAATGAAGGGGCGGATTATAGGAAAAGACGGCCGTAACATCAAAACTATTGAAAAACTTACTGGCTGTGAATTAATCATTGACGACACGCCAGACATGCTCCTGGTCTCAGGATTCTCCCCTATCCGCCGACGTGTTGCACAAATTGCAATTGAAAAATTGATCAAAGACGGCCGTATCCAGCCAGCACGTATCGAAGAATTCATAGAAGAAGCAAAAAGAGAACTTGCTATCGATATCAAACAGGCAGGAGAAGAGGCTCTCTACAAACTAGGTATTACAGGACTTGATCCAAAACTTGTGTCTATCGTCGGACGTCTCAAATATCGTACTAGTTATGGCCAAAATATTCTGAACCATTCAGCCGAAGTAGCACATCTGTCTGCACTCATTGCACAAGAGCTTGGAGTAGATGCTGCAACAGCAAAGAAAGCAGGGTTCTTCCATGATATAGGTAAAGCAGTAGACCAAGAGACGCAAGGTGGTCATCCGGAAATTGGAGAAACCATCCTCAAAAAATTTGGTCTTCCTGTAGAAATCCAAGATGCAGCTGCTCACCACCATGATGACAAGCCTGAGAGCGTCATCACACAGATCGTGAAGGCAGCAGATGCTATATCTGGATCACGCGTCGGAGCACGTCGCGATACGTATGAACAATACGTGGCACGTCTCGAAGAGCTTGAGGCAACAGCAAGTGGTTTTGCAGGCATTGATAAAGTATACGCAATTCAAGCTGGACGCGAAGTACGCATATTTGTAAAACCAGAAGAAATTGATGATTACGAAGCATATAATCTAGCAAAAGACATTGCTCGTAAAATAGAAAATGAACTTCAGTATCCTGGCGAAATCAAAGTGCACGTCATCCGAGAATCACGCGTCATCGAATATGCTAAGTAATACAAAACTCCCTTCGGGGAGTTTTTGTTTCAAATCCTAAATTCTAAACCAAAAATCCTAAACAAACTAAAATGTTCAAATTACCAAAACTCTAAACGTGATTGTTTGTGGTATTAGTGCTTTATTAATTTTGTATTATTTAGAATTTCGATATTAGAATTTCGAATTTACACGATTGTGGATAAAAAATGCCTCTATTGACAGCTTTTTCTATGTATTATACAATAAATCTGTAATAGTAATCTCATTTATCTTCTAACCTTCCCCATGAACCTATCAGTTTCTTGGGGAATAAGGAACACATATGAACAAAGCAGAATTGGCACAGGCCATAGCCGACAAAGCAGGAGTATCCAAAAAGGAAGCAGAAAGTATGGTAGCTTCTTTTGTACAAATTGTTACCACCACTATCAAAGGCGGTGGCGAGGTAAATATTGCAGGCTTTGGTGCATTTAGCGCAAAGATGCGTGCAGGACGCGTCGGAGTCAACCCACAAAACCCAACACAAAAAATTCAAATCCCCCCTGTCACCGTGCCAAAATTCAAAGCTGGCAAAGCATTGAAAGATGCGTTGAAGAAATAGAATAACAATTTACACAAAAACCTCTCATAATGAGAGGTTTTTTATTTTTTCATGAAACTGTGTCAGAGGGGAGGATCGAACTCCCGACCTTAGCGTTATGAATGCTACGCTCTAACCGACTGAGTCCCGAGGCGAGCTCGGGATCCCGATTCAGCCCCAAGGCTGACATCGGGACTACTCTCCAATATTATTTTTATCTTCAATAATTTTTTCAATAATAATTCTGCTTTTCTGTCTCTTTAGCCAACGTTCTCTTTGGTAAGCTTCCTCGATTGAGCTAAACTTTTCAATTTTCTTTAATTCCCAAGGTCTTTTTGTGACTGTAGATTTTGATTGTCCACGGTTATGTTCTTTTATCCTTCTTTCAATATTATTAGTTACGCCAATATAAAAACTCCCATGTTTTATACTTTGTAAAAAATATACATAATATGGGAGTTTTATACTCATATTGTGACAGAGGAGGGAATCGAACCCTCGACCTTAGCGTTATGAATGCTACGCTCTAACCGACTGAGCTACTCTGTCATAGTTATAATTTCGAATTTTTTAACCAGTACCGCCACGGGGAATTGAACCCCGGTTGCATGGATGAGAACCATGCGTCCTAGCCACTAGACGATGGCGGCGTATATATCTTTTCAAAAAATACAAAGAGAGCGAGCATAGTATACTGTATATAGACTCATCTGTCAACGAATCATCTATCTGGTGGAACCCGATAATATTGCATAATATACTTGGCAATCTCTGCAAACGTAGGTGCAGCTGTCGTCGACGCGTATGCACGCTTGGGTTTTTCAAATTTAACTATCATTACAAATTTTGGATCATCAACAGGACCGAAGCCAATGAACGAATGATTTGTGTCTGCCAGATAACCCCCCGGTCCAGGAATCTGTGCAGTCCCCGTCTTGCCTGCCACATAGTACCCCGGCACATGCCCTAATCGTGCCGATCCCACGTCTACTACGCGAACAAGCATACCAGACAAAAGTTGTGCTGTTCTCTTTTCAATTACCTGTCTAATTATCTTCGGCTTTGTCTCTTCTATCTTACCATTTGGATATATAACATCTTTGATAATATATGGCTTCAAAAGAGTACCACCATTTGCAATAGCAGCAAACGCACTTACCATTTGGAGAGGAGTAGCGGTAATGCCCTGCCCAAAAGATGCTGTGGCTGTGTAACAATCTATTTTGTCTTTTTTGTTGCGATAAAGTGAGTCTATAGTGCCCGATGACTCAGTATTGAGCTCTATGCCTGTCTTTACGCCAAAACCAAATCGTTCCACATAATCTCTAAATCGTTCTTTGCCGAGTGAGGTAACCACATGCACCATCCCAGTGTTTATTGAATTTTCAAGAACGCCAGTCATAGTTTGGTCACCATACGATTTGAAATCAGCATTTTTGATAGGCTTCGTACATCCGACATCTACGCTACCACTGTCAAAAAAATAAGAGTCTGGTGTTACTATTTCTTCATTCAAAGCCGCAGCCATACCAATTGGCTTGAATATAGAACCAGGTTCGTAAGGAGTAAATATGTTGAGATTATTATATGCGTCTATTGATTCAACCTCATTGTACGTATTTGGATCAAAATCAGGCAAAGAGCACATAGCTGTTATTGCTCCTGTCTTCGGATCCATAATAACTAAAGAAGCAGTCTGTGCTCCATACTCATCCATCCGTTGTTTCAAAATATCACACGCTTTGAACTGAAGTGTACGGTCGATAGTTAATGTAAGACTTACGCCATCTTCTGCTGGTTCAAATAAACGACCGGCAAGCGGTATCCATCCGCCTTTCGCACCCATAGCGCCTTCAAGAAAACCACCCGTGCCTGATAATTCTTTATTCCAATATCCTTCGATACCATAACTCCCGATGTCATTGCCATCTGCGTCTTTTCCCAAAAAACCTATAACTTGCGATGCGAGCGATGCCTCAGGATAAAAACGGTGTGGTCTCCTTACAAAATGGATGCCCGGCAATTTAAGTCCGTCAATCATATCTGCAATTTCTTGTTCTACTTTTTTTTCAAGAGGCTCATAAGGATCGTCACGCTTACTGAGCTGCATATAGAGACTCAACTTTTTTTCGTCGTCATAATGAAACAACTCAGCTAATTTCTCAGCTATGTCTTCTGCCGTCTCATCATCTTGAATTACCCGCGTATCAACATACATCAAAAACAAGTCCCTATTTATTGCAAGAGGATATCTCTCCTGCGAATCCTGCGACTCGAGATAGATAGACCCACGTTCAGGGAAAAGCTGCGCATATATATCATGGGATCCTGAAGCAAGCGCGGTGTAAAACCCGTGTTGCCATACCATAAGTACAAAAAGACGAAACACAATAAACAAAAATACGACGGTGAACAGTATGCCCACCGCGCGTATTCGAGAATCCTGTGTGCCAGGACGTTCAAAGCTATTATGAGAGCGTACGTGTCTCATGTCATGAAAGATTAGTTGCCAAAATTAATCGCGTCAAGGTTTTCTTCCATGCCATCTTGAGGTAATACCGTGCCATCTAAATCTTCCAAACTACCAAAATCAAAAGTCATAGAGTCTCCCAAAGCCGCATTATCAGAGGTATCCATCATCGTATTCAAGCTACCAAATGCTCCAAACAACATAGCACCAACAACTTGTTGCATAACCTCTTCAAATGAAGAAAAGCTATCAGGAGCCATGACATTGACTGGCTTGTTATGATCATATAATTCTATATTGGCGTCTACAGTCGCATCAATACCTTCGGCTTCACTCTTGACAGGACCGGCTATACTTATCTTGTATAATAATGCATCTTTTTCCCCTACCCACAAACCAATATCTAAACGGGTCAATTGTTCAATCATTTCTTGTTTTTTGACTATCTCGTCATCTCTAAGTTTCTTTTCCTTGTTTAACAATACGCGAGTAAGTGCATCCTTATTAAATTTGGCACGCACATGGACAGTATTCACACCACGTATAGTCTCCTTAGATGTTTTTTGTTCAAGTATAAAAAGAGACTCTTCTTCGAGTAAATCTTCAAACTCCTGAACATCTTTTTTTTCACCTTGCACTGCAATTGTCTGGCCTTCTGGGCTAACTGCGTCATCTTTCTTCTCAAGTCCAATCCATTTGTTTGAGGCAGCACTACTTATAGAGTCCAACAAGGGCTTCACATCCTCTGGCGCCTGCAGATTAACATTTGATAACTTAATATATGTCATATCTTCCAACATGCGCGTAGACAATGACAATGACCCTGTATCTTCACCTGATTCATAACTCAATGCTATCTCTACACTCCCTTTGGAAACATCATTTTCTATTTTTTCAAATCCCCCCTCAGCATCAATAATCGTTTTTCCTTGTTTCATTTCCTTCGCCGTATCACCTGACTCGTCTAGTCCACCCCCACCCATCATGGAAGTTAATTCTTTTGTAGGCAATAGATCACTTGCAAAACTACCTTCCAAAACTAGGTGTGCATTAAATTTTCCAGACTTGACCTCGGCCATATTTTCTTGCATCTTTTGCAAGAGTTTTTCAGGAGATGCACTATTTACTACATTGGTAAAAAAATACCACCCTCCTGCTACTACAGCTACGACGATGACGATACTGACGATTAGTTTACGCATATATCTTTAAATTAAAAACTTAAAAAAATTATTTCGAAACTTAAAATTCAAAATTATACTCTCCTCTGTTTTCCTACTCTTTTCTCTGCTGTCTCTTTTGATATAAGCCCTTCTTTCAAAAGTTGCTTGACTGAATTTTCCATAGTGACCATACCATCTCTTGCACCGGTCTGCATAGCACTATATATTTGCGCAATATTATTCTCGCGAATAAGATTTGATACGGCAGATGTATTGACCAAAACTTCTCGTGCGACAGTCTGTTTGCCATCTACTGTAGGCAGTAATTGCTGGGCAACAATCCCACGCAAGACTGCACCCAACTGAATAAGAACTTGTTTCTGACGAGACCCATCAAATACATCCACAATACGCTCTACTGCCTCTGCTGCTGTAGACGTATGTAGTGTCGAAAACACTAAATGGCCTGTCTCTGCGGCCGTCAAAACAGTTGCTATGGTCTCCGGATCACGCATCTCCCCTACCAAAATAACATTGGGGTCCTGGCGCAGTACATGTTTGAGTGCTGCTGCAAATGAATGGGTATCTGTACCTATTTCACGCTGTTCAATCAGACTCTTTTTGTCTTCAAACACAAACTCTATAGGATCTTCAACCGTCACAATATGTGCTTTTCTGGTTTTATTGATTTCTTCGACCATACTTGCCAATGTCGTAGATTTCCCATGTCCTGTCGGTCCAACTACCAAGACAAGCCCATCGAGTAAATTGGTAAAATTAATAAGCGCTGGCTCAAAACGCAATACATCAGGACTCGGTATATCTTTTGGAATTACACGAGCTGCGAGCCCAATACCGCCATCTTGACGGTGTAAATTGACACGAAAACGAACTCCTGAGACTTCATACCCAAAGTCCATTTCAAGATTCTCTTGAAATTTCTTCTTCTGCTCAGATGAGAGAACCCCATTGATCGCAGTCTCGAGTTCTTTTGCAGGAAGTGACTTCGTGTCCATTTCTTGAAGTTCTCCCTGTATACGCAACATCGGCATTTCACCTCCGATAAGGTGAAGATCAGAGGCATTGCTCTTAATCGCCTCCTCAAAATATGATTTAATGGATTTCATAAGATTATGTTTAAGTTTATGTATTTTATCATATTTGTATAAAAACAGACAATGTCTTGATTTTAAGCTTAAGAAAGACTAAAATAAACTATAGTGGGCTAAATATAAAGCTCACTGTCGTTCGCCACGGGGCGAGTAGAGATTTTAGATCTTCTCGTCGTGTGATAGACGGTAGTCTATTTTACGCGACGGGCTATAGCGCAGTTGGTAGCGCGCATCGTTCGGGACGATGAGGTCGGCAGTTCGAGTCTGCCTAGCCCGACTATACAGCATTTTAACTTTTACTCAATTTTATGCCTGTCAAACATACTGCGTCCAAAGACCATATAATCCTCGAAAAAGATCAAATCTCTATATTTGATTATAATAAAGACAAATTTGAAGAAAAAGATACAGGCAGCTTATCTGACTGTATACAATATAAAAATACGCCAAGCGTTACCTGGGTGAATATAGACCGGGTACCACCGGCTGATTTTTTGAAAAAACTCGGGCTTGGATTTGAGCTTCACCCTATTATTTTGGAAGATATTGAAAACCTAAACCAGCGGCCAAAAGTTGAATTCATGGACGACTATATATACACGTCTGTCAAAATGCTGAATCCGGATCCAAAAACAAAAAAAATACAATCAGAACAAGTGAGCATCATTACTGCGCCAAAATTCGTCCTCACATTTCAAGAAGGCATAAAAGGAGATACGTTTGAACCGGTACGTGAACTAATCCGCAAATCCCATACCCGCATCCGTACGCTTGATACTGATTATCTGCTTTATGAACTGATTGATTCTATTGTCAACAAATACTTTTCAGTGCTCGAAACGTTTGGAGAACGCATTGAAACACTTGAAAATGAGGTAGTAAAGACGCCCAATCCCAAAACACTCAAATCAATACATACACTTAAGCGTGATATCCTCCATGTGAGAAAAAGTGTCTGGCCATTGCGCGAAGTCGTGAGCATGCTTGAGCGGAGCGAAACAATGCTTATCAAAAAAAATACACGAATTTATTTTCGCGATATTTATGAGAGACTCATCCAAATTATAGACTCACTTGAAACATACCGCGATATCCTATCTGGGTTACTCGATGTATATCTTTCAAGTATCAACAACCGCCTAAATAGCGTCATGAAAATTTTGACGATAATCACTACTATATTCATGCCGTTGTCATTTCTAACTGGATTGTATGGAATGAACTTCGTATACATGCCAGGGTTACACTCAATATGGGGCTTCCCGATTATGCTCGGGGCTATGTCTTCTGTATTTATTGTCATGATGATATTTTTTAACAAAAAAAAGTGGCTGTAAGCGCGTATGAATTTACCTCAACTGTATAACACACAAATCTCGCTTCCCGAATGGTTCGAACAAATTGGGCATAAAAAAACACAACATATCCGTGATGAAGACTTGACGCGACAGACACGCCTCAAAACTCTGAATGAAATCACTGGACTCCCCTATGACAAGCCAGAAATTTTTAATTCCGATGATGTTTTGAATAATACAGAAAAATTCAAAATATTTTTTGAACGAGAAAAAAATAATACCTGTCGCCTTCGCCTCTTACCTCTTTCAAAAGAGGCTCCCAAGTTGAGAACAGTTGGACGAACAGTTGCGCAGTCGGTTGAATGGTTCAAAGAACAAAAAGTAGATCCTGAAAATTACCAATTAAATTTTTTAAGTTTTACAAACCAGCCATTGTGGGCAACAATCTTTGTTATCAGCCGCTATGGCATCTTTGGTGAAATGGTGTTTGGTGGTCATAACCAGCTCACCCAAGGATTTTATGACAAAAAACCCATAACCTTTGCATATGACTATAGTATATGGAAACTAAGTGAAACAAATGAGAAAGCGCTTGAACATCTCAAATATATAATCCATTTCCTACACATCCCAGATAGCTCAAACCAAAAAAAATTAAAAGACAAACTACATGCTGAATTCACACAAAGATACCTCAATGGATATTTTGAAACCGTATCAGACGTCACTATTCCTTTACAATTCATTGATTATAACCGCGTACTAGGAGAAATCTACAGGGATTACAAAAATAAACCTCAAAACAAAATCACTACACATCTTGCAGGGCAAACCGGATCACCAGGTATGGTGATAGGCAAAGTAAAAATTGTAATGCCAGAACATATTTCAACTACCCAGCTCCAACCCGATGAAATAATTGTCTGTGATATGACCAGCCCAGATTATATATCACTCATGAAACAAGCATGTGGTATTATTACAAACAGAGGTGGTATTTTGAGCCATGCGGCAATTATAAGCCGTGAACTTGGTAAACCATGCATTGTGGGTACAGGAAATGCGACAAAAATTTTAAAAGATGGACAAAAAATCATTCTCGATGCGACAAACGGTACAGTCGAAATAACATAAAACCACCTCCAGGTGGTTTTAAAATCGTTATCTATAAATCTGTAAAATCCATTAAAATCAGTGTAATCAATGTTATTTCTTATCCCCTTTTACATTTTTCCATTGAGCCTTGACCAATTTTTCTACCATGTCCCGCATATTGTCGACAAGTCCATTTTCTACTGCATATTTATTCACAACTTCTTCTACTGCTTGGTAATATTTACTCTTCGTCATACTACTCCATTGTTCTGAACTGGTTACTTTGTTTTTGACTTCTCCATACACATCAGCTGCGTAGTCAAGAAGTTCATCTCTTACTTGTTTACCCTTCTTGGTCGCGTTGAGCCACATGAGTCCGGCGCCAAGCAATCCCCCTACAAAAAGACCTTTTTTAAATGTACCCATATGATTAAAATTATATTCAAATTTTTATATCACTACTCTCTATACAAAGTATACCAGACGATACTCTATCCTACAAGCTCTCTATACAAAGTATCAAGCTGTCCTGCTACCTGCTCCCACGCATATTTGCGCTCAGCCACCATACGGACATCTTGACGCCAAGATGCTTGCTGCGTATCTTGTGAAAAATAACCAGCAATGGTATCTGCCAATTCATGGGTATTGCCGGGTTCAAATACCATCCCCCCATCACGTGCAACCGTACGGACGCCAGGCAAATCACTTGCAACCACAGGCACACCACTTGCCATAGCTTCGAGAAGCACCATGCCAAATGCCTCACCCCTTGTCATAGACGGAAGTACAAGCAAATCAGCCATATTATAATAATATGGCAATTCTTCATTTGAAACTGAACCAACAAAACGAACTATCTCTCCAAGTCCCATACCCTGCGCTCGCAATTCAAACTTTTCTCGTAATTCACCATCACCAACACACACACACTGTATGCGTTCATCACGCTGTTTGAGTAAGAGTAATGCATCAAGCAACAAAGGTATACCCTTGAAATAATGGGGTGCATCCATGCCTCCAACAAACAACACAGTTGGCAATTCAGGATTAAGACGATGGCGTGCAAATAAAGCGTCCTGTACCATCCGTGGCTCAAACTGATGTATATCCACACCAAAAGGAATTTCTACCCACTTATCTTCGTTCGCGCGAAATAACCCTGCTGCATCACTTACCTTGATATAATCAAAAGAACTTGCGATAAGTTTGTCAGCACTCCCTAAAATTTTGGGCATCCAATATGATGCATAATATTTGAACACAAGTCCTTTCCACCCGCCACTACGCGTATCCATATGATACGTGATTACCAATGGTTTCTCTGGATGTTTTTCTTTCCATTTTCGCACCATATTTGCCGTACCAAAAAAAGGATAATGTAAATGCACAATATCGAAATCGTCAAGCTCCTGTTTTATCTGGGGCATATACGCCGCATTCCCATAACTAATAGGTATTTTGAGACGTTTGGCATAATCTATTGACTCTTGAAGCTTCGGTGTATGTGTACGAGCAGATGGGGTGTCTTTTGCGCGAATTTCTTTGTGTTCATAATACTGCGGGGTAAAAACCATCACCTCATGACCATAATTTGCCAAATAACTTGCAGTCTGAAACACGACATTACCCATGCCGCCAAAATAAGGAGGGTATGTAGATACGATGTGAGCAATGCGCATACAAATGTTTATTTATCCAACGCTTTATCGCGTACAACTTTGGTCAAGTCTCGTTTCAACTCCTCAAACTTAACATGTAATCTAAACAGTATAAAAAAGATAATGACGAGCGCAATATAAATCACAAAGTCGACACCGCGGCCAATTCCAAAACGACGTGCTATGATTTGAACTGATTCAGGCCACATGACCACTATGCTTGCACCAACCCAAAATAGAATCCAAAACAACATGCCTTTGGGTCCCAAAGAACTTTCTCTCCTCTTGTTCACCACACTTACAATTGCAAATAATGCAAAAAGTATAAAAACCACTTGAAAAACTGAAAGCATATACTTATAAATTACATATATGAGTAAAAAATTCAGAAGCGAGAGCATATATTCCCGTTCCCCAATCCACAACCCAGTACTTACTCTCTAAAACCTAAGCTTACCTAAAACCTAACACCTATTTCACGATCTTCCCCCACAACAAATCTCTAACTATTTTGAAACCTCCTACTGCACGTTGGCCATATTCATGGTACGTCACCTGTACCGGAAATTCAATATAATTCAAATGATATTTTTTTGTAAGAGCGAGAATTTCAGTCGCATGTGCCATCCGATTTTGAGTGATCCGTATCTTATCCAAAGCCTTTTTATTGAGTATGCGAAATCCATTATGCGCATCAGTCACTTGCACCGCACCAAACAACAGATTCACAATTCGACCAAGAGGTGCAAGCACATGGCGTTTGAACCAAGGCATATTTGAACGTTTGTCAAAAAAGCGTGATCCAAACAATATATCAGCACCTTGTGCTTGTAACTTCTCTAGGGCTGGATCTATATCTGCCGCGTCAAACTGTTCATCAGCATCAAAATGTAATACATAATCAGCATTCATTCCTCGAGCATATGTGTGTCCAGTCTCCAAGGCAGCTCCTTGTCCCAAATTAATTTCATGGCGCAGGACAATCGCCTGAGCATGCTCTGCTTCTCTACTTGTTGCATCAGATGATGCATCATCTACCACTACCACACTGTCTACATGTTCAAAAAGACTCTGCACCACAGAGCCTATTGTCTTTTCTTCATTATGAGCTGGTACAATTGCGATAAACATAGTATTCAACTACAGTCTGGCAAAATTAGCCAATATGATTATTCATCAACAGCATTTCCTTGTTGGCAAGTGTATAATCAATCGTGCGTTGTAATCCTTCCTCAAGTCTCACGAGAGGAATCCAACCCAGCTGTTCTTTTGCACGGCGCAGGTCAGGCAGCCCTTTCTTGGTCAAAAATACCAAAGGATCTTCATACCGAATATGCGACAATGAATTGGTCATCTCAATAATTTTTTCTGCAACTTCTTGCATTCTATAGGGTTCATCAAGTCCTAAATTGACTATAGACATATCTGGATCAGTACCCATGAGACGCACGAGACCATCTATCATATCAGATACAAAACATAATGATTGATGCAAACTTCCCTCACCGTAAATAACTAAATCTTTATTTTCAAGTGCATTCAAAATAAAATCAGGTATAAGCAATCCGTCGCGCAATTTCATACGCGGACCGTATGTCGTGAATATACGTGCTATTTTGGCATCAAGCCCATATACTTGGCGATAGGTTTCTATACAGGTCTCAGCAAAACGTTTGCCCTCATCATAACAACCACGGGGAGACAGATGTTGAACAATACCCTCCTCATCTTCTGAAAAAATATGATCTTCTCCTGTGGGCTCGCCATATACAACAGAGCTTGAACCAAATACATATTTTGCTCGATAAACAACGGCCAAATCAAGCGTATTGAGCATGGCACGAGAATTTGCCCACAAGGAATGAATTTTCAAATCTTCAAAGTTTTTTGGGCTTGTAGGACATGCAAGGTGATATATTTCTTGAATTCCCTGAAATCTAACTTTGAATTTTTCAAGCTCAGGAAAACTATTGATGTCAATGGGTTGATTGACATCATATTTAATAAATTCAAAATCAGGATATTGCAACAAATGCTGAATATTTTGGATATGTGAATTTGACAAATCATCCATGCAAATCACTTTTGCCTCTTTGAGCAACCGTTCACATAGGTGGGAACCCAAAAAACCAGCCCCACCGGTTACGAGAACATTCTTTTTTTCAAAAATAGGTGTATCTCCAATCATATAAATAGTATAAGGAATTACAATTGAGTGACGAGTATTGGGCCACGATCCTTGCTATTGAGCGCCCACCACTCTTCTATGAGTCTGCCATAAGTATCAAATACGCGTACTGGCTGGCCGTTCACTTGTGGCGTTACTATAAGCTCATAGGTGCCATTATCATCATAATCAAAAATATTCATAAATACCCCTTCTTTGTACTGTGGCAAATATACTCTAAAATCGCGAACAACTTCTCCGCTCTGTTCAATAATATAGGCACGCGCTTGTTTGCCTACACGAGAATTGACTATATATTCATCTATACCGTCATTGTCTATATCCCCCACTATGATGCGATCACCTTTGACCCCATCGATAGAATATACATCAATCGTATCAAATGAAGAACCTTCTATTCGTTCAACAAATGTACTACCATCATATATGTACGTAAGCACAACATCATAAATATCGCGTACCTCATCATATATAACATTCACCGAGGCGCCGTCATGTGATGTGTCTTCAATACTACGTAATGATTGACCATCGAGTGTATATACAGACACGTATGTCTCACTTGCTTGCTTAGGAGATATAAGTACTTCAGATTCATAATCTCCAAGCACGTCCCCCGCTGTTATGTCATATATGCCATCTCCCTCAATAGACCACTTGTGAAGACGACCTAATTCATGATTATAAATACTAACAATTTTTTCATGAGGTGCTCCACTGCGAATAGTTACATAGCGTACAAGCCCATCGCGTGTAACAAAACGTTCTATGTCTTCGACTCCTTCAAACGCAATACGTCTCACGATATCAGTCATTTCATTTCCATGTGTGCGGCGTTCATATTCACCAGTCAGTGGAGCCAAAAATATCATGCGACTTTGAGATTCACCACTCGCAGGTAGAGAAGGCCCTACAACTTGCTTGGATCTATCTTGCTTTTGACTATCTGTCTGCTGCCCGAGCGCGTACTCTATTGCCTTATCAATTTGAAGCAACCCTGCACCAAACAAATTGGCATATACCACTTCATCTTGACCCGGTGTGTGTTGCACTGTAGATGTCAATGCACGTATAAGCTCAGGTGCCTTCCATAGAGGTTGGAGGCTCTTGATAAGTGCTGCGGCACCACTCAAAAAAGGAGTTGCAAATGAAGTGCCATCCCATCCTTCATCCACAGAATATGTATCATACAGTGCATCTAATGGGGAAAAAAACAATGTCGATTTGATACCAACACCAGGAGCTGTGATATCTATACATTGTGATCCAGAATTAGAAAAAATAGCCAAATGATGTCCTTCGTCAATAGCGCTCACCCCGACAACTTTCTCAATCGTTGTGTCATTATCTGCGCAAATAGGATATCTTGGAGACTCATTCAAATAAGTCAAATTGTTGCCCGCTGCAGCAGCAACAAAAACACCGTGATCATATGCATAGGTAACTGCTTCAATTACATCATCCACTTCTCCACTCCCTACCATGCTGACATTGATGACATCAGCGCCATTGTCTACCGCATAATATATTGCCTCAGCGAGAGGAGCTAGATCTCCCACACCATCATTCCCAAGAACCTTGAGATTCATAAGTTTTACATCCCAGTTCACGCCAGCACCATCACGTCCATTATTGCCTTTTGCACCAATAATACCAGCTACAATAGTACCATGATTATAGATACCTTCTTCTTGTGAAGCAGCATCTAGACCCAATACATCAGGACGAGGATCATTGGTATAATCGAGAAAATTCCATCCATATACATCATCCACATACCCATTATGGTCATCATCCAATTTATTATCGGGAATTTCGCTCTCGTTCTTCCATACATTATCGCGCAAATCTGGATGAAACATGTCAAAACCATTGTCTATCACAGCCACAACAACGTCTTTGGATCCTGTGGTCTTGTCCCATGCATCATATATACCCAAATCATTATACGCCCACTGAAGTGCATATGGATCATTGGGAATTTTTGCCATTGCAGGAAAAGGGAAATACGCACTAATTATAATCAAAATAAGAAAAATGTATGCATGAATTTTTTTAAACATAGGTATACAACACTTGTTTTTTTGTGTTTATTATGCTATAAATTATATGAACTTAGTATATCAATTTATATAAACTTAATCAACATAAGCATGAAATACATGTACCGGTTCAAACAGCTCATCCTAGCGAGTGGTGACCTCATCGCTTTTTTCAGCGGATTTTTGCTGAGCCTTATCACACGATCTGTTGCACTCCCATCAGTGGCGCAAGTCACATCAAACATGACACTATTCTTTTTTGTGTTTTTGTTCTGGATAGTTGCCAATTACATCAATGGCCTGTATGACTTGAAGCTTATCCGAGATGCTGGATTATACAAACGCATTATCCAGACAAGCATCTTTTCTCTTGCTGTAGGTGTTATATTTTTTTATATCACACCAAATCGTTACATCACACCGAAAACAATTCTTATATTATCCGTCATATTTGGATATATGTTTGCCTATGTATGGCGTGTTATTTACAATGCCGTCATAGGAGAAAAAACTCTGCAAACCAATATCATGTTCCTTGGCTACTCAGCCGAAACTGCTGAATTACTCAATATATTACGCAAAGAAACTAATCTTGGTTACCATGTAGTCGCTCTCATTGACCCTGAACACCTTGCAAAAACATCGGACCACCCAAACATAAAAATAATTGATGATATCAATCAGATAGACACTATTGCACAGACATACCATGTCACGACCATAGTCACGTCTCCACACCTCGAGATGTATGAAGAAATAACAAAAAAAATATACTCACTACTCTTTTCTACAGTGAGTATTATTGATCTTACATCTTTTTATGAGACACTCACCGGTCGTATACCTCCTACAACCTTTTCAGAAGGCTGGTTTATAAAAAACATACGCAGTTCTGAACATATTGTGTATGACAAACTCAGAAGACTCACAGATATTATTGCGGCCATAGCGCTCGGCGTAGTCCTCCTTATTACATCACCTATTATCATCCCTCTTATTCATTACACATCTCAAGGGCCTGTCATATTTAGACAAAAAAGAATAGGAAAAAATGGATACATATTCTGGATATATAAATTCAGAACCATGTATGCGCTCGCTGCAGACGGAAGCGCAGAAACGCAGGGAGCACAATTCGCTGAAAAAGATGATGAACGAATTACAAAGATAGGAAAATTATTACGCAAAACACGGCTTGATGAAATACCCCAAGTATGGAATCTCCTCAAAGGAGATGTAACACTTATAGGACCTCGGCCAGAACGACCGGAAATCGTACAAAAACTTGAAGCACACATGCCCTATTATGCGCTACGCCACATGGTGAAACCGGGCATCACCGGTTGGGCTGCTGTACACCAACATTATACAGATACACTCGAAACATCGTTACAAAAACTGCAGTACGATTTATATTATATAAAAAACAAATCCTGGTTATTGGATTTGTCTATCATACTCAAAACGATAAATGTAGTATTGAGAGGGATGGGACAGTAAAATCCCCCATTAGAATAAAAAGTTGTCATGAAAGAACGCGACTTTCCAATTGATTTCCTGAGAACACTAGGGTTGTTTGCGATAATCTTGGCACATGTTTCTCCACCTGCTCTTATTTCCCAATTAAGAAGTTTTGACGTTCCTCTCATGGTGGTAATATCTGGTTACGTATTTGCCATAACAAAGCCAACTTCTGAAAATACATTCAAATTAATTCCTTATGTTAAAAATCGCTTTGTTAGACTCGCTATCCCTGTCTGGATTTTTTTGTCATTTTTTTTCATCCTTGTCTTTATATCATCGCACGTATTAAACATACCTTTTCCCTTTGGTGGAGCAAAGATACTATCAAGCTATTTGTTATGGAATGGCATCGGATACGTGTGGATAATTAGAGTATTCTTGATGATAGCAATATGTGGTCCTCTTTTTATAAAAAAAATAGAAAAATTTAAAAATAAACTACACATCATTGCCATCTTGTATGTCTCATATGAAATAATATTTCTTTTATACACAAAAATATATTTCAAACTCAATGACAATTTAAACCTTATACTTATTGGAACATTATTTTACCTTATACCCTATTTACTATTTTTTACTTATGGAACATTTTTTAGACAGATGAAAAAAAATACAACCTCATCTATTATTTTAATATTGGTCATCACACTAGTTGTTGGGATATGGTACACATACGACAAAAACGGCGTACTCCTTGACATCAGACGTTTCAAGTATCCGCCAACTTCTTTTTACACCACATACGCTATATTAATATCAACCCTGCTATTAAAATATATAAACATTTTTGAAAAAATAAAGTCTATCAAATCCCGCACATTAATACACTTTATAGGGTCGTCGACGTTATGGATATACTTGTGGCATATTCCTATTGTCCTTTTTCTACACTTTGCGGAATTCAATTATATTTTTATTAAATATATACTCGTCATCTGTCTTTCTATATGTATCACTTTTATACAACAAAAATTTCTTTATTTTTTGCTGACCAAAAATAAACTACTAAAAAGCAGAGAAAAACTACTAAAAATCATATTTACTGGATGAATGTATTCAAACCAGCCTATCAAAAAGAGCATATATGTATCATGCTCTTTTTTTATATATATCTTATTATTTCTAGATATTCTTGGCTTGAATCAGCCTACTACCCCCCACCCAATTTTGAGCTCCCTAATCCCATCTTCGAGATTAATCTTTGGCTCCCAACCAAGGAGCTGTTTTGCTTTTGTGTTGTCTGCTTCTGTATAGCGTACGTCACCTGGACGCTCCTCTACGTGTACAAAATTACCACCCATCAATTTTACAATGTCATTCACTGAATATGGATTTTTATTCCCAATATTAATTGTTTCTCCGTTCCCCACGCTGTCTTTTGTCATAGCAAGGATATTTGCTCTTACAACATCTGATACATGGGTATAATCGCGATAATATTCCCCATCACCGCATACGGTCATCTTTTCCCCATGTTTAAGTTGTTTCAAAAATTTTGCTATGACCAATGCATATGCACCGTCAGGATCAGCATAGGGACCATACACATTGAAATAAATTAGGCTAACCGTTTCAAGATTGTACAACTCTGAAAAAATTCTACAGTAATGCTCTCCTATGTATTTATGCAATGCATAGGGCGCAATTGGTCTTTTGACAATACCATCTTCCACCAGAGGATATGCTTCACGTGGTTGGTCACCATATGTCGAAGACGAAGACGAAAATACTACTCGTTTTACGCCATTATCCCGCGCGGCAAGCAATACATTGAGTGTGCCATTGACATTCACGTCATGTGTTTCTTGTGGATGCTCTACAGAAAATGTTACCCGAGGCAGAGCAGCCATATGAAATATTCCATCTATGCTCTGCATTGCGCTATTGAGATCATCCATCTTGCGGATGTCCCCATCGATATATTCAGCGCCATTCTGAAATCGTTCTTCTTTTTTACCACCAGCATAATTATCCAAAACACGAACTTGGTGCCCTTCAGCGAGCAATTGTTTTGTCAAATTTGTCCCTATGAATCCGGCACCCCCGGTAACAAGATAATGTGACATACGTTTATTTTTTACCTTTTAAAAATGGAGAGCCGATGGCAATAATATCAAATCCTGCTTTTTGCAAATCAATATATCGATGCTGTAACATTCTGCGTCCATCCATAATAAGAGGCTTGTGCTTTAATTCAGTAATAATACTATCACCTAATCCTCTAAATTGAGGCCAGTCAGTTGCTATAATAATAACATCAGCATCTTTTACTGCGTCAAATTCATGATTAAAATAATGATACTGTTCGTTTTCTGGAAAGACAAGCTTGAAGTTGTCCATTGCCGCAGGGTCATATATATATATATTCTTTACAAGACGCTCCTGTAAATAATAACAGATATCAATACTAGGAGAATTACGTATATCATTAGTATCACGCTTGAATGCTGTACCAACAAGTGCCACCGTCTTTCCTTCCCACTCAAAATCTGCCTCTTTTTCTGCACGTCCAATAAACGTTTCCAGCTGTCGCTTATTTGCCACATAGGTTTCGTTCACTAGAACTGCTCCATACCCCGCAGTCTGTAGTTGATGAGACAGAGAGCGTGCATCTTTTATAAAGCAACTTCCACCTGCATACAAACTATCATACAACCCCCATGAACCTATACGTGGGTCACTACTCAAAACCTTTCGTATTTGTTCATAACTTATATTATCAAAAGCCTCGCATGTACGACCGATGACATCAAACGTAATAGCAAGCTTATTGAACAGTGTGTAATTAGCAAGCAACTTTCCTGCAGCGGCTTCCTTGGGATTTACTTCTATATATTGTACAGTCGGGGAGTCATAGAATCGCTGATACATACGGCGCATTATCTCAAAATCTTTTTCGTGCCACGCGCCTACAACGACTCTGTCTGGACTCAGTGATCCCTCTATGGCTTTGCCCTCTACCAAGAATTCTGGATTTGAAACCACACCATAATTTTTTACTCCTGCCCTATCCATAATTTCCTGTGTCTTATCTACCATATCAATTGGCACAGTACTTTTGTTGACAATAACTACATATTTTTCCTGCATACCGCTGTTGCGTCTTGCAAGGACAGACCCAATCTTTTCGGCAGCATCAAAATAATACGTCAAATTGCTTTCTCCAGTCTCTCCTATCTCTGGGGTAGGAAGACACATAAAAACTCCATCACATACATCAAGGAAGCCTTCTACCTTAGAATAATCTGTGGTGAAATCAATACGTCCTTGATTACGGACAAGGAGATCTCCAAGACCTTTTTCAAATAAACAAGACTCTATGGTATCACGATCTCCGGAAGAAAGCATGTCGATCTTTTTTTTATCAACATCATAAACAAGAACGTTGTGCCCGCTCGCGGCCGATACTGCTGCAGAACATGCACCGACAAAACCAGAGCCGATATATAAGATGTTCATAAATAATGTTAGCTAAGTTTGAGTATATAGTTTAGCTGATCAGACATGACTTTGCAAGTATAACGCTCCAAAACTAATTTATGACCCTGTATTGCTATTTTTTTTGCTAAATCTTCATTATTTTTTAATAAATCAATTTTTTTACGCAAATCTTCTACAGATCCTGGGGTATAGAAAAGACAATGTATCTCATCTTCAAAAAGTTCTCTAAATGGTGGTGCGTCAGACACTATAACTGGTCTTCCACACGCAAGCGCCTGCAAAACGCAACTAAGACCGGAAGACTCTGTTTGTAATGGGAAGCTAGGTATAACCACTATGGTAGACTGTGAATAACAAGTTCGTACCTCAGCATTTGATATTCCCGAAAGTATAGTAATATATTTTTTTTCTTGATCATACTCAACATGTTTATTTGTAATAAACACCGCCTTTTCATCGTATCGAAGTGCCCCTATCAGCGTAGCGAAATCTCGATTCATATCATTTCCGATCGACATAATATTATAAATCACGTCGTGACGTTCCTGTACCCAAAAACTGGTGTCTATACCAAAATACCATGTATATATCTTTTTACGATCTAATTTAAATTTTAGAGCCAACGTATCTGACGCAACTTCCGAAAGGGTGAGTATGGAGTTCGCTTGTCTGAGTAATGCGGACACAAACCATCTGAGCGGTTGGATATGTTCAAAATACTTAATACGCTCAGAAAAACTCATTACTATCGCATGAATTTTTTTACCCTTCAACGCGCCACATAGCCTCCAGAACAATATGCCTACTGATACTTGATCATAGGTACATACTATCTCATCAGCCCACAGTAGATCTTTCCTGTATTTCAAATATATGTCGAGCGGCAGACCAATACGAGTATATTTTGCAAATGCCACTTCAAAAAACCATGTAAATCTGCGAATACCTGTGCGTTTGCCAAAGCGAGGGGCATTTATAAAACGTACCTCATATTTCGTCCGATCAAGATCTTTCATACCCCACAAAAACTCTGAAGGTTCACTCACTTTTTCGTCATTAATAAGACCAATATTTTCCATCGGCGTCCGAAATACAAATAATATCTTAATTTTGCCCATATTAATAATTTATATGCGTGCGATTCTGATCAAACCACCAAGCAAACACAAGCAATTTCCAATACATGAGCCTATATATATGCGCATTATCTAACACATATGTAACGAAGTCTGTATTGACAAATGGACAATCTTTGAGTGTTCTCTTTATGTATATAACTTTGTCACTCGACAAAAGTGTATGTACAGGCCTAACAAAGCCTTGTTTTTTTCTCGTCAAAATATACCCTGGTATTTTATCTGACATGAATGAACGTAATACCGCCTTCCCCTGTGGATGAGACAGATGTACCTTATGATCTATAGATAAAGCAAACTCTACCATGGGACGATAACAAAAAGGAGCGCGCATTTCGATAGAATGTAACATACTCATAGCATCGGTTTTTCTCAAATAATAATCTGGTAGTGTATGCTTTAAATCAAACATACGCATCTGCAACGATGGGGTACTATAATATATGTCATCAAGCAGAGCAAGAGATGCTTCATCATAATTATTGACAATGTTTAATAATTTCTTGTCAAAACCAAAATAATATTTCAATATCCAATCTTTTTGAAAACTACGAATTATGCGTACCCACGCTTGTTTTCTATATAACTGTATATATTTCGTATAGCCAAAAAATGTCTCATCCGCTCCATCGCCACCAAGAACAACTTTGACATGTTCTGATGTTTCTTTGGCTATCAATGAGTTGGCTATACTGGCTGGGTCAGCAAAAGGCTCATCAAAGTACAGCATACTTTCTTGTGCATGTTCTATAAAATCTTTGGCAGTAACTGAAAGTTCTGTATGGTGCGTCCCAAAATGGCGGGCAACTCTACGAGCAAATAATATATCTTCATCAACATTTTTTCCATCTTTCACATAAACAGTAAAAGTATTTACATCCTGTATATTTTGCTTTATAGCCCATAAAATGCTAGAAGAGTCTAATCCCCCACTTAATAATGCTCCTATGGGAACATCCGAGATTAAATGATCTTTTACAGATTGGACAAAAATATGTGATAAAGTTTTTGTTGCTTCATCTAAAGTTTTTATGGTTGGATTATATTTAGGCTCCCAGTATAATTCTTGAGTTACATCCAACGATGAGCTATTCATACGCATGAACAGATAATGACCAGCCTCTAACTTTAGAATATTTTTATAAATAGTTCGCGGGGCTGGGATAAATTTATAAGTGAAAAAGTCTGATAATGCAACAAGATCCACTTCCTGTGGAATTTCGAGCAGTGCTAAGATTGCTTTAAGTTCTGAAGCGAAATAAAATGTATGATCATCATAGGCATAGACAACCGGCTTCATACCAATAGGATCCCGAGCAACAAAAAGTGTCTCTTTTTGAGTATCATATATTGCAAAAGCAAACATGCCTTCCACATGTTTTAACATATCTACTCCATACACATGATATGCAGCCAACAACACTTCTGTGTCTGACTGAGTAACAAAACGATATGAAAAAGATAATTGTTGCTTTAAAACTTTGTAATTATATAACTCACCATTATATACAATTGTGTATCTTCCATCATATGAGGACATCGGCTGTGTCCCTGTTTTCAAATCTATAATACTTAAACGAGTGTGACCGAGCACACAATGTTTATATCCAACAGTGGACTGCCCATCTGGTCCCCTCTTATTAAGATATTGCATTACTTTGTCCAACTTTTCTTTCTGTAAGTTTTGAGAGCTAAAGACTCCTGTAATACCACACATAGATTATTCAAAAGACCAATATTTATGACTAAAAAAAGAAACGGGGGCTATAAAGGCCAAAATAAAAAATTGACTGATCCCAGCACGAAACATCAATATATCAACACATATATATAACAACACATAATTTAAACCAAATACTATTATATACACCAAGACAAACTTACTAAATGCCCTTCTGTGTGTAGTCCTACTATGAAATGTTAGGTAACGATTCCACACATAGGAATTAATAGTACCAAATATATATTCAGCCACAAGCGCATATACATATGAGATAGACAATATATAAAGAGATCCCAAATAAACTCCATAAGCAAGCAAGGTATTAAAACCACCAATTAAAATAAATAGTATAAATTGTCTATTCAAAAAATATTTCATTTTTTTGCAACGATAAATAAAGAACTACCGAAAGGAAATGATATAAAAGGTATAAGTCTATTTTCTATCATACCTACTACATATAACGACCTATCTATTATTTTAGGAAGTCTTTGCAAATCCGATCGTACGTTCATATCTCTTTTTACATATTCAAATATCTTCTTTGCAAGCAATATACAAAAAATGTATGGGAGTCTATAAGTGGCTTTTTGTATATCAAAACCGATACCTTTCATATTATTTTTTAGACTTTTTCTACGATATCGACGAGCACCAAATACTTGCTTGTCGTGTCTGCGTCTTAATAAAGAAAAAGCTGGTACATTAAGTATCACAATTCCACCAGGTTTTAGTGAATGGTAGATAGACTCAAGCACCTGCACATCATTTATGATTGCTTGGTGATAAAGGACATCAAGACATATAACAACATCATATATACCAGAAACAGGTAGCCACGTATTTATATCTTGTTGTTGAACTTTTGTCAGACCCCGTTTTTTACAAAAATGTATTGCCTCGGGTGCATAGTCAAAACCTTCAACATCTCCATACACTAATAATTTTTTCATCATTCTCCCTGTACCACACCCAGCATCAAGCATAGAGATATCTTTTTTTTTACTTCTTATATGTTTCTTTACGTAAAACAAAACAAGTGAATCAAGAACCCTATACCACCAATAAGACTCTTCATGTATAAACATGTTACTATATTCATTTTCTCTCATGTAATTTTATTCAAATGACTCTCTTATTGTATACTGGGGAGTTTTATTCTGTGACAAAAACATACGGCCAAGGTACTCACCCATGACACCTATAGAGATAAGCTGAATACCAGACAACATCAAGATAGCAATAACAAGCGACGGATACCCCAAAGGCAAAGATGGATTAGTAAATTTTTCATATACAACAAATAACCCGACAATAAAGGCTCCTACCGCAAACAAAAATCCAACCACGATCATTATTCTTAGTGGTAAAATCGAAAAATTGATAAACATATTGGACCACAATGATACCAATTTTTTGAGTGTATAATTTGACTTTCCTACCTCGCGAGCAACATGCTCCACTTTGATTTTCCCTATATAACAAGTGGTACGCAAAATAAGTCCATCAACATAAGGAAACGGTGATGTATAAGAAATTATCTTATCTATGGTAAAACGATTTATAGCTTTAAAACTTGATAGATATAAACCTCTTGGCTTCCGAAGCATTACGTTTGCAACCCTATCATTAAAAGTGCTCCCTAAATTACGAAAACGCGAATGCTTCTTCTCTTCATAATATGTATATACGACATCAAAACCACGTTCAACAATATACCTAATAAGCTTTATTACTTCGGTTATAGGATTTTGGAAATCGTCATCCATGATAACAGCATAATCACCTGTGCACTTATTGAGTCCCGCCATCACAGCATTATGTTCACCAACATTTTTAGCTAAACTATAAAATTTTATATGTTGGGGAAAACGTTTTTGTACCTCTACACATGCATCTCTTGAATTATCAGGCGAACAGTCATTCACCAATACAATCTCCAAATTATATGAATTACCTACCTGCTTAATCAATTCTTCTGCAAGTCGCCCTATGGTTTGTGAACCATTATATACTGGTATGATAATAGAAATACGCATATAATTAATCACCAAAAGTATTAATAACGGAGATGATCTCATCTACCTGACTATCTGTCAACTCTGGATATATAGGTATACTGACAATCTCTTCTGCAAAACGTGACGCCTGTTGATAGTCATCTCCAATCTTCCATACAAAAGCTTTCTGCGCATGATTTGGTATAGGAAAATGAATTAGTGTTTTAATTCCTCTATCTTCCATAAACTTCATAAAGGCATCCCTCGAACCTGTCTTAACGACAAACAAATGGTACACGCTGTCACCATACGGACGTTCTACAAGAGGAACTACTTTATGTAAATTGCTTTGATACGCGTGTGCAATGGCTCTGCGTTTTTGATTATCGGCATCTAAGTGTAAAAGTTTCACGCGCAATATGGCAGCCTGTATTTCATCAAGCCTACTATTTATACCAAAACTGTCATGCGTATATCGAGATGTCTGCCCATAATTTCTCATGGAAATCAATGTCTCATACAATTTTTCATCATTGGTAGTGATAGCACCACCATCACCATAAGCACCCAAATTTTTGGTGGGATAAAAAGAAAATGCCCCACAAGTACCCATTGAACCTACTTTTGACCCTTTGTAACTGGCCCCAGCTGCCTGAGCACAATCCTCAACAATAGAAATTCCACGATCTTGGGCAATACGTCTCAAGGCATCCATATCACAACTTTGTCCATATAAATGCACAGGGACAATTGCCTTTGTATTTGGTGTGATATACTGCTCAATTTTTGAAGAATCAATCAATCCATCCTCATAAAATATATCAACAAGAACCGGTACAGCATTAGCTTGGACAATACCAGTGACAGTGGGGTAAGCTGTCATGTCAGTCGTAATAACCTCATCTCCCGGCTTAACGCCTACGGCTAGTAGACTCAAGGCTATAGCTTCTGTTCCCGATGCGACACCCACGCAATATTTGGTACCTATATATGAGGCTAATTCTTGTTCAAATACTTTTACTTCGTTACCCAAAATATACCAGCCACTATCAAGCACGCGATGCACTGCCTCATCTATCTCATCTTTAAGATCATGATATTGAACCTTAAAATCAACGAATGGAATCATATTATCTTTTTATATATTGCAAAAACTCTTCATAATCCCGTATGTAATCAGATTCATTATACCAGTCTGAAGCTAACACCAGCATAATACAGTTATTCTTAAAATTCGTCATAGTATGCCACAATTCTGGTCCAAGATATACACCAACAGTCGGATCATCCATGACTATTTCTTGCTTGTTAGTACCATCATCAAGAGATAAGACAAATGAACCGTTGATACAAAAAATGACTTGTTTCAAAGATTTGTGAGCATGTTTGCCACGTATGACATCTCTGTGATTTATCAAATTATAAATATAGTACGTACGCTTAACGTCAAAAGGGATTTGTCTACCACATTCGGCAATTGACAAAACGCCGTCAAAACCATCCTTTATTGACTGTAATTTTATAATACCTGTTTTCTTTACCTTTATCTCTTCCATATAGCTATAATTTAATTGTCTAAAGACTCCTGTAATCTAACATACACGAACCTTTTTTTCAAATAATGTATATACACAGTCATATCATATATTTACTAATGTCATAGTCATAATTATCAAAGGGTTTGGAAGTATGCCACCCATACAATGGTACATCTATATGTATAGAACTCTTATATGCAAGTGCAATACGGAAATTATGGTCTCTATCCCAACCACGGCCACGCAAAGACGGCCAACGACGAATATCTCGTTCACGCCCCTCTATCCTCTTTACAATCTCAGTACGTATTAATGGATTGTTGCCTGCACCAGGAAATGGATATAATTTATTGAAAAAAAGTTTATGTATGTATTTTTTATTTTTTAGTGAAAACGGTATATGTCTAAAAAGTATGTCGGGCAAACCTGCCAGTAGGCCCCGCGCCTCACGTGCCATGTCAGCCAGCTCAGAGCTGCCAATTATATACCTCTCCAGTGAAAAATCTCTTTCAAATAAAAATAAATCGAATTTTTTATTTTGATATTTTTTATCGGCATAAAAACATCCAGTGACGAGATGTTTAACATTATATCGTGTCGCAAGCTCTAATTGGATTTCTAACCTATTTAACAATGAAAAATCATCGGCATCTTGCTTGGTAACCCAAGGAGATCGTGCCCTGCGCCACCCATAGCGAACAGCGCTAAAACCAGCGTCAATATTATTGCCTACCCCATCATATTTATATGCGTTGTATTCTGGATCATCTGGAGTAAGTCTATAATATATAATCCGCTCATCCTTCTTTTTCAATTCATGTACTACATCACTCGTACCATCAGTAGAATTATCATCAACCACAATAATTTCAATATCTGACATTGTCTGATTCATAATAGATTCAAGCGCCACATGTATCGTCTTTTCATTATTATACGTTGGAATAACTACGGATATGTCGGGAGTCATAAAAAAATTTAATCTATTGCTAAGTGATCGAGGTGGGCAAATGTTTGATCAAATAATACATCGTATATTTCGATATCATATGCTGTTACTTCACCCACATAACTGCGTTGGTATATTTCAATCAGATTCTTGTCTCCTTTAACTACAAGTCCATGCAATCCATACGCCCCAAATGTATACATCTTTTCTATAACACTACTTCTATCAACAGTTAGTTGTAATTCGGGATAAATTTCTAATGTGTAAGGTGTATACACAATTACCACATCTGGGTTATTCATGTCTTCAAGTTTAAAAGTTACCCGTCTTCCTAAATGAATAAGGCTCCCCTGCCCAAACGAAGCAAAAAAAATTTCCTTTGGTTTTTGTACGAAATAATCGTCACGACTTTCATATGATATAGGAGAAATCTCCATATCATGTCTCAATACATATCCCAATGTTTTGATCCCTATATTTGTAGGTGAACCAAAATATGATGAGCACCAAAGGGATCGACAGATATCTCTATACCCATCATCAAAAACAAATAGCTCATGTTGTTTTGTAAAAAAAGATATTGGGGGCTGGTAATGAACAGCATACAAAAAAGTTTGCATGTATGTTCCAACCACAAGACACAGAAATACCAGCAATGTGTACCGTGATTTCCAAAATTTATCTATAACAGTAATGACCAAAATGATACCAGGAACTAACAACTCGTATGTGTAGGTCGAAGCATTACGTCCTATATATAAAAATAGTAACAACCCTATAATAATATAAACTAACGAGGAGAACGAAAGTATATCTTGTTTATATATACTCTTTACATTTCTTATACTCCAAACCAAAATTATGGCAAAAAAAACAAAAGCCACAAAACTGTACAGGCCAAGCTGATGAGCAAAAAAGAACAGATATGTTTGAATATCGTGCATACTTACAGAGCTCGTCTTGGCAAACACTTTTCCCATCACACCGAATTCTATTCCAAAAAAATGTGCGCTTATATACGACACAACAAAAAGTCCACAAATTATAAATAATGGCACCAACGTCCATACATTTTTTATTATCTCACTATACAAATTCTTCAATGCGACTTTTGGTTTTGTATACTGTCGAATATAATATGACAACACATATATACTCAGGAATAATATACCAAATAAAAATCCTGGGTTGGATAATATATATAGAGAAAGCCATAAACAAAATAATATGTAAAAAGAGCGTTTTTTGGTACATAAAAAATCATGCATATACCGTAACGAAAAAACCAACAATGCATATGTATATACTTGCCACCAGCCGGCCTTTACTTGCATAACAAAGTAAGGAATTGTCGCGAGTAGAATAATATATTTTATAGACCAGGAACTCCCATATATGTGCGCTAGTGCCCGATATACAAATGTATACAAAATAATAAGTATAAGTAATTGAAGATATAAGACTGTTGTACTGTTTATCGCAATATGAAACAAATCGATAGTATATAATAATGGAAACATTACAATAAACCGTGCGATGCCATGTCCATTTTTCAAAAATGTTACAAAAACATTATCACTTAATGCTTCATAAGATGTGCCAAAAGAAAAAGAGGTATTATAAAGAGAAATAATGTCATACAACTCTGAACCGATATCTGGATAAATGTTTATCGCGAATGGATGTATTATAAAAGGAATGAATAAGCACACACCTATCACAAAAAAAAGAAAAAACCTTCCTATACGTTGCATATCTGATTTATATGTTGGCATATTAATGACCTCTAAAAGGATGGCACGATCCCGTAACCCATTTTTTTTCTATGAATGAATACTCAATCGTCTTGTATACAAAAATCTTCAGCACGGGAATAAAACGATAAAATCTGGTAGGGATAATGCTGAGAAGCGGCCACAAAATTTTCTTGCAGATCCAATATATTACGCTCAACATACGATCTTCAAGTGATGTATGTTTTCTCATCTTGCGTAAGCATTTTTTATTTGGATTTAAAAAAAGATGTTGATCACTTACACTTTTGCTCTGCATACCTTTTCTAAATGCTCCAATAGACACACGAGCATGGTAGTGGTCTGTCAACATAAAAAAGCGCGTCCATAGTTCTGTGTCGAACGCCCATGCTTCACATAACATATTGCCTGCCTCCTTCCATAAGGATCTACACCAAAATGTAGACTCCTGCTGAATGATCCTCCAATCACCAATAAGAAAGTCATATTTATTCTTCAAATACATTTGTGTACCTACAAGTTGCGAGTCAGAATTAATGGTATTAGCCACTCCAGTGAACCACCTGACATCTTTATTATCAGTAAAAATTTGAGCAACACGAAATAAACTTCCTGGCAAAAGTATATCATCACTATTGAGCCAACCCATGATTTCTCCAGCCCCTTTGTTGAGTCCATAGCTAAGAGCCGTAGTCGGAGTATCTCTGTAGCCATCCAGATGTTCACACAGAGTAAGCTTCTCTTTGTACTTTTGTATGATATCCCAACTATTATCGGTACTACCATCATCAATTACGATGTATTCAAGATTTGGGTATTGTTGCGACAATACAGATTCAATAGTTTCTGCAACATACTTAGCATGGTTATAGCATACTGTAACAAGGGTAATTTTAGGATATTTCTGTACAGACATACAAATTATTTTTTAAAAAATCCAAACTCATCTTTTAATTTCCAATTAAAAAGAAATTTTCCTGCAAAATCCTTTCGGCAATAAAATACATTTTTGTGAATATACATCATAACGAAATACAGGAAAAATTAATCGTTTTTCGTTCTATACCAAAAAAGAGTAAGACTTTAAGTATAATTTTTTTTATGATTTTCTTCATAGAATAGATTATATGTTCGAATGAAAAATCTGATTAGTGACAAACACAACACCATACATTATATCATATATACCTTCAATTGAGATAAGTCAATTATTTAAATCTAAAAATTCTGTATAATACAGATTTTTGTTTATTATATCTATGAGCTCGGCAGTATAGATCTTACTTCCATAAAAACTCAAATGGGAGTTAGAAGACGAGTCAAAAAATAATTTTTTGTCCGTCGGATCTATCGATACCATATCAGATTGCTTAATAAAATAGATATTAGAATAATTTTTGATTTCTTCTTCTATCTCCTGATAAAAAAATTCTTTTCCGTGAATCATTTTTTGAGTATCCACGTACTCTGGAGTTTCAACTAAGAATACTGTTACCCCATCCTCAAATAATTCTTTGAGTAATTCTTTAAAATAATAATAACTACGAGAATTTTTTTTATTCTTCTTTGAATACCCATCCTCAATATAATGCACCTCTTTTTGACCTTCTTGTTTATGATAATTAGTAATAAGATCCGTATTTATAAAACGAGGATTGATGTTAATTGCATAACCATAATCTTCAAGTTTATCTGGATGATGTAGCACCGTCTTTGCCAAAAAAGATGGAAAGGCCTGAAAAAGTTCATTGTAGTTCAAAAAGTTGCTCCTCCCGTAAGAAAATAGATTTTTAAAATAACGTTTAGAAAACTCAGCCTGATCCAAAAGATAAAAGATAGATTCTTCGCGTGAATCATTAAAGAAAAAGTATGGGGTTGAGATAATGATTGATTTAGGAGGTTGATATTTTTCCACGATTTTTTTATATAAATAATAGTTAAACTCTGAATAATGGTCCCCTTTTGCATAGCTTATGGTGGGAATACCATTATCATTAAATACACTTGGGTCAATGCCAAAGGATGCATGAGAATCCCCAAATATGAGGACATCAGCATATTCAATGTTATAATTATTTTTCAAATTAAACCGATTTAAAGCAGATAAATACAAAAAAGGTACCCCAATATCAAGAACTACAAAAAAAAGAACAAACAAAATGAGACGTCGTAAATAAACAAGCGCAGAACCTTTTTTTATCTGGTCTGTATATGCTTTCTCAATCAGTGAAACAGCCATAATTAAAATTGAAAATAAATGAAATCTTGAGCTCTAAATTCTCCAAATGCAAGTATGCCCATTATACACAAATAATAGACCACCCATCTGACAAAAATTGGCCTTTTATATAAAAAGTTGTCAATAAGGCCTTTTTCTTGTATAAGTTGCACAATCTCCATCACTAATATAGCACACACACCTATAGCTAATTGGTTTTTATTAAAAGAAAAAATACTTATGCCGGATAAGTCTAGACTAAATATTTTTCTCATAATAATCATTGAATCACTCAATGACTCAGATCTAAAAAAAATCCAGCTAAAGTTAACTAAAAAAAATGTCATCAAAATTTTTATTGTACGTGATGGTATTAAATTTTTCCAAATAAACTTTGGCATTGAAGATTTAAGCCCGCGGATGATTTTCTCTGCTACCATATAAAAGCCATGGAGTGCTCCCCATACAATGAACGTCCAATTCGCACCATGCCATAATCCACTAACTAAAAAAATAAAAAAAATATTAAAATAATTTCTAAATTTTGAAACACGATTACCACCTAATGGTATATATAAGTAGTCTCTAAACCATGTGGACAATGAAATATGCCATCTTTTCCAAAATTCTGATATCGATTTTGAGTAATAAGGTGTCCTAAAATTTCTCATTAATTTGAATCCCATTACCCTCGCGGCACCTATCGCAATGTCAGAATACCCAGAAAAATCACAATAAATCTGAAAAGAAAAAAACAAAGTGGCCACAATGAGCGAAATAGAGTTATAGCTACCCGGGTTACCATACACTTCGTTCACAAAAACAGCCAGCCGATCTGCTATAACTATTTTTTTAAAAAATCCCCAGAGCATCAATCTGAGGCCACTCGTGACCCTTTGATAATCAAAGCTATGTTTTTCAAAAAATTGAGGTAACAAATTACTAGGCCTTTCGATCGGACCCGCGACAAGCTGAGGGTAAAACATGACATACAAAGAATAAATGCCGAAGTGTCTCTCTGCTTTTTGATTTCCTCGATAGACCTCAATAACATAACTTAAACTTTGGAACGTGTGGAATGAAAGACCTATGGGAAGGATTATATTAAAAATCCCAATAGGATAACGCAGGTCAAAAAAATTCGCAATGGACGCAAAACTACTATTAAAAAAATTAAAATATTTAAAAATAAATAAAACCAAACACGTTGAAACAATACTGACTATCAAATAAAATTTTTTTTTGCTGTCGGCAGAATTTTCAATCATAATGCCGGCAAAATAATCAACTACAATAGTAACAAACAGGATAAGTATGTAGGCAGGTATGAAAGCCATATAAAAAATACAGCTTGCAAGTAGAAGCATCATCCATCTGAATCGGTGCGGAAGAAGAAAATATACCAGTGTGACCACTGGGAAAAAAATGAGGAAATTAAAAGAATTGAATAACATAGTACTAGTCAAAAATGTCTATCTGGCTTTTCTATTACCCTTTACCAAAAGTAACATATTTCACATTATAGGCAAAATCATCTTTGTCGAACTGGCGCCATGGATCCACGACAATCTTATTACCATAGTCGCTTAACAATTGTGACAAAACTAATAATTCTTTATCCATATTGCTCAAAAATAATAAAGAGCTCTCCTCTATGCACTCACGCATATCTCCGCAGTAATACACACTATCACCCAAAAATTCTTTGGCATGGGAATGACCGCATGGTTCAAATACATTTACTTTATATCCGTCTTCTGACAATCGTCTTGCTATATGTATAGCTTGTGACTCTTCACAAAAATATGTACCTGGCTTATAACTAAGCCCAACAATACCAACCGGATCGTCTTTGCGTATATTATCTGTGATAAATCTTATGGCTCGATTAATTATAGTTTTGTTATATTCATCCGTACGCTCTGCAAATGGCACTTCAACCCCTCTTTTTTTTGCCATATAGGCAAATGCGCGATTGTCACGTGGAAAACACGGGCCACCATAGCCAAGGCCACCCCTCAAATAGTATTTGCCTATACGCTTATCACTGCCAAGAGCACCCGTAACATCATCAACATCCACACCCTGAATATTTTCTGCAATTTCAGCAAGCATATTAGCATAGGTAATTTTCATGGTAAGAAAAGAATTGATGCTAATTTTTGTAAGTTCGGCAGATTTTATATTCATGCGCTTGCATGACGCGCCATTGTCTGGGATTGTATTATAAAAATCTTCTAGTACATCACCAGATTTTTTATCAAATTCACCCAATAGAAAAAAATCTGGGTTCAACAAATCATGCACCACTGTACCAATCGCAATGAACTCAGGACTATAGCAAAAACCAAAGTCTTTTCCACACTTCTTCTCCGAAAATTTTTCCAGTACAGGAATAACTTCTTCCTCGCAAGCTCCTGGAAGGAGCGTGCTTGTGAGCACCACGAGATGATAACCTTCTTTACCTCGCAGAGCCTTCCCAATGCTCTTGCATGATTCCTGGACATAACGAGAAGTAAAACCACCTGTTTCATCCGTTGGTGTAGGAACTATAATAAAGGTAATTTCACTATTCTGTATAGCATCGTCATAGTCAATTGTTGCACGTAACCTTCCACGACTATGTGTAATATATTCCGCAAGGTCTTTCTCATCGACAGGCGGCTCTCCATTATTTATGGCATCAACATATTTTTGATTTATATCTATGCCAGTGACGTTATGCCCTTTACTTGCATAGGCTGCTGCCATACAGGAGCCTAATTTTCCCAAGCCTATAATTGACAAATTCTTCATAATACGTAACCTGTTATTTTTTTATAGCGGTGACACATAAATGCCAACCAGATAATCTTTCCAAAAAATGAAATAGCGGCTGAGGCATAAAACGAAAATACCAAACTTTTTTGTATATATAATTTTTGTATTCTGGAATAGAATATGGAAAGATATGGTCAACAAACATGTCCTTAATCTCAAACCCTTTGAGTAATTTCCTTATGTCTCTCCTGCTGTAGTAATATGTTACAGGAGAACCAACTTGTGCTTCTGAATATTTTGGAACGAGTTCCTTTATCTTCCAGAATCGACATTTCCCATATCGTATAATTATCCACAAAACTTTCCAAGAATATTTATAATATACCATTATTTTAAAGATGCCTCCTTTCGAAAGATATCTTTTTATATTTTCTACTGCTATCTCTGGATGAGGTGTATGGTGTATAACCCCGAATGAATATACAAGATCATACATTTCTAGAGGAACAATTTCATCAAGTCTTTCTGCATTTGCATTATAAAAGCCTACCTTATCTTCTAGCCCAAAAACATTTGCTCGTTTTTGTGCGAGCTTGAGCGATTCATCTGAGAGATCAACTGCGGTAACCCGAGCTCCTGCGCGCAAAAAACTTATTGTGTCTGTCCCAATACCACATCCTACTTCAAGCACTTTCTTATTCTTCCATTTTGAAAATTCTGCAAATTTAAGAATATGTGGTTCAACAAAATACTTTCTCTGCTCTACTTCATCAAAATATTCTTTGGTTCCCATTTTTTTGTCAGAATGTCTAATATTACACGGTCGATTATTCCAATATTTTTTTACGTCTTCAATTGATTTGTGTTCCATCATACCACCTTATAAATTTAATAAATTAGATAATTGAACCCACGTGTGTTCTCGTGTGAATTTTTGTGTTGATTCATATGCAGACTGTCTCTTCATCTCGAGAGTAGTTTCATCAGCACCTAGTGCTTTCTGGATATTATCGAGCAGAGATTTTTTGTCTCTATCGTGGGCAAGAAAACAATTGCCTGTGTTCATCCACTCAAGACCGCCACCCATTGCAAAACCTATTACTGTACACCCTAACAATGCTGCTTCTATAGGAGGCATAGGAAAACCCAATAGATGACCTTCTGGCACAATCCATTTATGCCGATTAACGTATTTTGTTCTAAAATCACTATCTATTGCACACTTAATACCGTTTTTAAAAATCCTATTTATTGATATAAAGTTATCCACGCCGGGATCTACTGAAACAAAAAATTTATGTTTTAACAGAAGGTTAAAAAATTCTTCTTCATGATATGGCGGCTCCAAAATTGTGATTTTAGTCTTATAACCAATTTTCTTCTTAACTAAATCAATATATTTTTTTCCTCTTCTGGCCAGCATTAAAATTCCATTCCTCTTATATTTATCTACGTCATTTTGATGTTTCTGTATCTCTTCCGTATCAAAAAACGGATATACTATCCCCATCTTTTTTGATAGAGAATATTTCTGCTCCAAATATTCTGCACATACCTTACTTACATTCCAAAATTGTGTAAAAGGTGACTCTTTTGAAAAGCTGTATTCGCCAAGAGCATTCTTCCCTGTCGGGAGAGATGCACCGTGATACCATAAAATTCTTTTATAGTTAATTTTTTTGTCTATTGATTCAACAATTTTTCGTGAAGTCCAAAATGTAATTGTAATATCTTCTGCCTTTATCTGCTTCTCGAAATCTTGAAAAGATAAAGACGGCGCTGGATGACACAAAAATGTACACTCAGAGTCATCTTCTACCACAACATAAGATTTATATCCTTTTTCTATGAAAAGATTTGCAATTTGGTGCATGACCTTTGTTCCACCGCTTGGTCTATTTGTCGAACCTATTATATAAATAATCATATTGCTCTCAGGTAGGTATGTCTTTCAAAAAAAGATAACGTATCTCTATTTACATCACCCATTATTACAATAAGGTATCCATTATATTTCTTATAAGCAGAATCTGGATAATCAGGGACAAAAAAATTATATGTCTTGCTTCTATCTAAGTATTTATTAACATATTCAAAGTCCAAATCTTTACTTGAGTAAGACCAAGGATTTCTTGAAAAATCAAATATAGTATCATATCTATAATCTTGGGTTCCGGGGACTTTAAAGTCATCAATGATAATTATAGATTTTTCTAATTTTGTAATTAATTCTAATTCTCCAGGAAGTGGCGAATGCTCTGCCCATTTATAGTGGGCATCCAGATAAAAAAAAGGAAAAATACCAAACTGTTCAACATACTTAGCAAGTCCATGGGCAGAATCTTCTAAAAAAAGTTGGGCTTTGGTTTCAGATAAATTACCCTTGGCCTGTTCATAAATCTCTTCTACCTTTTCAAAACTAAATACTGGACCAGAAAAATTAGTACATGCAAAATATGTACTTGCACCCAGGAATGTCCCCGTCTCAACAAATGAAGTTATATTAAGAGAAAAAATTTCTTTAATGATTAACATCAACATCTCATCTCCATGAAATGAATTTTTTCGATCCAAATACATATAATCGTTATATTTGTTGATATGTTGTCTTTTCCGTAAAAAACTAAAACGAGCGTACATATCATGCACCAATCTTTTGTAGACTTTAGTATAAAGATTATTCATACTACAATTTTTCAGCGATATTTTTTAGATCATCCAGACCAAGAGATTCTCGACCAATTGAGGTTCCAATAGAGCCTTTGGTCCTTTTCCACACAGAGGCCGGGCTAGCCATTTGGCGGATGAGCAAATCCACTGTTTCCTGTGAGGAGTAGACCGAATCGATTAGATTTGCATTTACCATAATAAATTTTGTCTCATCCAATTTTAAACCATTCTTTACAGCGTGACAAATTATAGCATCAAGGTGTGGATAATAGATACCTTTAAATGCATCAGTGTCTCCACCTTCATCATCGTCCAAAGACTTATGAACATTCAAACCATCCGTTGGTTTGGCATCTAAGACAGAATCAGGTACACCCAAGGCCAAAGCGATGAATGGTTCTTCCAGCCCTTTTAAGACGTGCTGAATCGGAGCGAAAGCACCCACATCACCCATCAATGTCCAAAATGCCATATATAATTCAGATAAATTATCTGTTGACATAACATAACTTCCTGGCTTCGTAGTACCAAAAAAATTGATAATCATCCGAAGACGCGCTTTGACATTACCAAGCCCCCTTCTAACTTCTTCATCATTAAAATTCAAAGAATTTGCCAAGGGCATTATGACATTTTTAAAATCTCTATAAATATCGTCTAAACCATCCACGACAATATGTTTCAAATTAAAACAGCTGGCTACTTCCTCGGCTCGTTTACCATGCTCAGGATTGCTTTCTATAGGCAAACCGTACGATACAACTTCAAAGTTCTGATCCGCAACTTTACCTAATTTTAAAGCGCGAGATAGCAGACCAGAGACAACTGCACTATCTAAACCGCCGGAATTAGCTATAAACACCCGATTCATATTATTTTTTTTGTTGTAATGCAATATCTCTGCAACTGCACAAAAAATAACACACGTGATGCTCTCGTGAGACAAACCATAACCATACGTGTGTGTATAATTAGAAAAAATCTTTAATTTATCAACATCATAATCCTTTAGATCCAAAATTTTTTCAATCTCTTTTTTTTGATTAACAGATAATGTATGCCAAAAATCAATCGCTTTTTGTGTACCAATATCTTTTTTCAAAAAATCGACAAGATAATTCATAGTATATTATTTTTAAAGGCCCTTATAAAATATCCTTTTGGTTTATTTTCTGGTCCCCACCACTGTGCAATAGTGAATCGGCACATATCTAGCTGTGTTAGTATATGTGTCTCTTAGCCTGTTGTTATATAATTACATTGATATCTTTAAAAAACGCCTTATATATGTACGAAATGTTTCTTTCTCCGAAGAGTCAAAAACAAATCTATATATAAGTAACACAAATAACAACCCGACAAATGGAGCAGTAATAATTTGTCCCCAGATATTCATATAATACATTGTTATACTCCACAACATAACTAACACAGCCACGGGGATACTAAGATGAATGACTAATGTAAATAATTCTTTCACAGGTTGTATTGGAATATATTTTTTGAGTGTATATGGCAAATATATACCGACCGTAATCATATTTGCCACCACTGTTCCCAATGCAACCCCCACAAGACCCCACACCTGGACAAACAAAACTGATAGCGCAATATTTAAAGTCGCCTCCAAGATACTTGGTGCTACCTGTGTCTTATGAAGTGACATGGCGTTGATAAACAACCAATGAGATCCTGACCAAGTAAAACTCACAAATGAAAAAAAGAAGATAACAACAAGCAGCTGACTGTAAAATAAATCTGCACCGACCCACAATGTGATAATTTGCCGGGCATACAGACAAATGAATATAAAAGGAATAAATTTTACTATCATGTTGAGGCGTAATGTACGATGATATAAAATCTGCAAGCCCCTCACATCATCTTCCTGGTGGAGTCCCGCAACCAATGGGTACGCCGCGGTCGCGACAGGCAATGCATCGCTCGCTAATTTAAATAACTTGTAACCAATTGCATACACAGCAATACTCGAGACTCCAATATAATGAGATAAAAGCAGATGATCTGTTTTTAAAATAATAGAGGTAGTTATTGAAAGAATAAAAAAAGCCATGCCACTTTTTGCCACAAGAGAAATATCTCTGATGGCAAATAAACGCGGATGCATACGAAACCATATATGCATGCGCTTAAATAGATATATAAAGATAACAAGACGTATAATTTCACTAAGACCTTGAAAAATAATGAGGTCCAAAAGTGTTGGTTTGGTAAAAAGAAAAATAACAAGTACAACTCCATAAAATGCTGCCCACACAATATTGTATGTGTTGTATCGGGAAACCATATTCACTCCATGATATAGTGCGCGTACCGTGTCAATAAACAAAATACGAAAAATAGCAAAAATAAGAAGTACACTCAATACCACGCGCACGTAATCTTCTTGGTGTTCGAATCCTTTGAGAAAAAAAGATAAATCAAGTATGTCAGTATACAAACCAGCAGATATCAATAAGACAAGTGGAAGAGTAATAACGAGAAAAAACATGCACACAGAAGAAAAAATCTTGTTTATTTCATTCCATTTCTTATCGGTTCTCAGATAATTTATCTCATTGGTCAAAGCGGTCGTTAAACCAAAATTGGTAAAGCCCAAAAAACCAGTGACAGATACAAGAAGTGTATATACACCATACATTTCTACACCCAAAGACTTCAATATAAGCGGAACGGTGACAAATCCTATTAACACGCCTATAAACTTAAAAACCGTCCCAGTAGTAGTGCCAAAAAATATTTTGTCTTTCATTGATTGTGTATCTTGACCAATCATAATTACCAATTTTTTATTCGCTGTCTGGTTTTTTCCTTCAAATTCTTATACGCCAAAGTCGCACGTTTATCTATCCTTGGCGACAACATGCGTAGTAGCTCATGCCCCAATATGCGATACTGTCCACCGATTTTATTGGCACGAATAAGTCCACGCTTTATAAGACGCTTAACCGTACTTTTACTTATTTTAAGCAAAATTTGGACTTCTTCAGTTGTATAAACTTCATTTGGTTTTATTTCTGCCATATAAAAATGATAACGTAATATTATATACATTACCATAATGTTTCATTAGGTGTCAACAGGTATCAATTAAGTTCTAAATTCATGTATATTTAGGTCTTTGTCCATCCCTAGCATTTGAGCAGTAATGCTTACACCCCACAAAAATAACACTGTCCCGTGTATATCCGGCTCATTTCGTCCACGTGATATGTGGGCTCCATAATAATGAGTGTTTGCTCTGTGTTTGAAAAAAGAAAAACCGCCTTTGTCTGAGTGATAATACTCTTTGTATAATTCAAGGCGTTTTTTGGCAAACGAAACAACTTCTGCATGTCTATATTCCCCTTTTGCGGCCATATCCGCATATTTGAGGACATACAAAATATTAAAATTATCACATGCCTGTTTATCATGTTGAGCACTCAAACACACGTCAATCAAACCCTTTGGGTTATGTAATTTTAGGTCATTAAGCACATTCATCCCCGTAATTACCTTCATTGCGCCATTAATACGTTCTTGCAAACTTGCACCCTCCTGTACATACCAAAAACCATCCTTTTGCTGTACATTTTCCAGCCAATTTTGGGCGGCAACTATCAACTCTTCTTTATCTTTCAAAATACTTGTATACAAAAAAAATAACAAGATGCTATAGTGAGCGCCCGCGTGCCATGGCCTCTTCCAATCTAGCTTTGAAAGATATTTTTCAATATTTTTTTGGTCGCGAGGGAGTACTTTTGGGTATATTGAAGTAATTGTGTTATCAAATAATCTCAGAGAAGATATAGTCTGTCGTGTTTCGCCGAGTTTCGTATATATGCCACGAGCATGTTTCCAATCCTTATGTTTCAATCCGTTGAATAAATTTCTATGAAAAGATAGTATATGAACAAGCGGATCAAAATACAACCCTGACTTATGATAAAACGTCTGTATAAATATTTTTACTTCTTCAATTTCTTTTTTAAATTCATCTTGCAAACCTAATGTATATACAATTTTAAGAAAAAAAGTTGCTTGACCTAACCCCCAATGAATACGCCCCTGAAAATAATCGCCCGAATATGAATATTTTAAAAATCCTATGTAGCCTTCAACTTTCATCGAACGGAGAAAATGAATAACATCTGTTTTAAGGGAGTATAGCCACTTATGTTCCATATTGTACAAACATCTTTTTTATAAATGAAAAAATACGAGAAAAAAAATCCCAGCCATATACATATACCAACAATATATATACTCGCAATGCCATATGAGAACATCGAGGTGACGATCCTACAGACATTATAAAATCTATATATTTTTGTGCGATTTCGTCTATGCGATAAGTGACAATAGAGTCTCTGTATGTTTTATAATTCTCTACCACACAATTGATCGCTCCAATTATATCATGCGTTCCATTAAATAAAACACCACCGCCCCCCACAAGTTCAGAATGTCCGCCATCATTTAAGGCAACAATCGGCAATCCACATGCAAGTGCTTCTATAAGACTATTGGAACAAGGATCTTTTTGAGAGGCAGTGATAAATATGTCATGCTCACGCAACAGTATAGAAAGCTTTCTGCTGTCTTGCGGGAGGATATGTCTTATATGTTTAAAAGATATTGGGCTATTCCCGACAAACGTCATCTCAAATCTGGAATAATCAAGATGATTATCAAGATATCCATATACATCAAATCCCTTTCGCACATTTTTTGACCAACTCGTTGCTATAATTTTTATTTTTTCTCCTATTATTTTGGATTTATCTGATGGGGAAAAAATTGAATTATCGGGCGCGTTAGTAATTATCATTTCATATTTTTTTTGTCTCATGCCCAATATATAATTTTGTTCACGGCTCCATTTGCTTTGAAAAACTGTAGCATCGGCAAACAGATCATTGATCCTATAGATTAACTTATCTATAATCAAATCTTTCCCGCGATATTGTGAGATAGGGCCATCTACTCTGTGAATGAGTATCTTACCCTGCTTCTTAAGTTTATATAATTGATGTATTCTATGTAGCTCGTGAAAAGGAAAACTATTGAATAAAAAATATTGAGCCTCAGGTGGATTATCTGTATATTGACCTCGTCTTTTCATTTCTTTTTTAAGTGCCTTCAAAAATTGATTACCACCTCCCCATGCACCATCACGTTCTGTATATAATATATGAATTTTTTTTTTAATCATACTCGTAATAATATACTATACAAATCAATCACCATAATTTCTTATATATGCTATCAACATATATCTTTGAAACTTCATCCCAACTATATTTTTGTACATCCCGTAATCCACCTTGTGTACATCTTATTTTTACCTCATTGTTAGACAAAACTTCTGTAGCTCTGTGAACTAACCCGTCCACATCTTCAACTTCAGCCAAAAATCCATTTTCACCATTCTTCACAAGATCAGCACACATACCTACTTTTGTAGATACAACTGGTACACCACATGCCCAAGACTCCAATAATGCCTTGGGTCCTCCTTCTACACGAGAACTTATGATATACAAATCAAGCACATTATAGTATTTGACGATTTCGGCGTACTCTTTCAAATATGTATGGGTATACGAAATCCCAACATCTGATAATCTTTTCTTCACATAACCCCTTGCAGGGCCAGTCAACAATACATGAATATCAAATATCTTTGAAAGCTGTTCAACAACATCACAAAACACATCAGGGCCTTTTTCTCCTTTTGGGTCAAGACCTTCACCCCATCCATGTCCATCTTTTTGAAACGAACCAATAATTATCTTATCTTTTGGTATATTCAACTCGACTTTGATTTTATTTTTTTCAACATCAGAAAATATGTAAAAAGCATCTAACTTTATCCCCTCTGGTATCAAAACAATCTTTTGTTTATCAAAACCATATGCAATTAAATCATTTTGCGTCGTACGACATGGTGTGTGAATAATATCTATTTTTTTGTTTAATTCTGGAATATAAGAAACCCTAAAATCATTAGGCAAAATATGATACCAACTCAAAACACTCTTATTTGTCTTGTGAAACCTGGTTATACCTTTATCTTTTATCAGAGTCGCTATGCTCGCAAAATGTAATATCTTATTCTTCAATAAAACCGGAGAATAACTAATATTTGCACTGATAGAATATTTTTTTTCTATCTTTTCAATAAGTTCAAAGCAAATTTCCTCTATAACCCAGTTGATAGGTTCTGAGATAAAAATAAGCCTATTTTTGTTAAACAAGTTATTTTTCAAGACATGCATGCCCTTTTTTATTTTTCTAAGCATACTCATTTTTTGAGTCTCCGCATGTCAGCGTCCACCATATCTCTTACCAAAGTCTCAAATGAATGGGAGGGTTCCCACTTTAATTTTTTTTGTGCCTTTGTATTGTCACCACACAATGTATAAGGTTCAAGAGGTCTAAAAAATCCTTCATCCTCAATTACATACTGTTCCCAATTTTCTATCCCCGCATGGGTAAATGCAATAGTAAGTAAATCTTTTATACTGTGCGTCTGTCCTGTGGCTATAATATAATCATCAGGTTTTTCTTGTTGGAGCATAGCCCACATAGCACGAACATAATCTTCTGCATGACCCCAGTCTCTCGAAGATCCAATATTACCGAGTCTCAATTCCTTTTGTATCCCCAAAGAAATACGTACCACGCCATCGGTGATTTTGCGTGTCACATATTCCATTCCGCGTAAAGGTGATTCGTGATTATAACAATAGGCGTTTGCTGCAAACACACCGTAGGCATCTCGATAAATATTGAGCAGATTATATGCAGCAAGCTTTGAAACCCCATATGGATTACATGGATTACACAGGGTATTCTCATCTTGAATATTAGTATTTGGACGACCAAACATCTCAGAACTTCCTGCTTGATATAAACGCGTATGTTTTGATACAGTTTTTATTGCTTCCAAAATATGCAAGACACCCGTCGTGTTTACATTCAATGTTGTTTCTGCTGTTTTCCATGATTGTCCAATAAATGAAATAGCAGCAAAATTATAACATTCATCAGGCTGAATATCAGAAAACAACTGGATCAAGTAAGAAGTGTCTGTAATGTCCCCACTGGACAAATTGATTTGGTCTGTTATTCCAAGTTCGTCAAGACGCCACTTCTTTTCTTGGGTTACTGACCTTCCTACACCAAAAACCTGATAGCCTTTATCAAGCAATAATTTAGACATGTATGCAGCATCTTGACCGCAAATGCCAAAGATAAGTGCTTTTTTCATAAAATAAATTAATCAGATTTATGAGAGAGATACCATGTATACATTTTTTCAATACCCTCTTGAAGATCAACTTTGTGTGTCCAACCAAGCGAGTGAATCTTGTCTACATCCAACAGTTTCCTTGGAGTACCATCCGGCTTGCTCAAATCATGTGCAATTTTGCCTGTATAACCTACTACTTCACAAATCAATAATAATAAATCTCTTATCTTAATATCTTCACCCCGGCCAATATTGAAAATATCATTTTTTATTTCACTATTCATCAAAAATACACACGCATCAGCCACATCATCCACATACAAAAATTCTCTCTTCGGTTCACCGGTGCCCCACATCATTATTTCTTGATCACCGCGTTCTTTCGCCTCTACCACCTTACGTAACAAAGCAGGTAAAACATGCGAGCTACGGGGATCAAAATTATCGCCAGGGCCAAATAAATTACATGGCATTACTGATATAGATTGAAAACCATATTGTTCATAATACGACTTACACATCTGAATGCCGGCGATTTTTGCTACTGCATACGCGTCGTTAGTTTCTTCAAGTTTGCCTGTCATGAGATAATCCTCGCGTATAGGCTGTTTGGCTAAGCGAGGATAAATACAACTACTTCCTAAAAATAACAATTTTTTTGCACCATTGATATATGCATTATGGATAACATTCATCTCGATCATGGCATTATCATAAAAATATTCGCCTTTTTGTTCCTTATTTGCCAATATACCACCAACTTTTGCAGCTGCCAAAAAGACGTACTCTGGCTTTTCCGTAGCAAAAAAATCTGTGGTAGCATGTTGATCACGCAAATCAAGTTCTGTACTAGTGCGAAAAACAAAATTTGTATAACCATCACTCTCTAATTTCCTCACAATAGCTGACCCGACCATCCCATGATGACCAGCAATATATATCTTAGAATTCTTTTCCATAGGTATTATCTCTTGTTATGTTGAATACCATCTTCGACCATAATCTTGACCAAATCTTTAAATTTAACTTGCGGTTCCCATTTCAAAATTTCTTTTGCTTTTGTCCCATCCCCAATAAGCAAATCAACTTCTGCAGGACGAAAATATTTTTCATCAATTTCAATCAGCGTCCTGCCAGTTTTTCTGTCTACACCTCTTTCTTTGATCCCTTTTCCAGTCCACTCCAAATCAAAATCAAGCAAACTGCACGTCTCTTCTACAAATTCCCGAGGACTATGCGTCTCGCCAGTAGCAATGACAAAATCATCTGGCTTATCCTGTTGAAGAATAAGCCATACTGCTTCCATATATTCTTTTGCGTATCCCCAATCGCGTTTTGCATCGAGATTGCCCAAAAATAATATATCTTGTTTACCTTGTTGAATATTTATAAGCCCATCAACAATTTTTTTCGTAACAAAAGTGCCACCGCGGCGAGGAGATTCATGATTAAAGAGAATACCATTACAAGCAAACATATTATAACTCTCACGGTAATTGACTGTTGCCCAGTATGCAAATACTTTGGAAAAGCCATACGGCGAACGTGGGTAAAAAGGCGTTGTCTCTTTCTGAGGTATTTCACGCACCTTGCCAAACATTTCAGAACTTGATGCTTGATAAAATTTTACATCAATCTCTGTGTTGCGTATTGCTTCAAGCAGACGAAGCGTACCAAGTGCGACCGTGTCTGCGGTGTAAACAGGTATATCAAAACTTACGCGCACATGGCTCTGTGCCCCCAAATTATATACTTCGTCAGGCTGTACACTTCTGAGTATTCGCTCGGTATTGCTCGCATCAGTCAAATCTCCATAATGCAAAAACATTTTGGCCCCTTTTTCATGGGGATCTCGATATATATGGTCAATCCTATCAGTATTAAAGCTACTTGAACGACGGATAATGCCGTGGACATCATACCCTTTTTCCAATAAAAAATCCGCCAGGTATGATCCATCTTGGCCAGTAATTCCTGTAATGAGTGCTTTTTTCATACGATGCGTATATTACGTAAAAATAATGCTCCTGTCAAATAGAAAGGAGTTCGTTAATTAACGAATACTCGTTGATAAAAACAGTGTCAAGTGAATAATACGATTCAATATGCCTACGTGCTTGCAACCCATACGTCTTGCGAAATTCCCCGTTATCCAAAAGGAATGTTATAGCTTTTTTAAATGCGTCTGCGGTCAAGTCACATATGAGACCTTGTTTTCCATCTGCAAACACTTCCCGTGTTCCAAATGTATCAGACGAGATGACAGATAACCCACATGACATTGCTTCAAGCAAAGTCTTCGGGCTACCTCCTTCAAAACTCGTGGTAAGCACGTATACCTGGTGTTCACACAATATCTGAGAAAGTTTTCTATTTTCTATACGGTCTTTATATATGTTTACATTTAAATTATTATTTTGGGCAAAAGATACCATATCTGCATACAGACTTCCAGACCCAATCATGGTAGCCTCTATATCGGGGATACCCCTCAAACTTTCCAAAAAAAGAAGTGGATTTTTTTGTGCTTCATAACGCCCAACGAAAATAATACTCCTATTTCTTTTCTTTACATTCAGATTGGGGGCAAACGTATCTGTATCTACCCAATTTGGTTGCAATATGAAAGTCGAACTCTGTATACGCGGGTGTCTCTTACACAAATATCTTTTTTCTTCGGCGCTTGGGACGCATATCTTATCTGCATATCGCGCAATCAATAACTCATCACACAATGTCATTATATAACGCAAAAAATATTTTAATGAACGATATCTTTCTGCCTTAAAAAAATACGTTGGTACATACCCACCGCGTGCATAATATTTTTTTTTACTCAACCATTTTGTTACAACTGCGGGTAATACCCCTATAAATTGGTGGGATTTAATAATATCAAATTTTATACGTTTTATATAAAGTAAAAATGGAAGACATAAAAAATATAAAAAACGAGGCAAATAAAAAGAGTTGCAAAATACATCAACACACACCTCTCGTGCTATATCAATATCATATGTTCTACCATATGTTACAAATGTTGTGTCAATTCCTTTTTCCTGTAATTTTTTGTATAACGCAATATCCCGCTCAAGTGTGCCAGCGTCTTTCCATGTCTTGAGAGACACACCGTAAGTAAAAAACACAAGTAACCTTTTATGCTTCATATATGCTTGCCAAAAAGTAACTTCGCATAACAAATTATGTGCCACCACAAAAATTTAAACGTATTTTGAAATAAAATAACTGAAAAAAATACGATAAATAAATCCCCTACACTAGCCCAAAAAAATGCTAGATATGCAAAAAAACCTCTCTTTTTAAATAATTTTGACCACAAATAATACGTGTAATATATTTTCATTTCTACCCATTTTTTGTCTTGAGGCCTACCCAAAGGTGCATGATGATGTTCACATTGTATTTCTGGATCTACACATAAAGACTTCTGATATTTTTCAGAAATGGGATACGAAAAAAGTTTATCCTCTCCCAGTGCGTATCCATCGAGAAATTCATCAAAGGTAAACTCATCAAAAACTCTGCGATGATAATTTCCAATACCACTCAACCACTCACAATTCATAATTTTATTGACCTTGCTGGCATATTGATTGCGTCCAGACCACAATAACCTATTTTTGTCACTTGAATTATTTAACAAAAAAAACTTAGCAAACACATTATACAGACTATACACGAACGGATTACCACCCACTTTCTTAGTATGCCCCTGCCTGAAATTAGTGATAACACCCTGAACCCCCAAGGTGCCTGGATGACTCGAAAAAAAACGCTTAATATTTTCTACATAATTTTTTGTGAGTACAATGTCATCATCCAAAAATCCTATAATATCTCCAGAACTTTTTTCTACTCCAAAATTTCGTGCTTTAGTCAAAGATTCAAAATCCACATTATAGATATGTATTGGCAAAGTGTTATGGTGCTTGAGTCCTATAGTACTTAAATGTTCATCTCCCTGTTCAACAATAATAATTTCATCTGGTTTTTGTGTTTGATAAAGAAAAGATTGTAATAATCTTTCTAGTTCATTTACTCTATTTAGAGTAGGTATCACAAAACTAACCTTCATATCTTTTCATTTTAAAATGCTGAGGTAACAAAAGCCAACCAAGACGTAAGCATATATGAAATAAACCCTTGAACTTTGGGTATCCATACTTCGTGACCCCCCACCACCGTGCTCGCAAAGCGTCCCATTCTTGTCTCTTATTTACCCAAGATAGAGAATTTTTGCCTACACGCCACCCTACCAAATACTCAGGTATATTTTCTACGCGATATTTGGAAGCCAGACGCAAGACTAATTCATAATCCTGGCTTGTCTTGAAATGTTCATTATAAAAACCACCTGTATCCAATATGCTTTTCCTAATAAAAAAACTACTATGGACCAACTGATTATTAAATAAAAGTTTCTCCTTGATATTTTTGTAGTTCGCTGGCAATTTTTTCTTTCCCACTTCTTGGCCATCTTCTGAGATATAATATGCAAAAGAACCACATAGAGCAACATCCCTATGTGATTCCATAAAGTCATATTGTCTTTTGAGACGATCTGTAACGCTTATATCATCTGCATCCAATCGAGCAATATATGCACCACGACATTCTACAATACCTCTATTTAAAGATCGCGTAAGACCAATATTACGTTCATTGCGCACAACACGGATACGTGCATCTTGTCGCGCATACTTTGCAAGTATATCCTGAGTAGTATCTGTCGACGCATCATCTACAATAATAAACTCAAAATCCCTAAATGATTGGGATAAGATACCTACTATCGACTTATCTACAAAATCATCTTCATTATACACACACATGAGAACAGAAACAGTAGGATTCATATTATGGGGAATTGGTACTTGTTGCATTCAAAATTTGATTTACAATGCTCTCACCTTGTCCAGTGAATACTATGCCTTTCTGTAAAGCTTCATTAATGAGATCCTGTGCTATCTCTGCCTGTCCTAATGAGTAATAAAAATATCCAAGCCTCCACCACCCCTCATCAACTTTATAATCATTGGTAATACTCTCTTGTAATAAATCTATCGCCTCTTGATTTTTGCCTAGACGCATTTTCACTTGGGACAACATATATTCCACCTGCTGCCGCTGCGGTGATAATTTATGTGCGTCCTCAAGCAGTGACTCTGCTTCACGTATCAATTCCACATTACGCTGTTTATCTGCGGCATATTGTATGAGTTGTGATAATTGAATATGTATACGAATATCCATTGGGTGGAGTTGTATATTTTTATATAATTCTCCATAAATTAATTCATAAAGTGGTTTAACCGAATCAAAATTTTCTTTCTGAATACTCTGAAAAACTATCTGTGACCCAATCCTCCCAAAATCATTCCTGATATCGTCTATATGGGGCGACGGCGTCTCTACCGCGACATGATACAACTCAACAGGATTCTTACCGTACGAAAGACCCTGTATTGCATCAAAACTTTTCATGTTGGCACGAGCAGGATTGATATTTGTCGTGTATATAAACAACAATATAAGCAATGTTACAACACCAGCAAAAAAAGGTGGTACTGTTCGGCCAAAGGAATCTTTTTTCTGTTGCCCTACACGATCCGTTTTGATTATGCCATTTATAAACGCCAAAAAAAAGAAAAAATAAAGATATGATGTCGGGTTTTCAAATACAAATGCATTATGTATAAAATGTGCTATAAGAAATGCGCAAGATAATACGATAATATGGACATCATCCTTTTTCTTTTTCCACAAAACATACAAAGGGGCGATGAACATACCAAGATACAATACTATACCTGGTATACCCTGGACAGATAATGTATTAAATATCGCACTATGCGCATTGTCAAACCAGGTCTCATGCCATCCATGTTCGAGAAATTCCGGACGATAGTATTTATTGAACGCATAGTAATAATTATTCGGACCCCACCCAAATAACGGTTTCTCTTTCCACGCATCTATGGCAATACCCCATGCCATAAGTCGTGTCCCTGAGGACTCGGCATCAAATGACAGATTTACAAGACGACCAACAACAGGAATGTTTTGTACAAAATTCGCATCTCGGTATATCCAAGAAATTCCAATAACTAATATAAATACAGCAAACAAACCTATGAGATAGTGACGCAGACGAGTATTATCTCTAAATATAAGGACATAACCAAAAACTACAACTCCTAACCCAGCAAATAATCCAAGAAAAGTTCCTCTTGTGCCACCCAAAAAAATTCCAGCAAAACCCAATGCCGCGCCGACAAAACTATACCATTGCCAAAAACTATTTTTCTTTTCTTTTACACCAAGCAACACCCCGACAAACAATAAAAACAAACCATAGCCACTCAAATAAATTGCATTACCCAATGTGGCTGAGACTCGTGTCGCCTCTCGATTCAACAATGCTTGTGGATCTACAAATTTTTGCCATACAGCAATAAACATGACTACACTACCTGCAGCCAGAAACATACGCATAAAAAACCTCCAGTCTTTCCATTCACCAAATACTGATGTCAAAATCACATAGTATATGACATAGTGTGTGATTGTGAAAAGGCCAAGCATTCTTTCGTGATTATCCCACAGGCTCCTATACCAATCAACACCAACAAACGTAGATATGACAAAACTCAAAAAAAATAAAAGTACCATACTAGAAGTGGGTGTCAGTCGTATCTTATATTTTTGTCTGTTGCTTATATATAATAATATGTACACTCCCACCAACAATAAAACAAGAGATCTAAAAATTAAAATTTTGGGTACTATGAAAGGAAAAATAAATTGTTTAGGCAAGACAATAAGAGGAACAAAAAAAGAAAAAATTACCAAACCTTTCATCACATACATGAGATATTTTTCTTTCATAGCCAAAATAATTATAATCAAAAAAATTAATTACTCTGTAAACGATTGAGGTATCTCTCCTTGTGACTCTGTATTTGCGAAGAAAATGGAGATCTCTCGATACCTTTATCAAGTAGAGAAGTAATTTCATCAGAACTTTTTCCAAGGTGATATTCATACAATTCTGCAAGCCCTACATAAAGTTCCTGATCCCCAGGTGTAACTTCAATGGCTTCCAGATAAAAATCTGCTGCTGCATCATATCTTTTCAAGTAAACACACATAATAGCCGCATTTCTCATAAAAAGAGTATTTTTATGTTCAGTCTTTTCTATACCCTCTTTGTATACTTCGAGAGCCCGTTCATAATGTCTATCATCCTTTGTCCTATCTGCGAGACTCTTCCACGCGATACCAAGTGTACTCAAAGTCTCTATTCGCGTAGGATCTTCAGTATATTTATTTTCCCATGTTTCAATATCATTGATAAATTCTTGTAAATCAGGATTCTGTTGTGACAAATTATCAAACTCTGAAATGAGAGTGCCAGGCTTCACTGTAGTGTCGACTTTCCTTCCGTCTCGATAAAAAAACACATAAACAAGCAAAGCTACACACATAACAACGCCAAAACCTACCAAACTAAACAATAATTTTTTATTCATATAGTTCCATTAAAAAAATAAAATTATAATGAAATACCTTGTTGTCTCAAAAATAATTCTGCCTCAGCTCTGAGACTTGGATCCTTTTCTACTGCTTTGTTTATAGATTCAATCATACTATCTGTGTCACCAAGAGTCGCATATGTAGCAGCGAGACGCGCATACAAAAGACCGTTATTCATATCTGCAGCAATAAGATTTTTGTAAAGAGGAATAATTTTTTCATATGCTTTCTGTTCAGCATACAAATCTATCATAAACTCTATATTGCCCGTATGACGAAAACCAAATCCTGATCCTTTTTCAAGCTCCTCAAGACCATGCACTATATCCCCTGTCTCAACCAAAACAAGTCCGTAAAACCAATGAACTTCAAAGGTATCGGGATATTGAGACACAAGTTCACCCAATAAACGTAAAGCATCATCGTTTTTTCCTTCCAACAAATAATTTTTTGACAACAAAAATATAATGCGCTGACTTAATGGACTGATCACACGTGCCTGTTCCAAATAATTATTGGATTGCTGCATATATGATAAATCAACGTATTCAGCCATAAATGTATGTAATTCTCCGGCATGGAGATAAGCTTGAAATGATTGTGGATCTCTATCAATATAGTCTATAAAAACGTTATTCAGTGGTTTATAAATCTCTGCCAAAATATCCTTATTAAGAACGCCACTACTATCCAAAGATGCAATATCTTGTACCAAAAATAATGCTTGCTCCCATAAAAATGGGGTCGACATATCCAAAATATTTTTTGCATTGCTTACCCACAAACTGGTATCACCGACTAGAGCAGCATCTCTCGCATCACCCATAAAAACAGACGCTTTATACATCGTGATATTTCGATATATGAGAAATGGTACAACAATAATAAAAATAATCAAAAAAACTGGCGCGATCTTTTTATAAAATCCATTCTCTCCCAAACGTGTTTGTCTCTCCTTATGCGTTGTATATTCATACACAATATAAGCAAGTAACACAAACCATAACTGATAAGAATATGATGTCTCTATACCAAAAAGATTTTGCCCAACATAAAATATAATGGTAGCAAAAATAATGAGATACACAATCTTTTGTCTCTTGTCAAAATTATGCCGTAACAAACGAATCAAATAAAAAAACAAAACGACCAAGATAGATATATAAAATACAATAGTAACAACTCCTCCAGTTGCAAGTAACTCTATGACATAATTATGGGGTTTATCCCAAATGGTTTCTTCAAGAGTAAATTCAAGAAAACGTGGATTATAATGTGTATCGAAGATATCTTGAAAATTCTCTGGTCCCCATCCAAACAAAGGTCTATCTTTGAAGCCCTCATACGCGATAGCCCATGCCATGAGACGAGTCTGTCCAGTGCCGGTGGTTGGCGATATATCCAGAGCTCGTGAAATAGCAGGGACATGACTACGAAGTGTGTCTGAATATACATTGAAAAAATACAAGCTTGTCATTATACAAACCAACAAAATACCTGCTGACAAAATGACAACACGCAATTTCTTGGAAGTCTCTACAAATAAATAACCAAACCAAAATACACTTGCTGAAAAAACAAAAGCTACCATGGCCCCTCTGACCTGTGTGGCCATCAGTGTAAAAAATAAAAACAAACCAGACAAAAGTAAAAAAAATAAATATGTTTTATTATTACGTTCTTGCAGTGCAAGGATAAATGCAAAAAAAGTAGGGATAACAAGATACGCAGCAAAAAATATTGGGTTGGTAACAAGACCACTCAACCGTGCACTTTGTATAACTACACCATCAAAAAGAGAGATGTGAGGACCGACCCATGCGACAAACGATGATAACAAACCTATACCGACTATAACATATGACAAAATTTTCCAATGTTTTTGCTCATCAAAAAATTGACGCAAAAGAATATATAAACCGAAAAAATGCAATAAGGTAAACACACCTTGCCCACGAGATTGATATCCCCAAAAACTCCGCGCCGGATCGACACCACATACAGACGCAATAATGAGAGACACAAAGAAACCAAACAAGAGCCAATCAAGTAATCCAAAACGAAATAAACGTCTTTTTGACTTAAAGAAGAAAATCAGGAGCAATAGCAAGAGAAACTCTATGCCTATCTGAAACAACAATGTCTTGCCAAAGTGTGCTGGATACATCGTCCGCGATGTGTACCACAAAGGGAAGGTCATGAGTATATATATACCACCTCGTATGTACATTGGTAATTTTTCTATACGCAAAAAAGACATATTATTTTGAACAAAGTATACCAAACATCATACATAAATTCAAGAAAACTTATATAAGAAAAACCCCTCTTTCGAGGGGTTTTTCGACACGTACCAAACTCGTACTATACCAACCAAGAAAAGGTTAGAATGTAAGAGTCTTAGCAGTAAGTGGCAAGCCATCAACTTCTGTAATACTTGTAGCGGAACCATCGCTCCATTCTACATCATTAGCAGCAAGGTTGAATGACAACTTGTCATCATTACCTGCATCATTGGTATCGAGCTGTACAATAAGTGTCAATGAACCACCTGCAGAGATGGACACACCATTTCCACTATTGAAGCTTGCTTCAGCAATACTGGTATCACCAATATTCATGTGAGCAGTACCCCAGTTAGTTGTAGCAAGTAAGTTTGCTGTACTTACTGAAGTCTTGTAGACATCCAATGTACGTGCAGCAGTTGCAGATACACCTGTGTTACCAATTGCTAAGTTGAAGTTCTCAAGAGTTGCAGAATAACTTCCTACATTCGTTGAGTTACTTACAACAAATTTAGCAACGATAGAATCAGTGCCGCCAGTAGCAGACCCTGATGGAGTATCATTTGCAAAAGCAACACTAAGTTTGGTTCTGTAAGTCATCATCTCATTGGCAACTATATTAGCATCAGTAGCAGCCCCAATATCGAGACTTGCTCCAGTGATACTAGCACCAGAAGATTTACCAACAGATGTTACTGGCTCAAGTGCTGAACCAATATTATACACCATAGCAGTGTAATATGAACCACCAGATGTACCACCAAGATCAAAGGTAGTTACATCAGCTTTTACTGTAAGCAATACATTCTTACCACGAGGAATAGTGAGGTCAAGACCACTGAATGTTGCATTCCAGTATGTACCAGTAGATGCAGCTCCGATAGGGAGATTTACAGCAGGTCCGAATGCTACTCCGTCCTTGTAGAGTGTAAGATTCTTGAGTGTACCTTGTTGAGTTGCTGTAGTAGATACAGAAACGACAAGATCAGTAACATTGATATCTTCAGCAGCGTCAGCCTCAAGTTTAAATGTACCCAATTCTTGTTGAGTAGAACCAAGCACAAGTTGGAGGGCAGGAGCTGTATTACCATCTACAGTAACAGTAAGGTTACCATTAGCTGAGATGTAATGATTTTGCAAATCTGTAACACTATTACTTGAATTTGCACTTGCATTGGTCAATACACCAGTAGCTGTAATAGCATTTGCAGCATAACGAATAGGTGCATATGCAACTTCACCTGCATCAGCAGCGCTACTCTTGATGTCTGCGTATACGTCTACTACATACTGTTGTCCTGCTGCTATACGAATAGCAGTAGAAGGTGTAAAGGTGTATGTGCTTGCAGAAGAATTCAAACTACTAACAGTTGAACCAATCTGAACGCCGTCATGCTTAATCTTCAAATTTTGATAGTTTGAAGCCATGCCTGTGGTTGCATTATCTGCAAGTGTGATTTGTGTCACATCAGCAGCTTCAGCAGAACCAGCAGTAATGGTGAAAGAAGCAATTTGAGCCTCTTTTGCATTGACAGTACCTGTTGGATTTGTTGCTGTTTTATCACTAAAAGATGAATTTTCAGCAACAGATACAGTACCTGACTTTACTGCAAGAGTACGACCAGTCTCAGCTGTAGTAGCGAGAGTAGTCATAGTTGTTTGGCCCTGTGCATTAGCAGTTCCGACAACAAGACTTACAGAAAGATTATCACCAGAAGCGATATTTGCTCCAGTGGTATCAGCTACAACCTTAAGGTTGGAGACAGTAGTACCAGCAGGAACTACAAATGTGTTACCAAATGTATAATCAGCTGTCTGTGAGTTGTTACAAGTCAAAGATGTATCAGTTGTACCAACTTGTGTACCATTGAGAAGAAGTTTGACATTGGCCAATACTTCATTACTGCCAGTACCATTACAAGTAACACTTAGGTTATCAACTTTTACAGCTTCACCAGCAGCTTCGAATGTAAAGTTAGCAAACTCTACATTTGTGCCTGCATCAGGAATATTTCCAGTTGGAGATTCACTTGCAAGACCAACTGTCAATGTACCTGCTGAAACATTGGTACCGTCACCAGTTTCTGGTTCGATAAGTGAGAAAGCAGTTGTAAGAGCATCTTTAGCAACACTTACCGTTACATTGTACTCAGTATCGTATGAAACGATATCTGATATGCGTTGGATAGACCACTTCATAGAGCGACCAGATCCACCAGCCATATCACCACGGAGTACAACTACTCTACTTTGACCAGCTGGAATCTTGATAGCACTGTTTGCGAGATCAAAGACAACGGTCTTTTCACTAGAAAGACCCATAGTAGTGCCGACTTGTACACCATTTGATTCAAGACGAAGATTTGTAACATCGTCAGTATCAATAGTACCAACCATGGTAAGTTTAACATAACGAACTTCCATGTCTTGTGAATCAGCATGCATGGTCATTCTCCACAACTCTTTGTTAGCTTCATCAGCTTTTACTGTTGCTGGGAATGTTGTGTATCCATCAACATATACATGACCAAGATCAGCTACTGCGACAGTAGTCATCTGGTTGCCTGTAGCAGGGAAAGTACCTGACACAGTGCCACCATTGAGTGCTACGTGGTCAACAGAAACTATATCAAAGCCAATTTTCTTGCCACCACTTACAGAAGTACTACCACGTGCCAAGTCACCACGAAGAGTGATAGTCTTGGTCTGACCAGCAGCAACAGTGAAAAGTCCACTATTGTTGGTGAAAGTTACAACTTTATCATTGAAACTGTTGTATTCAGCAAGTTTGGTGGTGCCTTCATAAAGATAAAGACTACCAAGATCAGCATCGTTTGCAATACCAGTGCGAGTAAATTTGACTGTTTTTACTACAGCAGCTTCACTACCTGCTTTGAAATTGACAGAAGTGAAACCAATATTACCTTGTGGGTATTCATTTGCTGTAGAATCAGTCAAAACATCAGCTGCAGCTGGAGTATTAGCAGCCAAACTGACTGTAACATCTCCACCAGATACTACAGATGACATATTTGATACTTGTGTAGGATCTTCGTAGATGCTGTTCAAAGTTACGGTTGTAGCAGCTACAGTGAGACCACCGAGACTTGCAACTTCATAACCTTTTACACCACCGAAGTCTGTCATTCCTGCAGCTTGAAGACCTGTTACTTCATAAAGTGTACTACCTTTTACATAGTAAACCTTTGTTTCACCTGTCTTTCTTACGACCATACCATCGTGTGGTACAGCTGTGGTAAGATCAGTTGCAGCAGCTACATAGTTACTCCAGTAGTATGATGGGACATCACGTACAAGTGTACCCCAGTTACTACCATAGAGAGCTTCCAATACAGCTGGTTCAGTCACCTTCTGTCGTTGATTGCCTGGCAATACAACATAGATAGAAGGAGATTCTACACGTTTGAGCAAGTAAGTACCAGGACGATAATTTACGCCAGCTGGATTTGCTTGTTCATAGTTGTCAAAACAACTATTTGGGATTTGAGTCACATTGGTGAAACTCAAATTCCATGATTTGAAGATTTCCTCACTTGGGAAATACATCGCATCGAGATCTGATGTAAGCATATATACAGCAGATCCGTTTGGTACTTTAAATAATTCTCCGGCTTCGAGCTCTGGACATGTATCTACAGCGTAAGCAGCTGCTGGAACAAGAGCTGCAAGGCCCATACTCCAGACGATTGTTACTGCTACGACAGAGAAAGTGAAGAGCTTTTTACCGAATTTAAGTACATCACTCATAAATAAACCTTCTTGCTTATTGCAACGCGCGCTTTGATATATATTGTGATATATGTCAAATGTCGTCAGCAATAAGACCTGTTAAATAAACCATCCAACTCCACGGATGTGGATCGACCTTGCGGTCAGACGGGGTCCTCCGACGTTACGTCGGAGTGATAGAGTATCCGACGGCCAGTCGGATATGCCCTTGCTCCGACGTTACGTCGGAGCTATACTGTATGGCACTTGACCTCCCACTAGATATTTGTCCCTGTGAGAGATCTAAGCCATACAGTACACTACTTCATACAACTCACGACCCACATAACTTACGTTATCTGAGTTATGAGTAATACGAATGTATATATTATTTTATCAATGTACTACTCGTATTCGGCGTTATCACTGGTGCGACTGTTCGTATACCACTATTGATTATCTGTGGGAGGAACTCTGCAGCAGTATTTTGTACTTGTTGCACTGTCTGTCCTACAGAACTGCTCAATTCCTGTGTCTTTTTGATAGCCTCCAATATATTTTCCTCAACGAGCACGTCCACATTCTCTCCTTCAGAAGTGAGTGACTCTACTGCTTTATCAATTTGTTGTGAAACACCAAGCACTTTGTCCTCCGCTTTCATAGTAGTCTGCTGTTGTGTTGTCGTCTGTATAGTACCTGTGGCAGTGGTCGAAGTAATGCCAACTGCATCAGTACTGGTTACCACACTTGGCGTGCTACTAACCACAGCATTTCCTGCAACATCTGTAGTACTAGATACAGTATCGAGGAAACCAGCTTCTACGCTTTCCATGAGGCTATCTGCTGTTGTCTTTGCTTTTTCTGCATCTTGTTTGATATCTTTGACTACTTCATCAAGATGGTCTTTGATAATATTCTTCTCTTCTTCAGATATCTGCACCTGTGCCTCAGCTTTCTTCTGTACTACTACTTCTACCATTTCAAGACTTTTTTTCTTGGCATCAACTGCCTGCTGGCCTATATCTTCACCGAGCTCTTTATTTGCTTCACCCATTTTTTCTGCTGTCTCTTTGAGCGTGTCAGATATTTCCTTTGTCTTGAGCGATACGTCTTTTACTAGCAAGGCTGCTTTGTCAGGATCAGTTTGGCGCAGACTTTCATTGGCTGATTCCAATTTTTCTTTGATCTCACCTGCTGTCTTTTTGACGAGTTCTTCTTTTTTGCTTAATTCCACATCTTGTTTTTCCACCACTTGTTTGAGTACCTGGGCACGTTTACTTGCAAACTCGAGATGAAGTGGGGCTTCGTCGCCACTAGGTGTGAATGCAAGTTGACCTTTTTCCAAAACAGAGTTCCATGCTTCTTTGGCACCCCACAATGTATCACCTGGTTCTGCATAAGCGCTCGCCACCCAACCGCCGGTCGTGAGGACAAGAGCTAATACTGCAGTAGCAAGTGGACGTAATGCTCGAGAAAAATTACGCGGAGTAAATGTCTGTACCAAACGTCCAAGTTCATACCACGCATATTGTGTATTATGTGTGACCACTTTTTCATCTACCACTACTTGAGTATTACGAATCTGACTCATAAGACGATTTTTGTTTTCAGAAACCCAAGAAGGATCTGGATTAATCAGACCTTGTGTATGTTGTATATGCTTGAGTTGTTGTTTCACTGTACGCATATATGACTAGTGTTGGTGATCTTGTAACAGGGATTTAAGTATGACGAGCGCGCGATGCAATGTTACGCGCACATTTGTTTTTTTCTTATTCAAAATATCTGATATCTCGGCTATGCTCAATTCTTCTACATAGCGGAGCAATATGATCTCTTGGTACTCGCGTTTCATTTTTTTGAGAACGCGTATGACATATTCAGCTTCATGATGTACTTCTATTTTTTCAAACGCATTATTCGTATCTTCTATTTCCAACGTGTCGAGGGTGCATTCTTGCCTCGTGCTCTTATGACGGAAAAAATCTACCAAAGCATTACGTGCGATACGATATATAAGACCACTAAAACTTCGTATCACATCTTTGTGTGTATCGCTTGTGAGATAATTCCACGTTTTGAGAAATACATCACTCGTTATGTCTTCAGCTTCTTCTTTGTTAGATACCTTTATGAAGACAAATCGATAAATCTTTTCTATATAAAGATCATAGAGCTCTCCGAAAGCCGTACTGTCTTTTCCATCTTGGACTTTGTGGACAAGTAGTTTTTCTCTATAATGAGCCTTCATATAAGAAGACGATATAAATAAAAAAGTGTTACACCTATATATCTGCAATTGCAAAAAGCAAAGGCAGATATGGAAACACTCTCATCAATCATGTGACAGCTCCCCTATCTGCCACTACCAACACAGTAAAAAAGTACGCAAAATAAGCTTTGGTAAGCTCTTTTCACTGTATGGCTCAATTTTCTAAAAATGTCGCTATATATAGGTAATTCTCCTATATGAACAACGAAAAAAAGTATAACACAGAAGGACTATTTTGGTCAATTTAATAAGTGAACAACAAGCCAAAATAACACAATGTAAAAAAAATCCTTAATTATAATGACATATAACTCAGATAACATGATACATTAATGGACTACCTCACAGCAAGCTGACGGAATATGAATAAGTAATTTCGAAGCAATCTTTGAGGAATTAAACCCTCTCGTCCCGGCTATCGTCGGAGATTAAGTTATGTTATATGTGTTATATGTCATAAATTTGTATATAAGTATATACTATTATATACAATAATATATATAAGTATAGATTAATATATACTTATAAAATAGTTATATATTATGAAGCCTTATTTGTATATATTATTATATACAAAAATACCATAATTTTATAAAATAAAATTAATACTGAAAAAGAATACTCTTTCCAACATCCTATTGACAAAAATAGGTATTTTTGTTAATATTACTCTATACAAATATACCTATCTATGCCTGATCAAAATACACAAATAACAGGACAGAAACAAAAAGAAATCGTTCGTGTCTCTATATCAGAGGCAGCACGCTTATTTGGTGTCAACCCACAGACAATACGCAGAGCTATCAAAAGCAAAGAAATAACCTACGTAGTGGTGGCAGGTAGATACAAAATAAACTTCGAAAGCCTGGTCAAATGGTCTCAGGAAAAAACAACTGTAAAAAACAAAACAGAGAAATTTGGTATAGGTCAGTATGTGGATAAATGGAAAATAAAAAACACCCTCTACTCCCCAAGTGTGAAGAGTATAAAAAATAAAGAATAAGAATGAGATATTGAGATATTAAAGATATTTTGGATATTAAACAATAAATAATCCGGATACGCCTGCAATAGGCGTTTTATTATAAGTTGGCACATCATCTCCAAAATATCCTAATATCAATATCTTTAATATTCAATATCAAAATAATATCTAGCAAATCTAAACGTTCTTGTGTATACTATACACATATGCAATTTGTCGAAAAACACCTAACAAAACACCATCTATTCCATGCCCCTCACAAATGGTTTTTTGCATTTCTTTCATCCCCTATTCACTTTGCCGAATTACATTATAAAAAGAAATACCATCTCAAATTTGTCCACGCAAAAAAATTATTTGTATTTGACATGCTCTTGCTTCTATCTACAGTAGCTATTTTTATAAGCGCTATATTTTGGTGGGCATACGACCCAACACTCACTGATCTTATTTATATTACTATTGAACCCACCAAATCTCGTATCATCAGCGGTGAGCAGGTCGGATATCGTATTGTATACAAAAATGAAAGTGACGTAGGACTTTTTGGTACCACGCTTACGCTTGCCACTCCAGAAGGTTTTGTAGAGACTCAGGTAGTACCTTTTTCATCATATTATGCTACTGCAAAGACATTTTCTATCAATGAGCTCAAACCACAAGAGTGGGGTGAAATATATATAGAAGGAATGTTATATGGAACTCCACACAAAGAAACACCTTTGCAAGCAATACTTGAATACACCCAAGAAGGTAGACAAAAGAAAGAACGCAAGATTAGCCCTCATGTAACCATTGTACGTGGTTCACTACTCAAGACAACTATTGATGCATCTACGTCTGCACTCAATGACTCAACTACCCCACTTCATATTACACTTACCAACACAGGAGAAGTTGATTTTCCTCTTGTGTCTGTACCCATTCCTTTACCACAAGGACTTACTCTAAAAAATCCTCGCGTTGATTTTGGTAAAATAAAAGAAAATCTATGGGACATCGGCACATTAGTGCCTGGCCAAACAGCCACGCTTGATGCAATGATAGATATACACAATCCTCAAACTCAAGAAATTATTCTCGAAATCACTCCCCAAATATCATTGACTCCTGGACAAAGCATCCTTCAAGAAACTCAGAAACATACGCTAACTATCGTATACCCGCACTTATCTGTCTCATCCTCATGGAGCGACAATAGACAATCGTCTAGGCCAGGAGAGACTCCTCAGCTTATCTACACATTATATAATGACAGTAATACCACACTATCAGATATCGAACTGCACGTGCCTCTCACCGCAGGAGTCGTACATACGAATCAGTTTGGTACACTCAATAAATCGCTTGTGACAAATGGCACAGGTATACTCACAAAAAATAACATACCAGAATTATCATTGCTTATCCCTGGTCAACGCGTGACTGTCCCTCTATATGTACCCATAGTACAAACACCACAGAATGGCACAGACATCATTCTCAACCTCACGCCAGAAATATATGCCCATGTATCAGGAGTAGAACATGCTACATACACCACACAGACACAATCTCCCAAGCTTGCTATTGGTACACAAATACTACTGAACTCTCAATTACGATACTATACCAACGAAGGAGACCAGCTCGGTCGTGGTCCATTGCCCCCACAAGTAGGCAAAGAAACAAAATACTGGGCCATGATACAAATGACCAATACCACAAGCCGTATAGAAAACCTCATGTTCAAAGCACAGCTTCCTTCATATGCCACATGGACTGGCAAGACAAGCGTCACACACGGCAGCGATGTTTCATACAATCCACAGACACGACAGATTTCGTGGTCTCTTTCTAATTTAGGAGCGCATACAACTGCGGGTATTTATTTCGAGTTAGCATTCACACCAATAGAATCCCAGCAAAACACTTCGCCTGTCTTACTACAAAACATAAGTTTAAATGCACAAGACGGCTATATCCAAGTGCCCATATACAAGACTTCAAACAATCTAGATATCTCTATCCCAGCTGATACTATTGGGAAAGAAAAAGGTACAGTAGTAGAATAAATAATACATCACACATAACTCAGAAAACATAACATTTTTGTAATAGTTAAAATATACAAACAATGAGTTATGTTATCTGGGTGGTAAGTCATGAAAAAGTGCTAAAATTAGCTCTTTTTTATATTGTGGATAACTTTATTTCTCGTACTACAAAAATTGCCTGCAAACCTTGACAAAATAGCTAAATTATGCTATAATTGTCTGTTATTTTAAGATACCTTACATAGGTACGAATATCACATATGCGTATAGCATTCATTGGACAAAAAGGAATACCAGCAACCTACGGTGGCGTAGAACAACACGTACATGATCTTGCAATATCTCTTGCTCAAAAAGGCCACGACGTAACTGCATACAGCCGTGCCTGGTACACCAAATCAAAAGCACCTACACACAAAGGTGTGTCTCTTGTGTATACTCCTTCTATCCATACCAAACATTTGGATGCTATTTCACATACATTCACATCTACTCTACATGCAATATTCAAAAAATATGATGTGATCCATTATCACGGTGTTGGGCCATCACTTCTCTCATGGATCCCACGCCTACTTTCTCCACGTACAAAAGTAATAACCACATTCCACTCTATTGATAGATACCACAAAAAATGGAATAGCATTGCAAAATTCTTTTTGCGTATTGGTGAATATACCGCATGTACATTTGCACACAAGACTATTACTGTGTCACAAGGACTCAGGAATTATTGTATCAATGAATTCAATAAACATACTGCGTATATACCAAACGGTGTACATACAGAATATGATACAAGTACGGGTGATCTCATTTCACCATTTGGACTCACAAGAAAAAACTATATTGTCATGGTGTCTCGACTTGTTCCGCACAAAGGAGCACACCTCTTGATTGAAGCATTCCACAATCTCAAAGCACGACATGCAGACGATCCATACATCACAAATCTAAAACTTGCGATAGTCGGTGGATCTGCATACACTGATGATTATGTCCGTCATCTGCATATACAAGCAAGCAATGTCAACGACATCATATTTACCGACTTCCAATCTGGTGATACACTGCGTGAGCTCTATCGCCATGCTCTAGCGCTCGTACACCCATCACTCAATGAAGGATTGCCTATCACGGTGCTCCAAGCAATGAGCCACAATACACCCGTACTCGTATCTACTATTCCTGAACACATGGAAATTATCAGCGACCCTCGTGCGCTATTTAGAGAGAATGACGTTGACTCTATTGTGCAGTGTATATATGACTTCATTAATTTGCCTCGGGAAGAAAAAGAAAAGATGATAAAAGAAAACATGCAGACACTGCACGAACGATATAGCTGGGATATCGTAGTACCTCAAATTGAAAAAGTGTATAAACAAAAAACCAAACGACAACAAAAGTATACGCAGAGTTTGAGTGAACTACCAGCGTAAAAAATCTAAAAACATAAAAACCATCCTTATAAAAGGGTGGTTTTTGTTTTGTTTACTATAACACAGAGTAATATCATTGGGGGTTCGGGGTGGCTACTGTTTGAGCGTCACTGCAAATAAGATGGTATATAATTCTTTGGTATAGCGAGTTTAGCCACCCCGACACTTTTTGTTACTTTTTGGTGACAAAAAGTAAGCAAGAGGGTGATCACATAAAATACCAATATCCTAATATCCAATATCTTAATATTTTAAAAAGCTCCTTCACTCATCCCTATAATATCATCCTTTCCATCAAAATCCACGTCCACTGCCCTCACATCTATTCCTGGATTACCAAAACTGCTATATGCAGTAAATGCACTATATTTTTCTTTGCCAGACGCATCAAATATCTTGATAATCGGCGCGCCACCTTTGCCTTTGCCAATAATAACTTCATCTACCCCATCTCCGTCTACATCTCCTGCCGCGATATGCACGCCACCATAAAATGTAGATTCAAATGCGTTGAAATGATGTTGTTGTTCAAAACTATAATTATATATAGATACAGACGATCCACCGCTCAGGGCTCCGACAAACAAATAATTGCGTCGCGATATACCTCCATTGTCTATATCCCCCACTGCCAAACTATAACCCCCGTTATATTGTTCACCAAATGGATAAAAATCATGGCGTACTTTGCGTCCATGACGTGAATATACGCGAATCGGCTCTTTGTATCCTTCGCTTGGTGCTACATACAATTCAAGATTTTGATCACCATCCAGATCCCCGAGAGCTACATGAAGTGATCCTTCATATTGCGCACCGTACGGATATACATTCATATAGAGCTGTCCATCATCACGCCATACTTGTATGCGGTTATGCTTGACAACAATCAATTCACGCTTACCATTGGCATCGAGATCTGTATGCGCGACCTGATAGCCACCTTTTTGTCCATCTTCAAATACAAAAAAACCGTTACGCACACGAGAGCTGTCTGGTCTAAAAAATCGTAAAAATGATCCATTGGTAAATAGTACATCGCTCAATGTCTCAAATGTTTTGAGCAGTATAAGTCCATCTTTGCCGGGTACCATAACTTCAGACACAATTGACCCGTCATTTATACCTTCATCTTGAGTGCCATGAATTTTTTCATATTCACCACCAAGATCCAAAACTTTTGCCTGATTTGTGCTGTTGACAATAGACACGCCATGTTCAAAATTGCGTTTCCATACATCTTCTTTGTATGTCGTATATGATTGCTGCGATGTGGCAGGAGCTATTGGTTCACCCAAATCTACATCATATTCATCATACCACCATGTCTGGCCATGATCTGTGTCACCATGGTCGAAGGAAAAATAAATATTATTTTCAAGCAAACTACTTGTAATGCCAAAGCGCATTTTTTTGTAATCATCATTATTTCCATTATTATTGGTATTACTATTGAAAATGATAATCTGCGGTTTTTTATTATCTTTTTTGATGCGTACTACATTATTCATAATGGTAGACCATGAGCCATCCCCTTCCCATGGTGTAGGAAATGTCTCAAACATGCGACCATTCACATACTGCTGAAAATCTGTGTGAGAACTACCATTCATAATAATATAATCAGTGTTCAAGTGGTCCTGCGCATATTTGAGTAAATATTGTGTACGTTCACGCCAGAGAGGGTCTGCCTCAGATGGAATATCCTTTTGCCCGTCATTATTGAGATCTATATTCCCCCCATTTGCCCATGAAATATTTTCTGATATCATATCAAAAAATATCCCGTCTACATGCGACAAAGACATAATATAGGTATTGCAAAATTCAACAAGATATTTACTCCACGCATGATCCATATTTATGTTATAAATACCATCCCACGTAGACACTTGTCTACCAGACGAATCACGAAGCCACCACGTATTGTCCACATTCATATGTCTAAATACGTTATCTGAAGACCAATACGTATAGTTATAACTTTGTGAAGGAATATATGCCAATATAATAATATCTGGATTTTGTTTCTTGATAGAATCTATGGTAGATTGTCGCGCTGCTATTTGAGCAGGCGTGAGTATGAGCACATCATAACGAGCAAAATCGGCTGCGTTACCATCAGAAATCGCATTGAGATAATAATTGGCAATATAAGGAGCATCCTGTGTATATACAAAACTACCAGCAAAGAAGCTAGCCATGATAATTATCGCAATAATAGTTTTTGCACTACACAAAATTTTCATAGATAGATACCAATTGTGTATAATATGCCTCTCCATTATTTTGTTCTTGCACTTGTGTCTGAAGATCTCTGCCAACTTTCACAAGTTCACGATCATCTGCGTTGTACCACATCTCAATAGTCTGAGAAAATTCGTCTACATTTGCGGGATCACATAGCATATGTTGTGGTAACATTTCTACCACTCCTCCAATTCGTGAAGCAACCACTGGCTTGCCATACGCTTTTGCTTCGAGAATGCTCAGGGGATAATTTTCATACCACTGCGAAGGCACGACAACCACACGCGCATTACACATAATTGTATCCAATTCTTTGCCTGATGTATATCCAACATATACTATATTGGGGATAGCCAAATCTTCTAGTTGTTTTTTCAAAGGGCCATCTCCCACGACCGTGTATGTGATATGTGGTGTCTTTTTTGCGATTTCGGGAAGCAAAAGTACACCTTTCTCTTGACCCAATCTGCCAATATATAGCACCCCACGTCCTGGTACTACGCCGACTTCTTGTGGATTAAAATCAAATGGATTATGTATAACATGTATGTCGCGTTCAAACCCGCATGATACAAATTTTTCTTTCAAAAAATTACTCGGACTAATATATGTATCTATCGCACGTGCCCACTTCTTCCATGCCCTCACACAAGCTTCACCTGTGGCAATAATACTTTCACCACCATGTTCCATACAATTATTGAGCAAACATCGATAATAATGTGACCCACAACAACTTTCATCGATTTTACCGTGATGAAACAAATTATAATTAGGACTTATCATCTTGTAATCATGCAATGTCATAACGCATGGGATACCTTTTTCTTGTACAACGTCGAGCAAAGAAAAAGAAAGCTGATGATATATATTATGAATATGTATAACCTCAGGTCCAAAATCTTCAACCAATTTCCTAAACTTATTTTTTGCGTCTACATTATATATAGATTTCAATGCATCTCGCACCCTACCAAGGCCTCTCACCTGTGAGTAATCTATGAAGTCAATAAAATAATCATTCTCAATAGTATTTTCAGGATGTTTCATGCCAAAAATTTGAACCTCATGGCCATGTTCCTCAAGCAATTTCTTTGTAGCAAAAACAACGCGCTCTGCCCCGCCACGGATGTACCAATATTTGTTGACGAGTAAAACCTTCATAAATCCCTCATCCCCCCAACCTTATTTTTCACTATCCAACATGCAACTTTGTGTGGATTTTTCTTGATTGCCGTACGCGCGGTACATATCATCCATGCAGGCCGTCCAATCGTACGCACTTTCTCTCGTGCATCATCTGCACGCGGTCCATACCACAGATCATCCCACGTACCATAATTTTGAATATTTCCCATGGGGTAATTGTGCACCACAGACGGATACACAACACCACGCGGATCAAGATAAAAAAACTTAGTCCCCGGGTCATTATTCAAAACTTGTTTTTTCTCTATGCTAAATTTGTATAGTCCGTGCGAAAAAAATGCCCGCACCCATTTTTTGGGATGCCATGACGAAAGCTCGCTATTGATGATATGCAAATATTGTTTTTTGAGTTCATTCAGATCTGGTTTATTATCATCATTATTTGCTCCACCAAAATAATGTTCAGAGGTCTGAGCAAATGCATGAGTAAATTGAATTCCCCTCTTTTGTGTTTCATCATAGACACGACCAAAATCTTGTATGTTTTGCGGTAGTATGGTGAATGCCATACGCAAATTTTTCATACCCAATTTTTGCAATCGTTCTATAGTCTCTGTCACTTTGTCCCAAGCTTGAGGGATGCGTCGTATCTTTTCGTGCATATCCCCATATCCATCTACTGACACCGCCACACCGATATCTGGCTTCACTTTCAAAACATCTTTCATCTGCTTTTCGATAAACGCGGGCATGAAGCCGTTGGTAGAGATAACCATACGCGCTTTGGGAGCAGCCTTTTGTGCTGTCGCAATAATATCTGCAATATCTTTGCGCAAAAATGGCTCGCCACCAGAAATGTTGATATCACGTAATGTGGGTGGAAGCTTTTTGTATTCTTCGACTGGTAACTCAGGAAATTCTTTAATTTTCCAAATATCACACATCACACAGCGAGCATTACAGTTGTACGTGATGCCGAGGACGCAGTCGATGGGGAGTTGAACTTTGGACGACATAACAAATATTAAGATATTAAGATATTAAGATATTGTGTAACATAATATCTTAATATCACAATTTCTCAGTTTCCTATTCCCCTTCCAATATATTCCCCTTATGCTTTTCTCTATACCAACAAAGTGCGACGATCCCTACAATTGTCCAATAATAAAACATAAGTGTACGGAATTCAAAATACGGGCCAAAAAAACCAATACACATTACCCCTGCAGTCAGACCAACAAGCCCTTCGGCAATGACATGTTCAAACACGTCGTGTACACTCTTGCGAACTACACAGGCCATGCGCATGATAGTAACAAATATACCAAACCACACGATGAGTCCTATCGTACCAAACTCTCCCCATATGCTCATCCAATTATTATCAATCTGTCCATATAGATTCTGAATGCCAAACGGCATATGCAGACGGTCATACATATCGGTATGCAGTAGTGCAGCTGCGACACCTCCGCCGTACTGTCCTGGTCCCACGCCAAATAATGGATACTGTGATACGACCAAACGAGGCGTATTGATAATAAAAAATATGCGCCCATATCCATCATAGCTATCACGCCACGCTTGAAAACTAAAAGCTTCAAACACACGCTCGCCAAATGATTGTGTCGGTTTCTCAGTCACTGATGTGACATTGGTCTTCACTAATGCAAACCCGACCAAATATATGAGTACGATACTTACAAAAATTCCAAGCCCGACTGCCACGCGTCTATCGCGTCGTAATGCAAGTCCTATGACTGCGATACCTACAAAAGCCGCAATCCAACTCGCGCGTGATGATGTGAGGAAGAGTACCACAAGCCCGGCAAACCCCGCCACCATATACCAAATTTTACGAGTAGATTTATCTCGGGTAAAAATCCACGGGAAAAACATCACAAGGCCAAGCGCGACAAAACTCCCGAGTTGATCATATCTTCCCATGGTTGCAAATACACGGCTTCCTGTTGTCCAAAACTGTTCAAGTCCACCAAGAAGTGCTGCATTGCCTACCATGACCGTACGTGTAGAAAACAAATACTGATCCAGATAACCACCTGACACATATTGAATAAGGCCAAATACAATTTCAACCACCATCATGGTACCACCAATCATTACCATGTTTTTCAATATTTCTTTGTCATATTGGATCCACAGTATGACAAAGAGCATCAATACAAAACGCAGTATCTGTCGCAATCCAAATGCCCATATCCATGGGCTATACCAATTCACAATGAGTGACAAACACGCGACAAGGACAAAGCCAATAAACCATGCATTGAGTGGCTGTCGCGGTAATAATTTCTTCTTTCTACGGACAAACGATATCAGACTTCCACCAACCAAACCATACATGATAACTTCAGGGATATACTTCACATACGCGAAATAATCTATAGGTGTATACATGAGTACTAGACTTTCCAAAGGAAACCAAACAAGGAGACCATAAATGATCCACTCACTTTTCCTTATGGTAAATGTAAACAAAAAGCCCAAAACAAATATACAACATAACAAAAAAAGACCAATAAAATTGTTCGGTAAATAAGCTAACATCGTATCAATCATAGTACCTATATATTATCATATAGTAAGCATTTTTCAAAGATCAAATCTAGACCAGGCACGAGACACTTATTAAAACAAAAAACTCCATTTTATAGGAGCCATTTTAAATTCACCTAACTGTCCAATTCCCAATTCACCTAATAAAATTCAAATGTATAAATTGAAAATTATATTATTGGACATTTTATTAGGTAATTGGAAATTAGGTGAATTAGAAATTTTTATAGTAACCCTCAACACCTTCATAAACTTTTATAAAAGTGTAGTTGGGTTGGGATTCGGCGCGCAGTCGAATCCCTTCCCTCCTTTCCGCCTCCCGAGGGAGACGATGCGCCTGGACAGTGCCGCCAGGCTCGGCGTGGTTCACTCCCCGTGATCAGCTCTGCGCGAGCCGCGGATCATCATGAACGTGAATGTTTTCGACGCGGCGGCGGAGATAGAGGGTCGAGACGACCTAGTTCTCCGGGGCGCAGTACACGCCCTCGTCGTTCCAACCGGTGCAGCCCACGGGGCCGGCGGGGTCGGCCACGCACCAGGGCGCCGTGTAGCAGCAGGAGGTGGCCGCCGTCGGGTCCGTGGTCGGCGTACCGCCGATCCACATCTCCTTCACGGGCGAGGCCATGCACGCCGCGAACAGCGGGTAGGTCGGCGCGGGCGTCGGCGTGTACACGCAGGTCATGTTGACGCAGGTGTCGATCGTGGCGCCGTTGCCGTCGTCGCAGTTCGCGTCGATCAGGCACTGGACGCAGGTCGCGTCGCCGCCACCGAGGTCCTGGCAGACGCCGGTCGTGCAGAGCGGCCCGCTGCTGCAGACGCCGGCCGTGCAGGTGTCGGCCGTGCAGGCATCGCCGTCGTCGCACTCGCCGTCGGCGGTGCAGTCCGGCACGCAGGCCGGGTCCGCCACGCAGTCGGGGTCGAGGCAGTCGGCGAGGCCGTCGGCGTCGTTGTCGAACGTGTCGGAGCAGGCGGCCTCGGTGTCGCAGTAGCCCGGGGCGCACATGGTGCAGCCCTGGACGTCGCGGCACTCCATGACGGCTCCGAGCGGACCGCACTCCTCCTCGTCAGCCCACAGGCCGACCTGCGTGCCCGGGATGAGCGTGCAGATGCGGTGCGTGAGGATGGCGGGGCCGGTGGTCTGCTCGACCTCGACGCAGAGCCCCTTGACCGTGACGCCGGCCTCGATCTCCTGCGCGGTGAACGTGCAGAAGTCGAGCGTGCAGATCGCGTCCGCGGTGCACACGCCGTTGCCGTCGGGCAGCTCGCAGAGCGAGCCCGTGGCCATCGGGTCGTGGCTGACGGCGCCGTTGGCCGAGTCGCACGCGTCGAGCGTGCAGGGGTTATCGTCGTCGGTGTCGACGTCGATGCCGACGCAGAGGCCGGCGACCGAGCAGGCGTCCTGCAGGGTGCAGGCGTCGCCGTCGTCGCAGATCAGGCTCGGCTGCGGAACGTGGGTGACGACACCCTCGATGTCGCACGCGTCGAGCGTGCAGTCGTTGAGGTCGTCGATGTCCGACTTGGGCTCCGCCTCGCAGAGGCCGACGATGCACATGTCGTTCATGGTGCAGGCGTCGCCGTCGTCGCAGGCGAGCCCGTCCATGGCCTCGGTGTCGAAGTCGCAGCCCGTGACCGAGTCGCACGTGTCGACCGTGCAGTCGTTCTCGTCGTCGCAGACGAGCGACTCGGACTCGCACCAGCCCGTGACGAGGTTGCACGTGTTCACCGTGCAGGCGTCCGCGTCGGTGCAGTCCGTGTTCGACTCGCACTCGACGAGCTCGCGGCAGTAGCCGACCGCGGCCGGGGTGAGCGCCTCGGGGTTGATGGCGCACTCCTGCTCGTGCCCGTTGGGGCTCACGGGACAGGGGTCCACGATCGGGACGAGGTGGCAGTTGCCATCCACGTCCAGGTGGGTCACCACGGAGAAGCGGCCGACGTACACCTCGAGCTCGCCCGTGGCCGGGTTGTACCAGAGGTCGCCGTCCTCGGCCGTGTCGCACGACACGAGGTAGCGGGGGCCGATCGGGCCGTAGCAGTCGGAGCCCGTGATGCCCGGCTGGAACGTGAGCGCCGACCGCGTGGTCATGGTGCCGTCGCCGTTGTCGATGATGCCGAACTCCTCGTTGAGGTTGATCTGCGCCGTGTTGTAGCGCTCCACGATCGCCTCGTACGAGAGGGGCTCGACGTTGACGCTGGCGGGGTAGGCCGAGCAGCCCGTGTTGCGGTCGACCATCGGGTTCTCCGAGATCGGGCCGCAGTAGGTGTAGCCCTGGGGCGACACCGCGAACACGTGCTGCACGCTGACCTCGTCGGTCACGCTGGCGTACCACCAGGTCGAGTCGACCTGGAGCTGGTTGGTGGGCGCCTCCTTGTCGCCCAGGTTCGGGTTGTTGGCCTCGCAGCCGATGATGCCGATGACGCCGAGCACGAACAGAACCGTCGCCTTGCGCATGGGTTAACCTCCCGTGTTGCGCCGTTGCACGACCTCTCCCTCCCCAGACCTGGGGACAATGCCCTGGCTAAGGGGCGGGAGATAGAAAGCACTAGCCACTGACCTGAACAACTTTGTTATTCACTCAGTGGCTAGCACTTTCAAAAATACACTATATTGGATTGAAAGGTACTTCACCACCAAACTTATACAGTTTGATGATGACGATGCCTTTCCCCTCGTCCCCATTCAGACACGCGCTTGGTAGCGACGCGTCCGAACAGCGGGGACGAGGGAAGGCGGAAGGACATGCGGCTCGATCAGCCGCCGATGACGTCGGACCAGCCGAACCAGGTGGTGCCGCCGTTCTGCGAGCAGCCGTGGGCCGGATCGGCCTGGCACTCCGTGGCACCCACCGAGGTGGAGCCGCAGGTGACGACCTCGACCCACATGCCGCTGGTGCAGCGGGCGAGCGAGGTGTTGCCCGTGGCCACGAAGTCGTAGCAGACCACGGCACCCTCGGTGCACTCGCTGGCCGTGACGGCCGGGGCGCAGTGCGCGAGGAGGCCCTGGTAGGGCTGGCACACGGTGCCCTCACCGCAGGGGTCGATCTCGACGCACGTGCCGTTGACCATGGTGGCCACGGTGCAGACGTTGCCGTCGGACTCGACGCACTGCGGGTCGCCCTCGATCACCTCGATGTGGTGGCAGCCGGAGGCCGCGTCGCACGTGTCGAAGGTGTCGTCGTTGGCGTCGTCGCAGGAGAGCGACGTGTTGGCGCAGTGGCCGTTGACCAGGCACTGGTCGAGCGTGCAGGCGTTGCTGTCGAAGCAGTCCTGGTTGCTCGTGCAGAGCTGGCGGCAGATGCCGACGTCGCACCACTGCGACTCGGGGTCACAGAGAGGCGCGAACTCGCACTCCTCGGTCTCCCAGTTGCACGTCGGGACGACGCACGGGTCGGCCGACTCGCACGAGTTCAGGCACGCCGGCGGGAGCGACATGTGGCCGCAGTGGCCGGTGGCCTCGTCGCAGGAGTCCTGCGTGTTCGACATGCCGTCGTCGCAGAACCCCACGTACACGGGGTTCCCGTTGACGTCGCAGAGGTCGGTCGTGCAGAGGCTGCCGTCGTTGGCGTCGCACACGCCGACGTACTCCTCGACGCACACGCGCTCGCCGTTGTCGTCCGCCTTGCAGACGGACCGATAGAGCGGGTCGCTCGGGATGGGGCACGTGTAGGCGTAGCGCTTGACGTTCCCCGTCATGTTGTCGCACACGTCGACCGTGCAGGGGTTGCCGTCATCGACGTTGGAGCACTCATGCTCCTTGATGACGCAGGCACCGAGCCAGCACGCGAACGGCTCACCGCACTGCACCTCGTCGGTCGCGATGCACTCGCCGTTGGCGCACGTGCGGGTCTCGCAGGTGTCGGGATTCTCGGCGTAGCAGTCGGCCGACGTGAAGCACGTCAGCCCGACGTCGTCGGGGGTCGGCTCGCGCTGGACGGGCGGGGTCGTGGAGTTGTCGTCCTGGTTGAGGTACGGGTTGCCGTTGCAGGCCGCGAGGAACGCGAACACGAACAGGATGCTCTTCTTCATCTGGATCTCTCCGTCGGTTGGCCCGCACTCCGTGAGTCGGGCTCTGGTTCTTGTTCTCGATCTTCTTGCTTGAAGGATCAGTACGCCCAGTACACTCCGGCGCCGGCTTCCTGGCGGTAGAGCGGGTCATCCCCGCCACCGAACCAGCCCGGCCCGAAAGTGTAGCGCGCCTCGAACCCGAAGTGTTCCCACGGTTGCCATCGCATGGCTACCGAGGCCACGAACGAGTTCACGACGTCGCTGTTCTGGGTCGTCGACATGCGGTCGTAGCCGATACCGGCGAGGCACTGGATCTTGTCCAGATGCGTCCGGTACGCGGCCTGGATCAGGCCCGTCATGAAGAGGGTGTCGACGCCCTGCTCCATACCACCGGTCTCCACGCGCATGTAGCCGAAGTTCCCGAGGAACTCGAGACCGAAGTGCTGGGTCAGGGAGACCCAGCCCATGATCTGGAGCTTCGGGACTCCGGTCTGCACCTCGCCCGCGCCGCTGAAGTAACCCAGGAGGGCCACCTTGAAGCGGAACGAGTCGAGCTCGTGCGACATGGCGACCGACTCGATCGCCGCGCGCGGGATGCGCGGGTCCGGGACCTGATACACGGTCGGCGCGGGCTGGGCCCGCACCGAGTTGGGGTTGAGGAACAGGACGAGGAACAGGACGCTCAGGAACAGGTTCGCGCAACGCATCGGACTCCCTCCGTCTGGGTGTGTTCGCAACTCGCGACTCTCGAAACGAAAGACTATAAATGTCCTTCCGCACTCCGACCCACAAGGCCGGAGATTGGAAATGTGTCTCCTAAGCACTCATACATATACAAAAAATACATTGTATATGCATACGTACTTAGGAAAACATTTGTAAAGAACAAAGGAATTCTTACCCTGTACCTTTATGGTACTAGGGTTATTCCCATTTTCTGACAACATCTGATACAGATATTGTCACAAAGCGGGTGGGGTGGGGTATCGTCGTAAACAGTCTCAAACTCATACCCCACCCGCAGATGTCCGTGGATCCTCCCGGTTCCTCGGACGTCGTGTCAAAATGCCCTGGTCACGGGCAGGTGGCGAGCACCCAGTTGCGGGCGTCGGCGCAGCGGCGGGGGTCGCCGTTGACCTGGCACACCATCTGGGTGTACTCGCTCTTGCCGCACACGATCGTGGCGGCGCCGGTCACGTCGCCCGCGAAGCACTCGACCGCCTTCGAGTCCTTCTCGATGTAGGTGCCCGAGCAGGTGCCCGAAGCGGTCGGGGCGGCGGCGCCACCAGTGGGGGCGGTCGGGGCGACGGGGGCGGTCTCGTGCACGATGCGGGTCGTGTGGCTGGTGCGGGTCACCGTGTTGTGCACGTTGATCTCGCCCTCGGCCGTCACGTCGCCCGCCTTGACCTCACCGGCGCGCACGATGCCCGCCTTGACCTCACCGGCCTCGACCGTCTCGATCGTGACCGGGAAGGTGCGGGGCGCGGCCTCGGCGGCGAGGCGGGCGGCCTCGGCGGCGGCGGCGACCTTCTGGGAGAAAGCCGCGTCGTCACGGGCCGACTTCACGTCGTCGTTGCTCGGGTTGAGGGCCCAGAGCAGGAAGAACGTGAGGAGCGCCGCGCTCCCGATGATGCCGGCCATGATCCACCACGGCCGGCTCGCCTTCTCCGCGCGCTTGGCGTCGTCGTCGCGGACGATCGACGGGTTCAGAGCGAGGAGCTCCTTCACCGTCAGGTCGCCGACGATGGCGTTGCCGCCCGAGCGCCCACCGTTGGTGATGTTGTCGCGGAGGGCGACGAACACGGTGCGCTCCTTGGGCTCGGCGGAGACGACGGGGGCGACGACGGTCTGCGAGGGGCAGAGCTCCTTCATGAGCCGGAGGCTCGTGAGGAGGTCGTCCTTGCCCGCGGTGCGCGCGCGCTCGAGGTCCTCGGCGCTGATGGCCGGGACCGTCGTCGTGGTGTGCGCGTCGTCGTGGCCGTGGCCGTGGTGGCCGCCGTCGTTGGTCTCGCGCTGGGCGAGGACGTCGGCGACGCGCCGCTCGATCCCCTTGCGGGTGAGCGTGGTCATCGGCTTGCCGGTGCCACCGATCAGCACGAGCTGCTCGGGGTCCGACTCGTCGATGCCGAGCACGTGACCGGTGTTGATCGCGTGCTGCTCGGCGCGGGGGTTGAGCTCCGCCTGCTGGACCTGCGGACCGCCGAAGACCACGTTGGTCGTGCGGTTGCTGGCCAGGAAGGCGAGGAGGTCGCTGAGGCCGGGCTCGCTGGTGCGGGCCGAGGCCGGGCGGCGGGGCTCGTCGGTGGACGGCTGGCGGCGGGGCTCGGGCTCGCGGCGGGTGTCGGTGCGGGCCGAGGCCGGGCGGCGGGTGTCGGCGTTGCTGCCGCGGGTCCGCTCGTCCTTGCGCTTCTTGTTGCACCGCTCCTCGGTGTGCCCGGGCTTGCCGCAGTACGCGCAGGTGACCTGCTCGCGCTCGGTGGCGGGGGCCGCGTCGTCGGTGTGGGCGGCGGCGGTGTCGGTGGTGATCTCGGGGGCCTGGGTGCTGGGGTCGGTCGCGGTCGTCATGGTACTCTCTCCCTAGTCCTGCCCCTGGTGGGGGCGCAGTGAAAGCGCGCCCCACGTTGGGGCTTTGGTAACCTACCGTAGGCCTCGCGACACACGTCGCGTGACCATATCCGGATACTGTATATGATCATAGAGATCATAGCCTGTACCCGGATATGGTATTTTATTTTTTTGTAGCTATTTTGACACGAATTCTTGTAAAGAGCGACACTCACCCTATTTTAGGATGAACAGAAGATTATATCATATATTGTGTAGTTTGTCAAGAGATAAAGGCTCTATATTTTCCCTCGGGAGAACAGATATTTTTTGCTTAATATAGAGAAAAAAATGAAAAACAAAAAAGGCTTTATTGAGCCAATTTTGCTATCACTCGAACACTTGAACACCTAAGCACTGGAGCACCAGGTCACTGAAGCATTTAAGCACTAGGACATTTAATTACTTAAACACCTATCATAATATGCTTCGGACTACAAAAACCATACAAATTATTTTTTTCTTCTGCACTGCAACTCACCCCCGTCCCCTCTCTTAGTAAGAGAGGGGTGCCCCGAGTACTCGGGGTGGGGTGAGTTACATAAAAAAAATATAACAAAAAGCTCCCCGATGATGAGAGCTTTTTTGTACTAACCTGTTTATCTATTTCCACCACGTGGTCCACCACCCCGAGGACCGCCGCCTCCACCACCTTTTTTACGCCCGCCTTGTCCTTGTTGTCCTCTGGCATTATCAGGTCTATTGTCAGGACGCTGACCACGATCCTGTTGTCCAGATCTATTGTCACTACCTTGTTGACCCTGACGTCTATCATTCCCTTTCTTTTCTCTTTGTCCCCTATCTCGATTACTTTCATCTGAGCCACCACTCCTATCATTGTTTCTATCTCTACCGCCATTGCGTCGATCTCTGCCATTTGGTCGTCCACTGTCTCTATTGTTTGATCTGTTTGCAGACCCTTCGCCAGCACCAAGACCGAGATCATCACGAACCTGTTCATCGAGCAACGAAGCTACATCTATAGACATACGCGTCTGCATATCACGCGCAATATCTCGAGCTTGTGTACGAATAGCATCTGTTGCTTTGCGTAATGATCTATCACCACTCTCTTGTCCTAATCTTCGCACCAGTTCAAGTGCGGCAAGTTGTTTAGTAGCTTGTTCAAAATCTACCTTGTTTGTCTCTCCACCACGCGCTACATCTGGCATCTCAGTACTACCAAACAATAACTCACGCGCCTGATCTCCGTTCAAAGACATCTTACTTACATCAAAAGATAGAGACCCTTTATCTTTTTTCACCCCAATAGATCCATACGAACCAAGATTGAAATACGTAGTATCTGGATTTGCTTCAGATGTATCTGAGCCGGTGCCTTCAGCACTACCTTGTGCATGTGCCGTGTCATCATCCATTGCTTCTACATCATCTGTCTGCTCTGCTTCATCTTGTGTTTGTGCAGGTGGTTGTGTCTCTACTACAGGAGCAGGAGTAGTACCTGCATCCACTCTCGACGTAGAAGTTGAAGTAGTATCTCCCTCTCCAGCGGTAGGAACTTGTTCTCCTTGTCTTGCGCCCTTACGTTCGTACGCAGGACGAGGAGCATCCTTCATACCACGAGACACATCTTCGAGTACAGGTCGTTCTCGTGTGGCAAAATATAGAGCTCCTGCTGCGAGCGCACCTCCACCAGCCACAGCATTGAGCATGGCAAGTCTACCATATGAAACATCAAACGATCGTCCATCTTCCATACCAAGTCTGACACCCTTGCCATCTGGTGTAGGCTCTGCATCTGTAGCACCATCTACATGTATATTTGCTTCTTCGCCAGTATTGGTATTACGTACGGGTATATCTGCGCCACTACCAGTCACACGTGGATCTGCCACTGGCTCTACACGCGGTTCACGCGCGCGAGCTGCTGCCAATTCTTCAAGACGTTGCTGCGCATCTTCAGCCTGTGCTATCTGTGCCAAAGCAAGAGATTTACGATCAAGATCTCCGGTAGTAGGAGCATACTCATCAGCATCTCCTGTAGTACGCATACCACTGGCAATAAATCTATCTGGACTGCCACCGGTGCTTGTCTCGTTCATACCCATATAGACAATTGGTCTACCTGGTTCTGCACGAAGTGGTGTCCTGCCACCTGGTTGATTATCAAACAATTTTACATTATCTGCTAAATAATCATCTCTGTTGGCATCATGCTGAAGTGCAGAACCGAGGCGTCGGATGAGATCACCACTACGACCACCTGCTGGCTGGTCAATAACCTGCGCTTTGTATTCTGCAAGGAAATCTGCAAGCGCCTTGTCTGTATCCTGCGGTATACCATCGGGAAATAATTTACCCAAAGATACACGATTGAATCCTTGACTCTGCAAAAATCTCAGTGCCTCGTCTGTATGCCCTGTCTTCATCATTTCTCCGACCATAGTGAGATCACGTTCGCGTTCAAAATGTAAAATCCATTGTGGATCACGAAACTTTGCCTCGGGGAATAATGTATCTTCGCTACCTGTACCATGATCTGTGGCAGACTCAAGTACTGATCGCATAGCATCGGCATTGCCAAGACTCGGGTACGCGGTAACCCACGCATCCATTTCTTTTGCTGCCGCAGGTGATAAATGAAATTCTTTTATGATATCGAGACGATCTATATCCCAACGAGCTGACTCGGGCACTGGCGGTACTTCTATTGTCTCTGCTCGCGGAGTGGGCTCTCCTGATGGTGGTGCATCTACATCTCTGCCTCCATGTGCACCCACATCTGGTGATGTGTCGTGTGCATGATCTGCTACTTGAGCGCCTGTACCCGCTGCTGTTCCTGTTTCTTCTGGGATTCTTATGCCTAATTTTTCAAATGCCCATGCTCCAATGTCTTTGCTAAAATAGCCAAGACCAGCACCAATTACGCCACCGACAACCATACCTTTGAGAGCTCCTGCATGGCGTTTGATGAAGCCACCCTTATCTTTTAATTTATCAATAGTCTGTTGGCGTTCTGATTTGAGCAAGCTCACATCTGTATCAAGCTCTGCTAAAAGTGCTTCTGCTCCTGCATGTCTCAGGCGTTTGTCGTATGTCTCATATTCAATACTGCGCAATACGTTACGTGCGCGCACTCGCAATAGTTCGCTATTGTTCAATAGACCAAGAGACATGGCAACACGAATATCTTTTGCGAGTTTCTGAAGACCGGTATCACTTAGGCTTTCAGTCTTCTTGCTATCTATGCCAAGCGTAGACAATGCAAGCTCTGCTTCATCTATACGTCTCTCTACCTCTGTACGCATCTCTTCTTCACGTGCTCTAATATCTTTCATATTGCCCAGATGCGTTCCCAAATATGCACCCGCAAGTCCAAGCACTGCAGCGCGTACTTCTGGTGCAAAACTTGATGCGACACCTATGGCTCCACCAGCAATAGCGCCCATTACTTTTTTGGCTAATTCATTTTGATCAAGTACCTCGCCATCGGCTTTGAATAATGATTGTACATCGCCACGCTTCAAAGCCATAGCTTTTTGTAATACGCGCATCATGCCAGGATTCTCACGAATGATATCTGCGACTGCGTCTACTGTCTGGCCACTATACAACTCTGAAACCAAATGATCGAGACGAGCGTCCTGAGCTTCTTCGCGGGATATCTCTCCACGCGCAGCTCGAGTACGTGCATCGAGCGCTATTTCACGACGCCCAGCTTGCAAAAGCAATATTGCCTGCGCGCGTATAGTATCATCATCCACTACTTCTGCACCAAGTCGAGCCTCATCGCGAGTAACTGCAGAAGATGCATCTGTGCGACTCACACGATATGAAGCAGTGATGAGACCATCACTCATAAATACCGCAAGACGATCTATAAGTGTCTTGTCTCCACCTTGTGGAGTTCCATCAGCCCCTTTTGCCAGACCAAATCTTTGCATAAGTCTCTGACGAAATTCTGGCGTATTTCTAAATGTTTGTAATATTTCATCTTCTTTTTGTTTAATTTTTTCTTCCACGTCTTGAGTACGATTGAGTGTGCGTTCACGTCCCGCTTTGGTGCTTCGCTCTGCTGCATACCAACCACCAATAGCTCCAGCTATGCCACGCACTACCATCGCAGGAGCTTTGGCAACCGTGCCTGCAAGAGACGCGAGTCCGACTACAACAGCAGCAGGACCTACCGTGACTAAAGCATTTTTGGCTTTCTCCCACACTTTGGTCATGCCACCATGATAAAACTTTTTCATGTCTTGAAGTACATTGGTTTCTTCGCTCGCGACAAACAAACGGATACCATACATAGTCTCACGGTATCCTTGTTGCTTTTCCCAAAAACCAAGAAAATCTTCTGCATCTGTATACCCAGCACGACGAGCCTCTTCGCGGAGACGGCGTTCATCCACACCTTCTTGTCTAAATATATGTGTAATGTATTCTTCTACATCGCCTGCTGCAGTAGGATCTGTCATGAGATGCAATAATTTCGTGTATCTCTCACGGCCAATTATTTCAATCAACACATGTGGGCGTATGTCTACTATGCCATGCTCAAACTCTTCGACAGTCCCCTCTGGCATATTGTTCAATCTGCGATGCAAATCTTCGGCTGCATTGTATTTGTCTGCAGCACTACTCCATACCGTACCGTCAGGAGTAACTTCAAACGTTTCTCCGTGGGATATATGCGCACGCATCACCTGTTGTCTATCTATGACTGAGTCAGTATAGAGCGGTTTGAGACCGCGCGCCTGCAGTTGATCCGGGCTTTCGATGCAAAAACGTTTGATACCAAACAGATGCTCATCTGGCGATATAATGACGCACATACCTTGGTTACGCGCTTCTGCACATAGGGCGGATAACCTTCCAACGACTGTGGTGTCCAATGGTGCATCTGCGCTACCAAAATTGCCCACGTCAAACCCAAACACGGAAGATAATACAGATGCACCTACACCTGGAGGCATACCATATTCACGCGCTAGGCGTGCCATCGTAGCTTCTGGCGTTTCAACAGCTGTCTCTGCCGAAGCACTATCTGACACTGCAGTACTTTCTCCTGTTGTCTCTTCAATATCAGGAAGTTCTATTCTCGGATGTGGTTTGCCTACTTCAGAAGATTTGGAAACCAAACCTCTCAAACGCTGGCCTATAGATTTTTTGCGTACAGCAAAATTGTATGGATCATCTGATACGAATTCATATCCTTTCGCAGGATAATACGTATTGTTACCATCTTCATCACGTGCCGCGTATACTCTTCCTGTATCCAATGCATATGAAAGATCAACAAAAGGAATATCTTCTTCTTCAGCACGTTTTATTGAATCTATTTGTTCTGAATTCAACAAATTTTGCATCATATCTTCAAACCACCAATCAGGATCTTCTGCTCCATCCAATGATGATACATGGATCCTCGAAACATCCGGATGTTGTTCACGAGTATGTCTAAACTGCGCCAATAATCTGCGCATTTCTTCACGGCGCTCTGATGGTATATATGGCCTTCCATGCCAATCACGCCCTTCGTCATCCATGAGACTCACACACGCAAACATAGCATCAGCAAGACGTCCGAGTTCTTGCGCAGGATTCTCCTGCTCATGTGCTTCTACGTCAGCACCCTGCTCTGCTGGTGATTGTTCACTAGCCTGCACCACATCACGCACAGCAATTCTTCTATCGGACAAGACTACTACCTCTTTGCCTTGTGACCTCATTATATCTATATACTGCTGTACAACTTCGGCAGAAAACTCTGCAGGGATATCATTGATTTCAAATCCCAAAGTGCGCAATTCTTCTGGAGACATACTTTCCAAAGGGATATCTACATCGTAAACTCTTGAAGAATCCGCGGATGCAGAATCTGCAGAAGCGTCAGCATGACTTGCTTCATCCTCACGAGCTGTATCACCCTCTCCCTCACCATGCAGAGCTGGAAAATTATCACCGGATAATGCTTCATCACCTGTTCGTCGCGCAGGAAGATTATCCCTGCCATCAGGGATAGCTGGCAGATGATCTGACGGCAAAACATCCTCTGGAGCTTCGGCACTAGACTGTGTAGCTTTCACAGCAGAGGGACCAAATACTGATTCGGGATTACCACCAAGCACACGAACTAATTCGCGACTCGAGTCTTTGATAGTAGGATCAATATATAATGCAGTACCCCTCATTTCATGTTGTCCATTTGGTGATATATGTATTTCAGTAATATATCTATCATGTTCACCAATAGAACGATGTATAATACCTAGTAACCTCTGCGCATACTCAGGGCTCAACATGCCTTTTGGTTTGGTAAATTCACCCCAAGACTCCCTCAACCTGCCCCAATTTTTTGCAAATGTGTTTATTCTAAAACGAGGATCTATTTTCTGAAGTTCTTTTTCTGCAGGACCCAAAATATCCAACAATGCTTTTTCTACACCTACTGGTTCTTCGGGATTGGTAGATCGACCTGCGTTCGGGTCTGCCTGTTCTCCACCCGGAACTGAAGCCTTTTCTTTTCTGCGTCTTTTTATTTTTTCTGATTCACCTTTTTTGGTTGCATCTGATGACTCAGTAATTTTTACTACTTCTATAGATAAATTATCTGCAGAACCTGCTTTCCATTTTTTCTTTTTCATGAATTGTCCTGGTGCATACTCAATATCAAATGGACCGTCAGCATTGCCACGCGCAAATGTCTCTTTCCATAAACGTTCTTGGACTTTACGCGCATCACCACCCTCTTCTGCTGTCCATTTCTCTACTTCATATTCAGATACAATGTCCCACAAACCATCTGACCCGAGCACTATAATATCTCCATCTTGACCTTGAAATTCAATTTGTTCTGGACCTTGCTCATGTATATCTGCTGTACCATGTCCGAGTGAACGAGAAATAATGTGATCAATAGGACTATTGAATATCTGCCCTGTTTCGTATCCTTCACGTATGGTTTCAAAAAAAGCGCGTAATTCCTCGTCATCTCCCACTGCTCTTCTATGTCCCATATAAAATATGCGGGCCCAATGATCCTGCGTATCTTCTTTACTCAAATCAAGAAGATCCGGATTTTCGCGCATCTGGGCCACGACTTCTACCGCAAAATTATGCATCTTTGTCGTGCCCTCTTCTAACTTTTTGCCACCACGCACCGTCATTGCTTTTGAATCTCCTATATATGCAAGTTGAACTTTCCTATCTCTATCTATGCGAGCGATAACTGCTGCGGTGTTGCCATTTGATAATTCATTCTCAATCCTCGCATGACCATCAATCATTGCCTCCCTCAAATCTGTCTCTCCAGCTCTTATCATACCTACCACTGCCTCATTGACAAGACGACTTGCCTGGCGTCCGTTGCCCATACCACCCGCACCATCGATAACACCTGTCACGAGAGCGCCATCAGGTCCGACCACGGTGAGTATGCTATCTTCATTTTTTGTTTCAATAAAATTTTCAGGAGTCCGTATTTTCTTGTTTGCAGCATCTCTATTATACTCTGTATATTTGGAAAATGGTCCTCCATAATGTGAACGCCCGTCTACAACCGCCTGCTCAGTGACGATATGTATGTCTGTCTTATTTTCTTTATTATCTGGATCTGTTACAAATCTATCTTCAAACATAATTTGACGTGATTCTCCAGGTTTGAGCAACTCACGTGATTCTATGCGTACTTTTTCAGGAGTTAATTCACCCAAAGGCAAGTAATTGATTTCTGTGGAACCTAATATCCCCAAGGATAATAATCCCTTCTCTGTATCTGGTATTTCTTTTACTATATATTTCCTCACACTACCATCAGAATCTGTATACTCAATTACATCCCCCACACTCAGACTTCCAGCAGGTGTTTCTATTTTTCCTTCACCGATTCCAATACCCCGGACCAAAGCCTCTGCAACATCCCCAATTTCACCATCTGTTAAAGTTGGTTTCTGTAATAATACTGCCAATTTCTCTTCAGCCGCGTGCAATTTTCGACTAAACTGATCAAGATGTATTTGTAATTCGTCTGCATGACTCATTCTTTGTGGTATTTCACCCAAAGACTGCACGAGTTCATCTCTCTCTTGCTGTAAATCCTCAATCTGGTGACCGAGTGCCTGTATCCGTGCTTCAAAATCACGATGGGCTTCGTGAGCTTCTTCTCGGTTACCAAAGGATTTTCTCATTTCTTTTCTTTTGACTCCATCTGGTGCTTGCTTTGGTGATGTTTCTTCTGGCATATTAAGGAATATTAGTGGTGAGGTAAATCAATGATATTTTGTAAAACGTCAGAAATTTTGTGCTGATCAAGCGCACCCAAAATACGGACTTTCAACATACGTCCCTCTTGTTGTAACGCGCGGACATCCTTTTCCAATTCACTGCATAGATAGACCAAATCATTCTCTGATGCTGACGTAATCTCGTGTTGTCCAGATTGTATAGGACTGACAGGCATATATACGATTAGGCTGTCTTGGATAAAATTGCACTTACCTTTTCTCCAAACGCAATAATTATTTTTTTCAAATCTTCTTCAAATGTAGGAATAGAAGCATACCAAAAATCACGCCACTGCTCTCCTGTGGTATTTTCACTTTCTGCAAATTTGGCAAATTGCGTGAGTTGTGGCTTGGATAATTTTGGTAACATTTCAAGCCCAATACGTTCTTCGAGACGAGCAAGTACCTGGGGCACGTAAATACGTCGTTGTTCATCAGTCAATGTACTCAGCCCATTTTCATATAATAATTTTTCGACATACGCTGACAAGAAATCAAATTGGTGTGTGTCTTGAGTCATATAAATAATATTATATTAATTCTTTTTTAAAATCATAAGACCAGAAAGCAACACTCCCACAATAAATCCAAGCACTGCATTTAAAACTACATTTGGTCGCACGGGAAATCGCGTAACGATTGGTTCATTCACCACCTTGATGGTGACATCACCACCAACATATTCCCAACCTTTGGACGAAAGTGCATTTACTGCAGCTCCCGCAAGCATCTTGGCCTGTTCTGCATCAGGATGATATGCACTCACATTCAATACTCCAGTCCCATACACCACAGAAGGATTCATGGATTTTTGCCATAATTTTCTTTTCTCACGTTCATTTTTATTGTCAAAATATGACCAATCAATGGCAAACTCGGGTTGTGCTTTCACTTTGTTATAAAAGTCATTGGTCCTCATGACCTGGGCTATATTTTCACCCACGCGTTCGGCAGAACGTACAACCGTATACGGATCTACGCCGTATCGAGACTGAGAAATAATGAGCACCTGAGCATCAGCACGATAACTCAATGGGAACAGCGCGGTGGCAATACCTGACAACGCGCCACATATAATAGCTATAACAAGGATGACTTTCCAACGCTTCTGAAGAAGATGGAGGGGAGAGGTGAACATAGTAAAATGTTTAATTTAAAATTTTAAATTTAAAAATTTTGAATTGTCCTAGACCCAGACCTAAAGGGTTCTCAAATTCGAAATTTTAAATTCAAAATTAACAAATGAATATACCACAAAATCCCTCTTTTGTCAATCTATACAGCAAAAAAATTAGTTCTTTTACTTGTGCATTAGTATATCAGATTCTTTGCCTTTACGCCACACAGTCACGCCAAATTCATCGGGAGCAGTGTATAATTGCCGGTGCAAAGTCTCGGGAGCCACCGTATCATTTTGCACACGAATAATTATATCTCCTGGCATGAGACCTCGTGGCAAAGCACCCACGCTTGAAATATAAAAACCTGAAGCCGGCACATCATCGTCCCCTTCTTCACTACTACGATATACAAAATATCCATTCCATGTAATAGCAAAATCATCGAGTGCATCATTTCCCAATACAAAAGGCAATTGATATTCTATACTCCATCCTGTATGCAATTCATCATTGTCATCAACAAAACCAACAAATTGACCTTGACCAGTCATTGCTATCCCCTGCTTTGAAACAGTAGGATCTACATAAAAGCGCGTATACGCATCGAGCGCATTGTATGCACCACTAGATACTGCGTTGCGAGCACCCAATATGCGGTGATGCCATGAACCGCCATGATCTGACCATACATCGAGACCTGTATCAACATCAGTCCAATTCACAAAAGGCAATACATGAAATTCATTTCCTATACATTTGATATATACATACCCCGAGCGTGCGTCTACAAGAACCTTTTCTATTGCATAAGAAATACCTCTATAATCTACTGCTTCAAGTTTGGGTATAAGTGATTGATTGAAATCGGGCATATACGATACTCCCCACCCATTCGAGCTCAACATCACTGCTTGCCCCACACGCGCATTATCTGCATAAAAATCTCCTGACAATTTTTGCGTCTTGTCAAATAATCTCATCGTACCCATCTGATACCGTTGTATCACAAGTACATCGGGTCGCTCGGTAGAGCCATACAATTGTGATGAACGATTAACAAAATATAATCCCGCTGAATCAGAATAAAATGTAGGATTGATCCATGCGGTCACGACAAGCGCCCCTGTAATCCCCGCGAATACTGACAGCACAACCAAAATAACAATGGCAGATATACGAATCCATAATTCACGCGCATTACGAGAACATGTTTTGTTTGGAAGATGAGGAGGGAGCATATAATAAATTTCAAATTTTAAATCCACTTAATGACATACAGTACGACAAAGAACAAGAAAGCATTTACTCCCAAAAACCACTTTTGTCGTTTCCACAAAATACCAGTAAGGCTCAAATGAAAACGGACAAATAACTGTACAATATACCACAACCACACGAGCAAAAAAGCAGAAGCAAAATAACCAAAGGGCAGTAGTTTCATCACCCACATGATCTCTACGATGCTCAATAAAACAAGTATACACCACACGACAAGCTGTTCAAATGTAAACTTGAAATACAAACTCCAAATCATATAGGCGCCGGTAGCAGCATATACACCTCCGATGATACTCAGTAAAGCAAATGAAAGCTGATTAAAATATATATGCACCGCAAACAAAGCTACAAACAATGCATACACATTGAACACATAGAGCATCATCATCATGCGACGAAGAGGCTTCTCTTTGATATGGATGGCATGCTCTATACGTGGTTCAGACCAATACGCAATAAAGAAAAAAATAAACACAGATGCGCCGACGAGAAACCATCTCATATACAGAGATTCAATAAGCAATAATAATATAATAAAAGAAACTGCGGTCATACTATTGAGAGCAGTCTGGTGTTTCTCGACATGGTACTTCACATGCAATAACACAAAAAAAGAAAACCACACAACACATGATATGATAAATACGTATGTATGGGGAAATACATGGATCGCCAATAATACACTCGGTGCTACCAGTGTTGAGACAATACGTATCCACCATGGACGTTGTTCATCTGCCATATCTAATTGGCTATAAGTGATTGTATAAGTGATACAACAGAATCTCGCATCTCAGCAGGAGACTGTTGCGTCTGTGCGCGCAATCGCGTCACACTCAAAACTACATTGAGATGTTTCTCTTGCATATCTTTTGGCACACGCACAGCAAGCAATGTATCCTCTACTGATGCAAGGATATTATCAATTGATTGTGAACTCTGCGTAGTATCTGAGACAATACGCGATATGCTTTCTCTATACTGTGTAACAAGTTCTTCGGACGTTGCTTGGGTATTTTGATTATCCTCGGCTTGAATATCTTGGCCAATATCGACAGATGGTGCTTGACTATCCGGTGCCACGTCTCTTTGTCTATCATGAGAAAAGAGCATCGTCACCAATATACCCACTGAAATAATAATACCAAGAGCAACAGCACCAAATACAAAAAATAACAAAAATGAAGACTGTTTTTTGTGTATAAACATATAATAATGCAATTATGTCATAATAATAAACTAAGTATACAATATTTGCCTAAACCTTGCAAAATAAGAAAAAAACGCTATACTAAGAACGCCTTAGCACTACAGCACCTAAGCACCTGCCTGCGCAGGCAGGCTCAAGCACTTTTTCTAAGATAAACTTTTTTGGTGCAACGTGCTTAAGTGTTTACATTAATATATGCCCTCATACGCAAAAAATAAAAAAGCACTTTTTGACTATGAACTCCTCGAGACACTCGAGGCTGGGTTAGTATTATCTGGACATGAAGTGAAGTCGGTGCGAAGTAAACATATACGACTTGCAGGAAGCTTTATAAGCATACACGACAATGCAGCATTTCTCACCAACGCACATATAGCTATGTATAGATATGCAAATGTGAAAAACTATGACCCTACACAGCCAAGAAAATTGTTGCTTACCAAAAAACAAATCTGTTATTTAACAGGAAAAACTCATGAAAAAGGCTTGACAATTGTGCCTCTCTCTGTCTATACTAAGGGTCGTCTACTCAAAATGGAAATAGGTATCGTTCGAGGAAAAAAGAAATACGATAAGCGAAGAATTATAAAAGAACGAGAACAGAAAAGAGAAATAGGAAGAGCAATGAAAGAAATAAATTGATGATGTAACTCATCCTCAACGAAAAGTGGTACCACGAGGTGGCGCCATTGATAAATATTCTGCAACACAAAATAAAGGTATACCGCGTAGTGGCGATATTTATAGTTAATTGAGTGCCGCGTAAAACCCTAACGGGTCACGCGGCGCTCAAGTGGCTCCATAAAATTCGCCACTTTACGCGGGGATGACAGGGTTCGATAGGTGGACCTATGTTATCTACTATATGCATGTCGAGGTGGTATACGATCCTCGTAAAACCCGTATACAATTCTCAAGTGCAAACTTGGTAAGTCGAGTGAAAAACGCAGTAGCGCAAGCTTTCCGCGTCCCAACATTCGCATCTGTAGTGGCCTAATAGGCCTGCTACCATCATTCCCATGATACTCGGTAATGGATGAATGGTGTCAACCTATCGAGTGTAGGATATATGTGCTTTCTGTCGCATATACTCGAAATAAATACAGGATCAGTTGATTGCTATTTTGCTGATTTCTAAGCAATCAATAAAACACCAAACCAGCTATACATGTAGATTGTGGTGGTAACCCATCTAGACCCGGGTTCAATTCCCGGCATCTCCACGAAAAGCGGTGCAACCGCTTTGAGTGACGCGTGATGAGCGAAGCGAATTTTACGCGTCACAACCAATAACTGCTTTTTCAACGGCACCGCCTCGTGGCGATGCCATAGTAAAATTAGCAAGGAGGATTATGTATTACGTTGTTTATTTTTTAGAATCTACAAAATATCCACAACGTCATTATATAGGTTACACGACAAATTTAAAGAATAGGATTCAATACCACAATAAAGGATTAGTTACATCGACAAAAAATTTCAAACCATGGAAAATAATATATGCTGAGATGTATCTGAATAAAAAAGATGCAATGGGAAGAGAGAAATTTTTGAAAAGTGGATCCGGATGGAAATTTCTAAAAAAACAATTGACACATTATTTTCAAAATAAATAATATCTATGAGAATATCCCGTAAAAAACGACCAGACAAACCGCTCATTCCGCATTACAAAAAAAATGCGGAGATTGCTGCTGCAGAATTACTCTTGCTTGATGAGGATGGACAACGCATTGGCGTGATGACAAGACAAGAGGCGATTGATCTCGCATTCGAAAAAGAATTTGACCTCGTAGAAATCAATCCAAAATCTGATCCTCCTGTAGCAAAACTTGTCGACTTTTCTGAATTCAAATACCAACGAGAAAAAGAGGCCCGCAAACAAAAAGCTCACTCACGAACGAGCGACACCAAAGGAGTGCGTCTCTCCATACGTATCAGTGACCATGACAAAGAAACAAAACAAAAACAGGCTGAAAAATTCCTTGACCGCGGTGACAAGGTAAAAATAGAACTCATGCTCAGAGGAAGAGAAAATGCTCGCCCAGATCTTGCTGAAGCACTAATACGCAATTTCATTGGTAATATACAAAAGACAGTCGAGGTACGAACAGAGCAAGATATAGTTAGACAAGGAAAAACAGTAACTGCCATTATCGTAAAAAAATAGACACCCTCAAATATGACATTCCTCCCCTACTCGGGGAGGTTTTCTATACACAAGGAAACACCTTGACGAACGAGCCTACATACGGTATACTCATCCCGCCCTAAGGTACACATAATTTGTTTATACTATGCCAAAAATGAAGACACACAAAGCTACTGCAAAGCGATTTCGTGTGAAAAAATCATCAAAAGGTACAAAAGTCTTGAAACGCACTGACGGACAAGACCATTTTAATTCACGTGAAAGTGGCAACACAAGACGCAACAAACGGTCAGATAATACTGCTTCTGCCCCTCTTGCAAAGACTGTTTTGAAAGCATTGCCATATCAAAACTAATTTTTGAATTTTAAACTGTATGCCACGAGTAAAACGAGGATTACACCATGTAAAACGCCGCAAAGGAATCATGAAGCGCGTAAAAGGGTTTGAGGCAGGACGCAAAAACCTCATCAAGCTCGCACAGACAGCGCAAACAAAAGCTGGAGCACACGCATATCGTGATCGCAGAGTGAAAAAACGTCTCACTCGCCAACTATGGCAAGTGAAGATAAATGCTGCAGTTCGCGCACTTGGTATGAGCTATAGCGTATTCACCGGAGCTCTCAAAAAACACAATATCATGATTGACCGAAAAGTACTTTCTCAAATTGCAGAAAAACACCCAGCAGTGTTTACCAAAATTGTAGAGGAAGTAAAATAAAAATGATACAATACATAACGTAGATAAAATTAAAACCACCCCAAATACTCGGGTGGTTTATTTTTGCCTATATTTTAGTGTATAAAAAATTAATTACGAAATAAGTATATCACAAAAAATAACAAACAAAAAAAGCACTCCGCATTACCGGAGCGCTTTGATAAGTACTATTGAAGTATTATTTCAATGTTACTTTTCCACCTGCTTCTTCAATCTTTTTCTTCATCGCTTCTGCTTCTTCTTTCTTTACATTTTCTTTGACATTCTTTGGAGCGCCATCTACAAGTCCTTTTGCATCAGCAAGTCCAAGACCAGTGATTTCTTTTACTACTTTGATAACACCGATCTTGTTGTCACCAACTGCAGTAAGTTCAACATTAAATTCTGTTTTTTCTTCGGCAGCAGGAGCAGCAGCAGCAGGACCAGCCATCATCATGGCAGGAGCAGCAGCTGATACGCCAAATTTTTCTTCAAAAACTTTTACAAGTTCTGCGAGATCGAGTACAGACATCTTTTCAACTTCACTGACGAGTGATTGAAATTTTGCTGGTACTTCGACAACTTTTTTTTCGTCTGACATAGTATGTATGTTATAAATGTTTTAATTGTTGTAGATGTTGTAATTGATATTCATTTCCAACAAACGAAGTGATACAACATCTTAACAGCTTTAACTTTCTTACGCTTTCGCGTCTTTGATATTGTTTAATACACTTACAAGCCCGCGCAAATTGCCGGCAAGTACATTTACAAAGCCAGATATTGGCGCATTGAGAGAGCCAACCATCTTTGCGAGGAGTTCGTCTTTGCTTGGTAGTTTGGATAACTCGGTGACTTTGGTTGAATCAATCGCCTGTCCTTCGAGCATACCACCAAACATATGTACAATCTCATGACTTTTTGCAAACTTTGCAACGATTTGTGCAGGGGCTACTTCATCTTGTAAACCAAGTACGACAGCAGGACTGCCCTCGAATACTTTGGTATCAACATCAAATCCGATTTCCTTGAGAGCACGCTTGAGAAGCGTCTTCTTGGTCGCGACATATGTCACGTTTTGTGCGCGACACATATTGCGAAGCTCTTCAGACTCTTTGACCTTGAGACCCTGAAAATTTGCAAAAACCGCTGACTTTGCTGTTTTCAAGCCTTCAGCTAATTCTTGTATAGCTTGTTCTTTTGTTTGTCTTGTCTTAGCCATAATATCTAAGTCTTCTAAGCTCTCTAAGCTTTCTCAGTTCTTCTGAGATTAGCATAGTGCTTAGTATAAAAAAACTGTGGTTGTAAACCACAGACACTCTGTAACCCTCGACCTTTTTGTCTAGCTAAAATAATTTAGAAAACCTAGATAGCTTAGACGACTTAGAGGTTACCTCGGCAGGAAATTGAGTCTTGCGACACCTGCTGTCTATGGTAGAACGAGTATACATCAAGCCTGTATTTCTGTCAAGTAACCGAATGTATCACCTCAATCATATAAATAAATTATACAAAAATCCAGCACATTTTCGTACTGGATTTCATGTGTCCAATACTTCTCGGTATTCCAGAAAATATATTGTATTACATTCTCTGGGTCACGACCGAGAAGCGGGCGGACCAAATCTTTATTCTTTGGTCTCCTCTTAAGATCAAGCCGACGAGTCTTCTAGTTCGGCTGCCGGCGATTTGGGTGTCGATAGTCGCGGTAGATCCAGATGACGAAGACCACGACACCGATTGAGAGGACGGAGACCCACCAGTACTCCATGGCGAACTCCGCGACACGGTTGTCCGCGACCTGATATTTCCAGGCCTTGACCTTGTCGATCTGAGCCATCTCGATCAGGCCGATGAGCACCCTGATCGGCATGACGACGTAGAGTCCTACCAGGGCCGTGGCGATAATGCCGTAGGCCATCGATAGAACGAGTCGGCCGAACTCTTCGATGATGAACATCTGAGGAGCCCTCCAGTAGCCCGAGGTAGAATCGATCCGCGTCCAGATTTGGACCAAAAAATATAACACAAAAAAAAGCTTTTGTCAAGCTTTACTTATGTGTGATTGTGGTAGCGCCACGGGGAAATCTCACTCGTCGCTTCGCTCCTCCTGGGAAAACCTTCGGGTTTTCCCAACCTTTCCTCAGAAAGAGAAAACTCCCGTTTTCTCCCTTTCCCGTTCGATTCCCCTCATCGAACCCCAACAAAAACAAAAAACGAGCTTACGGCTCGGTTTTTGTTTTTGTAGCGCCACGGGGAATCGAACCCCGATTACCAGGATGAAAACCTGATGTCCTAACCATTAGACGATGACGCCATAACAAACGCAAATAGTATATATAAAAACAAAAAAAATGTCAATGAACAACCAGAGGATAATATTGCTTTTTCTCAACATATGACCTATAGTAACAATACAAGTTATTACTAACACATATATTATATATGAATACAACTACCAAAATACTCATAAGTCTCGTAGCTATTACAGGCATATTGGGTTTAACTATAGTAATTTTGAGATTTTCTTCGCCCGAAGATACGTGGATATGTAGTGACCAAGGCTGGATAAAACATGGCAATCCAAGCAATGCGATGCCTACCTCAGGATGTGACAATGACAATAAAAATCCAATAACATCAACTAATAATCAATATGCCAATGATATAGTTGTTGATATACCCCACACAAACCAAGAAATATCGAGTCCGTTCACTATTACAGGCAAAGCACGCGGAACATGGTATTTCGAAGGATCATTCCCTATACAACTTTTTGATAATCAAGGAAATAAACTTGCGGATAGCTATGCAATGTCTCAGGGTGAATGGATGACTACTGAATTTGTACCATTCACTTCGACGCTTACCTTTGATATAGGTGAAGCGACTTCAGGAATACTTGTAATAAAAAATGATAACCCCTCTGATAATCGAACACTTGATAAAGAAATACGTATTCCCCTACTATTCAAACAAGAAACTACACAAGTTTTGGTATTTTTTAATAATATAGAAAGAGATCCTGGACTCGTGGATTGCTCTGTAGTGTATGGCGTGTCGCGGACAATCAAAAAAACACAAGCAATAGGTCGTGCCACTCTTGAGCAACTATTCAAAGGCATTTCCAAAGAGGAAGAATCAGAAGGCTTTGTAGATAATATACCCGCTGGAGTGACAATACAAAAACTAACCATAGAAAATGGGGTTGCAAAAGTTGATCTTAGCAAAGAACTAGAACAAGGAGTTGGTGGGTCATGCCGTGTGACCGCTATCCGAGCCCAAATCACTGAAACGCTCAAACAATTCCCTACAGTAAGTGAGGTAATTATCTCAATAGACGGCCGAACTGAGGATATTTTACAACCATAAGTCACACTTGAATAAACCATATAAAACAGGTACTATAAGGTGGCTATAATAGCCACCTTTATCATATGAATACATCAAAAACAAAACAGAATTATCCGTCGGTTATTTTACAAAGTATGGTGATGGCGGCGTTGATCTACTTCCGATTGAAGACGGTAAGGATCTCGAGGAATTTGAAGAACGTGATGTAGAAACAGATGATAAAACATGCGGGACATAAATTAAAAATGTCTAAAATTTGTAGTCTGTCATCCACTCTCCGCTTAGGGCGGATCGGTCGGAATGGCAATAAGAAAATATGAAAAAAGCCCTCTTTATCGGCCGCTTCCAACCATTTCATCAGGGGCACTTGGATGCTCTAAAACAAATCTCTGAATCCGAGGTTATTATTGGCATTGGCAGTTCACAATACAGTGAAACTGACGACAATCCGTTGAGTTTTGAGGAGCGCAAAAAAATAATTGAAGAAAAACTTAAAAATTTAAATCTAAACTACAAAATCATTGGCATCCCTGATATCCACGAAGAAACAGAATGGGTTGATCATGTAAAAAAAATAGTTGGAAATTTTGATATGGTTTATACCGGCAATGAATTGGTACAGACATTGTTTGAACAAAAAGGATATGTGGTCCATGGAATCAAAAAAAATATTGACATCAGTGCCACAGAAATACGCACAGAAGCCAAACGACTTTTCGAAAAATTAGGAAAAACCAAACGCACTTTTAGTTATTGTCTGGGCATAGCGCCTATTACTCTTGAAATAAACCGACTCAAAAAAAAACAAAACGCAATCATCCTCGCCCACTCGTACCAAACAACCGACATTATGTACGGTGTTGCAGACTTTATTGGTGACTCATACGGGCTCGCAAAGATTGCATCACAACATGATGCACAAAAAATAATTTTCTGTTCTGTTCATTTCATGGGTGAAACTGCAAAAATTCTTAATCCTGAAAAAGAAGTCTTCGTTCCTGCGGTTGCAGGATGTTCTTTGGCAGAAAGCATTACTGCCGAAGATGTACGAAACTTAAAAACAAGATATCCGGGAATACCCGTGGTTACCTATGTAAATACAAGCGCTGAAGTAAAAGCAGAGAGCGACATCTGTTGTACTTCGTCTAACGCGCTAAAGATTATTGAATCATTGCCGGATGAAACTATCATCTTCATTCCAGACATTCTCATGGGTCAAAATTTACAAAAACAAACAAAGAAAAAACTAATCTTATGGAATGGTACCTGTATTGTTCACGAACAATTTGATCGTCAGGCAGTAGACAATATCCGTGCACAATTCCCCGGTACCAAAATTCTCGCACATTACGAATGTACATCTTCTGTTGCGGATGCAGTAGATATGGTTGGTAGCACAGGAGATATGCTCAAATATGTAAAAGAAAATCCAGCAGAACACTATATGCTCATCACAGAATGTGGAATTACTGACAGAGTTCAAACAGAATTTCCAGACAAACACATTGTAGGTAGTTGTCAGCTGTGTCCATATATGAAACAGATCAAGTTGGAGGATGTGTTGAATGCACTTAAAAGTCCTAAGAAAGAACAGATTATTGAATTGGATAAAGAAATTTTAGAAAAAGCGAAGAAAAGTTTGGACAGAATGATGGAAATAAGTACCAAAGCAAAATAAGCAGAATAAGGATTGGAACAAAAATTGCTTAATCTGCTTACTGACTTAATCTACTTGATTAATAAACAAAAAAAACGGGACAATAGTATATGACCAAACGCCAAAAACTCACAAAACACTTCAATCAATACGAAAAGCTCACGCTCAAAAATCCAAAATACCTCCGCCAAGTCAAACGTCTGACAGAGGATTTTTTGGCTGAAGATTTGGATACCCGGGGTGATATTACGAGTGACACAGTAATAAAAGGAAACCCAAAAGTCACAGCTATAGTAAAGGCAAAAGAAAACGGCATTGTCGCTGGATTAGAAGAAACAAAATGGTTTCTTACAAGCTACAAGCTACAAGCTACGAGTTACAAAAAAGATGGAAATAAAGTAGGAAAGGGAGAAAAAATATTTCAACTTAAAGGTGGTATAAAAGATGTTCTAAAAATTGAACGGACAATTCTCAATCTACTTCAAAGAATGTCAGGTATCGCAACACAGACTACCAAACTTGTTAAACTTACCCACGGTAAAGTCCTTATCTGCCCTACCCGTAAAACACAATGGGGCCTACTTGATAAAAAAGCCGTTGTTCTCGGTGGCGGAGGAACACATCGGCTTGGACTTTACGATTGGATTTTGGTAAAAGATAATCACATCACTCACTCTAAAACCTATAACCTAAAACCTATAACCTCTTTCTGGGAGATTGAAGCAAAAACAAAAAAACAAGTTTTAGAATTTGCCAAATTAAATCCAGATGCTATCATGTTTGATAATTTTAAACCAAAAAATATCAAAGGGATATTAGAAGATACTGAGATATTGAGATATTCAAAAGATATCATTTTTGAAGTGTCGGGTGGAATTACGGAAAAAAATATTACCGAGTATGCAAAAACTGGAGTGGATATTATTTCGCTCGGTTCACTCACCCACTCTACAAAGGCTTTAGATATTAGTTTAGACATTATTTAAAACTACTTACTATTTACTGCTTACTATTTACTAAAACTATTCTATGGGCAAAAAAAATGATACGATCAAAGCCGATTTTTTAGTAATAGGATCAGGCATTGCTGGCCTGAATTTTGCGTTGGAAGCAAGCAAATATGGCACTGTCGCGATTGTAACCAAAAAAGAACTCATGGAAAGTAACTCAAATTATGCTCAAGGTGGCATTGCTGCAGTTTTGGATACAATGGACAGCTTTGAAAAACATATTGAAGATACTATGAAAGCTGGGTGCTACTTGAATGACAAAAAAGCTGTAGAAATAATGGTGAGAGAAGCTCCCAAACAAATACAAAAACTCATAGATATTGGTGTCGGATTTAGCAAAGAAAACAATAAATTGTCTCTTACCAAAGAAGGCGGACATTCTATGCGGCGTATCGCGCATGTGCATGATACGACAGGTAAAGAAATTGAACGGGCGTTGATTCACCAAGTACGGCATAATGAAAACATCTCTATCTTTGAATCGTACGTAGCATTTAGACTACTAACACCCGAGCACAAAAGCACAAAAGCACAAAAGCACTGTGTCGGCGCTTTGGTTCTCAATACTGAAAAAAATGAAGTGACTACATTTATTGTCAAGGCAACGATACTCGCGACAGGCGGAACAGGACAAGTATACAAACGAAATTCAAATCCAAAAATTGCAACAGGTGATGGCGTGGCACTTGCACATGAAGCAGGGGCAGAAATTTGTGACATGGAATTTATACAATTTCATCCCACAGCTCTTGCAAAAAAAGGCAAACCAGCACTGCTTATTTCTGAGACTGTACGTGGCGAGGGCGGTATCCTTGTTCACAAAGATGGCAAACGATTTATGCCAAACTACCATAAACTCGCCGAGCTCGCACCACGTGATATTGTCTCGCGCGCGATGTTTGAGGAATTAAAAAAAGGTCCAGTTTACCTCGACATCCGACATAAGGGAAGTACCTATATAAAACAACGATTCCCCTATCTCTATAATGAACTCTGGTGGTACGGAGTAAAGATGGATAAAGATCTTATTCCTGTCGCACCAGCCGCACACTTCACCTGCGGTGGAGTTCATACAAATCTAAATGGCGAAACAAATATTCCCGGACTTTTTGCGTTTGGTGAAGTCGCGCATACCGGCGTTCATGGAGCGAATCGGTTGGCATCGAATTCGCTCTTAGAGTGTATGGTATTTAGTAGTAGGGCAGTAAATTCAACTAAAAAATATATCAGAAAAATGCAAAATGCAAAATGCAAAATGCAAAAAATCCCTATAACCTATAACCTAAAACCTAAAACCTTGAATGAAATTAGAAAGATGACATCTTCGATTCAAAAACTTATGTGGAGCAATGTTGGTATCGTCCGTGAAGAAAAAAAGATGAAAAAAACATTAAAAATATTAGATAGATATGAAACAAATATTAAACAGGTACTAAAGACTGGAATAAACAGAGACATTCTTGAATTAAAAAATATCTGTAATGTTGCCAAACTTATTACACAGGCGGCGCTTGAAAGAAAAGAAAGCGTAGGAGCTCACTTTATAGTATGAGTAAAAAACAAATATTCTACATATTCATTATCCCCGGACTATGTATTCAGTTCGTCGGGTCATTTTTTTATTTTGTCATACTCAATGGTACGGGGATTTCAAATATCATTTACACGCTGACAAAAATTCTGGTTATTGTCTGGCCATTATATTGGATATTTAAACGAGACAAAGACAAACAAATACCTCATAGAAAAAAATCCGTTATGTACGGTCTCATATTCGGACTTGGGGTAAGCGCCCTTATACTCATTATTTTCAACGCATTTTTTGATTACTTTTCACAATTTGCGACGAACATGAAAGATGCAGCGGAAAATCTCGGCATACTGAACTACTACATCCTATTCTCACTTTTCTTAAGTATTGCCCACTCTGGAATTGAGGAATACTACTGGCGCTGGTTCATATTCAAAGGACTTCAAATAAAATTTAAACCTCTCATCGCCGCGTCTATCTCGAGTCTCGCCTTTTCCCTGCATCACTTCATTGTACTGTCTCAATTTTTTAATATTTGGATAACTATGCTCTTCGGGATAGCGGTCGGGGTTGGTGGCCTGATTTGGTGTCTTATATATTACAAAACACGATCAATACTTGGCAGTTGGATCGGTCACCTATTCGTAGATCTCGCTGTGATGACTGTAGGTTATATATTGATTTTCTAACTTTCTCATGGTTTAATAAAACCACTATGAAAATCCTTGGCATTGAATCCTCATGTGACGATACATCTGTCGCGTTACTCGATATAACAGATGAAAAAATAGAAATCTTGGCTGAAAAAACAGCAAGCCAAATTGATGTACACAAAAAATATGGTGGTGTGGTACCAGAAATTGCCGGACGAAAACATGCTGAAAAAATTATTCCTCTTGTTGATCATATTCTCGAGGAAGCCCATATTACAAAACCCGATGTTATTGCGGTAACTTCAGGACCAGGTCTTATTACTGGTCTTGTAGTGGGAGTTGAAACAGCAAAAGCGCTTTCATATTTGTGGAATGTACCAATCGTTGCAGTAAACCACATTGAAGGGCATATACACTCCGTATTGATTGGACTTCAGCAATCAGACTTCAGCAATCAGAATAAAAAGAAATCTGAAGTCCGAAGTCCGAAGTCAAAAATAGATTATCCAGCTTTATGTATTATAGCTTCTGGCGGACATACAGAATTGATCTTTGTGTCAGACGTAAATAAATATGAACGAATTGGCGGGACAGTAGATGACGCGGCGGGAGAATGTTTTGATAAAGTAGCAAAATTGCTCGGATTTGATTATCCAGGAGGACCGAAAATTTCAAAATTTGCAGAGGAAGGAAACCCACGTGCAATTGAATTTCCACGACCTATGATTAATAGTAAAGATTTTAATTTTAGCTTTGCGGGTCTCAAAACTTCAGCACTGTATTGGCTCCGAGATAATCAACTGTCTGCGATGAATATAATTCCGTATAAGCTACCCACAGGAATCTATGGACAGACGCAAGAACCTCCCACAATCAACGATTTCTGCGCAAGCTTTGAACAAGCAATAATTGATGTTCTTGTCACAAAAACCCTTAAAGCAGCGAAGCAATACAAACCAAAAACTATTATTCTTGGCGGTGGAGTTTCTGCAAACAAAAAATTAAGAGAAACTCTTGAAATGACAATCAAACAAGAAACTCCGAACTCCGAACTCCGAACTCCGAACTTGAAGTATGCCATGGACAACGCCACCATGATCGCGGTTGCCGCGTACCATCATGCAAAAAATAAAGAGTTTACCTCATGGGACAAGTTGGAAGCGAATCCTAATTGGAAAATAACAGATTTCACAAATTTCTAACAAATTATACAAATTACGAATTACTAGTTACTAATTACCATGTCTCTCAAAATTATCAGTGGAAGCAGTCATAGACAATTTACTGAAAAAGTTTGTCAATTTTTAGGTATTGAAGAGACCAAAATGACGATCAAAGTTTTTAGCAATGAAAATAGATTTATAAAAATAGAAGAACCAGTTCGAGGCGATGATGTATTTGTGATACAAACTCAAGCATCACCCGTTGACGCACACATCATTGAATTACTCATGATCATACGCACCCTTCGCGATGCCTCGGCAAAACGAATCACCGCCGTCCTTCCCTATCTGCCCTATATCCGCTCTGATAAAAAAGATCAACCTCGCGTTTGTCTTGCCGCGCGCCTCATGGCAGACATGATTGAGATAGCGGGAGCAAACCGCGTACTTATCATGGAGATGCATTCCCCCCAAACACAAGGATTCTTTTCTATCCCAACCGACCATATAATTGCCGCTCCAGATATTGTTGAACACCTCAAGGAACATTGGGATCTACATAATTATGTACTCGTTGCTGGAGATAGCGGAGCTGCAAAACTACTTCAACCTTACGCAGACAGCCTCAACCTGCCTGTTGCCATGATGGACAAACGCCGTATCGGTAATGAAGAACGTGTCACTATCAAAGGAGTGGTTGGTGATGTTAGAGATAAAAAAGCATTAATCATTGATGACGAGACATCCAGTGGTGGAACATTGATTGAAGATGCAAAGTATTTATTGAACCAAGCCGGCGTACAAAGTGTGGACGTATGTTTCATACATGCGGCACTGGGCAAAGGAACTGTGGAAAAATTAAATAGTTCCCCTATTGGACGTTTTGTTACAACCGATACTATTCCTCTCTCTAGCGAACTCCGTAACGTAGAAGTTGTTTCAGTTACCAAACGTTTCGCAGAATTTATTGGAAGAATCCATGATGACAAAAGTGTGAAGTCGATAAACGACCTCACATAATTTCGAATCTCAAAACAATTTAAAAATTACTTAATTAAAAATTTCGTCTATGCCCTACATTTCCCAACCAGATCGTGACCGTCTAGATAACGCGATTGAAAATCTCGCTAAACTTATCAGTCCAAATCAACGCGCAGGTGATTTAAATTATTCTATCACCCGCCTTTTACTTTTGAGTCAGGGTGAGGGACGATACAAAGATTGGAATGAACTTATCGGCGTGCTTGAATGTGCAAAACAAGAATTTTATCGCAAAAAAATAGGTCCGTATGAAGACAAAAAAATAAAAGAAAATGGTGACGTATACTAGTTAAAAAACTCCCACGCAAGGGAGTTTAATTATCATTGACTATCAATTTGTCTGCGCCCACACATTGTTCAAGCTTTATTCTCAACTCATCCCCCCACTCCACTTGCGACTGAGCACGAATAGTATTCAAACCAACTTTTACATACACGTCATACTCGCCCGGGTATTCCTCAAACAAATGCTTAAGATCATTTGTATATTTTTTAAGTTCTTCTTGAGTCAAACTAATAGTAATATATCTATTGTCCTTCAAGTTTCCCTTTGCGCTGTCTGAGCTCAACGAAAGGTATTTACTTACCTCAGCTACGTTTTCTTTTGTAAGCACGTACGCCTTTTCTACAAAAATCTTGTTATCTCCTTCTTCGCGTGGAGTTTTGCCCACAATACACACCACATTACCCTCTTGCCAAACATCCTTGGTTGTCTCATACGTCTTGGGAAATACAAGCATCTCTATACGTCCTGTTTGATCTTGAATCGTGGCAAACATCATAGCTGATCCTTTTTTAGTAATTTTCTTTTTGAGTGTATCTACTACCCCGCCTACAACAACCCAAGAATCTCTAGGTCTGTTCTCTATATCAGCAACTTTGGTCACCTTCCCCTCTAAAAAAGTTTCATAGTATGAAAAAGGATGGGAAGAGACGTAAATACCAAGTAAATTTTTTTCCCATACAAGTTTCTGGTCAAGGGTCGCCACTTCTGCGTCATCTATCCTTACTTTGGTGTCGAGTGATATGTCAGTGCCTGCAAATAAAGAATTCTGACTACTCGACCGTTTTTCTTTTATCTGATGCAAATACCCAAGTAAATTTTCACTATTTACCGACAATATGCCTCTATCAATTCCAAAACAATCAAGCGCGCCTGCCTGTATGAGGCTCTCGATAGATTTTTTATTTAGATCTTTATCATCGACACGCTCGAGAAAATCTTCAACACTTTTATATTGACCATGATCTTTCCTTTCACGATATATAACTTCACAAATATGCTCTCCTACATTTTTTATAGCAGTCAATCCGAATCTAATACGTCCCGCTTCTCCAGGCTTTGAAACCATAGCAAATGATCTGAAACTTTCGTTGACATCAGGAGGCAATACTTCAATACCAATTCGTCTACATTCGCCAACTATTTCAGCAACTTTGTCAGCATCGCTCGATTCTGCCTGCAATACTGCAGTCATATACTGCACAGGATAATGCGCCTTCATGTACGATGTCTGATAGGCAACGATACCATAACTTGCGGCATGCGCTTTGTTGAACCCATACGCGGCAAATGGCTCTATAGCATGCCAAAGTTCATCAATAATTTCTTGTTTCAATTTGCCGTGATCACGACACCCTTGATAAAATTTAATTTTTTGTTTTGCCATTTCTTCAGGAATTTTTTTACCCATAGCCTTGCGAAATTTGTCTGCTTCCATCCAGTCATAACCTGCGAGATGAATAGCAGTCAACATCACATCATCTTGATATACAAGAAGACCAAAAGACGCACTCAGATAATCCTTCATGCGTGAATCAAGATATACAACAGACTCAGAATTATGTTTGCGTCTAATATATTCAGGGATAGACTCCATAGGCCCCGGACGATAGAGCGCTACCATGGCCATAATATCATCGATAGTTGTAGGCCTCAGTTCCTTGAGCCAGCGTGTCATACCACTGCCACCAAGCTGAAACGTGCCCATTGTTTCTCCGCGAGCCAACATATCAAATGTCTCTTTGTCATCAAGCGGCAAATGATAAATATCAATTTTGTCTCCTGTAGTTTTCTGTACAATTTCAACAGACTTCCCTAATATAGAAAGATTCCGTATTCCAAGAAAATCATTCTTGAGAACTCCTGCTGTCTCCACTGCATGCATTTCATATTGAGTGGTAATACGTCCACCTCCAGTCTCGTGTTGGACAGGAGTAAAATCAGTAAGAGGCGCAGGAGATATCACCACACCGGCTGCGTGAATAGACGTATGACGGGCGCATCCTTCCACCTGTTGTGCGAGATCAATAAGACGTTTGACATCTCCATTGGTATCATACAATTTTTTCAAATCGGGTTCCTCTACGAGCGCACGTTCAATGGTCATAGGAAAACCTTGTGACCCTTGTGGAATCATTTTGGCAACTTGATCACAAAATCCGTATGAAAGACCAAGTGCCCTACCAACGTCACGTACACTTGCCCGAGCCGCCATAGTTCCAAATGTAATAATTTGAGCAACTTTATCAACTCCATACTTATTAGTCACATATTCTATCATTTCCTCTCTACGATCATCTGCAAAGTCAGTATCGATATCTGGCGGACTTGGTCGAAACGGATTCAAGAAACGTTCAAAAGGCAACTTGAATCGCATAGGATCAACTGTTGTAATACCCAAAACATATGAGACAAGCGACCCAGCTGCAGATCCACGAGTAGATTCGACAATACCATTGCGCTTGGCATAACCAACGTAATCAGCAACACAAATAAAATAAGGAGAATATCCTTTGGTCTTTATAATATCAAGCTCATAATCAAGGCGCTTTTTTATTTCATCCGTGACAGAATCATAAAATTTTGTTATTGCATCGTATGCACAATCAGACAGATACTCATCAACATTTTTGCCTGGAGGCAATCCAACAGGTGCAAAATGCCAGACATTTAAAGGTATCTCAACATGGATACGCTCTGCAATCTTTACCGTATTTTCAAGGGCATCGGGCACATGGCGAAAACGAGATATAATATCATCTCCGGTATTGAGAGATCTGTCTACATGACGTTTATCTTCTCGTCCAAGTTGGTCTACTTTCCATCCCTGTGAAATACAACGCAATATATCTTGTGCTTCTGCCTCTTTGAAATCTAGATAATGAACATCCCGAGTCACAACAAGTGGTATATGAGTATCTTTTGATAATTGAATCAATTTTGTGTTCACGTCAATCTGCCCCTCTATGGCTGGATGATCCTCCAGTTCAAGATAAAAATTTTCCTGCCCAAAAATGGCATTGTATTCTTCAGCAACAACTTGTGCCTCATCTATTTTCCCTTCTTTGAGCAATTGTGGTATCTCACCTTCTATAGGACCAGACAATGCAATAATACCATTATGAAATTGACGAAGTAATTCTTTGTCCAATCGCGGTTTATCATTAAAAAAACCTTCCAGATGACCATAGGATGACAGTCTCATCAAGTTTTGATAACCCCCGAAATCCTCTGCAAGTAAAATCAGATGATACAAACGTTTATCTTGTTCGGGATCTTTGTCAAAACGAGAACGTGGGGCAATATATGCTTCAAATCCGATAATGGGCTTGATCCCTTCGGCAAGACACGTCTGATAAAACTCTATAGCCCCATACATAGACCCATAATCAGTGAGCGCCAGAGCATCAAAACCCCGTTGTTTTGCAACACGAACAAGGGGTTTGATCTTGGTCAACCCATTGAGCAGAGAATAGTGCGAGTGAGTATGTAAATGGACAAACCCCATAGCGTCCCTATTATTTGGTTAAATACTCAAGTTAGTTTATAATATATCCATTACAAAATCAAATCTCCTTTTTATGAAAAAATATATACTTGAGTCAGCAGTTTTTATTAGCGGAGCAGTTGTAATGGTCTTCGAAATCGTAGGATCTCGCGTCCTTTCTCCCTATATAGGGACATCTATCTTTGTGTGGACCAGCCTCATTGGTGTCATACTCGGAAGTCTTAGCATTGGCTATTGGCTTGGAGGCAAAATTGCTGACAAAAAAACAAACTATCAAAAATTTTCTTGGATCATTTTTATGTCTGCGCTACTTATTGGTGTAGTAACAATTATCAAAGACCCTATTTTGGTATTGTTCCAATCATCTATTGAGAATTTTAAACTCCGGACAATAATAAGTACATTCACACTTTTTTCACTGCCAAGTGTACTGCTCGGGATGGTATCTCCATACGCAGTAAAACTCAAAATAAATTCTCTAGAAACTTCTGGCTCAACCGTAGGCAATCTGTACGCGATATCAACTATCGGAAGTATTGTTGGGACATTTGGAGCAGGGTTTTTTCTTATTCCGACATTTGGTACTACAAAAATTCTATTCATATTATCCATCACACTTATACTTTCATCTATATCTCTTTTCACGCAAAAAGGAGTAATTATGAAATTATATATTCTTGTTCTATTTATTTTATCCATCTTTATTGTAGATATAGTATATGCTCAGCAGGTCAAACATGGAATCATTGACACAAATACAACATATAGCCATATCATCATTCACGATGATGTCGATAAAGCGACAGGAAAAAATATAAAACGTATGAGGATAGACGGAAGCTCAAGCTCTGCCATGTTTGCTGAGGATGATAATCTGGTATTTGAATATACAAAATATTACAACCTCGTAAAACATTTTAATCCTAATTTCAAAAAGGCTCTCCTACTCGGTGGAGCTGCATATTCGTACCCAAAATACTATCTCATGACATACCCAGAGGCAACGTTGGATGTAGTGGAGATAGATCCAGGCGTAACAAAACTTGCACAAACATATTTTCGTCTCAAAGATAATCCACGACTACGTATTTTCCACGAAGATGGCAGAACATTTTTGAATTCAACACCTGAGACATATGATGTCATATTCGGCGATGCATTTGCGTCCTTTTATTCAATCCCTTATCAATTGACAACAAAAGAGGCAGTACAAAAAATGTACGATAAACTTACAGATAATGGCATCGCCTTAGTCAATATTATTTCAGCGATTGAAGGAGACAAAGGTTCATTCCTTCGTGCTGAATACGCCACATACAAGAGTATATTCCCACAAGTTTTCATCGCGCCAGTGGCAGACACAGAAGATCCAACACGATTCCAAAATATAATGCTTATTGCTCTCAAACATACACAAGAAATATCTCTAGAAACAGAAGACCCTGAGCTAGCTTCTTTCCTCAGCCATATTTGGAAAAATGAAATCTTGAATGATATGCCTATATTGACTGACAATTATGCGCCAGTAGATTATTATATGTATCAACTTTTATAACACATAACAAAGAAATGAAATTGCGAGGAAGGTGTCACTTAAGTCGGCGATCTCTGTACCGCCAACAGCGACAGTACAATCCTACTTAGTTGCCGGAGGTTTTGCACCTTCTTTTCGCAAAAATAGCCAATAACAAAAATCGTCCCCAAATATTCAGGACGATTTTAAATTGATGTAAAATAAATGTTACTTCTTTTTGGGACGGTCTGTTTTCTTTTTTCGTTGCGATAATTTTTCTTCCAATTTATCAGACAATTTACCAATCACAAATTTATTGAGAAAACTTGATGCAACACCACTCACCGCACCCATATGACTTGACATACTGTCTACTTTCTTGCGAATAAATTCCACTGCTTCAGTGATGAGCTCCAATTTTTGGGTTAGCGTCTCGACAATTTTATTTACATTGCGTAATGTGCGTGCTGCTTGGTACAACAACCAGCACACAAACACGGTGAACCAAACGAGTGAAAGAGACAGGACTACATATAGTAAGTCCTTACTTGTTTCAAACATATGACAGGCGAATTAAATAAAATAAAGTTAGATCTAGTATAACACATTTCAATTGTCATGCAAAATTAACCAAGAAAACCACGCATGTGTGCCGCTACCAAAACCTGTTCACCTACATCACTCGCTGGATTTTCTTTGATACGGTTGGCTATATCATCAGTCAACTCTCTAGAGTCTTTGTTTGGTTCTACATCTCCAAACCTCCTATCAATATAAGCCTTCAATTCCAGAGGAACAAATGGAGAAAGAGGATTATAAAACGTAAGTGCGGAGCGCATATCGTATTCAAAATTGCCATAGCATTCTCCCAATGTCTTGATATCCTCATCTGACAACGCATTCAAACCCAATAGTTCAGGAGGAATACCAAGAGAATATAATGAAGCTGTAAACGTAATAGCGCGAGGTAATTTGGAGTCATCAAATGCGCGAGAATAACCAAAGAGCCCAACATGGAGCTTACGTTTACGACGTTTCGGCACATGCGATGCAACCGCATTAATAACAGGGACAAGCGCCATGAGCTGACGCTGGTATTCGGCAGTGAAGCGATCAATAATATCAAGTATCTTTTCCTCATCTGCATGCACAGGTTCTTGCTGTTCATGTTGTTGTATGCGATTGATTGCTCTTTGAACTGTATCAGGTGCATTATCAAATTTAAATGAAGACTGAATGGTAAATGTCTGCACGCTTGGATAACCTTTGAGAATTTGGTCAACAGTCTCTGGACGAAAATTACCACGGAAAGGAGCAGAACCAACACCCAAAATAGGATATATAGAAATACCTAATTCTTGTGAAAGCTTATGGAGTCTTTGCAACGCAATTTTATTGAGCAAAATTGCAGATAAATTTCCATAATTAACCGCAGGGTCAGAACGCGCCAAAAACACACGCTGGTATTCCACTTCTTTATCTTTCAAATAATCACGTACTATATCTGAACTCCTGAGTAAATGATCTTTATCTTCAAACAATGGAATTACATTAATTTGTTCTGGCTTAAATTCCCCTATCCATTCTCTAATAGTTCCTCTATCACCAATAGTCTTATGCTGTTTGCCAACCACAAAATCTTTATAATAGTAATACATCTTGTTGAGACTCTCGGCCGAAGTTGTCATGGGCAAAATAATTTCAAAAATGGGAGCTATATCACTACCATAAAATAATTTGGCTGCATCATATGAACGCGGGATACTCTCAAGTGTTTCGAGCAACATTTTTGCTTCGGCTTTTTCTACTTCTGGATTAGGTACGCGCAACGTGAGCCTTACATCTTGTCCAAGTTTCTTTTCTCTAAAAAATGATTCATTTTTTGTAAGTAATTTTTTCACTACGAAATTGTCCACTTCTTTTCCTTCAAAATCCCACATTTGTTCATCACACCCGAGATGTGAGAATGCATAAAATGCTTCTTGTACCTCATCTTCACCACCCAAGAGTCCATTCTCAACAAAAAATGGCTGACGGACGTTGTCAGGATGTTGGGTGGACATTGTCTTTGGTATGTACATAGTACCTTTTTCATATAAAGACCAGTTTTGTTATGACTGGTCTTTGGTATTATTTTCTCACTTCTGCTTTGAATTTCTGTTCAAGCAGTTTGACCAGCTTGGCATGTATCTTGTCTACATCAGCAGTCTCAAGTGTCTTCTCTTTTGAGACATATGTAATATGATAGGCCAAGCTCTTTTTATTTTGACCGAGGTTCTCACCTTCGAAGACGTCAAATAATTCTACATTACCAATCAGTAAATCAACAGCTTTAATTTCTTTTACCACATCTGTATGCAGGACAGTCTTGTGTACTACAAATGCAACATCACGCATTACTTCTGGATATTCTGAAAGTCTATGATATACACTCTTGAAAGAAATGAGTAGTAATAGAGAATTCAAATCTATTTCGGAGAGAGCAACTTGAGATACTATACCAAATCGCGTCTGCTTCTCTGGATGAAGCTCTGCAATATATCCGATGCGGACACCACCAACTTCCACATGAGCAAAACGACTCGGATGAAACCATGACGCCATATGGTCAGTCGATGATTCTAATGTACATTCAAGCCCCAGCCTCTGTAATATTGTAGTCACGACATGCGACACTTCAAAAAATGGCTTTTTGTCTCCTTTTGCTGAATATGCCACTCCCCACATAGTATCCTGTTTCGGAAGCAAATAATCACTTCCTTTCCACTCTCGCTCCCCTACCTCTTCTTTCCAAAAAACTTTACCAATTTCAAACAAACGAACTTCATCAAATGAATGTATATTCTTTTCAATATTTTCCAAAAGATTTGGTATAAGACTTCTACGCAAATAAGGACGATCTTTTGCAATCGGATTATCAAGCTCAATATGTTCTTCGAGATTCAAGTCCAATAACTTCAATATATGTGGTGAAACAAACGAATAATTATAACTTTCTGCAAAATGGTGTTCAAGCGAAACTAAATCTTTTATTTTTCGCTCAAGCGCACGTAGTTCATTTTTTTCTGGTGGCGTAATTGAAAAAATCGGTAATTGTGATTCAATATTACCAAATCCATATATACGTGCCACTTCTTCGACAATATCTTCGGCAATAGAAATATCTTTTGTCGCGCGCCAAGTTGGAATTTTTATCTTCATTACATTCTTCTTTTCTTCAACAGAAAAGCCTAATCTGTACAAAATAGCAACAACTTCTTTATGATCTATTTCCTTCCCAATCTTTTTGGTAAGAAAATTGAGGTCAAATTCAATTGGTCCTTGATACAAATGAAAATTTTTAATATCGGCGACATTACTCACGACTTTTGCTTGAGGACACATCTCCAAAAGCAATTCTATAGCCCGCCTCATTGCCAATTCTACATTATGAGGATCCTGACCTTTCTCAAAACGCATAGACGCATCAGAGCGTATGCCATACTTAGTTGAGGTTTTACGAATATTTGTTGCATCAAAATTTGCTGCTTCGAATACAACTATCTTTGTTTCATGTGTTATCTCACTATTCTTACCCCCCATTACACCACCAATATCTACTGCCTTTTCTTCATCTGCAACCAAAAGAACGTTATTATCAAATGTATATTCTTTATCATCAAGTGTAGTAAATTTCTCTCCTTCTTGAGCTCGTCTAATAACAAAAGTTAATTTATCTTTCTTGACTGTCAATTTTGACGCATCAAACGCATGCATGGGTTGACCTAAATCGCAGGTAATGTAATTAGTGATATCCACAATATTATTTATTGGACGCACACCCACTGACATCAAACTTTTTTGTAGCCAAATAGGTGAAGGACCGACAACAACTCCGTCCACTGCGACCGACATATAACGATAACACAAATCCTTTGTTTGGTTATCAATTTTAATGTTTATCCCTTTCCCAGGCTTAATTTCTGATGTCTTATATTCTTTCAAATCTTTTTTGAACAGTACACCAACTTCTCGCGCTATACCATAATGTCCCCATAAATCTGGACGATGGGAAAGAGATTTATTGTCGATTTCAAAAATAGCATCATCCAAATCAAGTGCTTTAGCAAGAGGCTGCCCAACCTTTTTTTCACCGACCACGGTCAAATCCAAAATTTCTTTTTCATCTTTTAGAGGAAACATCTCGCCCAAACCGATTTCAGTTGATGCACAAATCATACCGTATGATTCGATATCACGAATCTTTACTTTTTTTAATTCAACCAATTCACCCTCTCCGTGCCAACGTACTTTTGCCCCCAAACCTGCCAAAGCAACGAGCATTCCCTCACGTACATTTGAACCCCCACAGACTATTTGCACTGGGTATTTTTCACCAAATTCTACAGTACACACATTCAGTTTGTCAGCGTTGGGGTGTCTTTGTACACTTGCCACCTTGCCCACAACAATATTATCAAGATATTTGCCTTGGTATTCAATTTTTTCTACTTCAACTGTACTTAATTTTAATTTGTCGGCAATATCTTGTACAGAAATTGAATTAGGGAGATCAATATATTGTCTAAGCCAATTGTAACTAATCAACATATTTTTATTTAAAATTGATTGAGAAATTTGAGATCACCACTCTTCATCACGCGTATTTCATCAATCCCATATTTAAGCATCACCAGACGATCCAAACCAAAGCCAAATGCAAAACCCTGATACTCTTTTGGATCCAAACCACACTCTTTGATAACGTTTGGATGAGTCATCCCTGCGCCAAAAATTTCAAGCCAGCCAGATTGCTTGCATACCCGGCATCCTGACCCTTTACATAGTGAACAGGTGACTTCTCCATTTACACCAGGCTCAACAAATGGATAATACTTCGGACGAAAACGCACCAGGGTTTCTTGCCCATACAAATGCTTGGCAACAACTTCCAATACTGCTTTCAGATGAGAAAAATTAATATCTTTGTCGATGACCATGCCTTCTACTTGATACAAGGTGTGTTCATGCCGTGCATCAGTTGCTTCATTACGAAAACAGCGTCCTGGTACAATCATACGGAGTGGCGCACCATATTTCTCCAACGCACGTGCCTGATTTGGTGATGTATGTGTGCGCATGACCCACGGTGATTGATCATTGGATACATCACCTTGGTTATGTCCTTTGATATAGAAGGTGTCTTGCATATCACGTGCTGGATGTGTAGCAGTAATATTTACTGCTTCAAAATTGTAATAATCACTCTCAAGTTCAGGCCCATCAAGCACCATGAAACCCATAGAAGTAAATAAATCCTCCAAATCATTTTGTACAAGTGTAATAGGATGCAAATGACCTTTTGGTTCTACGGATAGTTTTGGTTGTGTTATATCAATACATTCTTTCTCCAGAATATTCCCCCATTCGTGCTGTTGCAACTCACCTTTTCTCTTCGTATATATTTCTTCAAGCTCACTTTTGACCTGATTCGCCAACTTGCCAAATTCTTTGCGCGCTTCACCAGATAATTCTTTTAAATTTTTCATGATTTCGCTCATTTCACCGGACTTGCGTGAAAAAAATCTTTGATAGAGTTCATCAAGCTTTAAAATATCATTGACTTCGCTAATCGATTTTTTGAATTCTTGTTCTAATTTTTCAAGTTGTTGTTTCATAAAAACAAATTATTTTCTATTTCCATTTCTAGGACTACGAAAATCAGGCCTCAAAAGTTCCCACCTGTTTCAGTGCCTTCATCTGGTCTCTCGCCTCGTCTAGCTTCTGGATGCAAGACATCAGTCACTTCTTGACCCAATGTTCTTTCAAAAGCACGCAAACGTTCCAAAATACCATTATAATCCAATTGTGTATCGTGGGCTACTTCCATCTCATGGGCAAAAGACTCTGCTAATCTCTGAAGTAATAGACCTAATGCAATTTCTACATCTCTTAAAGGTATATTTTGTTGATCCAAAACAGCAAGCATGTCACACAAAAAAGCCTCGCTATCATCGCCAACACCAAAATCAGCAACCCGAGGAAATTGTTCTCTAAATCGTCTTTCCAAAATCTTTTTTATGCGGGCCCTTTGTAATTCATCGAGTGGATCCATAGTGCCTAATTACAAACTAAAACAATTTCACCACATCTCTAAATGTCACCACAACCACAAGCCCCATCAATAATACAAAACCTATCGTATGTGCGAGCTGTTCATACTTCATAGGCACGGGACGTCTAATTATTTTGCCTATCAAAATAAATAATACACGACCACCATCAAGCGCAGGTATAGGCAAAATATTGATTGCAGCAAGACTAAGCGACAGCATCGCAGTAACATTTAAGAGATAACTAAAACCTAACCTTGCACTCTGCCCCACAATCGTAGCAATGCCCACAGGTCCTGCAACATCAAATAGAAGTCCTTGACCCAAAATCAAATTTTTCAATAAATAATAAAACGCGATAAAAATATTGATAAGCCCAAAAAATGCAGCAACAAATCCTTTGTATATCGCAATATACCACGGATAACGAATAACTCCTGCTTCAGCAATAGCAACCCCGATGTTGGGATCTTGTCCTCCCTCAATTATACGTGGTGTAACCATGACATTCAATTCCTCTTCTCCACGCATGATATGAACAACAATTTCTACGCCTTCGTGTGCGTCTATATATTCATTCATTTGTGCTGCGCTAGCTATTTTCACACCATCTAATCCAACCAATTTGTCGCCAAACTGTATCCCAGCTTCTGCTGCTGGAGTATCAACTTGAACTTGTTGGATGACAACACTTGGTTCTTCGACAACTATAGCAGAGGCATCAACACCCGCTGACATGTCTGCTGGCAAACCAGCCATAAATCCTATACCAAGTACCACGCCTGCCAAAATCACATTCATAGTGACCCCTGCAACAAGCACGACGACACGTTGCCATGCCTTCTTACTGCCAAAGCTGTCTGAATCCTGTGCTTCGTCTCCATTTTCTCCCTTGATACGCACAAATCCTCCTATAGGCAATAGGTTAATTGACCACAACATGCCAGGAAATTCATCCTGCTGTTCATCTCCAGAAATTGTCTTTTTGAGACTACTCTTCCCTTTACCCCAGACGATTTTTATTTTCTTTGTCTCAGGATCTCTATAAAAACTAAAAACTCGGGGTGGATACCCAAACCCAAACTCATATACTTTCATCCCGCTCATACGCGCAGTGACAAAATGTCCAAACTCATGCCCCAATACGAGAATACCAAGGATGATAATAAAAATAAGTAATGTCATCATAGATAAAAACAGCTAAACCATTGACTAAATACAACAAAATTATGTAAAATAACAGTACTATTATCTCATATAGTAGTAGGTAAATCAATAGTGGAACATTATCCACATAATACACTCGTATATATGACTTTAATTTATGTGATCTTGGCTGTCCTCGCTGTATTCATCCTCTGGATGATTGGCGTATACAATGGCCTGATCCGTCTTCGCAATCGTACCAAGGAAAGCTGGAGTGACATCGATGTCCAATTGAAACGTCGCTATGACCTCATTCCAAATTTGGTATCAAGTGTCAAAGGTTATATGACACATGAACGAGGACTCCTCGAAAATGTAACCAAATTCCGTGCAGAAGCCATGAAAGCACAAGAAGCTGGCGACACTCAGGGTATTGTTCGTGCAGAAAATCAACTCGGTGGATTTATGCGCGACCTCAAAGTGGCAATGGAAGCATACCCAGATTTGAAAGCAAACCAACAGGTCGGGCAACTTATGGATGAACTCTCTGACACTGAAAACAAAATTATGGCATCTCGCCGTTTCTACAATGGAAATGTCCGCGACTTCAACACCAAGATGGAAGTATTCCCTACCAATATGATCGCTAGCATGCTTAAATTTACTAAGTTTGAATTTTTTGAGATTGAAGATGCGAAAGAGAGACAAAATGTTGAGGTAAAACTATAAAAGCTCATAAGGCCGACGAGGCTTACAAAGCCCATGATGCTTTTGTAAGCCTTGCAAGCATTGTAAGCTTTATAAACCTTTTATTATGTACAATCAAATCGATTCTAACAAACGAAAAACAAACCTCCTTATACTTATTTTTACCGTATTCATTATAGCTATTGGCTGGTTTCTCAATGTATATATGGGGTATGGCTATGGGAGTGTTGTACTTGCAGTCATTATTTCAGTTGTTATGACACTTCTAAGCTATTACAAAGGCGACGCCATAGCCTTGCGCTCGACAGGAGCAAAACAAATTCAGAAAGAAGAAAATCCTTACGTGTATCGCATGGTAGAAAATATGGCGATTACTGCAGGACTACCTATGCCAAAAGTGTATATAATAAACTCCCCAGCCCTCAATGCTTTTGCAACAGGGCGTGACCCGGAGCATGCATCTGTTGCCGTAACAACTGGTATAGTACAAGCACTTGAAAACGAAGAGCTTGAGGGTGTCATCGCGCATGAAATGTCACATATAAAAAACTATGACATCCGTGTCATGACTATTGTGGTCGTCCTCGTCGGCGCAATTTCTCTTTTGAGTAATTGGTTCTTCCGTGCACGCCTTCTAGGGGGTGACCGACGTGGTGGAAACAAAAGTGGTGGCCAGCTTGGCTCAATCATTATGATTGTAGGTCTTGTTCTTCTCATCCTCTCTCCTATTATTGCAGAACTTATCAAACTCGCCATTTCACGTAAACGAGAATATTTGGCTGATGCATCAGGATCTCTCCTCACTCGCTACCCCGAAGGATTGGCTCGAGCACTTGAAAAAATATCCAAATCGACCGAACCATTACCAACGGCAAGTGCGGCTACTGCCCATCTTTTTATTTCAAATCCATTCAAAAAACAAAACTTCACCAGCCTTTTTTCTACTCATCCACCAATTACTGACCGTATTGAAAAACTACGAAACATGGCTTAACAAACACAGGTCTACACGTCATAAACTGCCACCACCTGGAGGGCAGTTTTATTTATTGTTAGTCTTTCTTTTTGCTATTGAGAGTGGTACTATATAAACATTATGAAGACATATAGACATCACATAATAACCAACTTCCCCCAAAACACATCCATTTTCAAAAAACTTTTTGCAAATATAATGTTTCTGGTTGGTGTCACCAAGATAACAACACGCCCCAATGGACTAACAAAAGATGATTATCACAAAGCACTTCATGTGGTGCGCAGAGGAGATGTTATATTGGTGGGAAGTTTGAGACGAGTAAGCAAATTTTTCATACGCGGGCCGGTGACTCACGCCGCACTCTACATTGGCAAAGGCAAAGTCATACACGCTATATCTGACGGGGTGCAAAAAGATATATTTAGAGAATTTTTTTCTGAATATGACACACTCGCCATAATGAGGGCAAACATAGAAGCAGATAAAAAACAAATTATAAAAAAATCTATTTCATACGCCAAAAAACAAATAGGTAAACCATTCAATTTTTTTCTCACACCAAGCCAACAAGAATTATTTTGTAGCCAACTTATAAATAATGCATTCCACCACGCCAACTTCAACACAGGAATAACAAATTATAGCGAAGCAAAAGATATTATACGCAAAGAGATTGCAGCAACGAGAGCACTACACCCAAAAAACTTTGTTTATGCAAATTTTTCACTCATCTTTGCATCTTCCTCACTCAAAAAATATATAGATGAAAAAATAATCTAAACCATTATGACACCACATACCAATGAAGCTGTGTGCCCCATCTGTCATGTGACACTCTCATATAATCCACGCTACCCACAGTATGTGTGCAATGCATGCACGATGCGTGCTCAAGATAAAAATGGAAGAAGATTAGAATTTTTTAATACCGATATATCTGGCGGATATACAGCGCGATACGCTGACACACAGGAGGTATACACTAGCCACGAATGCTACATAGATGGTGTACCATGTGAAGCTCAAGAAGCTAAATTTGGCGGTATCGTCATTATCCCCATAGAAAAATCAAATACATCCATAAAAGTCAAGTTGAACAAAAAATTCACATACCTCATGTGGATACTTGGCATATGCAGTTTTGGTTTTATACCCCTTCTATACAAATTACTTGTACTCAAAAGATATCCACTTGTGGTAGATAACGTGGGCCTAACTATGCGAAATAAAAAAAAATATTTGTGGGGTGATATACAACGTATTGAACAAGCACATGTTTCAGTATATGGCGTGACCCAAATACCAGGGGCTATAGAGTTATACTTCAAAGAGAATGACAAAATTAAATATGTAGCTATACCATTAAAATTTATATATGAGGGAGAAAAAATAATGAAACTCATTACAGACATGTGTGAAACAAAACATATACCTATCACACACAAAACTTTGTCTCCTCACATTCCCAAAAAAATATGAAACTTATAACCCACGACGAAAAAAGGAGTATCTACATACTCCGCCTCGACCGCGGTGATGAATTGAAAGAAACGCTTGCACAATTTTGTACAGAAAACAAAATTACTGCTGGATATTTTTCTGGCATTGGTTCAACTGACAACTGTGTACTGGCATACTATGATGCGCAACAAAAACAATATATAGACCATACATTTATAGGGCACTACGAGGTCATTTCTATACATGGTAATATAAGTTTGATTGACGAAAATCCACTTATTCATGCCCACGTAGTCATTTCGGGATCAGATATGACAGCAAAAGCCGGGCATGTACAAAGTTTGATGACATACATCACCAATGAAATCATGCTACAAAAACTTGATGGCGCAATTACGCGCAAACATTCCCCTGAGGATAATTTATTTTTGATAAAATAATATGATATTCAATGGTGACAAAAAGGTTGGACAATCTATTCTCCACATTCCAGAAAAAAAATTTGTCGATGCCTACACCCCCAAAATTCCCCGATTTATAGAAACATATCATCTCACGTATATGACCATACTCTGGTCTGGTCTCATTGTGCTATTTGGATATTTAGCACAGGAAAACTTCCAATGGCTTTGGGGAATGTCAGTGTGTATTTTCATGCAATGGTTAACCGATGCATTCGATGGAGCTGTCGGACGCCTACGCAATACAGGTCTCATCAAATGGGGATACTACATGGACCATTTTCTTGATTACATATTCCTATGCTCAATCATCATCGCGTATTCATTTATCATCCCCAATGAATATAAGCATCTTGTGTTTTTCATATTCGCGATAGTTGGTGCATTCATTGTCAACTCGTATCTGTCTTTTGCAGCGACAAATGAATTTCGCGTCAGTTATCTGGGAGTTGGACCGACTGAAGCACGCATTGTGTTTATTATTATAAATACACTTCTCATCATTTTTGGAAAAACATATATGGCATGGTCAATACCTCTTATCACAATGGGCGGAATGATAGGACTCATCTTCGTAGTACACCAGACGCAGAAATATATTTGGAATATAGATATGAAGAATAAAAAATAAGACTATGGACAAAAAAACACTAAAAGAATTCTTTGATTTTTCCTTTCTAACCAACAAAATGAAATACATTGAACGATTCAAAGGACATTATTTTTGGCGTGAATACCCACAGCCACCGCGCTATGATTCTAATGCTGACCACAGCTGGCATCTTGCTATGCTCGTACTTCTGTTTTCTGACAAACTTTCCAAACCTTTCAATGTCGAAAAGGGACTTAAAATTGCTCTCTTGCATGACTTGGTAGAAATATATGCTGGAGACACTGATCCTTTGGGTGCCGAAGGAACAGGCGCTGATACGCATGCATTCAATAAAACTGCAGAACAAGAAAAAACAAAAAAGGAAGAAGCATCCGCACAAAAAATCTTTGCCACACTACCAGAAAATAAACGTAAAGAATTCTATGAACTATGGCAAGAATATGCAACAGGTTCAAGTTACGAAGCTATGGTGATCAAGGCGCTTGATAAAATAGAAGCGACCATGCAAATCATTGAGTGGCGCGATGGCAAAGTATTTCCCGAGCATTTACAATTTAGCATAAAATATTTACATAAATACGCGGATGTTGACCCCGCAATCTCAGAATTTGTAGAGCTTATCACGAAAGAGTTAAAAAAACGATATAAAGATTTTACTGTATAAAAACTAGCATATTAAATAGTCTTGGGATATATAAACTCAGGCAAGCATTTTGTATAAAAAATACTAAAACTCCCTCATACTAAGGGAGTTTTGATATATAACTGGGGCATTATCCCAAGACTTCGAACCTTTCTCCACCTGAAGACATACCTTCTGCCAATACGACAAACTCTTCCAAAATTTTATGCACCAATTCATCTACTTCTTTTTTTACTTTAGCATACTCATCCCAACTTTTATCAACCCCTACTTCTCTACCCACTGCGGCATAAAATTTTATTTTGGGCTCAGTACCTGAAGGACGCACGACGACGCGTATTGTTTTTTCTGTGTTTAAATAAAACACCAATGCATTGTCTGAAAATCCTTCATACGTGCCCACGATCAAACCCGTGCGGGGATCTATAACTTTTTTGGTTAATTGGTCCAAGACAGTTTCCACGCGCAAACCACAAAATTCTTTGGGTAAATTTTTCCTCAAAACATCCATTATCTTCAACATTTTATCCATGCCGTCCATGCCATAAAAAAATACAGCCTGCAATAATTCACGATAATAACCATACTCTTTTTTGATATATTCCAATTGTTCAAAGAGTGTCCTCCCTTCTTGTTTGAGAAGCGCGGCATATTCACAGATAAGCAGTGCAGCCACAGCACCATCCTTGTCACGCGCATAATCTCCATACAAATATCCATGGCTTTCCTCTGCTCCGAACAAAAATTCTTTACCATTCAGACGAGTCTCTATAGCATCGGCAATATATTTGAAGCCAACAGGCAAATCTGTAATCGAATCAATGTCATTGTCAGCGGCTATCTTGACCAGGAGGTCTGTGGTTACAACTGTTTTTATCATCATTTTGCGAGATAAATCTTCATGTATATCTTTTAATCTCTTAGTTATATAATCAAAAATCAACACACCAATCTGATTACCATTCAAAAAAATATAATTGTCACTATCTAGACGGTCTCTGCTGACAACACCAATTCTGTCTGCGTCAGGGTCAGCTGATAACACAATATCCGCCTTTTTCTTTCTTGCATAATCAGTGGCCAGTTCCAAAGATATAGGCACTTCAGGATTGGGGATCTGTTTGGCTACATGACTGAAGTCAGGGTCTATAGACATCTGTTCCTCAACTTCAAAAATAGAACCGAAACCCACACGTTTCAAAACAGGCAAAAAAGAAGTCGTAGCACAGCCATGCAATGGCGTAAATACAATATCTATATCTCGATAATCACCAAGAGAAAGTTTGCCAACTGTTTCGTGATAAGATGTATCAACACTGTCATCAAGCATTTCAATAATCCCCTTTTCTTTTGCTTCCTCGAAATCCAACCGTTCTATGTGTCTGACCCTACTAACTTTTTCTATGATATTTGCATCATGAGGAGGAACCACTTGTCCACCAGTTTCCCAAAATACTTTTATACCATTATCTGTTGGAGGATTATGACTTGCAGAAATCATGGCTCCGCCAACAGCATTCTTGTATCTGATAGAAAATGATAACTGTGGAGTAGAACGCACTCCTTCGTAAAAGTAAACCTTAATATTATTGGCAGCAAACACAGAGGCAGCTATCTTGGCAAATTTTTCTGAATTATGTCGTATGTCGTAGGTCACGACAACCCCCCGGATCTTTGCCTGATTTATCCCAAAATAGTCAATAAGGTAGTCTGAAAAACCTTGTGCTGATTCTGCAATGGTTCGCGCATTAATACGATTTGTCCCAACACCCATTTTGCCTCTTCGCCCTCCAGTGCCAAATGGAATAACTTTATAAAAAGCATCATTTAACTCATCTATGTCTTCTTTTTCAATTAAATCCAAAATATCACTCTTAAATTCTACATACTCATCATCTTCAAGCCATTTTTGTATATTCAAAAAAGCATTTTCTACAAGCCCTTTCTCTCTCAAAGTTTGTAATCTAGATATAGTATCCATAATCACCCAAATTTAATTGATAAATAAGGATTTTTATTATATAATAACTACAGTTCTAAAGCAACTTTTATGCCTTAGCACTGAAGCACAAAAACACTCCCATCAAAAGTGTTGTGTTAATATAATGTGCCCAAGTGCTTTAGTGCTCATGTGACACAAAATTATGGATGCCCAAAAACTTATAGACAATTTTTCTTCACACCTCAAAAATGTTATAGCGCGAGGTATTGCACTTGCTACTCAATTAAATCACGCCCAAGTGCAACCTATTCACCTACTCTATGCTTTATCAGAAGAACAAGGGTGTGTTGCCGCAGAGATTTTGAAAAAATGTGATATCACCTCTGACCTAATCAAAGACAATAGTCCCCTGCTACAACATATACAAAAGACAATAAGTAAACAAACAGGACTCCCCGAACTTAGTCCGTCTTCACGTAAAACCATAGAAAAAGGACTTATACTAGCTCATGAAATGGGACATACCTACATTGGTACAGAACATCTCCTCCACGGACTTATAGAAATAAAAGATAGAGATGTTGATGATCTGTTGTCTACGATAGAAATAAAACATACACAAATTCAAGACCAACTCGGCACTGCATTTCACAATGTATCTCGATTTTCACACATGGGAGAAATGACCGACGTTTTAGAAAATATGGAAGATATGTCATTACCAAATATAGGCCAAGAGGCACACGATATGATGATACCCCCCATGATGGGACGACCAAAAAAAATAAGCGCAATAGCACAATTCACTACCAATCTAACTTCAAAAGAAAGCCAACAAAAAATTGACCCTGTCATTGGTCGTGAAGAAGAGATAGAACGTATTATCAATATCCTCGCACGCCGAACAAAAAATAACCCTATACTCGTGGGCGAACCGGGGGTTGGCAAGACAGCTATTGTAGAAGGGCTTGCTAAAAAGATAGCAGAGGGAGATGTGCCCGACATACTCAGACGCAAAAAGGTTATTTCGCTTGACCTCACTCTCCTTGTTGCAGGCACTATTTATCGTGGCGAATTTGAATCGCGACTCAAACAAATTGTGGATGAATGTGCCAAAAATCCCAACTATATTCTATTTATCGATGAATTACATAACATTATTGGTGCTGGATCAAATCAAGGAACTATGGACGCAGCAAATATCTTGAAGCCAGCGCTTGCCCGCGGACAATTGCGATGTATTGGCGCGACGACCTACGACGAATACAAAAAATATATTACGAGTGATCCTGCGCTAGAACGAAGATTCCAAATGATAGATGTCGAAGAGCCAGATCAAACACAAACACGCGCTATCCTTGAAGGAATAAAAAAATATTACGAAACATTCCATCACGTAGTCATTACAGAAAAAGCTCTAGATGAGGCTGTCAAACTCAGCACACGATATATCCACGACAACTACCAGCCAGACAAAGCAATAGATCTCATCGATGAAGCCGCGAGTTCAGTGAAGACTCACCAAAAGACGTCGACAGACGACAAAAAACTACACATACTTGAGAAAAAAAGAGAAAAATATGAAGAAGAAAAGGAACATGCTATACGCGAAGAACAATTGCAACGAGCTCTTGATATAAAAAACGACATTGCACAACTTGATAAAAAAATAGATAAAGCAAAACAAATTTTAAAACAAAAAACACAGCCAGCGCTACGGGTAACAGAAAAAGATATACGCACCGTACTGAGCAAAAAAATGCATATTGACGAGATAATCTTGTCACAAAACGAATGGGACAATATTCAAACATTACATGCACGGCTTTCACAGCATATTATTGGACAAGATGCTGCCATAGACACCACGATACACGCTCTCAAACGTGGGCTCCTTGGCATACAACAAAAAGATAAGCCATTCTGTTCACTTCTGTTTGTAGGACCAAGTGGCGTAGGCAAGACAGAGCTTGCCAAATATCTTGCCAAAGAACTCTACCATGATGACAAAGCACTCATAAAACTTGACATGAGCGAATTTAGTGAAAGTCATAGCGTATCCAAGCTCCTTGGTTCACCAGCAGGATACATAGGATACAAAGATAGAAATCCATTCATTGAAAAAGTAAAAAAACGACCGTATTCAGTAATTTTGTTTGATGAAATAGACAAAGCACACCCCGATGTTACCAAACTACTGCTCCAGATATTGGACGAGGGTGTGCTTACTGATAGTAATGGAAGAAAAATTCATCTCAATCATGCTATTATTATTCTCACTACCAATCTCGGATCTGAATTATTCAAATCGCAAGGTATAGGATTTGGCAACACACACACCACCTCCGCCACCTCAGATTTCATGGATGCTACATTCAAAAAGCACATACAAGACAAAGTAACCGAAACACTCGGGTCAGCTCTCGTAAGTAGAATTGATACCGTGTGTATCTTCAACGCACTCACGCAAACACATGTTGAACGCATTGTCGCTCAACACATAGAAAGTCTAAGCAAACATTTCATGCACACACAACATTTCGGCATTATACCTGATGCTTCTGCCCTATCCTCACTTGCACAATCATCACTACATCCTGATATGGGAGCGCGTAACGTAGAGAAAAAAATACAAGAACTAATATACGAATTGACACTTGCTACCATGCAAAACAAGACAAAGAAAAAACAATATAAGCTTGTGCACGAAAAAAATACCTATCACCTAAGTTAAACGCACTCGTATGGCCAAACACAATACCCAAAGACAACAAGCCATAGCATTGCATAGAGCAAAGCAACGTGCGCGCAAAGTGGAACAAGCTGCACAGCAAGTTCCTGAGATGCAAAGAAAAAATAGGCTCAGACACCCACCAGAACTAAGAGCCGATGATATGCGCGCACAGGCACATGTCTCTCCTACAATAAAACCAGGAAAGAGTGGGGGTACAGCAAATGTCAAATTACAAAGCACATTTAAAAGTGAACCAGGCGATTTAAGT